>NZ_JBVYOQ010000022.1:0-135476 GCF_056134165.1 Actinoplanes sp. 13 | reverse complement strand
TGAGGCCGCAGGCCGGCTGAGGCCGCAGGCCGGCTGAGGCCGCAGGCCGGCTGAGGCCGCAGGCCGGCTGAGGCCGCGGGCCGGCTGAGGCCGCGGGCCGGCTGAGGCCGCGGGCCGGCTGAGGCCGCGGGCCGGCTGCCCGGTCGCCGATCACCCACAGTTAAAATTCTGAGCTCCCCGCAGCGGACCCGCACGCATGACCGAGCGCATGTCCAGCTCCAACCAATCAGTCGAGCAGGCCTGGCCCGAGCCGGCAAGACCTGTCCCGCGGATGGGGGTAATCGGATAACAGTGAGATGAAAATCCAGTTCAGAGTGCGCTTGACGTGATCTTGGCCTGGTTTCGGGGGCGAGGGGGTGGGCATGACGCCGACCATGCCCACACCGAACACCCCAGGTCCCCGTCCCGCCGCCGTGCCAGTGGGTGGACCTCCCACCCGGCGAAAATGGCTCCTACCCCTGCTGCTCTTGCTACTTTTAGTAATCGGATTGGTGCTGTTGTTGTCCCAGTGCGGCGGTGACGACTCGGATGACTCCTCCGGGAATTCGCCTCGCACGACGGCCACCACTCCGCAGGCCACCGCTTCGTCCGCGGTTCCCACGACCACTCCTTCCGAGGCCGACGGGGCCGGGCAGGCCGGTGCGGCCGGCAGCTTGACCGCCGGCGACGCGAACCTGCTGGAACCGGAGATCGCCGCAGACCTGAGCGCCCAGAACGGCCGGCAGGCCGTCGGTCGTGCGGTGCGGGTGCAGTCAGTGCCTGCCGATGAGGGCTTCTGGGTCGGTTCGAGCGAGCAGAACCGGCTCTGGGTGCAGCTGACCGGCACCGGCGACGAATCCAACTACAAGGTGAAGCAGGGCGACTCCATCGACTTCACCGGCACCGTCACGCCCGCGGCGCAGGACTTCGCCGACAAGGTCGGTGTCACCGCTGCCGAGGGCGCCGGCCAACTCACCAGCCAGGCGCACTACGTGTCGGTGCCGGCGTCGAGCGTCAAGCTGTCCGACTGACAGATCAAGCCGCCCATCCCGATGGGGTGGGCGGCAGTGGCATGGCGCGCCTGCACCGCCGGGTGCTCGACCCGAGCACCCGCAACGTCACCGAGACCAGGCTCGACGCCCGCGGGATCGAGTTCCCCACCATCGACGACGAGCGGGTCGGGCGCGTCGCCGGCTACCGATACGCCGTCTCCGGTGGCGGCCCGCCGCCACCGCGATCGTCAAGCTCGGCCCGGACGTGGTGGCCGGCGGCGGCTCGAAACTGCTCGTGCTCGATGCCACCGACATCGGTGGCAGGCCGGTCGCGTCCGTCACCCTGCCCCGCCGGGTAACTACCGGCTTCCACGGATCATGGATCACCGATCAGGAGCTCGATCAGCACTGAACGACAATCCGCCGGGTGCAGACCGTCGGGATGGTGATGGCTCCCGGGCATGCTGACTCCGTATTGGGCGGCGGTGGCCGTCGGTGAATGCCGGCGGCCACCGCTTGCTGTTTCTCGACGAGACTGCGGGCGTGGTCTCAGATCACGTTCAGGACGTCGCGTACAGGACGGCGCGCCTTCTGCGGCCAATTGGCGAAGCACCCCCGGGACGAATTGACAACGATCGCTCAACAGCTGAGGGACTCCTGGGAACTCACGGGTGCCGGCCGACGACTATCGCGGTGACCTCCTCGACGCCGCGGAGGTCACACGACGCATGAGCCGGGGCACCGGCACGTCGACTGCGACCCCGATGCGGCCCGCCGGCGCGCGCCGCCTTCCCCGACGAGGACAGCCGATGACCACCGTTCCTGAAGTCGCCGAAGCGGCCCCGGTAACCGATCCGACCGAACGCCGTCCCGCCCACGCCCGCAGCTTCGGCCCGCTGCTGCTGCGACTGCATTTCTTCGCCGGCATCCTGGTCGCGCCGTTCATCCTGATCGCGGCCACCACCGGTCTGCTCTTCAGCCTCGTACCGACGCTGGACAAGATCGTCTACAGCACCGAGCTGGTCGTCGCCGACCCCGGCGGCACCGCGCGGCCGGTGGCCGAGCAGGTCGCGTCGGCACGCGCCGCCCACCCCGACGGCGATCTGATCGCGGTCCGGGTGGGCGAAGCCGACGCCACCACCCAGGTCGACTTCAGCTCAGCGCAGTTCACCGCGGAGTCGGAGCTCGTCCACACCGTCTACGTCAACCCGTACACCGCCGAGGTGACCGGCCGGCTACCCACCTGGTGGACCGCGACACCGCTGAACACGTGGCTCGACCAGTTCCACCGCGACCTGCAGCTCGGCAAGCCCGGCGAGCTGTACTCCGAACTCGCGGCCAGCTGGCTGTGGGTCCTCGCCCTCGGCGGCGTGGTCCTGTGGTGGCGCCGGCAGCGCGGCAACCGCACCGCCCGCCGCCTGCTAACCCCCGAACTGGCCGCCAAGAAGGGCGTCCGGCGCACCCGCAGCTGGCACGCCGCCACCGGCATCTGGCTCGCCGTCGGCCTGCTCACCCTGTCCGCGACCGGCCTGACCTGGTCCGGCTACGCCGGCGCCAACTTCAGCGCCGCCCTGGACGCCGTCAAGGGCAGCAGGCCGTACGTCGCCACCGAACTCGACGCGACGGCGCCGGCCGCGCCCGGCGGCCACCACAGCGACAATGCCTCCGGCGCGGGCCCCGCCGTCGACCCGGCCGCCATCGACACCGTCCTGACCAGTGCGCGTGGCGCCGGGCTCGACGGCCCGGTGCAGATCACCCCGCCCGCCGATGACGCCGGCGCCTGGACGGTCACCCAGACCGACAACCGGTGGCCGGTCCGGCTCGACAGCGTTGCCATGCACCCCACCGGCGCCATCACCGACCGGGTCGACTTCGCCGACTGGCCCTTCCTGGCCAAACTCAGCTCCTGGGGCATCAACGCCCACATGGGCCTGCTGTTCGGCGTCGTCAACCAGATCCTGCTCGCCGCCCTCGCCATCGGCCTGATCACCGTCATCATCTGGGGTTACCGGATGTGGTGGCAACGCCGGCCCACCCGTGCCGACCGGCGGGCGCCGATCGGCACGCCGCCTGCCCGCGGTGCGTGGCAGCAGTTGCCCGCCTGGGGCATCGTCGTCGGTGTTCCGGTCGTCATCGCGATCGCCTGGGCGCTGCCGCTGCTCGGCATCCCGTTGCTGGCGTTCCTCGCCGTCGACCTGATCGTCGGCGCGGTCCGCAAGCGTGAGCGCCGGCCGCAGGCACCGGTGTCACCCGCACCGGCCGGAAGCTGACCGGCAGCGGTGCCCGGCCGCAAACAAGACCGGGCACCGCTGTCGGCACAGGTCCTGGCCTGACCTGGCCTGCCGGATACGGCCGGAACTCAACGGGTCCGCCCAACGACTGATCAGGCGAGAGACCCCCGCCCGCCGCCGACCGGCCAGAGCCAACCCAACGACCGCCGCAGCGACCAGCAGCCCGGCGGCGCCCACCCCGGCCGGCACGCCGGTCGACACACCACGGCCGGGTTTCGGAGCCGGCGGTGACGTAGTCAGCCCTTGATCTGCTTGGGGCCGCCGCCGTTGCCGGAGCCGATGGCGATCTTGCGGGGCTTGGCCCGGTCGGAGACGGGGATCTCCAGGGTCAGCACCCCGTTGTCGTACGCCGCCTTCAGGTTGTCGGTGTCCAGGGTGTCGCCGAGGAACAACTGCCGGCTGAACACGCCCATCGGCCGCTCGCTGATCACCGACTCGACGCCGCCCCTGGTCCGGCGCTGCCGGTGGGCCTTGACTTGCAGCACGTTGCGCTCGACGGTCAGGTCGATCGAGTCGGGGTCGACGCCGGGCAGGTCGAAGTACACGTAGAAGGTGTCGCCGTCGCGTTCGGCGTCGACGTGCATCACCGCGGGCCGGCTGGTGGTGCCGGTGAACTGCTCGAACATCCGATCGAGTTCGCGGAACGGGTCGGTACGCAGAAGCATGGTCATCTCCTCCTTGGTGCTCCTTCACCAAAGCTCGATCAGTCCCGGGATCTCCCGGTGTTGAGTGCCCTTGACTCAACTCTCTTTTACCAATACAGCGGGCCCAGGGCGTCGTCAAGTCCGTCGTCGAAGAAGTTCCGGGACCGGCTCGGTCGCCCTTGTTCAGGAAGCCGGTCCCGTCGGGGTGTGTTGTTCGTCAGGCCGAACTCTGAGGGTGAACCTCGCGTCAGGCGAGCGGCTTGCCGCCGGTAGCGCCCAGAACCTCGCCGGTGACGTAGCTGGATTCCTGAGAAGCGAAGAAGACGTACAGCGGCGCAAGTTCGGCCGGCTGACCGGCACGGCCCATCGGGGTGTCCGCACCGAAGGACTCGACCTTTTCCTTGGGCATGGTGGCCGGGATCAACGGGGTCCAGATCGGACCCGGTGCGACAGCGTTGACACGAATGCCCTTGTCTGACACGTTCGCCGCGAGCGCTTTGGTGAACGCAATGATGCCGGCCTTCGTGGTGGCGTAATCCAACAGCTGCGGTGACGGCTGGTAGCCCTGGATCGATGCAGTGTTGATGATCGTCGAGCCGGGCTGCATCCTCAGCACGGCCTCTTTGCTGAGCCAGAACATCGCGTACAGGTTGGTCTTCATCACCCGGTCGAACTGCTCGGTCGAGATGTCGAAGATCCCGTTGTCCTGCGACATCTGGTAGGCGGCGTTGTTGACCAGGATGTCCAACCCGCCCAGCTCGGTCATCGCCGTGTCGATGATGGCAGCGCAGTGGGCCTCGACGCGGATGTCACCCGGTACGGTGACCGCCTTGCGGCCCGCCTTCTCGACCAGTCGGGCGGTTGCCCGGGCATCGTCTTCTTCCTCGGGAAGATAGGAGATCAGCACGTCGGCGCCTTCGCGAGCGAACGCGATGGCGACGGCACGGCCGATCCCGGAGTCACCGCCGGTGATCACGGCGCGTTTGCCGGTCAGACGATCACTGCCTCGGTAGCTGTCCTCACCGTGATCGGGCTCGGTATCCATCTCACCGGTCAGACCCGGATGCGAGATCTGGCTGCTGTCCTGGTCGTCCGGCGTACGGAACTGCTGTTGCGGGTCCTGCTGGCCGTACTGGTCCTCGGTCACGATCCGCGCCTCTCCACTGGGATGAATGCCCGGCATGCCTACCCCTCACAGCCGCCCCTACTCCTGAAGACGGCGATACAGCCCACTGTGAAGACCTTCTGAGCAGCAAGTGCACTGATTGACCGGACGCCGACTGATCCACACGGCCGATGTGCTTCGCGGCCGGCGCATGCCGGCAGTACAGCCCTACTGATCCGTTCGGTTTGCAGCTTCGCCGTCTTCCGCCGCGTCGATATCCCGGCGCAGCACGCTGTGGTAGGCCTCTGACGGTTGCTGAGGGGCGGGGGCCGCCGGGCGGTCGATGCCGGTCCGGACAGCCACGGCCCGGTAGTCGTATCCGTCCTGCCGGCCGGTCTCGAACTCGAACGAGACGGACGCACCCGGGCTGAGGAAGCGGTAACCGCTCATCAGGACGCTGCTGAAGTGCGCCCAGCATCCGCCGGGGGTGGCGTCGGAGTCGATGACTCCCCAGCCCTCGTCGGTGTGCCATTCCCGCACGGTTCCGGCAGTAGTCACCGCAGCAGTGTCGCATCTGGCCCCCGGCCAGGGTTGCCGGTGGGGATGGTGATGCAGACGGTGGTACCGCCGCCCGGAGTGTCGGTGATGTCGAGCCGGCCGTCGTGGGTGTGCACGATGCGGGTGCAGGTCGACAGTCCGATGCCGTGGCCGGTGCTGTGCTCAGGGGTGAGGCGGGTGAAGGGCTGGGTCGCTCGTTCCCGTTGGCCGGCAGGGATGCCGATGCCGTTGTCGGCGACGCAGACGCGGTACCAGGCGGGGTCGGTGACGGCGGTGACGGTGATGCGGCAGGGCCGGTGGGGGTGGCGGTATTTGATCGCGTTGCTGATCAGGTTCTGCAACAGGATGCGCCATTGGGTGCAGTCGCCGGTCACGGTCGGCAATTCTCCCGTGGTGACCTCGGCGCGGGCGTCGGTGATCTGGACGGCGAGGTCGTCGAGGACTTGACCGGTGATCTCGGTGAGGTTCACCTCGGCCCCGTGGACGGGGGCGGTGGTGGTGGCGTGTTCCAACACGTCGTCGATAAGGGTGCTCATCCGCTGGGCGGCGGCGGAGATACGGTCGGTGCACCACGAGGCGTCGGCGTCGGCGTTGACCGTGGGCAGCAGGTGGAGCTCGGCGGCGAAGGCGAGGATGCCGGTCAGCGGGCTGCGCAGGTCGTGTGTGAGTTGCGCGGCGAAGTGCTTCAGGGTCTCGTTCGCGCCTTCCAGTGCGGCTCGGGTGCGATGCTGCTCGCGGAGCAGGCCGGCGACGAGGAACCCGTGCCGGCGCAGTTCGAGCACGTCGATGGCCATCCGGGCGAGCCGGTCGAGGCCTTGCCGCTGCTGCTCGTCGAGGACGCGGGGGACGTTGTCGAACACGCACAGGGTGCCCAGGACGAACCCGTCCGGCGTGCAGAGCTGGGTTGAGCCGTAGAAGCGGAACCGTTGGAACGTGCCGGTGACGAAGGGATTCGACGCGAACCTCGGGTCGCTGCGGGCGTCCTCGACATACATCGGGTCCGGGGCGACCATTGCCACCGAGCACATGGAGTCATCCCGCCGGCACACCTCTACGTCGATGCCGACGGCGGCGACCTGATGTTGGCGTTCGTCGTCGAGGACGAACAGCACCGAGATCGGGACCTGGCAGAGCTGGGCGGCCAACTCCACGACCGTCTGCAGATTGGGCTCGGGCGGGCCGTCGAACAGGTGGTAGCGCGCCAGCGCCGCTGCCCGTACCTGCTCGTCCGCCGACCGTACCGGGATCATCTCTCCTGCCTTCCACCAGGTCACATGCCGGAAACCCTCGGAATCCTCACCGTACGCCCGGCCCAGCGCCGTGGCAGGCAACCCTTCGGCACCGGAGGGCCGCCTTCGGGTGGCGCGGCCGAGACGGTGAGGACCGAAAGCCGCCAGCCGTGCTCAACGGCCGGGGAAACTGGAGCCGAACCCGACACCTACTGTCTGAGACGGCTCTCATGGTTGACGCAACGATCACGGGCTTGCGGCGGCGGGCATGCGCGGGATCAGTGTGGGCACCGCGATGGCCCAGCGCCCTACGGGGTCGTCGAGCCCGGTGAGCTACTCGGACCTCAACGCCATCGCGTCGAGCGAATAGACACCTGAGGCGATCAGATCGACGCAGCGGCCTGCCGTCACCCGGAGAAGATCACGTCCATGGTCACCAGGTCGTGCACGATCAACTGGACATCGTCCGGGTCGGTAGCGATGACGGTGCCGGCGGCGACGTCGCGCAGATCCCACCTGGCGGCGCGCGGCTCACCCGGAGTGGAGCCGCTCGCGCCCGGATGCCGAGCCGGTTTCCCGTCCGGTCCGGTGACAAGCAGCGTGATCGGGCTGAAGCCGTTGGAGGCAACGGCGTGCACATGCAGGTGCCGGTCCTGCGGCAGGGCGTACGTGGGCATCAGCCGTCCTCTAGCTCCGGGCGTCCCGCAAGGCGATGGGGCGCTTCACCGAGTTGTACCGGCTCCCCGCGTCCGTCGTGGCGTTATTCGCTGGTGGCACGACGTGGCCCCGGTGTGCCCTGCGTCCGTGAGGACAGCGGGCCCGCCGGGGCCTGGTCGTACCGCACAGGTCAGTGGTTGGTGCGGGGGTCGTGGTCGGAGCTGCGGCTGCCGGCCTTGGCCAGGCCACGGCTGATCATGTAACCGATGGTCAGCAGGGTGATGTACCACCAGGCCTTGTCGGCGGCGAAGTAGTCGCTGCCGTTGTTGGCGGCGCCATCGCCCACCGTGTAGGAGGCGACGAGCACGCCGATGACGGCGAGCACGTAGACGATCAGCTCAGTGGTCTTGAACGACGGCTTGGTCTCCTCGCCGTGCGAGCGGTGAACCACAGCGGCGCCATCGTTGCGGTGCTGAGTGGACGTAGCCATTTTAACTCCCGAGCCTTGTCAGTTGAATTATTTACCGCCGAGGCCTGTCAGCTGCCGTGGCGAACGGTGGGTACCCGGGGTCCGAGCCGCGCACACCCATTTTTTGAAGCAAGTAGAGAACATCACTCTCGAGAGTCGGTAAATCGGCTGGTCGACGTATGTATTCTTCCCCGTACGAGTGAGCATCTAGGCCCGAAAGGGTCACCCCGAGCCGTAGCAGCAGAGTTTGAAATCCATTCCTGGGCAACGACACGCCGGTGGAAAGAGATTCACTGATCGGCGGGCGGTACCGGCTTCTCGAGCAGCTGGGCCGAGGTGGCATGTCGGTGGTGTGGGGTGCGGAGGACGACGTGCTCGGCTGCGAGGTGGCTGTCAGGTCCTCTCGGCGCCCCTGGCCGAGGACCCCGACACTGCTGCACCTCCGCCTGGCCGGGCGCCTGCCGTGGCAGGCGCCCACCACCACCCGGATGCTGCAGGCCACTATTACGTCGAGCCTGCACCGCTTCCGCCCGTACCCGGGCTGCCTTCCGCGGTCACCCGGCTGGTGACACGCTGCCTGGCGAAGAAGCCGGACCTGCGCCCGCCCGCCGCGGAGATCGCGCGGATCCTCGGCGACATCGCCGGCCTGCCACCGGCAGCGCTCATGAACGTCGCACTGTCCGGTTGGACGGAACCGCCTGCCGGGCAGAAACGTCCCCACGACCGCCATTTCCCGCATCTCCGTAGCGGCTCCGCCGTCACGGCAAGGCGAACAAGGCTCGGCCGCCGCCGTCAGACCGAAGACGGCCCGGCTCTCAACAGCACCGATGGGAAATACCGAAGTGAAGGCCGACGGGAGGAACGAAGCGAAGACGAGGACGAAGGGCAAGAAGGCCGAGAACAAGTCCACAGCGAAGGCGAAAGCAAATAAGTAGACCCTCGCGCGCCGCGTTCGTCGAACGGCCGGGCTCAGGTTCTCGGCGATCCACCGTACGAACGATCACCCAACTGGACGCTCCTCGCCGGCTCGGTGTCATTCCTGTCATCGGGTTGGCCCTGCACTATCAGCCGTTCGGCGAAGCCCGCACCGAAGGCCGCGAGCAGGAGATTCGGCGTGTTTATGGCGGCTCCTTCGGCGGTGGCCAGGGTGAACAGCCACACTGTCAGGCCGGCTACCGCCCCGATGGGTATCCGCGAGAACGAATTGACGTGGGATCCGAGCTGTACCGCGATATGGTCCTGCCGAACTCGCGTCGACCTCTGCGCGGCGCTGGTGATGGCACCGAGAATGCCGAGCAGGACAGCCAGGACACACGACGTCCCACTGGTGGCCCATCCGACCTCACGTGCGATCTGGTTGGAATCGACGACCAAGAGGGAGATGACGAGGGCGAGAACGGGGGCGCCGGCGACGATGAGCATCCGTTGGTAGTGCCGCACGATCGCCAGCCGCCAGTATTCGTGTGCGATCCCGTGATTTCTGACCTTCAGCGCCTGTAGGACGAGTTCCCGGCAGAGCTGACCGTCCGTCTCTGCCGGCGGTGATGGCTGGGTACGGCGGTCACGGTGAGGCGCGTACCCCGCTTCTGACAACAGTTTCTTGATCGTCTCGATGCGCCAGGCCGCCAGCCTTCCCGGTATGCGGATCTCCTCGAGGAGTGTCTGCGCCAGGATCCCCAACGTGTGCGCGTCCTGGGCTGCGACCAGTTCCTCCTGCGCGCGGTAGAGGTGGGTCCACCCGGAATCGACGTCGTGCCGGCGGCACGACTGATCCGCCTGACCGATGAATTTAAGCGCACCAGGATAGATCGGATTGTCCGGTTGGCGCTCCTTCTGGCTTTCCGTCTCTGTACGCAGGATGGCGACCTCGGACCTCAGCCATCGCAACCTCGGGTCCCGCCAGGGATTCAGCAAAACAGCGACTCTCACAGAAATCCGCCTCTCACCGAGCGAAGGTTGCCCTGGTTGCCTCGACGCAGGTGGCACCTCATCAGCTCCTGACGGACGGAACTCGCCGAAACCCGCCGCCTCGTCCGTTGGTGGAGCCGGAATTCACCTGCGGAGGCAGAACGCTCAACTCCCCGACGCGTGACCGCAGCGCGGTTCAGAGGGCGATCAGTACGACGAGTGCTGCCCGCTTCACCCGTCCAGGACGGTGAAGTAGACATGCGGCACTGTGACAACCTGATGGATGCAGCTGCCGAGCAGGATCAGGCTGATCACCAGCTCGACGACGACCCGCTGAAACAGCTCGTGGCGGCGTTTCTCGTCGGTGGCGTGTCGCCAGCGGTAAGCGGTCGACGTCGGGAGGGCGAGGGCGACCGCGGGCAGCGGCGAGTACATCACGGTCATCATTTCCAGCCGGACGCGGCCGATGGCGACGGCGGCGCCCACCGCGGCGACCGCCAGCAGGTAGACGCCCAGCAGCACGGGGGCGACCACCGACAGGGCGCGGTGGTGCGCGGGTACGGACGCGGTTTCGACCTCTGCCATGCCAACGTGTACGCGGTCGGCTCCCGGACCGTTCGAGATCATCAGCTGCGGCTCGACGCTGTCAGCCCAGGGGAATCCACGCATGGACCCGTGTGCCGGCGCCGGTACCGGTGACGGCGCAATCACCGCCGAGCTCCTGGCACCGCTCCCGCATGGAACCCAGGCCCACCCCGTCGGTACGCCGAGGGCCGGGCCCCACACCGTCGTCGATCACTTCGACCCGAAAATGATCCGTCTCCCGCGTGGTCAGCACCTGCACGCGGCGCGCCGCGGCATGCTTGACGACATTCGTCAGCGCCTCATCGACGAGGCGATAGACGGCGACCTCGATGGCAGCCGGCAACTGGCCCAGATCACCGCAGACTGTCACCGCGATCTCGAGTTCCGGTGAGCGGTGCCGCTGAGCGGCGGTCTCCAGCGCGCCCGGCAGACCGCGGTCGAGGGCGGCCGGGCGCAGGTTGTCGACGATGCGCCGCAGTTCCGTGCCGGCCTCGGCGAGTCCTTCGTCGAGGTTGTCGAGCAGGCGCTGAACGGTGTGGGCGGGGGTGCCGGCGCGGGCACTGCGAGCGAGCATCCGCGCTCCGCTCAGCGCAGGCCCGACACCGTCGTGCAGGTCGCGCTGGAGCCGGCGCAACTCCTCCTCGCGCGCCCGTACCAACCGCTCCCGCGCGGTTTGCAGGTCGCGGGTCAGCCGGACCGACGCCGCGGACGGGCCCAACTGTCCGGCCAGGCCTTGGAGCAGCGCCTGCTCGTGCGCCGACCACGGCTCGTCCGGGCTGCGCTGCTGCACCTCGAGGTGCCCGATCACCCGGTCCTGGTACGTGAGCGGAAGCTGAGCCGCGGACCACTGCCGTCGCCGGCCGTGGGTGGCTTCCGGCTGCGGGCGCCCGTCCAGGTGTATGGCGACGAACGGAACCCGTAGTCCGTCGCCGACCGCGACGACCGCGGTGGCGAGGACCTCTTCCGGCGTGCGGGCCAGGCTCAGCTGGTGGTTCATGGCGATCAGCAGCTCGTACGGCCGGGCGCCCCACCCGTAGCGGCGGTGTCGCAGCAGCGACCGGAGACGTTCGCGCAACGGCAGCAGCGCCATGATCGCGATGACAGCGGTCACGGATGCCGCGGAGGCCGGGACGAAACGGCTGGCGAGCAGTGCCACGCCGGCGTAGACGGCGGTCCCGGCCGCAGCGAGTAGTCCGTAGCTCAGCGACCGGTGCACCAGCAGGTCGATGTCGTACAGCCCGTACCGCACCACGCCGACCGCCGCCGCCACCGGCATGGCGAGCACGACCACCAGTCCGATCAGGGGCACGTGTTCAACGGCCTCGACGGCGAGTGCCGTGACGAGCAGGACGCCGTTGACGCAGCCCCAGATCAGCGCGCCACGGTGGGGTGGCGCCGTTCGCCTGATCCGCAGTGCCAAGGCGACCACGGAGGCCAGCCCGCCGGCGAACAACGCCACGGTGCCGGCGAGCACGGCGATGGTGTCCCAGCCCGGGGTGATGACGCTGGCGCCGTCGAGCAGGACGCCGGGCGCCCGCTCAGCGAGCGACATCAAGCCGGCGGTACCGGCAGCCACCGCCGCGGCGAGCGTGACGGTGACCCACCGCCATCGGGCCGAAACGGCTCTGCCGGTCGGGAAGAGCAACGCCACCAGGACCAGGAGTCCGTAACCGGGCCACCACAGCCACAGCCGTAGCCAGTCGGTGACGGTCGAGGTCATCGCGGCGGCGCCCACCGTCCCGGCGGCGAAGGATCCCGCGGCGAGGATCAGCCAGCCGCACGGATTGCGCGGGGCGTGCGCGGCGATCCGCGCGCCGATCGGCGCGCACATGACGGCCAGCAGCCAGTCCCGCCCGGAGGCCGGCATGCCCGCCGGCAGGTCCGCGACGCGGGCACCGGCGGCGATCGTCACCACCAGCAGCGCCGCGGCCGCTATGGCCCAGGCCGACCTCGCCGTCCGGGAAGGGCTTCCCCACCGCACCCGGTCACCGAGGTCGGCCTGAGTCACCATCAGTGGAAGTTGCCCAGCAGGTTGTGCATCAGGTTGTGGAAGTCCGAACCCCGCGGCCGGGGTTCGCCGGCGCCGACCGTCGGCGCCACGGCGCCGTCCCGGCCCGGCGGCGGCGGGAATCCACGGCTCACCACCGACCACCTGGCGCCACCGACGGTGAAGCACTTCTCCACCGCTTGCACCAGTTGGCCCACCGTTACCCGGCCGGCCGGAATATCAGGATGCGGATGCGGCCAGTCCCCCACGGGGTTGTCCCGCAGCGCCGAGTTGATGACCGTATCCAGCCATAGTTGGATGTCGTCCGTTCCGTCGGTGACGACGACGAGATGCTTCTCAGTCAATTCCTGCACGGGCAGATTATTGACAGCCGTCAGCGCCGGCCGAAACCGTTAAGTACAGTTCGCGACTATGGCGGATGTCAGAGAGCACGGGACCCGGGTGTTGATTATCGACGACCATCCGGTGGTGCGGCACGGGATGGCGTCGTTACTGACCGTGGAGGATTGGATCACCGAGGTGTACCAGGCCGGCACCGCGGCCGAGGCCCGCCGCCTGGCGGTTCTGCAGCGACCGGACGCCGCCGTCGTCGACCTGGGCCTGCCGGACGGCAACGGGATCGCGCTGATCGCAGAGCTCGCCGACACGGTCCCCACCTGCGCCGCGGTCGTGGTGACCATGACGAATGACCCGGGCTCCGTGCACGCGGCGCTGACCGCCGGCGCGAGGGGATACGTGCTCAAGGACGCCGCACCCGACCTGCTCGTCGGCGCGGTTCGGGCCGCCACCGCGGGGGCCCGGTTCCTGGGCCCGAGGGTCGACGCCGCACTCGGTGACGACACCGCGGCAGCCCGCCGCGCCGGCGGCCCACGCTCACCTCTGAACGTGCTGACGGCACGAGAACAACAACTCATCGGTTTGCTGGCCCGTGGGCGGACCACCAGGGAAATAGCGCGGGAAATGTCACTGTGCGACAAGACGGTACGCAATCAGATAGCAATCATCACAGGAAAGCTGGGAGTCGCCGACAGGGTGCAGGCCGTACTCCTGGCACAACGTCATGGCCTGTGACCGCCATTCACCGCACCACAACGGAAAGAGCGGAGTACGGCAGTTCTGCCGTACTCCGATCTCCTGCTGCCGACCGCTTCGGTCAGAAGCCGGCCTTGGTCTGCAGATTCACACCCGTACCGATGGCCGATGAATTCTTGATGGTGGCGCAGTACACGCGACCGTAGTTGAAGCGGTCCTCACGATCGGTGCTCACCGTGGTGAGGATCGCGTCGAGGTGCGTGGCTGCGGCGGCTACCGCCACCGGCGTCACGTTCGGCGGGTAGTTGAAGCAGTACCGGGCCGTGGCACCAGCGTTCAGGAAGCCGACGTAGTAGTTGAACTGATTCGTCGAGACCAGAGCGGACCTGGTCATGAGTTGGTAGTTGGTGCCCTTGGCCGACGCGTTGCGAACGGTTGCGCAGTACGTCCAGCCGTAGCCCAGCCGGTTCTCGAGGTCCGTACTGACCGTCGTGAGAATGACGTCGTTGGCCGCGGCGGCTGCCGACACGGCCACCGCCCCATACATGCCGTGGTTGTAGTGGAAGCAGTGCCGCTGGGTGGCCCCGGCGGCGATGTAGCCGCCATTGGTGTCGAAGGTCCGCTGCGCGTCCAGGTCGGCGCGGGCCGCGACATCGACACCCGCACCGACGGCGGATTCGTTGCGCAACGTCGTGCAGTAGGTCCATCCGTAGTTGGTGCGGTTCTCCAGGTCAGTGCTGACCACCTTGATCACCACGTTGTACGCCCGGGCGGTCGCCGACACCAGGACGGGCCCGGACCGGGCGTGGTTGAAATGGAAGCAGGACCGCGAGGTGGCCCCGGGCCCCAGGTAGCCGGCGTAGAAGTCGTAACTCGCGCCGGCGGGGGCGGCGGCGGCGGCCGGAGTGCCCAGCAGCGACAGCCCGATGGCGGCCGCGATCGCGGACGCCATGGCCAGCACGGCTGCTCGGCGGGGTAGCAACGCCCTGCGTGCGGTGCGGAATGGATGAAGCATCGGTGTTCCCCTTCGATCGAAGGTCCAGGATCGGCTTGACCCTCACTCTGGGGGTGCGCCTGGCCCGGCGGCCGGGACGTCAGCCCGCGTCGGCGAGGAGGAACGCCCAGCGGACGGGACGATCGCCCGGGGCGGGCAGGACTACTCAACACATCGATCATCTGCGATGATGGGAGCGCTCCCAAACGTCCCCCGGAGGCTTGCAAATGAGAATACGGACCCTTCGCGCCGCTGCGGCCACACTGGCCACCGGCCTACTGGCCACCGCCGCTGCCGCGATCATGGCGGAGTCGGCCAGCGCGCACGGCGCGGTGTCGGACCCGGTAACTCGTGCGTACGACTGCAACCAGCGCTGGCAGAGTCCCAGCAGCCCGGGAATGCAGGCGCAGGACCCGATGTGTTACCAGGCGTACCAGGCCGACCCGAACGCCATGTACAACTGGAACGGCCTGTTCCGTGAGGGCGTCGCCGGCCGCCACCAGGCCGCCATCCCCGACGGCACGCTGTGCAGCGGCGGGCTGACCCAGGGCGGCCGGTACGCCGCACTGGACGTGCCGGGCCGGTGGAACACGGTCAACAAGCCGAACAACTTCACCCTCAAGCTGAACGACCCGTCCAGCCACGGCGCCGACTACCTGCGGATCTACATCACCAAGCAGGGCTTCGACCCGCTCACCCAGCGACTGACCTGGGGCGACCTCGAGCTGGTGACCGAAACCGGGCGCCAGGCCCCCAGCCAGACCTACACCGCGCAGGTCAACGCCGGCAGCCGTACCGGCCGGCACATCGTCTACACGATCTGGCAGGCCAGCCACCTCGACCAGTCGTACTACGCGTGCAGCGACGTCGTCTTCGGCGGTGGCACGGACCCGGGCCCCAGCCCCAGCAGCCCGGCGCCGAGCAGCCCCGCACCCAGCAGCCCCGCGCCGAGCGAGCCCGGCCCCAGCAATCCTGCCCCCGGCGGCTGCACCGCGACGGTCCGTGTCGCCGGCCAGTGGCAGGGCGGCTACCAGGCCGAGGTTCAGGTGCGAGCAGGTGACGGCGGCACCCGCGGCTGGGCGGTGTCCTTCACCGGGACGGTGCTGCAAGGCTGGAACGCCACCTTCGGCGCCACCGGCTCGTCCACGGTCGCGACCAACGCCTCCTACAACGGGTCACTGACAGCCGGCGGCACCGCGACCTTCGGCTTCATCGGCACCGGCACCCCGCCCACGACGTCCGTCTGCACGGCCGCCTGACGACCGGGTCCACCAGCACCCCCACGGCTCCCTGCGTGATCGTCACGCAGGGAGCCGCGTCGTGGAAGGGCTCGACAAATCCTCGTTGTATGCCGGGTCGACGTGACGGGTCCCGATGGGCAGGACGAGGGGGCGGCCGCTGACCGGGTCGGTGATGACGGCGACCCGGATGCCGAACACCTCCGTGACCAGCTCAGCGGTGAGCACGCCGGCGGGCGGCCCGGCGGCGGCGATGTGGCCGTCCTTCATGACGACGAGGTGGTCGGCGTAGCGGGCGGCCATGGTCAGGTCGTGCAACACCATGGCGACCGTACGGCCATGATCGGTATGCAGTTGGTCGACGAGGTCGAGGACTTCGACCGCGTGGGCGATGTCGAGGTACGTGGTGGGCTCGTCGAGCAGCAGCACGTCGGTCTGCTGAGCGAGGGCCATCGACAACCAGGCCCGCTGCCGTTGGCCGCCGGAGAGTTCGTCGACGTCGCGGTCGGCCAGTTCCGTCATGCCGGTGCACTCCAGGGCGGCGGTGACGGCGGCGTCGTCGTCGGTCGACCATTGGCGCAGCCAGCTGCGGTGCGGGTGGCGGCCGCGGGCGACGAGGTCGGCGACGCTCAACCCGGGCGGGGCGGACGGGGTCTGCGGCAGCAGCCCGACCTGGCGGGCGACGTCGCGGGTGGGCAGCCGGTCGATGCTCTTCCCGTCGAGCAGCACCGTGCCTGCCTGCGGACTGAGCAGCCGCCCGAGCGCACGCAGCAAGGTCGACTTGCCGCATCCGTTGGGGCCGATGATGACGGTGACTTTCCCGTCCGGGACGGCGAGAGTGAGGTCGTGCACCACCGTGCGGGCGCCATAGCCGAGGCGGACCTGTTGCGCCGCGAGGCGGGCGCTCGCCGGGTCGGTCAGAGACATGTCAGGCGGTGACCCTTCGCGCGGAGACCAGCAGCAGGTAGATCAGGTAGGGGGCGCCGACGACCGCGGTGACCACGCCGACCGGCAGTTCCACCGGCAGCGCGGTGCGTGCGATCAGGTCGCACAGCAACAGCAGGACCGCGCCGGTCAGCCCTGAGATCGCCACCGGTGGCGTGGCGGCGCCGATCAGCCGGACGGCGATCTGCGGGGCGACCAGGGCGACGAACGCGACAGGCCCGGCGGCGGCGGTCGCTGCCGACGTGAGCACCACGGCCAGCACGATGACGACCGCGCGGCCGGTCTGCACCCGTACGCCCAGGGCCCGGGTGGTGTCCTCGCCGAAGGCGAGCAGGCCGAGTGTGTTTCCGGCCGCCAGCAGCGCGGTCCCGGCGACGACGAGGGCCACGGCCAGCGGGATGACGTGCTCCCAGCCGCGGCCGTTGAGGCTGCCGGTCAGCCACACGCTGGCGCGGGCGGCTTCGACGATGTCAGCCCGGATGAGCAGCCACGAGGTCACGGCGGCACACAGCGCGCCGATGCCGATGCCGACGAGCACGAGACGGTAGCCGTCGACGCCGTCACGCCAGGCGAGCAGGTACACCGCGGCGGCGGTGAGCAGTCCGCCGACCACGGCCGCCGCGGGCAGGGACCAGGATGCCGCCGACCAGGACGCGGCCACGGCAGGCACACCCGCCCCGGTGAGCGTGATGACCGCGACGGCTGCCGTGCCCGCACCGTAGGTGATGCCGAGGACATCCGGGCTGCCCAGCGGGTTGCGGGTGACCGACTGGGTGACCGCGCCGGCCATGCCGAGTGCGGCGCCGACCAGGGCCCCGGTCAGCGCACGGGGCAGCCGCATCTCCAGCACGACGAGCTGCTGCGTCGCATCGCCGCCGCCGGCGAGCACGGCCAGCACGTCGGGCAGCGGGAGCGTGAAGTCTCCGCGGGTGACCGACACGGCCACCAGGAGCAGCACGCCGGCCGCCATGCCGGCGCCGAGCAGCACCGGGCGTGGACGCCACAGCAACGACCGGTCGCCGAGATGAACGACCCGCCGGCGATGCACAGTCGTCGCGGCGCGGGTCACAGCGCCACCAGCCGGCGCCGGCGCACGAGTGCGATGAAGAACGGCGCGCCCACCAGAGCCACCGTGATGCCGACCTGCACCTCCCCGGGGCGCGCCACGACCCGTCCCGCGACGTCGGCGGCGAGCAGCAGCGCGGCACCGAGCAGGCCGGACAACGGCAACAGCCAGCGATGGTCCAGCCCGACCACGATGCGCACCACGTGCGGCACCACGAGGCCGACGAAGGCGATCGGCCCGCATGCGGCGACAGCGGCGCCGGTCAGCAGGGTGATCGCGGCGATGCCCACCACACGGGCCCGGGCGATCCGCACGCCGAGCGCCCGGGCCACGTCCGCGCCGAGGTTGAGCGCGTTGAGAACCGGCGCCTGGGCCAGGGCGAGCACAGCGCCGGCGGCCAGGAACGGCAGGATCGGCAGCAACACCTCCGTGCCGCGTCCGGCCAGCGAACCGACGGCCCAGAATCGGTACGCATCCAGCGTCTGCGTGTCGATGAGAACGAGCCCGCTGGTCAACCCGCCCAGCAGGGCACTGACCGCGGCGCCGGCCAACGCCAACGTCACCGGTGTCGTCGCGCCGCGGCGGCCGGACGCGGCCGTACCGATGCCGAATACCAGCACGCTGGCCGTCAGCGCGCCGGCGAAGGCGAACCACACATAGCCGAGCACCCCGGACACCCCCGTGGCGGTGATCGCCACGACCACCGCGAACGCCGCCCCGGCGCTGACCCCCAGCAGGCCGGGGTCGGCCAGCGGGTTGCGGGTGTGCCCCTGCACCAGCGCCCCGGCCAGACCCAGGGCGGCGCCCACGGCCAGGCCGAGCAGAGTGCGGGGCACCCGCAGCGTGCGGACCACCGTGACGTTGTCGGTGCCGGTCGGCGCCACCAGGGCCGACCATACCTCCGGCCAGGCGATCGAGCGGGTGCCCACCGCCAGGCTGGCCGCCACACAGATCAGCACGGCGACGACGAGTACGAGCAAGGCCGTCAGCCGCCGCCACGCCGCAGGTGCCGGCCTGTGCGGCGGTGTCGCGGCGGGCTTTCGGCTCGGCGGTGTGTTCGTCGTCGCCGTCGGTGCGGGACTCACCGGGCGGCGGCCGACAGGTGCTTCTCCAGCATGGCCACGTTCAGCGCCACGGTCAGCACGGAGTCGAAGTAGGAGGCGTGCGACTCGTCCTCGCTCAGATCCACGACCTTGCCGTTGCGCACCACCGGCAGGTTCTTGAACACCTCACGCTGCTTGAGCGCGGGCGTGCCGTCGCCCTCGCCGAAGTGCTGAACCAGCAGCACGTCACCGTCGAGCAGGTCCAGCTGCTCCAACGACACGGTGTCGACCGCCTCACCCTTGGTGCGCTGCGCCGGGAACGGCGCCAGGCCCAGCGCGGGCGCCAGCTTGCCCAGCGGGGACTGGTCGTTGAGCAGATACACCGAGCCGTCATCGAACGCCGTCGCCGCCCGCACCTTGAGTCCGGCGAACGGCGCGAACCGGGTCTTCGCGGCAGCGACCTCGTCGTCGGTGGCCTTCTCCAGCCGGGCGGCGTCCTCGGCGCGGCCGACCGCCTCACCCACCTGGCGCAGGTTCGCCCGCCAGTCCACGAAGCTCGTCGCCACGGCCGGCGCGACGGCGGCGAACTTGCTCAGGTTGTCGGCGGTGGCGAATCCGTTCTGCACCAGCACCAGGTCCGGTCGCCACGCCGCGAGCCGCTCGAAGCTGGTCTCGCCGCCGGAGAGGTCGTACGTCTCGATGCCGTCCACCTTGCCCTGCAACCACGGCCGCAGGGGGTTGTTGCGCTGACCGAAACCGATCGGCCGCACGCCCAGCGCCACCAGCGAGCACAGCTCACCACCGTCGGTCGCGGCCACCACGCGCTGCGGTGCGGCAGGGATCTGCGTCTCGCCGAGTTCGTGCTTCACCGTGCGCGGGAAAGCACCCTGCACCGGGGCCGCCGAACCGTTCGCCGCCCCCGCACCGGCCGGCTCACTCTGCCCGCCGCAGCCACTCAACGCCGCCACACCCATCGCGCCGAGCAGAAAACCCCGCCGACTGACTGCCATCGCATTCCTTCCACGTCATGTGGAGGTGAACTTAGCCTACCCTAACTCGGCGCGCCATAGCTGATTCTGACGGTCATCAGTGGCCCCACTCGGACGGTCTGGGGTGGCCCCATCGGTACTCGATGGAGTGACGGTGTGACGGTCTGATCTGGCCCCACCTGGGCGGTCGGTGCCACGATTGACGGGCTGTAGTCGGAAGGTGGCCCGGGTTGGTCCGTTCGCTTGTGGAAGTGTTCGAGGCGATCCGCCGGGACCACCGGCGAGGCGTCTCGATCCGTACTCTTGCGCAGCGGGACGGGGTTCATCGGCGCACCGTGCGGGCGGCGATCGATTCGGCTGCGCCGCCGCCACCGCGCAAGTCACCGGAGCGGGTCGCGCCGCGGCTGGACCGGTTCAAGCCGGCAATCGACGCGATGCTGCGCACCGATCTGGCCGCGCCGCGCAAGCAGCAGCACACGGTGCGGCGGATCCTGAAGCGTTTGATTGAGGAGAACAACGCGGGTCAGTTGTCGTACTCGACGGTGCGCGACTACGTCGCTCGCCGGCGGGCGGAGATCGTGGCCGAGGCCGGCCGTTCGCGGCAGGAGGCGTTCATCTTGCAGAGTCACCGTCCGGGCGAGGAAGCCGAGGTCGACTTCGGGGAGTTCTGGATCCGGCTGGCCGGTGTCCCGACGAAGGTGTTCGTGTTCGCGCTGCGGATGTCGTTCTCCGGCAAGGCCGTGCATCACGTGTTCGCGTCTCCGGGCCAGAAGCGTTCATCGAGGGCCATCTGCACGCCTTCGACGTGCTCGGCGGCCTGCCCACGGTCAAGATCCGATATGACAATCTGCGGTCGGCGGTCACCCGGGTGGTGTTCGGGCGCACCCGCACTGAAAGTGACCGGTGGGTGCAGTTCCGATCCCACATGGGCTTCGAGGCGTGGTACTGCATGCCCGGCATCAAGGGCGCCCATGAGAAAGGCGGCGTCGAGGGTGAGGTGGGCCGATTCCGGCGCAACCACCTGGTGCCCGTGCCGGAGGTCGCCACGCTGGCCGAGCTCAACGAACGGATCGCGGTGATCGACCACGCGGAAGACGACCGGCGCCTCGAGCACCGGGTTCGCACGATCGGCCAAGACTTCGGGGTCGAGCAGCCACTGCTGGCGCCGCTGCCGGCCGAGCCGTTCGAGGCCGCCCGGCAGCTGACGCCGAAGGTCAACCGCTACGGGCTGATCGGGGTGCGCATGTCGCACTACTCGGTGCCGGCCCGGTTCATCGGCCAGACGGTCCGGGTGATGCTGCACGCCAGCGAGGTGGTCGTGCTCGACGGGCGCACCGAGATCGCCCGGCACGAGAGGTCAGTGACGAAAGGCTCGCAAACCTTGGTGCTGGACCACTACCTGGAGGTGCTGCTGCGCAAGCCCGGCGCCCTGTCGGGGTCCACCGCGCTGGCGCAGGCCCGCGAGACCAGGGTGTTCACGATGGCCCACGAGGCGTTCTGGGCGGCAGCGAAGAAGGCCCACGGCGACGCCGACGGCACCCGCGCTTTGATCGACGTGCTGCTGCTGCACCGGCGGTTGCCCGCCGCGGACGTCATCGCCGGTATCACCCTGGCGCTGTCCGCCGGGGCCACAAGCGCCGACGTGGTGGCCGTCGAAGCCCGCCGGGCCCGGCAGGTCAGCCAGTCCGCTCCCTCCGCCGACGGCGACACCGCCACGGGCAGCAGCGAACAGCGGCGGGTGGTCAGCCTCACCGAACGGCGCCTGGCCGCACTGCCGAAGGACGCCCGGCCGCTGCCGTCGGTTGCCCACTACGACCAGCTGCTGCGCCGCGGGCCGGCAGGCCAGGCACCACCGTCTGAAGGAGCCGTCTCGTGAGCCGAGCCCGCCGTCCCATGACCGAACCCGCCGCCGAAGCCGCGATCGACCAAGCCTGCCGGGCGTTGCGGCTGCCGACCATGCGCACCCGCGTCGGTGACCTGGTCACCGCCGCCGAGAAGGAGCAGCTGTCCTACCGAGGATTCCTCGCCGAGCTGCTCATCGCCCAATGCGACGACCGGGACCGGCGCCGCTCCGAACGGCGCATCAAGGCCGCCGGTTTCCCCCGCGAAGAGTGGCTGAGCGACTTCGACTTCGACGCCAACCCGAACATCAGCGCAGCGATGATCAACGCCCTGGCGACCTGCGGGTGGGTCCGCAACGGCGAACCGCTCTGCCTCGTCGGGGACTCCGGCACCGGCAAGTCCCACCTGCTCATCGGGCTGGGCGCTGCCGCGGCGATGGCCGGCTTCCGGGTCCGCTACGTGCTGGCGGCGAAGCTGGTCAACGAACTCGTCGAAGCCGCCGACGACAAGGTCCTCAACAAGACCATCGCCCGCTACGGCCGCGTCGACCTCCTCTGCATCGATGAGCTTGGCTACATGGAACTCGACCGGCACGGCGCCGAGCTGCTGTTTCAGATCCTGACCGAACGCGAGGAGACCAACTCGGTGGCGATCGCGTCCAACGAGTCGTTCTCCGGCTGGACCAAGACCTTCACCGACCCGCGGCTCTGCGCCGCGATCGTCGACCGGCTCACCTTCGGCGGCAACATCATCGAGACCGGCACCGATTCCTACCGCTTGGCCCACGCTCAGCAGAAGAGCCTGGCCATGGCCGCGGACTGATCCACGCCGCTACCGCGACCAGGTTCCTCGTCGCGGCTCGCCGCCACCTCCGACCCCTCCTGGAGACTGCGGTCCTCCCGCTGACGACTACCGCAGTTTCCGCTCTAATGTTCCTCACGGGCCGTGTAGAGGGCGAGAACTTGATCGGCTATGCAGGCTGGTCGGTTCACGCCCTCAATCTCGACCCGGTTGCGTACCACGATCCGCGCGCCGGAGTCGATGCGGCGTGCTTCTCGCAGCGTGACAATGCCGCGTAGTCGCGAGCCTGCGGGTACAGGAGCTTGGAAGCGGACCTTGTCGAAGCCGCCGTTCACCACCATCGTCACCGTGTCCACCTGGACAACCTCCGTCATGAACGCCATGCATAGCGAGAGCGTCAGGGCCCCGTGCGCGACGGTTCCGCCGAACGGGCCCTCCTCGCGGGCACGTTCCGGGTCGGTGTGAATCCACTGCCCATCGCCGGTGACCTCGGCGAACCGGTCGATCCGATCCTGGTCGACCAGGTGCCATGCGCTCATACCAAGGGCAGCCTGACGGAGCAGGTCGTCGAGGTCCGTGAATCGTGTCATCGGGGCCATGCCGCGCGGACGTCCTCGGCGATGTCCGTAAGCGAAGCCCAGCTCACTTGGCGCAAGATATCGACTCCTGTCTTCAGTTGTGGCGATGGTGAATCGACGGCGATGATCCTGAAAGCCTGAGTAGACACTGTGTCGCTAAGGTTGAACGCCAGCCGGCCGATGAGCGGTTCCTTGGTGTCCAGCGCGGTGCTGCGGGTCGGTGCGGGGCCGCGTACGCCAGGCAGGTGCTGTCAGTGTTCGGTCGATCCCCTTAGATCAGCCCAACTCCGTTGATTATCCGGCGAGTAACACCGGCCCTTTCCGGTGGGCCGGGCGCCTGGGCATCTGCGATGCAGGCAGCAGACCGAGGGCGGCGAGGGCGGCCAGGACCAGCAAAGCAGGGCCCATCGTCGAAACAGCGGAGCCGGCTGCGCCGGCCGCGACGGCGATGCCCAGGGTGGGCCCGATGTTGATGGCTGTCTGCTTGAGCCCACCGACGACTCCGGCGTACCCGGGCGGTGCGTCGCCGACCACGGTGCCGGTGGCAGTGACCATCAAGGTGGCATACCCGGCACCGATGACAGCCAGGGCCGCGGGCATGCCCGTCCACGGGCTGTCCGGACCGACCCGGGACAGCCCCACGATGCCGAGCACGACGAGGACCGTGCCCGCGACCGCGGTGCGGCGCGCACCGTGCCGACGGAGCGCGACGCTCGCGGCGGGTGCACCCAGGATCATGAGCACGGTCAGCGATAGGACGCGCAATCCGCTGGCAAGCGGGTCGAGGTGAAGTGTGTTCTGCAGGTAGAACGTGCCCATGAACAGCACACCGAACAGGCCGGCGCTGATGACCAGCAAGAGTGCCATCGATGCCATCACCGGCACGGACCGTGCCACGGCAGCCGGAACGATCGGGTGCCTGGTGTGGCGCTCGTGCCAGACGAGCACCGCCACGACACAGGTGAAGGCTAGGAGTTCGAGCAGCGTCGGCGCCGCGGTCCACCCCCGCGCGGGCACCTCGGCCAGGGCGTGGACCAGGATGGCGAGCGCGATGGCGAGCAGGCCCGCACCGGTCAGGTTGAGCCGCGAAGAGACGGAACGTTCCGGTACAGGCATCCGCACAGCGACGGCGAGAGCGGCGATGACCAACGCGATAGGCACGTTGACCCAGAACGCGGCCCGCCAACCCCACTGCGCCACCAAAACACCGCCGAGGAGGGGACCGGACCCCGCTGCCACCGCAATCGCCGCGGTGCGGATGGCGATCGGCGTACCGAGCCGGTCTGCGGGATACACCAGCCGCAGCAGCGCGAGTGTTGCTGGCTGCAGAAGGGCACCGAAACCGCCCTGCGCCGCGCGCAGGACGATCACCCCTTCGATGGCCGACACGAGCGCGATCCCGGCCGAGGCAGCCCCGAAACCGAGCACGCCGACGAACAATAAGCGCGGATGCCCGTACCGGTCCCCGAGACGCCCGGCGATGACGAGTAACGCAGCCACCGCAACCAGATAGCCGGTACTCGTCCAATGGATCTGCGCCACGCTCGCGTCGAGGTCGCGCTGCAGGCTGGGCTGCGCCATGAGCAGGATGGTGCCGTCCAACGCGACGATCATCGCGCCTGCCGCGCTAACCAGGAGGGCGAGCCGCCGCTGTACGGGTGTGGTCATGGAGCCACCGGACCTGGCTGTGCGTCCGCGATCCGCCATGCCGGACCGGCCACCTTGTCGAGAATGCTGTCCATGGCTCCTCGTCAACTTCGAGTCAAGATGAAATCTTTGCGGCTGCGCACCGCGGCGAGCACCTCGCGTGGTGACCGTTCCGGTGAACCGGCCTGGTAGGGCGGCTGCGGGTCGTACTCGTGAGCCAGCTGAATGGCCTGGGCCACCGCATCTCCGGCGATGCGGCCGGCCAGCGTGAACGCCATGTCGAGGCCGGCGGACACTCCCGCGCCGGTGAGGTACTTGCCGTCGGTCACCACCCGCTGCGCGACCGGGACGGCTCCGAGCGGGGCGAGTTGGTCATGTGCCAGCCAGTGTGTGGTGGCGCGCCGGCCGATGAGTACCCCCGCAGCGGCGAGCAGGAGCGAGCCAGTGCAGACCGAAGTGGTCCACGTGCTGGTGGTGTCCACCGCACGCAGCCAGTCACGGATCGGCCCGTCGCCCATGTGATGGCGCTGCCCGGGCCCGCCGGGCACCACGACCACGTCGGGCCTGACCACCTCGGACAGGGCGGCGTCGGCGGTCAGCGCCAGGCTGCCCACCTCGGTGCGTACCGGTCCGGGTCGCTCGCCCACGAACACGACCTGCGCTCCGGGCAGGTGGGCCAGTACCTCGTACGGGCCGACTGCGTCCAGGGCGGTGAGCCGGTCGAAGAGCAGGACGGCAATCTGCATGAAAACCTCCGTTGATCGGTCAGAATCGGCGCCGGTATTCGCCGGGCGAGACGCCCAACTCGCGGACGAACGCGCGGCGCATCGTCTCGGCCGTGCCGTACCCGCAGCGGGCGGCGATGCGCTCCAGCCCGTCGTCACCGTCGAGCAGCAGGCGGCGCGCCGCCTCCAGGCGTACGTTGTCAACGTAGCGGCCCGGTGTCTGGCCGACCTCGCCGACGAAGGCTCGCGCGAACTGGCGCGGCGACAGGCTCGCCCGCCGGGCCAGGGCCGGCACGCTGAGATCCGCGTGCGGGTTGTCGGCGATCCACCGCTGCACCTCGCGCAGCCCCGGCCGCGCCGCGAGCTGCGCCGACAACTGGGCGCTGAACTGCGCCTGATTGCCCGGCCGCCGCAAGAACATCACCAGATGCCGGGCGATCTCCAACGCGATCTCACGGCCGAGATCCTCCTCGACCAGCGCCAACGCCAGGTCGATGCCGGCAGTGACGCCGGCCGAGGTGGCGATCGGCCCGTCCCGTACGAAGATGGGTTGCGGGTCCACCTCGACGTCCGGATACCGCCGCGCCAAGCTGTCGCACACCCGCCAATGGGTGGTTGCCCGGCGGCCGGCCAGCAGCCCCGCCTCGGCCAGCAGGAACGCCCCGCTACACACTGAGGCCACTCGCCGCGCTCGCGACGCGTGCCTGCGTAACCAGTCCACCACCGCGGGGTCGTTGCTGCGGGTTCCTTCGCCGCCGGGCACGACCACCGTGTCCGGCGGCGGCGCGGCGAACAGGTCGAGGCCGGGAATCAGAACCAGGCCACTCGACGTACGCACCGGCGTCCCGCCAGGGCTCGCCGTGGTGACCCGGTAGGCCCCTGCGCCGGCACCGGCGAACACTTCCAGCGGGCCCGTCACATCAAGGCTCTGCACACCCTCGAAGACGATGATCAACACGTCGCGGCCTGACACGAACTCAGCTTCCCGGCCGCCGGCTACGGCAGCAATGTCGTAGACCCCACCTTTCCTGCCACCCGCGTCGCCGCTCTCGGTCAGGGACGAGCGGAGCGATGACCATCGTGCGCCGGGCGTCTGCCGGACCCGCTTCTCCCAATGTTCGCTGCGCTTCAGGACATATCCGGCGGGCCACGGCTAGCCCCTGAACCATCCGACTACCGCCAGTTTCCGTTCCGATGTTCCGGTCTCACGCGCCGCCTCCGGCAAGGACACCACCCGGCCCAGGCTCGACGAGATGATCGGGTCCGTCCACGACGACGACACGGTGCTCGTGCATTCGATGGACCGGCTCGCCCGCAACATCGACCACCTCCGCAGGCTCGTGCGGACGCTGGCCGGCAAGGGCGTGCGCGTGGAGTTCGTCAGGAAAGGCCTCACGTTCACCGGTGAGGATTCGCCGATGGGGACCCTGCTGCTGTCGGTGATGGGCGCCGTCGCCGAGTTCGAGCGCGCCCTGATCCTGGAACGCCAGCGCGAGGGCATCGCCGTGGCTGGCCGTCGGCTCGGTCGTCGGCACCATCGCCTGTCCTCGATCAAGGTCTGGAAGCACTCCACCACCGAATGATCAGCGACCAGCAGAACCCGCACCGGCGCTAACACTCAGTCACGGAAACGGGCTCTTACCGCAGGCCAGGTGTGGCCAAATCAAGCCGTCACACCATCGCAGATCTCAATCAAGGTGGGGCCACTTCAAGCCGTCCGAGTGGGGCCACCGCAGGCCGTCAGAATCAGCCATAGCGGCTCCCCACCCGCCGATGAGCAGGCTGGCGCCAGTGGTGAGGGCGCCTTGCCGCCTGGACGCCATACGTCCATGTATGGCCGGATGTGGAGCATCCGCTCCTACGCTCCCTCGGAACGCTCACCTAACGGTTGGGAGTGCAACATGCGCAGCTTGAGTGCAACCCTCGGGATGGCACTGGTTGTCGGAGCCGGCCTTGTCGCCGGCGCGGCCCCGGCGCACGCCATCAGCAACTGCTCCACCTTCCTGATCGACACCGACACCGTGGGCGCACGGTGCACCAGCAGCGCCGGCTGGGGAAGGTCGATCATGGCCGTCGGCGAGTGCCGCCGGGCCAACACTCCTCCGCGCGATGTCTACGGCGCCTATGTGGGCGTCGGGCAGACGTCGGTCGCCGACTGCGGGGGCGGCTGGTACGCGGTTGCCTACCCCTACATCCTCCGGAGCTGAGGCAAACCCCGACAGGCCCGGTTCAGGCAAAGCCCTGAACCGGGCCTGAGCCATGTCCGGACCCGGCATCACACGAGGGGGCGGGCCGGCGCCCGGCCTCGTCGCAGCGACACCCCTCGATCCCGGAGCGCGATCGCCGCTGTCTTGTGAGACGGCCCACGCCACATTATGGTCTGTCCAGCGGAACTAAGAGTCCACCACGCGGACCGAGCGACCTCGGCGTCCGGCGAGTCCGCACGCCGATGCATGGCATCGATGAGGGGACAAGAGCGCATGCGACCGGAATCCACCTCCCGACGGGAGTGCCCAGCATGAACAACAATTGGCTCAAGACGGTGGTGGCTCTCGCGGCGCTCGCGATCCTCGCGCCGGCCTCGGCTCTGGCGATCACGGGGTCACCGAAGGACAAACCGGCCGGCGTCGACCCGGTGTACGGCGTGTGCCGCGGCCCCGATCCGGCCTGCTACAGCGACTGGGGCACCCAGCGCGACAACAAGGTGCTGGTGTACTCCCGCACGGCGGGACCGCGGCACGCCAACCTCGGACGGGTCCTGGACCCCGACAACGCGAGCATCCAGAGCCTGGCGCTCCCCCGCCCCTACGTGATCACGCACGACCACACCGATCCGGCGGCCTGGCCGCGCCCCTTGGACGCTTCCAACGTGGCGCAGTCCGGGCTGGTCGCCATGCTCGAGGCCGACGGCATCGAGGTGCACGTCACCGAGGACGTCCAGGCGGTGGAGCGGCTGAACTCCAGCTACAACGCCGTGATCTTCATGAGCCCCACCCGGGACACCCTGTGGAATCACGCGCGGGGTGCGGTGGGCGGCACCCGTCTCGACTGGGCGCGGGAGTCGCTGCGCAAATACATCCAGGGCGGTGGCGGCTTCGTCGGCGTCCACAACGCCTTCGGCACCGAATACGGCTGGCAGTGGTACGAGGGGCTGCTCGGCAACGCGAACTACTACAACCACGGGCGGAGCCAGCCCGGTGACGTCGTCATCGTGAACGACCGCGACGTGTCCACCAAGAGCCTTCCGCGACGCTGGGGCTTCTCCGACGAGTGGTACAACCTCGTCCCGTTCCCGACCAATGTGAACTTCCTGGCCACTGTCGACGAGCGGACCCTCGCTGACGGCGCGGGCGGAGAGGGATCGCACCCCGGGCACCGCGGCTTCCATCCGGTCACCTGGTGCCAGTACTACGACGGCGGCCGTTCCTGGGTCACCACCCTCGGCCACGAGGGGGCCGCCTTCCAGCAGAACTCGACCTTCCCCGGCGCAGCCGAGTTCCAGGCGCACCTCGAACACGGCATCAAGTCCGCCATGGGCCTCGAGCCGTTCTGCACCCCGGCCAAACGCAAGTAGCCACAGCGGAAGGCGATCGATGAAACCACGTACTCTCGCACCGATCTTTTTGGCCGTCGCTGTCGCCGTGGGACCGTCGGCGGCCGTCGCCGGAGCCCCGCGACACGGCGTCGAGCACGAAGAGCCGCCAGGGTTGGAGCCGACCGGGGCGGACACGCCGGCCGTCGGCGGCAACCTCGCGAACCAGCACTACTCCGGCCTCCGGCAGATCTCCCGGCGCAACCTCGACAAACTCGGGCCGGCCTGGCGCACACACGTCTCGGCGGTCGCGCCGGCCGGCGACGACGTGGGCCAGCAGACCACACCCATCGCGGCCGACGGGGTCATCTACCTCGACACGCCCGGCGGCGAAGTGATCGCCGTCGACGGCGCGACCGGTGCGCCCAGATGGAAGTGGGCACCGGAGGGCTTCGACACCGCGGACACCCGGCGCGGCGTCTCCATCGGCCAGGGCAAGATCTACACCCTCGCCGACGGTGACCGCATCGTCGCCCTCGACAAGGACACCGGTGAACAGGTCTGGGTCGTACAACCGGCGGTTCAGGCCGGAGTCGACCTGGGCAACATCGACCGGGTCGCGACCGTGTACAACGACGGCATCGTCTATGCCCACGCGGCCAACGGCGACCGCGCCGCGGTCGTCGCGGTCCGCGCCAGCGACGGCGGCTACCTGTGGCACTTCTTCGGCGGACCGGATCGCGGCGCCATCTACACCGACGTCAACGGCGACTCTGTCGACGCCGGCGCCACGTGGGGGCCCGTCCTGCCCGACGGCACCCAGTGCAACCTGGAGGGCGGCGCCACCCCGTGGATGCACGGCGCGGTCGACCCCGGCCTCGGCCTCTACTACATGACCTTCGGCAACCCGCGCAGCTGCCGCAGCTCGCAGGACGGCTCGCAGCGCCCGGGCGACAACCTGTTCTCCACCACCATGGTCGCGGTCGACATGAGGACCGGCGCGTACAAGTGGCACTACCAGTCGATCCGGCACGACGTGTGGGACATGGACAACGTCCATCCGCCGACCCTGGCCGACATCAGGATCAACGGCCAGAAGCGCAAGGTGGTGTTCTACGGCAGCAAGTCGGGGCACCAGTTCGTGCTCGATCGGACCACCGGCAAGCCCGTGCTTCCGGTCGTCGGCAAACCGATGATCCAGGACTCCCGGCAGCACAACGCCGAGACCCAGCCGTTCCCGGCGCAGCGCCTGCTGCCCGAATGCGTCGTCTGGCAGAAGCTGGACCCGCGCAACGTCCCGGGTGACCCGTGGCGGGCCGTGCCGAACTACAACGGCTACCAACCCGACGCGGACGGCAACCTGGTGTTCAACCCGGACAGTTACGTCGCGGCGGACGAACCGTTCCTGACGTACCCGCCCGGCCATCCCTCGGACCACCGCCGCGGCTGCATGTACGACCCGCAGTGGAACCTGCCGATCCTCTCGACCACCAGCCAGAACGGCGGCGGCGACTGGTCGAACAACTCCTACAGCCACAGCACCAACATGGTGTACTTCCCGTACGGCACCAACCCGGTGGCGCACTGGAACGGCGCCGCGGCCAACGGGCAGCGGGCGATCGGCCAGTACCAGACCGGCGGCATCCTCGCCTACGACGCCTCGACCGGCAAGGTGAGGTGGCGCAACCACCTCGGCACGGACATGTCGCACGGCCAGGGCCCGCTGACGACCGCGGCCGACCTGCTGTTCGCGGGCCAGATCGACGGTCGCCTGCTGGCGATGGACGCCCGCGACGGCGACGTGTTGTGGGAGTTCCAGACCGGGTCCGGCATCGCCGGCGCCCCGATCACCTACGAGGTCGACGGCGAACAGTACGTCGCCGTCCTCGCCGCCGGCTCCACGAACCCGTACGGCGGCTCGGTGACGCAGGGCGACTCCTTGTGGGCGTTCAAGCTCGGCGGCACCTACACGACCGAGTCGGGTAGCCAGGAGGGGCCGGACACCGCTCCCCTGACGATCCGCCGTCCCGTCCAAGGCGCTCCGGTCGAGGGAGCGACGGTGAACAACACCGTCTACCTGGGCCGTCAGGACCGCACGACGGACACCGCCACCGCGCGGGACAGCACCTCACAGGCCGGCATGGCCCCGACGCACCTGCGGGTGCCGGTCGGGACCACCGTGACCTTCCTCAACCCGGGGGCGGAGACCTTCCCGAATTTCCCCAACCAACGGCCGCACTGCGCCACCCAGTACTTCGAAGGCCTCTTCAACGCCCGGCTGGACCCCGGGGAGCGCTCCGAGTTCACGTTCGACCGTGCCGGTGAGTACTACTTCAACGACTGCACCGACCCACGGCCGACCGGCAAGATCGAGGTGTACCCGGCACCGCGGGACCTGCCGGGCGCGTTGCGGTTCGTCCCGTCGACCATCGACCTCGGCTCGCGGACCGGGATCTTCACCGCGGTGCGCGGCGTGGCGACGGCGACGCTGAGCCTTCCGGCCGGCTACCGGCTCGACGGTGACGTCGAGCTGCGCACGCCGCTGTCACGGACGCCCGTCAAAGCCAGGAAGGCGACAACGATCGGGCGCACGTTGGTCGTGGTGTTCGACAAGGCCGGCCTCGACAACAACGTGCCGCAGGGCGACGCGGTGCCGTTGACCCTGGTGGCGAACTTCCTGCACGACGGGAAGCAGCACCAGCTCACCTCGACGGCGACCGTGCGGATCCGCAAATAAGGCCCCGAACACCGAGCCCGGTGCGGCAGCACGCCTGCCGCACCGGGCTCGGCCATCACCGGCGAAAGGACCATCGCCATGAGTACGATAGATCGACGCCGCCTGCTCCGGGGAACCGCCGCCCTCGCGGTGACCGCGACTCTGGCGGGCCAGACAGCTGCCGGGCCGGCCGCCGGCGCACCCTCGGCCGGGCCGGCCGCCGGCGCACCCTCGGCCGGGCCGGCCCGCGACCCGCTCGGTGAACCGCGACCGCTCGACGGCCGCCCGTTCCCGGCGTACGACTATTCCCGCGCCAGCAAGCTGCCGCGGGAGATGACGGGTTACTGGACGAAGTCCTTCGACGTGGCGGGAACGGCGCGGACGGCGAAGGTGTACATCTCCCCCGAGACGCCGATCCGCTCCTACTTCACGGTGATCGCGGTTCCCGACGGCGTCGATACCGGCGAATTCCTGCGACGAAAGGGCTGGGCCGGTGTCGCCGACCGGCGCGCGGAGGGCCTGTTCGTTCTGGAGCCCGGCCCGGGCGGCTGGGGCGGCGTCGCGCAGGAAGCCGCCTACGTCGAGGCCGCGATGGCCTTCTTCCAGGCCAACCGGTATTTCTCGATCTTCGGACTGCACTACCTCGTCGGGTACGGCCTCGGCGCCCCGGCCCTGGAGGCGTGGGCGGTGGCGCACCCGTTGCGAGTGATCAGCCAGGTGTACGTCGACTCGCCGGGCCTCGGGGCGGACTTCCTGAACTCCTATGCCGGCCGCGAGTTCGGCGGCCAGACCGAGGGCAGCTACACCCCGGTCGAGTTTCCCGACGGCTTCGACCTGATCAGGTACGACGAGACGGTCCTGCCCACCTGGTACATCTCCCCCGACCGGGACTCGATCGACGCCGGCCTGTCGTACTGGAAGCGCGCCAACGACACCGGGCACCGCGGCCGGAAAGACCGGACCCTCGGGACCGTGTACGCGCAGCGCCGCGACTCCGGCCGGTGGATGACGTCGTACGCCGGCCCGATCTCCCAGGTGGCCGTCCAGCACCGCCCGGCGAACACGCACCGCATCGTCGAGTTCCTGACCCGCTACACCCGGTACGAGAACTTCTTCGCGTACGGCAACCAGCTCTTCGAACGCGCGGACTACGCGAAGCTGGGCGTCGAGGTGCGCACGATGATGGTCGAGGGCTTCCCGCGGGAGTACCTGATCCACGTGCCCCGCTCCGCCCGCCGGTTGTGGCGCGACCGGGCGCCGGTCGTCTTCGTCTGGCCGGGCAACAGCCAGACCGCCAAGGTGTTCTTCGACGCCGCCCAGTGGTGGAAGGTCGCCGAACGCGAAGGATGCGTCCTGGTGGTCATCGGCGAGCAGTACAGTGCCAGCTCCGTCTCGGTCAGCCACCGCGACTCGCACGCCTTCTTCCGGCAGCTGCGCGACCTGGTCACCGACGAGTTCGGAGTCGACCCGACGCGGTTCTACTCCACCGGTCAGTCCGCCGGCAGCGCGGTGACCCAGAACTTCGCGATCGCGTACCCGGAGTACTTCGCCGCGGTCGCCTCGACGTCGTTCACCACCGCCCCCGACGCCGCGGGCACGGTCGGCATCGACGGCGTCCCGGTGCCGGCCAGCGGCCGGCCGATCCCCAACTATCAGATCTACGGGTACGGCGACCTCGGCTTCCTCGACGGTGACCTGTGGGACGACACCCAGAACTCACTCGACAGCTGGGCGCAGTATCACCTGCGTGCCAACGGGCTCAGGCTCGCCGACGTGGACACCGTCGCCGGCAGACGCCACGGCTGGCACGACCGTTTCCAGACCTGGACCTGGCGCGACGACCGCACCGCCGTCCCGGTCCTGAAGCTGTCCAAGAACCTGTACCGCTCGCACAACACGATGCCCGAGGAGTCACCGTTGCTGTGGGACTTCCTCAAGCACTACAGCATCGAGACCGACCGCGACGGCACCGTCGTGCGGTATTACAGCCGTTCCGCGTTCCGGCGCCCGTGGGACAAGAAGCGGCTCTGATCCCGAGGCCCCCGGAACTGACGGGGCCGGCGGATCGCCGGCCCCGTCCCCCGTTCAGGCCGAGGCCCGGATGCTCTTGTAGAGCTCCAGATCCTTGCCCTTGAAGTGGGTGGTGAAGAAGGCTTCCGCCTTCTTGATGAAAGCCTCCCGGTCGACCTGGTCGATCTCCACCACGGTACGGGTGGAGTCGTTACGCCATCCGTCGAGGACCTTCTCTGTCTCGTCGTCGACGCATTTGCGGTTCTCGGCCCGGATGTCGTGAATGGCCTTGAACAGCGCGTCCTTCTGCGGCTGACTCATCTTCTCGAGAGTCTTGTCGGAAACCACCACGTAGTGCGCGCCGACCTGGTGGTTGGTGAGGCTGGCGACCTTGAGGATCTCGTCGAACTTCTGCGCGTGGGTGGCCACCACCGGGTTCTCCTGCCCTTGGGCCACCCCCTGCTGCAGAGCCAGATAGAGCTCCTCGACGGCGATGGCGACCGCGTTCGCGCCGAGGGCCTCGGCGTTCGCCAGGAACTGCGGAGTATTCGGGAACCGGATCTTCAGACCGGCGAGGTCCTCCGGCTCACGGATCGGCTTCGTAGCGGTGAACGTGCGCATGCCGAAGTACCAGGCGTCCACGATGGTGGTGTCGGTGGCCGTGTTGAACTCGGCGAAGAAGTCCTTGCCGTTCTGGTCGACCCAGGTGAAGAAGTGGTCGATGTCGTTGAACGCGTACGCCGCGTCGGCCACCCCGATCTGCGGGAAGGCGGTGGACATGGCGGAGCCGCCCTGCAGGTCGATGTCGATGTCGCCGGTCTGCACGCTGGCGAATCGTTCAGCGTCCGGGCCGAGCTGGCTGTTCGGGAACATGTCGATCGTGAGGCCGAGGTTCTGTGCCTCGACCCGTTCCTTGAGCAGCTTCATCCCGCAGTAGAAGTTCGGTTGCGTCTCGGGCTGCGAGCTACCGATCTTGAGCGTCAGAGTGGGGTTCTCGCCCTCGGCAGCGGGGGTGTTGCTCGACGTGGAGCACCCCGCTGCGAGAACGATGGACAGGGGCAGGGCGAGCGCCGCGGTGATTCGGCGCCACCCAACTGGACGTTGGCGCATGGTGTCTCCCTTTGGATAGGCGGCGAGGCGGTCAGAATCCGAGGAGCCGGGGTAGCCACAGCACGAGGCCGGGCAGTGCCGTGACCAGGACCAGCACGGCGACAAGGGGAACCAGGAACGGGATGATCCCGCGGAACACCTCTTCGACCGGTTGCCCCGTTACCGAGGCGGTGACGAACAGGACGCTGCCGACCGGCGGCGTGAGCAGCCCGATCATCAGGTTGATGATCATGACGACGCCGAAGTAGACAGGGTCTACACCGAGGCTCATGGCCACGGGCAGCAGCACCGGCACGAGCACGAGGATGGCGGCCGTCGCGTCGACCACCGTGCCGAGGACCAGCAGGACGAGATTGATCATGATCATGAAGGCCCAGGGCTCGCTGGACACCGACGTCACCAGCTCCGCCACGTCGCGCGAGACGTGTGCCCGGGTCAGGATCAGACCCAGGAGCGCGGCCGAGCCCAGGATCAGCCCGATGCCACCGGTGATGACAGCCGTCTCGCGCAGCGACTGGAGCATCACCCGCGGCGTCAGCGTGCGATAGATCAACCCGAGCACGATCATCAGCAGTACGGCGACCGACGCGGCCTCGGTCGGGGTGAAGGTGCCCGACAGAATGCCACCGAGCAGGATGACCGGGACGAACGCGGGCCCGATGGTGCCGATCGCCGCGCTGCGCAACCGCGAGCGGTCGAACGGCACGGAGGTCACGTCGGGGCGGCGCGCGGTCCAGATGAACACGTAAACACAGAGGCCCACCGCCATCAGCAGCGCCGGCACGATGGACGCGGCGAACAGTGCCCCGGTGGAGACCGCCGCGGTCGCGGCGTAGATCACCGCGGGGATGCTCGGCGGCATCACCGGGCTGATGAGCGACGACGACGCGGTCAGGCCGGCGGCGAAACGGTACGGGTAGCCGGCCTTCACCATGTGCGGGACCTCGATCTTCCCCAGGCCCGCGACATCGGCGAGGGCTGAGCCGCTCATCCAGGAGAAGCCGACCGCGGTGCCGATGTTGACGTACGCGAGGTTGCCCCGGATCCGGCCCAGCACCGCCAGGCAGAAGTCGTAGAGCCGGTCAGCGATGCCGAGCCGGTTCGCCATCACGCCGACCAGGATGAACAGCGGCACGGCAAGCAGCGGAAAGCTGTTGAGACCGTCGAAGGTGGTCTTCAGGGCGAACCCGCTGGAGCTGCCGTCGGCGAGGGCCCACCACAGGCAGGGGCCGATGAAGGCGAGCCCGACCGGCACCCGGATGAGCAGCAGCACCGTGATGACCGCGCCCACCATCCACAGTTCGAGAATCATCGAGCCTCCGCCGAGTCGAAGAACTCGTCCGGCCGGCCGGCCAGAAAGATGCGGACGACCGCTCGCACGGCGCCGGACAGAAAGCCGGCCAGCGGAACGGCGTACAGGATCCAGAGGGGGATCTCGAGGGCAGCGGTCCGCCGATCCGGGTACGCCCGGATCAACTCGTACGCCTCCCACACCATCAGCGCGCAGATCGCCGCGGTGCAGGCCGCGGAAACCGCCTTCACGACCGTCAGGAACCGCCCCTTGGCGACGTAGTCGATGATCTGGATGGTGATGTGGCCGTTGTTGCCGACCAGATAACCCACCGTGATGAAGGTCAGCACGATCAGCGAGTAGTTGGCCAACTCGCTCACGCCCTGCCAGTTCAACGCCGGCACGTACCGGCTGATCACCTGCCAGAGCACGCAGAGAAAGATCGTCATCACGGCAACACAGGCGATCCAGAGTTCGATCGCCGCCCAGGTGCGCAGAACTCTCGGCGCACGCCACCGTCCGTCCGGCTCAGGATCCAGGTCGGCCGCCGAGGCGACGGGGTCAGCGGTCATCGGCCATCGCTCCCGGCACATGCTCCGCACCGACGGCGGTACGGGACGGGGTGGTCAACAATGCGCCCTCGCTCTCAGATGTATGTCTGTCGCGACACGAGGTGCCGCGGGTGCCGCCACGGCGGTGACCGGAATCGACCGTCACGAGCCGCCCGGGGCGCCGTCGGATCTGGTGGTTCGGGCGACCGTCCTCGGGCACGCCCTCACCACATTGACCGCTAGTCGGACCAACTGGACCGCTACGTGGACTACGTGTAAGGTACGGGCGGCCCCCGTTCCTGGCAAGGGCTGGAGTCGCGACCGTTACGGATCTGTGAAAGGCGAGCCCCGGAGGCGAGAATCGTGGCGATGCGGGAAGGATGGTCAGCGGACCCTTCCCTGGACACGAGGAGAGTGCAGATTCGTGGACGCGCCCGCCACCCGCAATTCCGCGGCCAAGCCGTCCGCGGCGGAGGCCGCCGATCAGCAAGGCGTGCGCAGCGTTCAGCGCGCGCTGGGCATCCTCGGCCTGCTGACCGACGAGCGGCCCCGGGTCTCGGTCCGGGAGATCGTGGAAGAGACCGGTCTGGCCAAGACCACCGTGCTGCGGCTGGTGTCGACGCTGGAACAGAGCGGCCTGCTGTGGGCCACCGGCGGCGGATACATGGCGGGGCCCGGACTCTGGCGGTGGGCGCATCTGGCCCGGCGCAGCTGGGAGCTGCCGCCGGAGACGCAGCGCGGGATGCGCGAGCTGGCCGCGCGCCGGCGCGAGACCGTGAATCTGTACGTGGTCCGCGACATCTACCGGGTGTGCGTCGCCCAGCAGGAAAGCCCTCAGCCGCTGCGGCACGTCGTGCAGGTCGGTGACGAGCTGCCGATGTGGGCGGGCGCCTCGTCCAAGGTCCTGCTGCGCGACGCCACCGCGGCGCTGCTGGAGCGGATCGCCCGGCAGTCGCCGCACGGGCCCCAGCACGCGGCGACGATGCGCCGGTGGATCGACGAGACGGCCGCCAAGGGGTACGGCGAGAGTCACGGCGAACGCGAGGATGGTCTGTCGGCCGTCGCCGTGCCGATTCTCGGGCAGTCGGGCGCTGTCGTCGCCGCGCTGGCGCTGAGCGGGCCGACAGTGCGCTTCACCCCCGAGCTGGTCACCGAGTTCGCGACCGACCTGCGGCAGATGGCTCAGCAGATGGCCGAGCGGGGTTTCGACCGGCCCTTCGGCGGGCGGGGCTGACCACTCCCCCGCGGTCATGACGGCAGCTCCACGGCCGAACCGGTGCGCGACGACTCGTAGACGGCCTCGACGATCGCCAGTGATCGCAGCGCGTCGCGGCCGGTCACGGCCGGCTCACGGTCCTCGCGCAGCGCCGCGACGAAATCAGCGATCTGCGAGGCGTGGTACGGCGCGAGGTGGTCGTGGATCTCGGCCAGCGGAATGTCGAAGGGCCGGCCGGCGGCGTACCCGCCGGCGAACTCCTCCTCGCCGGGCAGGGTCCGGACGTCGGTGAAGCCGACGCCCTCGGGGAATTCCATCACACCGGCCGTACGGCCGTGCGCGTCGCTGACCCACACCTGCACGCCGAGCCCGGGCTGGAAGGTGGTGCCGGCCTGAACCGTGGCGACGGCCCCGGAGGCGAACTCGATGATGGCGGCGGCGGTGTCCTCGACGTCGACGATGTTCTGGTGGGCGAGCGTGGCACAACGGCCGGTCACCCGCCTGGCGGCGCCCATGAACCACTGGAGCAGGTCGATGTGATGGATCACCTGGGTCATCAGGACCCCGCCGCCCTCCGTCGCGCGGCGACCGCGCCACGGCTCGGCCCGGTAGTAGTCCGCGCCCCGGTGGAGGCGGGCCACGACGCCACCGCAGATCGGCAGGCCCATCCGCCCGTCGTCGAGCGCCGCACGGATACGCGCCGCCGCCGGCCAGAACCGGCGCTGGAACAGCACCCCGAAGCGCACCCCGGCGGCAGCGGTGGCCGCGATCATCCGTTCGGCCTGCTCGACCCGCAGGGCGATGGGCTTCTCGCAGAGCACGTGGGTGCCGTGCCGGGCAGCCGCGAGCACCCCGGCCTCGTGCTCGGCGTGCGGGGTGCAGATGGTGACCGCGTCGAGGCCGCCGGCGAGCAGATCCTCCACGTCGCCGAAGGACCGGGCGACGCCGTGGTCCGCGGCGAAGGCGCGAGCCCGCGCCGCGTCGACGTCGGCGACCGCGGCCACCTCGACGCCCTCGACACCGCGCAGGGCGCTCAGGTGGTTACGCGCGATCCGGCCGCAGCCGACGATCCCTATTCGCACGGCCGGCCGCCTCCGCACAGGTGGGCGGCCAGGCCGCGGATGGCCATCTCGTAGACCTCCGCACCGAAGCCGGCCAGCAGTGCCCACGCGGCGGCCGCGGTCAGCAGGTTGCGGTAGAGCGGTTCCCGGCCGAACACGTTGGTGAGGTGCACCTCGACGACCGGCTTCTCGAGCATCCGCAGCGCGTCATAGAGGGCGACGGAGCCGGTGGAGAGCCCGGCCGGGTTGACGATGACGGCGGCCGCCTCGTCATATGCCTGGTGCACCCAGTCGATGAGCTGCCCTTCGGCGTTGGACTGGGCGAAGAACAGGTCGAAGTCGAGGTCGTCGGCGACCGTCCGGCATCTGCTCTCGATGGCGGCCAGCGTCACCCGGCCGTACAGGTGCGGCTCCCGGCGGCCGAGCATGTCGAGGTTGGGACCGTTGAGGATGAACAACCGCTCCGCCATGGACGGCCTCGCCTTCCAGGTCCTGGGCTCATTCGAAGATTCCCTGGTAGATGTCCTTGATGTTCCAGTGCCCCGGCGTCGGCACCGGCTCGTTGACCATCGGCACGTCGATGACCGCGGGCCGGCGCGCGGCGAGGGCGGCACGCAGCGCGTCGCCGAAGCCGCCGGCGCTGGTCACGGCGTAGCCGTCGGCGCCGCAGGCCCGGCCGAGAGCGGCGAAGTCCGGGCTGTACGACGTGCCGTCCGGACCGGTGAAGTCACAGCCGAAGCTCTGCCCGAAGTTGGCCGCCTGCAGGTCGCTGATGGTGCCGTGGGATCGGTTGTTCATGACCACGAAGATGACCGGGGCACCCTGCTCGACGGCCATCGGCAGGGCCGGAAGCTGAGCGCTCATGCCACCGTCACCGATCAGCGCGACGACCGTGCGCTCGGGCCGGGCGATCTGGACGCCGACCGCCGCCGCCGGGCCGAAACCCATCGTCGAGGCGCCGCCCGGGGTGATGAACCGTCCCTGCTCGGGCAGTTCGTAGCACTGGGCGACACCGTTCTTGTTCCAGCCCACATCGGTGACCAGCACCGCGTCGGCGGGCAGGATCGCCCGCAGGTCGGTGAGTATGCGTTCCGGGCGCAGCGGGACGTTGTCACTGGTGCCGCGGTCGCGGCTGTCGGTGAACAGGGTGCGGCGGGTCGCCGTGATGGCCTCCCGCAGCCCCGGCCGGTGCCGGGGTTGCGGTTGGCGGGCGCGCACGGCGGCATCGATGGCCTGGACGGCGTGCGTGACGTCGGCGACCGCGCCGACGTCGACCGGATAGTTGCGGCCGATCTCGGCCGGGTCGATGTCGATCTGGATCAGCCGGCCGGGCGGGAACTTCCAGGTGTAGCGGGAGTCCCAGGAGCTGGCGTCGGTCTCGGCGAACCGGGTGGCCAGGGCGAGCACCACGTCGGCCTCCCGGGTGTATTCGTTGGTCATGTCCAGGCCCCAGAAGCCCGGCATGCCGAGCAGCAGCGGGTGGCTGTCCGGCAGGGTTCCCTTGGCCATCAGCGAGTGCACCACCGGGACGTCGAGGTGCTCGACCAGCGAGCGCAACGCGTCCAGGCCGGGCCCTCGGCGCAGGCCACCGCCGACGTAGACGAGAGGCTTGCCGGCGGCGAGCAGCATGTCGGCGATGCGGTCCGCGACCTCGGCGGGCAGGCCCGGGCGTTGCGGTACGGCCAGCGGGTAGGCGCTGCCGGTCTCCGCCGGAACCGGGCGGGAGAAGTGGTCCATCGGCACGCTGAGCAGCACCGCGCCCGGGCGTCCGGACGCCGCGGTCCAGAAGGCGCGTTCGGTGAACCGGGCCAGGTCGGCGGCACGGTGCACCTGCCAGGCCCGCTTGACGAACGGCCGGTAGATGGCCGTCTGGTCGGCGTCGGCGTGCAGATTCACCTCCTGATGCGGGTGCCGGCCGTGGTAGTAGGACGGGATGTCGCCGGCGATCGCCACCAGCGGGACCGAGTCGAGAGCCGCGGTGAGCACCCCGGTGACCCCGTTGGTCAGGCCGGGGCCGACATGCATGAGCACCACGCCGGTGCGGCCACTGGCCCGGGCGTACCCGTCGGCGGCGTGCGCGGCGGCCTGCTCGTGGCGGGCGATGACGAACCTGATGCTGCTGCGCCCGATCGCGTCGAGCAGGGCGATGTTGGTGTGACCGCAGGTGCCGAAGACGACTTCGACGCCGTACGACTCGAGCTGGGTGACCAACGCCTCGGCGGCGGTCACGGTCTTCTCGTCCGATTCGATGGTCATCGGGCGTCCTCCTGGTCGCCGAAGAGGGAGATGCCGCGCAGCACGAGGGTCTTGACGACGGTGTAGTCGTCGATCATCCAGCGGGGGGCCTCGCGGCCGAAGCCGGAATCCTTGACGCCGCCGAACGGGACGTGGTCGAGGCGGTAGTTCGACGAGCCGTTCACGATCAGCCCGCCCACCTCGAGCTCACGCCACGCGGTGACGATGCGGCGCACGTCGTTGGTGAACAGCCCCGCCTGCAGGCCGTAACGGCTGTCGTTGCAGGTGGACAGCACGTCGTCGAAGTCGTCGAACGGCCGGACCGCGACGGCGGCGCCGAACACCTCCTCGCGGATCAGGCGGGCGTCCGGCGGCGGGGACGCCACGACCGTCGGGATCACCGTGGCGCCGTCGCGGCGGCCGCCGGTGGTGATGGTCGCGCCGGCAGCAGCCGCCTCGCGCGCCCAGGAGACGACGCGTTCGGCCGCGTCGTCGTCGACCATCGAGCCGACGTCGGTGGCGGCGTCGAGAGGATCGCCGACCGTGAGCTTCTCGACCGCGCGGGTGAACGAGTCGAGGAACTCCTCGTACCGATTGCGGTGGACATAGACGCGCTGCACCGAGATGCAGCTCTGCCCGGAGTTGCTGTAGCCGGTGGCGGCGCAGACCCGAGCCGCCGCGGCGATGTCCGCGTCGTCGCAGACGATCGTCGCGGCGTTGCCGCCGAGTTCCATGACCAGCCGCTTGGCCCCGGCCGACCGGGCCACCGCGGCACCCGTCTCCGGGCTGCCGGTGAAGCTGATGACGCCGACCTCCGGCGCGGAACTCAGTGCCGCACCGACCGGACCACCACCGTGCAGCACCTGAACCGCCTCGGGCGGCATCCCGCAGTCGAGCAACAGCCGCACCACCGCGGCCGACGATGCCGGGGCCTGCGGCGGCGGCTTCACGATCGTCGTGTTGCCGGCCGCGAAGGAGGCGGCCAGCTTGTGGGCGAGCAGGTTGGCGGGGGCGTTGAACGGAGTGATCGCCAGGGCGACACCCACCGGGGCCCGGTGGGTCAGCGCCGTGTTGCCCACCCCGCGGGCCCAGCCCGCCACCGGCAGCACCTCCCCGCCGATGCGGCGCGCCTCCGCGGCGGAGACCGCGAACGTGTCGGCCACCCGGTCGATCTCGCCGCGGCCGTCCTTGACCGGCTTGCCGAGCTCCAGAGCGAGCAGCCGGGCCAACTCGTCGCGCCGGGCGAGGGCAGCGGCTGCGGCGCGTTCCAGGACGTCGGCGCGCGACGCGGGTGACATCCGGGCGACCGCCTTGGCGCCACCACGCGCATATCGCAGGGCGGCCTGGACGTCGGAGTCGGTGGCCTGGCGGGCTGAGCTGACGACGGCGCGTGTCCAGGGACCGACGCGGTCGGCTCCCGGCCCCTCCGTCACCCACTCGCCGGCGATCAGGCATCCGACCACGCTCGGCGCTTCCTCCGGGACGGCACCGCCCGGGCTGTCAGTCATCGCCACTCCTCCGCGAGAACCCATAAGCATGTGGACCGCTTGGTAGACCATATGGACCACTGTGTGGACTAGGTGTAACGTACGGGCCGCGAAGTCCCCTGGCAATGCCTGGTTCTGGAGTAGTTACGGGGGCATGCAAGCCGCATTGATTCGCCGCCTGACCGCCATGCCGGGCTTCTCGCCCGATGACGACCGAGGGGCACGTCTCATGGATGACGAGCGACCACTACACGGCGTCCGGGTCTTGGACTTGACCAACGTCCTGGCCGGGCCGTACTGCAGCTATCACCTGATGCTCCTCGGCGCGGAGGTCGTCAAGATAGAAAGGCCGGGCGACGGGGACCTGGCCCGCAGACTGGGTCCGGAGCCCGGCCTGAACCAGGCGGCGATCGGCGCCTCCTTCCTCGCCCAGAACGCGGGCAAGAAGTCGGTCGAACTCGACCTCAAGGACACCGCCGACCGGGCGACGTTCGAGGATCTGCTCCGCGGCGCCGACGTCCTGCTGGAGAACTTCCGGGCCGGGGTGCTGAGCCGGATCGGATACAGCCCCGAGGTGCTGCACCGGATCAATCCGCGCCTGGTGTACTGCGCCATCTCCGGGTTCGGGCAGACCGGGCCGATGCGCCAGGCCCCCGCGTACGACCAGATCATCCAGGGCCTGTCCGGCATGATGAGCGTCACCGGCACCCCGGAGACCGCCCCGCTGCGGGTCGGCTTCCCGGTCTCCGACACCATCGGCGGCCTGGTCGCCGCCATGACGATCGCCGCCGCGCTGGCCGGGCGGGCGAGAACCGGCAAAGGCGTGTGCCTGGACGTCTCCATGCTGGAGACGTCGCTGTCCGCGATGGGATGGGCCGCGTCGAACTTCCTCGTCAGCGGCGTCCCGCCGGAGCCGATGGGCGACCAGAACGCCACCGCCGCACCGTCGGGCACCTTCCACGCCGCGGACGGGCCGCTCAACATCGCCGCCAACCGGCAGGAGCAGTTCGCGACCCTGTGCCGGATCATCGAGCGCCCCGACCTGGTCACCGACGAGCGGTTCGCCGACCGGGAGGCGCGCAAACGGCACCGCCACGCGCTCAACGACGAGATCAATGCAGCTCTGCGGAGCCGTCCGGCCCTCGCGTGGGAACGCACCCTGTCGGCGGCCGGCGTGCCGGCGGCCCGCATCCTCACCGTCCCGCAGGCGATGGAGCTGGACCAGCTGAGGGTCCGTGGCTTCCTGACCGACCTGGAGTTCCCGGGCGACCCGGACCGCACCTTGCGGGTCACCGGCAACGGGGTGCTCGTCAACGGCGAGCCGTTGCGTCCCCGGACGCCGCCACCGCTGCTGGGCGAGCACAACAACGAGTTCAAAGCCACCGTGGACGAGGTGACGGCGCCATGAGCCAGGATCGGCCGGAACCCACTGTCCGCGACGTGTCCGACTGGTGGTCGACGAGCGTCTCGCGCGTCGAGCCCAACCGCATCGACCTGCGCGGGCGCCCGGTCCAGGACCTGATCGGCGCGATCAGCTTCGCCGGGATCATTTGGCTCATGCTGCGCGGCGAGACGGCCACGCCGGGTCAGGAACGGCTGCTCGAGGCGGCCCTGGTCTCGTCGGTGGACCACGGGCCGCACGCGCCGTCCATCGCGGTGGCCCGCATGGCGGCGACCTGCGGCATCGGCCTCAACAACGCCGTGGCAACCGGCGTCAACCTGCTGGGCGACGTGCACGGCGGCGCCGGTGAACAGTGCATGGCCCTGCTGGCCGACGTGCGGCGCCTGCACCAGCAGGGCACCGACCTCGCCACCGCCGCCGAGACGACCGTCGGCGCGTGGCGGGCCAACTCGAAATACCTGCCCGGCTTCGGGCACCGGTTCCACACCGTCGACCCCCGCCGGGATCCACTGCTCGCTCAGGTGGAACAGGCCGTCGCCGGCGGCGTCGTCGACGGCTCCTATCTGCACGCCGCCCAGGCGATCGAGCGGGTTCTCGCCGCGGGCCGCCCCCGGCCGGTGCCGATCAACATCGACGGCTGCACCGCCGTCGTCTACGCCGAACTGGGCTTCCCGCCGCCCCTGGCCCGGGGCCTGTTCGTCCTGAGCCGCAGCGTCGGCATCCTCGCCCACGCCTGGGAGGAGACCGGCCAGGGCCGCCGCAACAAAGGCCCGATGCCGCCGTCCATCCTGCCCACCTTCACCGACGGCGCCTGACAGCGGTGCCATCGAGGCGGCCCGCGGCATCGCATCGACCATGGGCCCCTCCCCTTCCGCCGTTGACACCGGCCGGTGCGGCTAGGCCGCGTCGGCCGGCTCGCGGTCCGCCGGAACGTCGAGGCGGCGGCGTGCCGCGGCGATCGCCAGGCGGGCATGCTCCTTGGCGCCGATCTGCGCCACCAGCTGGGCGCGGGGGATCTCCAGGGCGTACGGGATGCCGGCCGGCAAAGCTGCCAGGATCCCGTCGACGTCGATGCCGCCCTCCCCGGGATAGAGACGTTCGAACCGCGCGGTGTGGATGAGTTCCTCCCTGGTGGGCGGGACTCCCGGCGGCGCGTCACAGACGTGAGCGAAGTGGAACCATGCGGCCGGCAGCTCCCGCAGATCGGCCACGCCGGAACCGGAGCGGGCGAAGTGCAGCAGGTCGATCAGGATGCCGGCGTTCGGCTGATCGGCCGCCCGCAGGACCCGGGTCGCCTCGGTGAGATCCGGTGTCTCGGTCCACGACGGAAACTCCAGATCCATGGTGAGGCCGAGCGGACGGGCCATCTGGCACAACTGGGCGTACCGGTCGATCTTGCGATGGCGGTCCGGATCGGGCAGCTGCACGATGACGTGGCGCGCGCCGAGTTCCGCACCGGCCTCCAGGAAACGCTGGAAGTCACGCGGATCCTCGTCCGGGCCGATCCTGGCGAGTTCGATGTCGAGCACCTCGACCCCGGTGGCCGCCAGGCGCACCTTCGTCGTGCGCATCAACGCGGGATCGGTGGCCAGCGGATAGTGCGGCTCGACCGGCGTCACCCGGGTCAGGCGCAGGCCCACGTACCGGTATCCGGCGTCCGCGGCGGCCTCGACCAGTTCCGGTGGGGACAGACTCAACGCCGTCAGGTGGGCCAGTGAATAGTCGTGCTCACGACCGTACCCCCGCTGTGGGGTGTCCTTGAGGCGCCGCAGGCGACGTTGGCGGTGGGCGGCCATCCGCACCGGGGCGCTGCTCGCGGCGCCGTACCCGGCGTAATCGCCGATGCGCTGCACCACCTCGAAGAACAGCCGCGAGCCCAGCATCTCGGTGTAGAAGTGCAGGTACTCCCCACCCTCGTCGCAGTCGTAGAGGATCGAGTGCTCGCGCAACGTCGCCAGCAGCTCCGGCGGTGGGGCGAGCCTGGCGTCGAGGTCGTCGTAATAGTTCTGCGGGATGCGCAGCACCGGCGCGCCGAGTTCGCGCATCGCCTGAGCGGCGGCGATCACGTTGTCACTGGCGAAGGCGACGTGCTGCGGACTCGGCACGGCCGGCGCCCAGGAACCGCGGCGCAGCGGCGCGGTGTTCAGCGTGATCCGGACAGTGTGCTCGGTGTCGGTGGCAGACCGGCTGCGCAGCAGGCCGAAGGGTGCGGCGAGTTCCGTCGTCTGGCCGGCGTGCAGACCCAGAACCGTCCGGTAGAAGAGCGCGACCTGATCGAAGTCGTCGATCGGCTCGGTAAGAGCGATGTGATCGGTCCCGGTCACCAGGCCGTCGGCGCGGGTCTGATTGCCGGTGGGCTCGAAGTCGGCCAGCCAGCTGGTGCCGTCCGCACCCGCCCGGCAGAAGAAGACAGCCGTTCCGTCCGGAGCAGCCACCGAGCTCAGGTCCGCCTCCCCCGGCTGACGCACGCGTGGCAGCACCGGAGCCAACAGCCGGTCGGCGCGCTCCGCCGAGCTCGCGGGATCGGTGCTCTCCACACCGAGGGCGCAGATCGCCGCCGTTCCGGGCGCGACCGTCCGCTGCGGCGCGAAGTTGAGCAGGATCCGGGCGGCGCCCTGCTGCCACAGCTGCACCGGCTTGGAACGGTGCTGCCCGGCCCGGGTGAAGCCGAGGGCGGTCAGGGTGCGGGCGACGACCGGGCCGGAGACGTCGTCGACCGCCAGCTCGGTGAACATGTGGCCGCCGAGACGCGGCGCCGGCGGAAGGCCGGGCGCGCGCAGCCGCCGCGCACCGGGTGGGCCGGCGGCGCTGACCGACTCCTGCAGGGCGAGCAGCGACCGCATCCCGTCGATGGCGGCGTGCCGGGGATCGGCTTGACGGTAGACGTCGTTGAACACCTCGAGCGAGAGCGGGCCCGCATAGCCCGTCGCCAGGACCTGGCGCACGAAACCGGTCAGGTCGAACGAGCCCAGGCCGGGGAAGAGCCGGTGGTGCCGGCTCCACTCGACCACATCCATCTTCAACCGGGGCGCGTCGGCCAGCTGCAGATGGAACACCTTCGAGCCGGGCACCACCCGGATCCCGGCCGGGTCGTCGCCCCGGGACAAGACGTGGAAGCTGTCCAGGCAGAGGCCGAGGGCGGGATGGTCGGCGCGCCGCACGATCCGCCACGCGTGGGCGTACGTGTTCACGAATCGGCCCCAGGCCAACGGCTCGTACGCGATGCGCAACCCGCGGGCCGCGGCCCGCTCGGCCAGCTCCCGCAGTTGGCCGGCGGCCAGTTCGTCGTCGTCGACGGCGTCGGGCGACTCCGACGACGCGACCAGCATCGTGGCGGCGCCGAGTTGTTCCAGGACTCCGAGCTTGAGTTCCGCGCGGCGCAGGTTGGCCCGGAAGGTGTCGGGAGCGACCGCCTCGAAGTCGCGGAACGGCTGGTAGAGGTCGATGGTCAGGCCGCGGCGTGCGCATTCCTGCCGCACCCGCGCCGGCGACCAGGCCGACGCGATGAGGTCGCTCTCGAAGATCTCGATCCCGTGGAAGCCGGCTGCCGCGGCGGCCGCGAGCTTGTCCTCCAGGGTTCCGGACAGACAGGCGGTGGCGATCGTCAGGTGGGGGCCGGTGGACGGTGCGGCGGCCGGACTCCGCGCAGCATCATGATCAACGATGAGCATGGTGCACTGCCTTCCTCGATGGCTTCGCCCGACGGGACGACGGAAGGTGTTCGCAGCCGAGGGTTTCCGCACCACAGGCGTTGCCGCCGGCCGCAATGTATGTACTAGTTAGTTAGTTATACGCGCTGAGCGGTGGAGGAGGAAGGGCCGCGAACCCCTGGCTAAGGTGAATCTTCGATCGAAGGGGGGCCATGTGGCCACGCAGACGCCGGACTCGCCATCGGCGCCCGCCGCGCGAGACGCTGAGCGGACCCGGTCCGAGATCCTCGCCGTCGCAGCCCGCGAGTTCGCCGACAAAGGCTTCGCCGGCGCCCGGGTCGACGAGATCGCGGCGAAGACCCGCACCACCAAGCGGATGATCTACTACTACTTCGGCGGCAAGGAAGACCTGTACATCGCGGCGCTCGAACAGGCGTACACCGGGATCCGCGCCCTGGAACAACAGGTCGACGTGGAACACCTCGACCCGGCCGAGGCGATCCGGCAGCTCACCGCTCTCACGTTCGACCACCACGAGTCACACCCGGACTTCATCCGGCTGGTCAGCATCGAGAACATCCACTACGCCCGGCACATCGCCCGGTCCGAGATCCTGGCGGGCCTGGCCAACCCGGCGCTGGACGCGCTGACCCGGATCCTCGACCGCGGCCGGGCGGACGGCCGGTTCCGCGGCGACGTCGACGCGATCGACGTCCACATGCTGATCAGCGCTTTCTGCGTCTTCCGGACCGCCAACCGGTACACCTTCAACGCGATCTTCAAACGGGACATGCTCGACCCCGGCCGCCGGGACCACTACCGGACCATGATCGGCGACCTCGTGCTGGAGTACCTGACCGCCTCCGGCTGACACGACCGTCATCAGCGGAGGCGTCACAAAGGTCGGCGCCCGTTCGTCTTGAACGGCATGACCCTCGCAACCAAACGCCTGATCGTCGCGACTCTCGCGGCCTCGGCCGCCGTCGTCGGCATCTGGGCCGCCCTGTTCCCGACGTCCTTCTACAACGACTTTCCGTTGCCGGGTCGCCGTTGGGTGTCGACGCTCGGGCCGTACAACGAACATCTCACCCGGGACGTCGGCGGCCTCTATCTCGCCCTGCTGGTGCTCAGCGTCTACGCGCTGCGCCGCCCGACTGTCGCCGCGATGCGGATGGCCGGCGGCGCCTGGCTGATCTTCAACGCCGAGCACTTCCTGTGGCACATGCTGCACCTGGAGATGTTCCCGATGATCGACAGAATCGGCCATGCGGTCAGTCTCGGCGGCGTCCTGGTGCTGTCGATCCTGCTGCTGGTCCCTGATCGCAGCACAGTCACCACGCCGGACCCCGTCATGACGAAGTAGCACTCCAGAGGTTGATCGGTCGGGTCAGCCGGGACGACGCGTGATCGAGACCGTGGTGGCCGGAGGGACTCCGGAACAGCTCCGGATGCGCGAGTCAATTCGCGCATCCGCTGATGGCGATCGAGCTGCCGCACCAAGGACCGTCGGCAGCATGACCACGACAGCGAACCGCGTCAGCAGCCCACCTACCGAACCCGCCAACCCGTCCATGCGCCGGCGCCGCCTGCTCCGCTTCGGCACTCTCGCAGTGGCCGTCACCGTGCCCACCCTGGTTTTCGTCGCACCCGCCTGGGCAACGACCGGAGTTACCAGATCCGGCGGAGTCATCACCGTCAACGCTCAGGACAACCGCTCCAACAACATCCAGGTCGGCCGGACCGGCAACCGTTTCACGATCAGCGACACCGGCGACCGTCCGGTGGCAGGACTGGGCTGCGTTCAATCCCAGTTGAACGTGGTGACCTGCTCGGCGAACGGCGTCAATCGCATCGACATCAATGCCGGGAACCGGGCGGACCGGGTAACCAACAACACCGGCACCCGCTCGGTTCAGAACGGCGGGCCCGGCAATGACACGCTGCGCGGCGGCTCCGGCATCGACGCGCTAACGGTCAGGCCGGGGCCGACACCCTCATCGGCAACCAGGGCAACGACGGCCTGGACGGCGGCCGGGGCGACGACATCGCGGTGGCGCTGGCGAGCCGGGACGGCAGCGACCGGTTCACCGGCGGACCTGGGTTCGACACCATCACATACGCGGCCCGGTCTCTCCCCGTCACCGTCAGCCTCGACAATGTGGCAAATGACGGCTCCGCGCGCGAGGGCGACAAGAACCGGCCGAACGTCGAGCGGGTGCTGGGCGGCCGGTCCGGTGATCGCCTCACCGGCATCGCCGAACGCAATGTTCTGCACGGGAACGGCGGAAACGACACGCTGCGTGGCGGCGCGGGCGCCGACACGCTGACCGGCGGCACAGGCAATGACACGCTCGCCGGCGGTCCGGGCAATGACAGGCTCGCCGGCGGTCCGGGCAATGACAGGCTCGCCGGCGGTCCGGGCAATGACAGGCTCGACAGCCGGGATGGCATCCGCGGCAACGATCGCAACTCGGGTGGGGCCGGCACCGACACCTGCCGCACTGATGCACGCGACCGGCGCGATGGCTGCGAACTGCCCTGACCCTCCGCAACGACGGGTGGAGCGCCGGGAGGTGCTCCACCCGTCTCCCGGCGCGAGAGGTGCGCCAGGGGCGGGTCTGCCGCTGCGGTTCAGTGCAGCGGAGACAGGGCTCATACCAGTGGTGCCGGCATCTGTTCAGAGCGCTTGAGAGTCGGCGCCGAGTACGCGGGTGACTGCTGCTGTGCGGCTGTCGACCTGCAGACGTTCGAAGACGTTCTCCAGATGCTTACGGACGGTCGCCTCGCTGACCGAGAGCCGGCGGGCCACCTGGCTGTTGGTGTATCCGACGGCGACCAGTTCGAGTAGCTCGATCTGTCGCGGGGTGAGCACCGAGAGCGCGTTGTCAGGGGGTCTCCGGCGCTTGTACGTCTCGTACAGGTGGGGCCTCAGCAGAGTGAGCATGGCCCGGTCGCGTTCGGTGAAGTCACGTCCGGGTGCACGCCAGAACAGCAATCGCAGAACACGGCCGGGCCGACTCGGCAGGCACAGCATTATTTCCCGGTCCCCACCGAAGGGCTTGATGTAGTCGACATACATCGGGCTGTTGTGAAATTCGCGGTCCGTACTGAAATCGGACGCCTTGGTGACCGATTCGATGTCGCCGGAAGAGTCCGGATAGGAGCAGGGTGCTGAGTCCCAATAGTGCAGCCAGAACGATTCATCGTAGGCTTCGTCGCCTTCGGAGAGTTCGGCTTCGGTGGGATGAAGGTCGGTCAGCTCCTGGCAGAGCATTTCGACCCGCGTTTTCGCGTCGAACTGACACAGCTGTACGGCGTCACTGCCGATCAGCTCCTTCAGGCCGGCCAATAACGACCATGGGAGCGGCGCTGCGAGATCCTCGCCCTCGGCGGCGGCGGTGTGCGCCAGGCGCAGCATGAGGTGAACCTCGCGCTCGCTGATGGTCATGCGCCCCGGCATGGTCCCTCCTTACTGCAAACCTACGCCGATGGGGGTTGCCGTTGGCAAGGCCACAACGAGCCTCGGCAGCGATACACCACCCGTTGAGTCAGCCCCCGGCTACGACTCCGGTGCAACGCGAAGGTTTCGGCAGCGAGCGGGAGGCGGCCGGTGCCATCCGTAACCCTCGCAAGCGCAATGACTGTCGCGCCGAGGCCGGCAGTACGCCGCTTCGGCCGCTGGCCGGCGCAGTGGGATGAGGGCATCCCACTGACCTGGGACGAGCTTGCGCGAGAGCACACGGGCTGAGCCGTGGCCCGGCGAGCCGGGAAACGCCGTATCGGTCGTCTGTATCACCAAGGCTGGGCACAGATTTCTGTAGCGTCGGCCGGGTTGCATCCGGTACCCCGGTACAGGCTTACCGTCGAACGGACGGCGCCGACGGCGCCCTGTTCGAGGAGACCGGTATGTCTTTCGAGGTTCCGGACGCCTGCACACTGCCGACGGCGGCGCAGCCGTTGCGGCTGGCGGAGTTCGACGCCCTGTTCGCCACCGCGGTACGGCAGGTGGATCAACTGGACGCGGCGCATGCGCGGTTGCGGATGGCCGGCCCGGCCGGGCTGGCGGCCACGGTACGGGATCTGACCGCACGCGAGAGCGAGTGCTGCTCGTTCTTCGGCTTCACCGTCGGCGCCGAGCCCATGCCGGAGGGTGAGGTCGTGATCCTGGACATCGAGGTGCCCGCCCAGCATGCCGATGTGCTCGCCTCGCTGGCCCGGCGGGCGGGCACCGTCTCGGCCACCCGCGCCTCGTGATGGACGGGTTGCGCACCGGCGAGGTCGCCGACCGGGCCGGCGTCAACATCCAGACGCTGCGCTACTACGAACGCCGCGGCCTGCTCGCCGAACCGACCCGGTCCAACGGCGGGCACCGCCTCTATCCGGCCGACACCGTCGCTCTGATCACCGTGATCAAAGCGGCGCAGCGGCTCGGGTTCACCCTCGACGAGGTCGCGGACCTCTTGGCCGCCGGGCGGCGCCGGCATCCGAGCGCAGACCTGCGGCAACGCGCGATCGACAAGATCGCTGAGATCGACCGGAGGATCGCCGACCTGACCGCGATCCGCGGCACGCTCGCCGAGGTCGTCGATGCCCGCTGCGACAGCCTGACGAACTGCACCTGCGCCGACTGCCCGATCCCGTACCTGACCATCGGCACCACCCGAGCATCCGGAGAGCCCGCATGAGCCCGCCCGCCGCGCCGCCGACCCGCATTGACAACGCACCACCGTGGCGCAGCAAAGTCACCGGCGGGCTGGCCGCGCTGGCGTGCGCCGCCTGCTGCGCCCTGCCGCTGGTGGTCGCCGCCGGGGTGCTCACCGGCGCAGGCGCCGCGGTCCTCGAGAAGACGCTGCTCGCCGCCGCGGGCGGCCTCGTGGCCCTGGCGCTGTGGATGTGGTGGCTGCACCGGCGCCGCTCCACCGTGCGCGCCGGTGCCCCGGGTGGCCGATGCGCCACCAACGCATGCAACTGTTGACCAGGACGGAACTGGTCCGGACGCGGTCCTTCGAAGCATGCACGGTCGCTCGTAGCCCACGGGTCGCAGCCTCACGCTGGTTGCCCAGCGGTAGCTTGCCTGCGGCGATGTTGCGCTCCGCGCCACGTCGACACAGGCTCCCCACGCCGGTGAAAGTGACGCCGGCGGCGAACAACGGGAACCGGCAGCCCCAGCCGCACTGTCCAGGGACGCAGAACATGCTCGGCGCGGTGACTGGGGTCGACCGTCCGCAGCAGAAACACCCGCCGCTGCGTCGGTTCTTAACCCTGCGCAGCCACCAGCACACCCCGGTCAGCTCATCTGCACCTGGAAGCGGCCGGCGACGACGGAGGCGATCACGCCGCCGTGGATGAGCAGGTCGGAGCCGGTGAGGAAGGCGACGTCGCGGCCCATCAGGAACGCGGCGACCGACGCCGGCCGGCAATGGGGCGGCCTCCGCGCCCTGACACCGGAGCTGACACGACGTCATGGCGCAGGGGCGGGCAGGCCACCGATACGGTTGGGCCCGGGAACAGTGTGACGTCCCCCCGTGGCGCGGAGCGCCTCCCGTGCAGCCTCGAACCCGGAGTCGGCGAACGGCTGCAACAGCACCTGCCGCGACCCGGCAGCTGCTGTTGCGCCGGCGGCGATGACGTGAGCCGCCGTCATCACGTCCGTCTGCAGCGCGACCAAACGCGCCTCCTGCCCGGGGAACCGATCGTCCAGGAATCGCGCGACCAGCGTGCTCACCGGGAACCGGCCGGTTGGTCGCCGCCGGCGATGCAGGAGTCTCCGCCGCCGAGGCTGTACCGGTGTTCGTGGCCGGCCATGTTCACCATGTCCACTCGTTCTCCGATCGCGGCGCGGGGGCACAGACAGGATGGGCCCAGGGTAAGGGCTGCTCGATAGCACCTCGAATTTGTATCGTTTCGACGCAGGGGTCTACGGATGGCGATAGAAAAACCGGTTCAGTTGCGTGTGTCGACCAGTCGCCGGGGGAACCCATGGAGACATGTCGATTGCTGATGAGAACCTGAGCATCTGCCCCGCCCGCATCACGCTCGACGCGACGCAGCTGGCGTTCTTCAGTGGGCTCCCGGCAGCCGCGCCCAGCCTGCAGTCCGAGCTGGGATGTGAGCTCGAACGGGGTCATGAGGGGTCTCATGCCGCGCTCGGCCAACAGGTCGAGACGACGATGTGGTGGGTGCAGTGGACCCTCAGCGCGTCCGAGATCAACCCGTACACGTGGTGCCCGGTCCGCGACACGAGCGACACGCAGCCGCGCGACGACAAGGATTGTGAACTGTTCGCCGGGCATCCCGGCGGCCATTCCTCCGCCAAAAATCATTGGCAGGTCGCCGAGTCCACATAAACCGGTTCATGACCATTTCAGCGGCGTGGCACCAGGGACCGCCGAGCGGTACCTTTCGGCCACCGGGCCGCCGCGGGACTGCGGGTCCCCGTCACATGCCGGGCGGAGGCGTGCGTCCCCCGGCGTCAGCCGGGCGGCGGGCGGTCAGCAAGGTGCCCTCGGCGTCGTACCCGACGATACGGCCGGCGCGCTCCCACGGCCGGTCGGCGAGGAAGAACGGGATCTCCTCGACCATCCACTCGTCCCAGTTGCGCACGGCCTCGGCCTCGTCGAAGCCGTGCAGGGCCATGTCCCGCGGCAGAGCGCGGCGTTTCGCCTCGTCGAAGTCGAACTGCACCCAGACGGCCACGTCGACCAGATGCATCAGTTCCCGGCGCGAAGCGCCGCACCCTTCGACGATCACCGCCGGCGCCGCGCCGGACACTTCGATCCATCCGGTACGCCCACGCGGCGCCCACGCCGGAGGTTGGTACCGGACGTCACGTCTCGCGTGCAGCGGAGCGAGGACACCGTCGATCATGAGATCGTCCCAGCCGAAACGGGAATGCCACCACGCGATGTCGTCGGTGTGGACGACCTGCGCGCCGGGAATCGCGTCACGCAGCCGGCCGGCGAGCGTCGACTTACCGGATCCGCCACGACCGTCCACGGCGATGATGCGAGGACGGGCGGTGGCCGGCGTGCCGAGCAGATCACGCGCCAGGGCGTCGATCCCGCCCACAGCCGGCCGCAGGTCGACGATCGGCTCGCCGGGTCCGGGATACATGCCCTCAGGTTAGTTGGCGAGACCAGTTCGGTGGGGTCGGCCCTGAGCAGGCGTACGCCCGAGGTCAGCCGTGGTGTACCCGGCCGCGGCCCGCGCGCTTGGCGGCGTACATGGCGGTGTCGGCGCGGCGTAGTTGCGCATTCGGATTGTCGCCCTGGGCCGCGGTTATGACACCGATGCTGGCGCCGATGAACACCGGGCGCTCGGAGAGGTCGAACGGCTGCGCCAGCTCCCGGACGATGCGTTCAGCGATGGCGCCGGCGGTAGCATCGTCGGTCCAGGGCAGGATGATCGCGAACTCGTCCCCGCCGAGGCGGGCGACCACGTCGCCGGATCGGACGACGCCCCGCAGGCGGTCAGCGACGGTGAGCAGGACGGCGTCACCGGCGTCATGACCCAGTTTGTCGTTGACCGGCTTGAAGCCGTCGAGGTCGATGTAAAGCAGTGCGGTCGGTCCCACTCCGTCGGTCAGGGACTGCTGCCAGCAGGTGTGGAAGCGGCGACGGTTGGCCAGGCCGGTCAGCTGGTCGGTGCTCGCCTGCACCTCGGTCGACCGCAGGGTGTCGGTCAGCAGCACCACCAAGCCGTGCAGGCGGGCGATGACCAGCAGGAACAGGACCACACAGCCCGACACGATCACCGGAATATTGATCTCGGTGCCGCGAAGCCACTCGATGACCAGCGCCGCGGGGGCCATCAAACTCGCCAGGGCGAGAGCGACCAGTCGCCGGATACCGATCGGTCCCTCAGCAACCGGTGGCGCCAACCGTGACATGTCGGCCATCGTCGGGTGCAGGGCCGCTGCGCCGGCGAAGGCGTACATCAGCATCCACGCCGCGTCGATCGGGTCCCCGGCGTCGTAACCCGTCGTCAGCTCCATGAATCCGTAGACCACGTCGCCGGCCAGCATGGCAGCGACGGCGGCCACGAGGAGCCGATACGCCGGCGGTTGATCCCCGCGTCCGGTGGTCAGCCGCAGCAGGACCGCCAGGAGCAGCAGGTCCGCCACGGGGTAAGCCAGAGACACCGCCCGAGCCGCAACGCTCAGATCACTGGCGTGCACGTACGGCTCCATCAGGAACACCCACGACAGCATCGCCCCGCCGGTGGCCAACACCAGCGCGTCCAGCAAGCCGGGCCGGTCCTTGCCCGGCCGGCGGGCCCGCACCAGCCCGAGCAGGGCGACCGCCAACAGCGGGTACGAACTCAGGTAGAAGGCGTCCGCGATCGACGGGAAGGCGTCGTGGCCCAGGACCGAACTCTGCACCCAGTAGATGACGTCAGCGGCGGCGAACAGCAACCAGCCGGTCGCCATGCAGTACCACGGCCAGCGCACCGCCGGCCGGTACCGCGCCACTCCCACCATGGTGGCCGCCACCGCCGAGATGCCGAGCATCCCCGTCAGGACCGTCTTGACCGGCTCCCAGGGCGCCAGGAAGCAGGCACCCATCACCAAGACGCTCAATGCGGTGAACACGAACCACGCCTGACGAACGAACCTCAGCACTTTGACTCCCGAACCAGCAGATCCTGACGGTCCGATCGGAACCGGATGCCCGGATATGAGGCTCGCTGTGGTGGCTTACGACACTTGCCGTGCGCGGGAGGGGTTACGTGGGAACGGGCCCGGCGGGACGACGTCCGCTCAGAGCGCCGCGATGATCTTCGGGGCCCTCTCTCGTCGGCTGAGCGCCCGGATCAGGGCCGCCTGACCGTGCCGGAGCGCCGCCAGGCGACCGAGCACGCCGACCACCGTGTCGAACGAGGCGGGCGGGAACGTCGGGCTGTCCGCGCCGATGCTGGCAGCCAGATCGTCGCAATGCACGACCAACTCCAGCAGCCGGGTGACGAGGTAGTCGTCGAGCGACAGGGCCCACGGTCCCCACGGCAGCTGGATCACCCGCTCCGGGGGCTCGGCCGGCAGTCGCTGTCGCAGCTGCGCCAAGGCGGTCCCCGCGGCACCGATCACCGCCGGGGCGCCGGCGGTCGCCTCCTGCTCGGCAGTGCGGCGGATGTAGGTGTTCACCTCGCTGTCGATGTCACCGTCGAGCCATGTCGACCTGGCGAAGTGCTCCCGCAGGGAGATGCACCTGTCCGCGACCGGGGCGGCCAGCACCAGTGGCACCTGAGTGATCTGGCCGGCGAGATGAGCGGTCAGACCGCCGACGCCCAGCTTCGCCAGCGCGCTCGGCCCGTCCCAGCGATCCGCCACGGCGGGATGCCGCAGGAACGCGGTCACGAGGGCAGCCGAATCGAGGTAGGCCTGTCTGACGCTCACGAGTGCCAGTGTGTAGACGGACCCGCCACGCCTCAACGCGAAAGGTCCCGCTGGGCAGTTGAAGCAAAGGAGGCCACCGGGTAACCGTGAAGCCACCCGGCAGATGGGTCGGTCAGCCGCCTTCGGTGCTTACGGCTCCTGGTCTTGAGCCAGCCAGCGCTCGATGCACGTCAACAGGTCTTCGGCGTCGACGGGTTTGGTGACATAGTCGCTGGCGCCCGAGGAAAGGCTCTTCTCACGATCGCCGTGCATGGCCTTCGCAGTGACCGCGATGATGGGCAGGCGTGCGTACCTCGGCATGGCGCGGATGGCCGCCGTGGCGGCGTAGCCGTCCATCTCCGGCATCATGACGTCCATCAGAATCAGGTCGACGTCATCGTGCTGGGACAACACCTCGATGCCCTTGCGGCCGTTCTCGGCGTAGATGACCTCCATACCGTGCAGTTCGAGAATGTTCGTCAGGGCGAAGACGTTGCGGGCGTCGTCGTCGACGACCAGCACCTTGCGGCCGGCGAGGCTTGTCGCGACCGCACTCATGCCAACTACCGTGTCGACCTGCATGGGCGGCGGCAGAACAGGACGGCCGGCCTCGGTGGACAGGTGCAGGGTGATACGTTCCCGCAACTCGTCCAAGCTCGCCAGCGACTCCAACGGCCGCATCTGCGCGAGTGCCTGCAGCAGCGTGTCGTTGCCGAGGGACGCGTGCTGGCTACGGAAGACGAGCACCGGAAGATGACGCAGTTCGGCCTCGTCGTGCAGCGCTTTGAGAAAATCGGGACCATGGTCGGCCGGCATGGCGAGGTCCAGTACGGCCGCGTGGAACGGCTGTGTCCTGAGTTCGTTGATCGCGGCGTCGGGGTCGGTCGCGGTCACCACGTCGATCCCTCCGTGCATATCGGTCAGCGCCGCTGCCGCGCCTCGGGAGATCAACGTCAGCAGCCCTTCAGCATGGCTCTCGACAACCAGCAAGCGCCGGGGCGCGGCGAGTTCCGCCGGATGCGACGGCATCGCCGGCGGATTTGAGAAGGTCTCGGTCGAGGCAGGCGGTGTGTCGGTGACCTGCTGGACCGGCATGTAAAGGGTGAAGGTGCTGCCCTCGCCGAGGGTGCTGTGGGCACTGATCTCGCCGCCGAGCAGCCAGGCGATCTCGCGGCTGATCGACAGGCCGAGCCCGGTGCCGCCGTATCGGCGGCTGGTCGTGCCGTCGGCCTGCTGGAACGCGTCGAAAATGGCCGTCAGTTGCTGTTCGGCGATACCGATTCCGGTATCGGTCACGCGGAAGGCGATCACAGTGTCGTGCTCGGCCAGGGCCGGCGACAACTCGTCCCGCCGTGCCCGTTCGATCCGCAGCCGCACGTGGCCCTCTTCGGTGAACTTGACCGCGTTGGACAGCAGGTTGCGCAGGACCTGGCGCAAGCGCTGCTCGTCGGTGAACAGTCCGGTGGGCACGTCTGCGGAGGTGGACACCTGGAAGTCCAGGCCGCGTGAGGTGGTCAGCGGACGGAACGTCGCCTCGACGTAGTCCAGGAGGTTGCGGAGCTCGAAGGCCTCCGGCGCGATGTCCATCTTGCCCGCCTCGACCTTGGACAGGTCCAGGATGTCGTTGATCAACTGCAGCAGGTCGGTGCCGGCGGAGTGGATGACGTTCGCGTACTCGACCTGCTTGGCGGAGAGGTTGCGGGTCGGGTTCTGGGCCAGCAACTGTGCCAGGATCAGCAGCGAGTTCAAGGGTGTGCGCAGCTCGTGACTCATGTTGGCGAGGAATTCCGACTTGTACTTGGAGGCCAGCGCGAGTTGCTGGGCGCGGGTCTCGAGTTCCTGACGGGCCTGCTCGATCTCGGAATTCTTGGTCTCGATGTCGCGGTTCTGCCGGGCCAGCAGGGTGGCCTTGTCCTCCAGTTCGGCGTTGGAACGCTGCAGTTCCTCGGACCGTGCCTGCAGTTCCTCCGACCGGGCCTGCAGTTCGGCGGCGAGCCGCTGGGACTCCGTGAGCAGCACATCGGTACGTGCATTGGCCACCATGGTGTTCACGTTGACGCCGATGGTCTCCATCAACTGGTCCAGGAAGTCGTGATGCACGTCGGTGAAGGCCGTCATGCCGGCGAGTTCGATGACACCGAGCGTCTGGTCCTCCACCACGATCGGCAGGACCACCACCTGCAAAGGCCGGGCCGAGCCGAGGCTGGAGGAAACGGTGAAGTAGTCGGCGGGCAGCTCGTTGACGACGATGCGGCGCTTCGCCAGGGCGGCCTGACCCACCAGTGACTCGCCGAGGGCGAAACGCCTGCCGGCCCCGATGTGCCCGTAACTGCCGACCACCCGCAGTTCTGTACCCGCGGTGGTTTCGTCGACCAGCAGGAAGGTGCCGAGTTGGGCGCCGACCAGGGGTGCCAGCTCGTTCATCACCAGGGAGGCGACCACCTCGAGGTCGCGGTGGCCCTGCATCAGGGAGGAGATACGGGCCAGGTTGGTCTTGAGCCAGTCCTGTTCCTGATTGGCCCGGGTGGTCTCGCGCAGCGACTCCACCATGAAGTTGATGTTGTCCTTGAGTTCGGCGACCTCACCCGAGGCGTCCACGGTGATCGAGCGGGTCAGGTCGCCGGTGGCCACGGCGCTGGTCACCTCGGCGATGGCGCGTACCTGCCGGGTCAGGTTGCCGGCGAGCTCGTTGACATTCTCGGTGAGCCGTTTCCACGTACCGGAAACGCCTTCCACCTCGGCCTGCCCGCCGAGGCGGCCCTCGCTGCCGACTTCGCGTGCCACGCGGGTCACCTCGGCGGCGAAGCTGGACAGCTGGTCGACCATCGTGTTGATGGTGGTCTTGAGTTCCAGAATCTCGCCGCGGGCGTCGACGTCGATCTTCTTGGTCAGGTCGCCCTGGGCGACTGCGGTGGTCACCTGCGCGATGTTGCGGACCTGGCCGGTGAGGTTGTTGGCCATCGAGTTGACATTGTCGGTCAGGTCCTTCCAGGTGCCGGCCACGTTCGGCACGCGGGCCTGGCCGCCGAGCTGACCCTCGGTGCCGACCTCGCGGGCGACCCGGGTCACCTCGTCGGCGAAGGCGCTGAGGGTGTCGACCATCGTGTTGATGGTCTGCGCCAGCACGGCGACCTCACCTTTCGCCTCAACGGTGATCTTGCGGCTCAGGTCGCCCTGGGCCACCGCCGTGGCAACCAGGGCGATCGACCGCACCTGGTTGGTCAGGTTGGTAGCCATCACGTTGACGTTGTCGGTGAGGTCCTTCCACGTGCCGCCCACGTTGAGGACACGGGCCTGCCCGCCGAGGCGTCCTTCGGTGCCCACCTCGCGGGCCACCCGGGTCACCTCGTCGGCGAACGCCGACAGCTGATCGACCATCGTGTTGATGGTCTCCTTGAGCTCGAGGATCTCACCGCGGGCGTCGACGCGGATCTTCTGGGTCAGATCGCCACGGGCCACGGCGGTGGTCACCTCGGCGATGCTGCGCACCTGCGCGGTGAGGTTGTCACCCATCACGTTGACCGACTCGGTGAGATCCTTCCACGTTCCCGAGACACCTTTGACGTCCGCCTGCCCGCCGAGGCGTCCTTCGGTGCCCACCTCGCGGGCCACCCGGGTCACCTCGTCGGCGAACGACGACAGCTGGTCCACCATCGTGTTGATGGTGCTCTTCAGCTCGAGGATCTCACCCCGGGCGTCAACAGTGATCTTCTGGGACAGGTCACCACGGGCCACCGCCGTGGCGACCTGCGCGATGGAACGCACCTGGTTGGTCAGGTTGCCGGCCATGAAGTTGACCGAGTCGGTCAGATCACGCCAGGTACCGGCCACGCCACTGACCTGGGCCTGTCCGCCGAGACGCCCGTCGGTGCCCACCTCGCGGGCCACCCGGGTCACCTCGTCGGCGAACGACGACAGCTGGTCCACCATCGTGTTGATGGTGCTCTTCAGCTCGAGGATCTCACCCCGGGCGTCAACAGTGATCTTCTGGGACAGGTCACCACGGGCCACCGCCGTGGTGACCTGGGCGATGTTACGGACCTGGTTGGTCAGGTTGCCGGCCATGAAGTTGACCGAGTCGGTCAGGTCACGCCAGGTACCCGCGACACCCGGGACCTCTGCCTGCCCGCCCAGACGCCCTTCGCTGCCGACCTCGCGGGCCACCCGGGTCACCTCGTCGGCGAACGACGACAGCTCGTCCACCATCGTGTTGATCGTGTTCTTCAGCTCCAGGATCTCACCGCGTACGTCGACGGTGATCTTCTGAGACAGATCACCACGGGCCACGGCCGTGGCGACCTGGGCGATGTCGCGGACCTGGTCGGTCAGGTTGCCGGCCATCGCGTTGACCGAGTCGGTGAGGTCCTTCCAGGTGCCGGACACGCCGGGCACGTCGGCCTGGCCGCCCAGCTGGCCCTCCGTGCCGACCTCCCGAGCCACCCGGGTGACCTCGGAGGTGAACAACGACAGCTGGTCCACCATGCCGTTGAAGACGGTGGCGATCTCGCCGAGGAGGCCTTCGCCGTCCTCGGGCAGTCGGGTACCGAAGTCACCGTCACGGACAGCGGTCAACCCGGCCAGCAACTGCCGCAATCCGGGGTCGGCTACCGCAGTGCCCGTGACCCCGCCTGATGTGTGACCGTGCACGGTCATGTCGTCGCCCACCGAGACCTCTCCGCCCTGTTCCTCACGTGACCGTCGGCACCGGGGTACGACGATCGGCGGTAAGTATGCATGGCGATCTGCGGGTGTGATCGCACAGACGGGGGGCTGTGACATACCTCTGCCCGCACGGCAGGCGGCCGGAGTTGTCGCTGGTCGAGAACCAACGCGCCGAGGGTCGGCGGCCACCGAACCAGGCGCGCCGCCGACCCGACCCTGGATCAGAGGGGGCGGATGTTCTCCGCCTGCGGGCCCTTCTGGCCCTGGGTGATGTCGAACTCCACCTTCTGGTTCTCCTCGAGGCTGCGGAAACCGCTGGATGCGATCGCAGAGAAATGGGCGAAGACGTCGGCGCCGCCGTCGTCCGGGGCGATGAAGCCGAAGCCCTTGTCAGCGTTGAACCACTTCACGGTTCCGGTAGTCATGTCTGCTCCTTTGCAGTCGTTCGAGCCCGCACCGTGCGCGACTCGTACGCCGCTGCGTTCTTACCCCCACCGGGGCCTACAGCAACAACGAAGCTCAACGATGTGTGCAAGACGCACCCCCAGGTTGCGTCGATTAGTGCGTCGATTTAGCCTGAGAGGCATCAGTCACCGAACCGAGGGCCACCGCTATGAGGCACTGGGCACAGAAGCGCGCTGCCGCCGGCGCATCCCTCGGTGCGGCCTCTTCGGTGCGCCTGTTGCCGCCATCGCCCATCGCTGAGCAACCGGACGGCCGATGACCACCCTGACTGCACAATTCGATGTACCGATCAGTCGCGAGTCACCGCGTACCACTCGCAAGGCGGTCGCCGCCGTCCTCGCTGTCTGGGGTTATACCGACGAGGACTGGGCCTCGGGCGCCGCCGTCGTCGTCAGCGAGCTGGTGACCAACGCGGTTCAGCACGGTGCGGGGTCCGTGGTCTTCAGCATCGAGGCGTACGACAGCCAGGTCGTGGTCTGCGTCGCCGACGGGTCCTCGGTCGTTCCGCGCCGCAGAGAGCCCGACGGGCGCGGCGGCCGCGGGCTGATGCTGGTTGATGCGCTGACGCGGCATTGGCACGTCGAGCCACACCAAGGCGGCAAACGCGTCCGGGCAGAGCTGCTGCTCTATCCGGACCTCGAGGACGTGGCCACCCAGACCGGCACCGGTAGGGAGTAACCGTGAAGATCGCTTCTCACCATGCCGATGGGGTGGCCCGGCTCAGCCTCACCGGCGAGCTGGACATGTCCACCACTCCTCACCTGGCCGAGCAGGTGAGCACCGCCTTGCGGACCACGGAGCCCCGGACTCTCATCATCGATGCGAAGAACCTGGCCTTCTGTGACTCGTCGGGCATCCGGGCACTCGTGAACGCATATGAGGAAGCCACCCGGCGCGGCATGTCGTTCCACCTCATGAACGTCCAAGGCATCCCGCTCATGACACTGCAGATAACCGGCGTCCTCGAGCTGCTGACCGGCGCTCCGGCGACCGGCTCGGAGATCAGATGATCGTCGGCGGTCCACAGCCGGAACGCACGCGCGCAGGGGCCACCTCTGGTCAGGGAGGCCCGTGCGCGGCACCGGTCAGCAGACTTTGATGGAGCCGACCCAGTTCCACGGTGCGACGTTGTCCTCGGAAGGGGCGCCGGGAGTGCCGTACCGGATCACCCCGGCCTTGTCCCGCATATATGTGACCGTGTTCTTGGACTGGTTGTTCTTCCACGAACCGTCGTACGTCAGGCGGTTGCGGTAGTCGGCGCAGGAGGACCGCTGTTCCACCATGCCCTGGAAGTTGATGTTGCTGTACTGACAGAAGTTGAGACGCGGACAGGGTTCCGCCATGAGTCTGCCCGCAGCGGTCCGGCTGGCCGGCGCGTCCAGGTTGCGGGCGTAGATCTCGCCGGGCAGCGGGAGCAACACCGTCGCGCCGGGCCGCTCGATCCGGTTGAGCGCCACCTGGGTGCCGCCGGCCCGTGCGATCTCGGCAGTCACCGCCGACTGCAACTCACGGGCCTCGGCGCTGGACAACCCGACGCTGCGCGCCTGCGCCGAGAACGTGCCCGCACCGGGTGCCGCGCCGGCCGCGGCGGTCGTCCCCAGGACCATGCCGCAGGTCGCCGCCAGCGCGACGACCGCCTGCTTCCATCCGGCCGTTCTTCGAGTCATGACCGACCTCCTTGTCGATGTACCGAACCCGCCCGACGTTAGGGACATATGTCGCTGATGCGGCGCGGTTGGCCACAAACGGCCACCGAGAACCGGTCGCAAGACGCAGCGCGGAGGCGCGCCCGTAGACGCGGCGGGCCGGCTCGTCAGCGCTTCGGGAGCGCAGCCCACGACCTGACCAGGACGCGGAACAGCCGGTGAGCGAGAACCGTGACGTTTCCAGCGGCGCTGTCGACGAGCATCGGCGCCGGCGCCTTCCTGCGTGCGCTGACCCACCAGCCCGGCAGCCGGCTGCTCGCATCGGGCTGGGCGAGCTCGGAACCCGACCGGATCAACGACTTCGCGGTGGCCCGGTACCGGATCGAGCGGGACTAGGGTCAGGCATGCAGAAAGCAGGACCACCACCCATGACCGTTGCACCCTTCGCGATCCGGGAGATCCCGTTCAGCTACCGCGGCTCCTGGTTCGACATCTCCTCGGTGATCGCCGAGAAGAACTACGCGGAGGATCTGCACCTGGTTTCCCACCAGACCGGCATGCACCCGGTGCTGCGCTTCGAAGCCCGCCACGGCGGCGTTCGCGCCGAACCGGCCGTCGTCGCCACTCCGGCCATGCTGTCCTGGCGGCACGAGGGCGGCACGATCGAGCTGGTCTACCAGAACGCCGACACGATCCGGTTGCGCGGCACCGGCCTGGGCCTCCGGATCGCCGCGGCGGCCCACGCCCTCACCCCGTTCGCCGGCATCTACCTCTACCGCGACCCGGCCGACGGCGCCCACGTCTTCACCTCCTACGGGACCGGCCGCCGCTACCGGATCACCGTTCTCACCGGCGAGCCGGTCAGCGCCCGCGGCGTGGAACTCCTCGGCGCCGGCGACCGCCACCTGGATCTGCCCCAGGAATCCGGGTGGGAGATCGCCATCGAGGAATATGCGACCGCGCGCCCCTCGTTCCGCGCCGGCATCCCGTTCGATCAGGTCGCCGCGGAGGCCCGGACGGCGTTCGGCTCGTTCGTCGACGCGGTCGCACCGTGGCGCAGCCCGGCGACGCCGGCCGCCGAACTCGCCGCCTACGTCATGTGGTCGGCCACTGTGGCGCCCGGCGGCTTCCTGGCCCGCCCCGCCGTGCTCATGTCCAAGCACTGGATGGACAAGGTGTGGAGCTGGGATCACTGCTTCAACGCGATCGCTCTCGCCGCGGGCGATCCCGAGCTGGCCTGGCACCAGTTCATGCTGCCCTTCGACCATCAGGACCCGACCGGCGCGCTACCCGACTCGGTGACCCACTCCGAGGTCCTCTACAACTTCGTCAAACCGCCCATCCACGGCTGGGCGTTCCGCCACCTGCGGCGGCTGCTGCCGCAACCGCTCCATCACGATCAACTGCTGGAGGCGTACGACCGGATGAGCCGGTGGACGCGCTTCTGGCTCGACCAGCGCCGGGTGCCCGGCCACGATCTGCCCTACTACCAGCACGGCAACGACAGCGGCTGGGACAACGCCACCACGTTCGACAACGGACGCGTACTGCAGACCGCCGACCTCGCCGCGTTCCTCGTCATCCAGATGACCGAACTGGCCGGTCTCGCCACCGAACTCGGCGAGACCGGGGACGCCGAGCACTGGAAGACCACCGCGCACGCTGTCAACAGCGCGATGCTCGGCCGGCTGTGGAGCGGCACCCGGTTCCTCGCCCGCCGCCCGGCTGACGGCGGGGCCGTCAGCAGCACCAGCCTGCTCGACCTGATGCCCATCGCACTCGGCTCCGGACTGCCGGAGGACATCCGCGAAAAGATCACCGCCGACCTGCGTACGCATCTCACCGGCAACGGCCTGGCCACCGAACCGGTCGACTCCCCGCACTACGACCCGGACGGCTACTGGCGCGGTCCGATCTGGGCGCCGTCGACCGTCCTGATCGAGGACGGCCTGCGCCGAGGCGGCCACGAGGTTCTCGCCGACGCGATCAGCGAACGCTTCCGGGTCTTGTGTGAGAAGTCGGGCTTCGCCGAGAACTTCGACGCCGAGACCGGCGCCGGCCTTCGCGACCGCGCCTACACGTGGACCGCGAGCAGCTACCTCATCCTGGCCGAGGCCCACGAGTATCGCCGCGCCGGCACGAGCGCCGGAGGACCACGCCCGGCGTGATCCGTCACGACGCCGCACCGATCGGCATCGTTTTGCCTATCCGTGCCCGGCGCCCACGCGCGCCAGGGGTGTTGTCCGGCTGAAACGGACCGGGGAGACGCGCAGCGGAGGAAGCCGGCGAACCAACTCCGCGGTCCGCGGGTTCGAGCCGTAAACGAGCAGGGTGAGGAAGATGCCGTACACCGGGAGGTGGCCCAGCAACTCAGTCTGGCCGAAGAGCAGCAGCGTCGCGTTGAACGGGACACCGGCGACCAGCACAGCCACCTGCGGCAGCGCACCCGAGATGACGAGCAGGCCGAACAGCAGCTCGGTGGCGCCGGCGACAGCGACGAACGTGTCCGCCGGGAGATGGATCCCCACCGCGTGAAAGACGTCGAGCTGCGGAAACAGCCGCACAGTCTCCCGGGCGAGCGCCGGGTTGGCGAGCTTCTCCGCGAAGGCCAGAGTGATGAGCGCGCCACCGGCGCCCAGCCGCAGGGCCAGCAGCCCCCGGCGCAACGCCGCCGCGTCCGGCTCGACCCGCCCGAACGCCGTGTCCGACGGCGGCACGAACGCGAGGAACACTGCTACGCCCAGCAGATCCATGGCCGACAACAAGCCGACCGGCCCGGTCATCAACAGCGCCAGCGGACCGGTCACCGCCAGCAGGATCGCAGCCGGCCGAAGCCGGACACCGGAGATGAACCAGATGCCCAGCGCCCCTTCGACGAGCAGCAGAACCGGGCCCACCCCGACGGTGCCGGCGTCCAGGTCGCGGGTGAGGAAGTGGCCGGACACAGCCGCGGCCAGCAACGACACGCCGAGGTGGATGCCGAGCAGCCGAGGGACGTACGGGACGAGATCACCGACCCGGCTCAGGACGCGCAACTCGGGCGCCGGCAGGAACCGCACCGCGACGAGCCGCCACACCACCGTCACGGCCACGACCGCCAGGATCAGCGTGAGCGTCACCGGCCGGATCACGAAGGACCAGTCCGTGGGGAACGAGCCCGGCTCCGGGACGAACCACTTCTCATGCGCGGAGGCCGGCGCCGGCCGGAGCAGGACAGCACCCGCGACAGCGAGCGCTACTCCCCACCGTCGGATCACGTTCACCATCACAGTCACTCCTTCGCCCTTGCACGCCCCGTTCGGGCGTCCTGGAGCAGTTTGCGATCATCGATTCGGTCTGGGCAGAGAGCTAGGGCCCGCTCACTCAGGACCAAAGTCCCGCCCGGGTCCCGCGGACGCGTCAAGATTCGTCGTGGGGAGCGCAACCGAACAGAGGCTTCGCTCGTCTTGGTGCTCATGAAACGGACAGAGGCTTCGTATGAAACGCGGTGACGACGACTTCGTCGCGTTCGCGCAGGCGAACTCGGCGCGTCTGCAACGCGCGGCGTACCTGCTGACCGGCGATCGGCATCAGGCGGAGGAGGCGGCCCAGGCGACCCTGGTCCGGGTGTACGCCGCGTGGGGCCGGGTCCAGCGCACGGATCCCTACGCGTACGCCCGCGCGGTGCTCACCAATCTGGTCACCGACCAGTGGCGCCGCCCGATGCGGGAGTACGCGACCGAGACCATGCCGGAACCGCCCGCCGCGCAGGATGTCGCCGACGTCGTGTCGAGGCGGCGCTGGCTGATCAGCGCGTTGCAATCGCTGTCGCCCCGGGAGCGGGCGGTGGTCGTGCTGCGGCACTTCTTCGATGCGAGCGAGGCGGAGGTGGCCCGCGAACTCGATCTGTCGGCGGGCACCGTGAAGAGCCTCAACTCGCGAGCCCTGGCAAAACTTCGCATCACGGCCGGCTCCGTGCCGCCGTTGCGCCTGGAGACGGAAGCAGGAGTACGACTGTGACGCAGCTGGACGAACTGAAGGACGCGATGCACTCGCCGCCGGACTTCGAACCCGCTCCCCTGGACATCGCGCACGTGCTGACCGCCGGCGGCCGGATGCGCCGTCGTCGCAGCTTCGCTGTCGGCGGCGCGTCCGCGCTCACGGTGGCCGCTCTGCTTGTCGGCGGCAGCCAGCTGGGGGACCTGAGCCGTCCGGCAGGCGGGATCCCGGCGGCCGGCCAGTCACCGGGCACCGCAGGCTCACCGGGGCCGATGCCGTCGGCTGACAACTCGTCGGCGCCCGGCATCCTCGGCAAGGTCGTCGAAACCGGTCAGCGGGTCGGTGGCCGTCAATGGATCATCTATGTCGAGACGACCGACCCGGACGATCTGGACAACACTCTCACGCTGGTCCTCGGGCACACGAAGACCGTCACCATCGACGACTTCCGCATCGAGATCGTCGCCGGCGACCAAGGCGCGGGCCGGATGAAGCCGGGTTTCCATGCAGTCGAGGCGGGGCGGCTGCTCGACGGCCGTACCACGCCCACGTTCGGCTACTACGTCGGCGACGCTGCCAGGATCACCGCTCGCAACACCGCCACCGGCACGATCGTCGAAGCGCACCGGACGGCGTGGACGGGCTTCGGCAAGGCGGACAAGATGCAGATCTTCTGGTTCGACTTCGCGCAGGGACAGACACCCGCGAACCTGACCGACCTCACCGCGTACGACCGGAACGGCGCCGAGTTGCCCGCCGGCGGCTGACGCGGCTGACCTCCCGGGACACCTCGCGTATCCCGGGAGGTCACTGCGGCCGTGATCAGAAATAGTCGGCCCAGCCCGGCCACGAACGCACCACCAGTGGTGCTGAAGGGCTCGGGCGGGGCCACAGGCGCAGCCGGAAATGCTGCGCGGTGTCGGATCCGGCGGGCCACCCTGCAGAGCGACCGGCGTCCGGTGGGTGTCGGCCGCGGGCGAGAGCACGACAAGGACGTCGTTCACCGCCGCGACGCGCGCGGGCGGGACACTCCCCCTTGTACAGATCCCTGCGGCCACCGTGGCGGCGATCGTTATGCTGCCCGGGTGCCGCCCGAAGACGAGAACATCGCGCGCCGGCCGGCTGGTGCGCTCGAATCGGAGGTGCTCCGCGTTCTCGTCGCCGCGGCCGAGCCACTCACCCCGCGGGCGGTCCGCGACCGGCTGACGTCTCCGCTGTCGTACAGCACCGTGGTGACGATCCTGACCCGGATGTACGACAAGGGCATGGCGGCGCGTTACCGGGACGGACGCGCGTTCCGGTATGCGCCGCTCACCGATGAGGCCGCGGTGGCCGCCGACCGGATGAGTGCCGCGCTGGGCGCCGGCACGGACCGGGCCTCGGTGTTGCGCCGGTTCGTCGCGGGGCTGCAACCGGGCGACGAGGAGCTGCTGCGCCGGCTGCTCAGCGACGACGACTGACGACGGGCCCTACACCTGGGCCGCGTTGAGCAGCTCACCCAGGTCGTACACGCACTCGGCGGTCCACACCACCGAGAACGCCGCGACTGCGGCCGGAACGACCAGCGGTAGCAGCGAGCGGGCGCGGCGTGGCGCGATCAGTGAAGCCACCCGCCGCGGCACCGCGCCGGCCCGGCGCAGGTCTCGCGGCGACGGCGTCATACGCAGGCTGCCACCGCTGTAGGCGCCGTTCGACACCAGCGCCGCGGCGCCGATGGCGTGGGCGACCACGCGCCGGTCGGCGAGTTCGGCCGCGGCACGCTCGTCCGCGGCACGCTCGATCAGATAGTCGAGCGGGCGCACGAGCAGGCGGAAGACCGGGTGGACGGCAACCGACAGCCGGGTCAGCAGCACCAGGCGATGGTGGCGCCCGTCCAGGTGGGCCCGTTCGTGCGCGAGCAGCGCGGAGTACTGGGCGTCGTCGAGGGCGGCGCGCATCCCGGTGGTGACCACGATCCGGGCGTCGGGGCCGGGGACGGCGAAGGCTTCGGCGCGGTCGTCGTCGAGGACGACGATCCGCCCGTCGACGGTCGGTAGCGCGGTGTAGCGGCGGGCGAAGTCCCAGTCCCGGCGATGGGTGCGCCACACCCGGGCGGCGCCGGCCACGCCGATGAGCAGCATGCCGAGCGACAGCCAGGACACCCATGGCTCGTGGGCGGTGTCGGCCCGCACATACGCGTCGGAGATGTGCAGCAGCGTGCCGAGGACCGGCAGCTCCGCGAAGGCCTTGAGCGCGAACGTGAGCAGGGTGACCAGGCAGGCGACCGCGGTTGCCACCAGCGAGGTGACGAGAAGGATCGCGGCGCACTCGGGTCGCAGCCGGTCGGCGAGCCAGCGGATCGCCACCGTCACGACGACGGGGCAGACCACCACCGACCAGATGAAGTGATCGAACACCGCCGCCCCTTCCCGGCAAAACCGCAGTCTCGCACACCGTGGGGACCCTGGACAGTTAGGCAAGGCATCCCTAATCTACAGTCTGTAGAAGCAAGGTAAGGCAACCATAAGAAACGAGGACCATGCTCGCCACCTACCTCATCGGCCTGCGCGAAGGGCTGGAGGCCACGCTGGTGGTCAGCATCCTCGTCGCGTTCCTCGTCAAGGCCGACCGCAGGGACCGGCTCCCCCAGGTCTGGGCCGGCGTCGCCGCGGCCGTCGCATTGTCCGTCGGCTTCGGCGCGCTCCTCAGCTACACCTCCACCACCCTGCTGCGCGAGTACGACCAGCGCGAACTCTTCGAGGCGATCACCTCGATCCTGGCCGTCGTCTTCGTCACCTGGATGATCTTCTGGATGCGGCGGGCCGCTCGTTCGATCGCCGGTGACCTGCGCGGCAGACTGACCGACGCCCTCGCCCTCGGGTCGATCGCGGTGGCCGTGATGGCCTTCCTCGCGGTCGTCCGCGAAGGACTCGAGACCTCGCTGATCTTCTACTCCGCGGTGCAGGGCGCCGACGTCGACGGCGCCCCGCTCTACGCCCTGCTCGGCGGCATCCTCACGGCCGTCGTCATCGGTGTGCTGATGTACGCCACCGCGGTCCGGATCAACCTGACCGCCTTCTTCTCCGTCACCGGGGTCCTGCTCATCCTGGTCGCCGCCGGCATCCTCAAGTACGGCGTGCACGACCTCCAGGAATCCGGCGTCCTGCCGGGACTCAACACTCTGGCGTACGACGTCAGCACCGTGCTCGACCCATCCGCCTGGTACACCGCCCTGCTCACCGGCATGGTCAACGTCACGCCGACGGCCAGTGTCCTCGAGGTCGTCGCCTGGGTCGCGTACGCCGTACCCGTGCTCCTCCTCTTCCTCCGTCAGCCCGGGCGCAAGCCGGCCCCTGTTTCCGCGTCACCGTCCTAGGAGATAACCGTGCGCACTTCCCCCCGTCTGCTCGCCCTCGTGACCGCCGGGTCGCTCGGCGTGTCACTCGCCGCGTGCGGTTCCGGCGACACCGGGACGACCGAGGCCGCCGGCGGCCCGATCGCGGTCAAGGCCACCGACAGCAGCTGCGAGGTCGCCACGACCTCGGTGAACGCCGGGACCAGCGTCTTCGCCGTCACCAACGGCGGGCAGAAGGTCACCGAGTTCTACGTCTACGCCCCCGGCGACCGGGTGATGGCCGAGGTGGAGAACATCGCCCCCGGCCTGTCCCGCAACCTGCACGTCGAACTGCCCGCCGGCACCTATGAGACGGCCTGCAAGCCCGGCATGATCGGCAAGGGCATCCGCGGCGCGCTCACCGTCTCCGGATCCGCCGCGCCGCTGGCCGACGACGCCGCGCTGCTGGCCGCGACCGAGAGCTACTCGCGGTACGTGAAGTCGCAGACCGCCGCCCTGGAGGAGAAGACCGGCGAGTTCGTCACCGCCGTCAAGAGCGGTGACATCCCCAAGGCCAAGGCGCTCTTCCCGATCGCCCGCACCTACTGGGAGCGCATCGAGCCGGTGGCGGAGATCTTCGGCGACCTGGACCCGCGGATCGACGGCCGCGAGGAGGTCACCGAGGAGGGCCTGAAGTTCGGCGGCTTCCACCGCATCGAGAAGGACCTGTGGGTGGACGGCGACGTCGCGAAGTCCGGCCCGATCGCCGACCAGCTGCTGACCGACGTCAAGGAGGTCGTGCAGAAGGCGAACGCCGAGAAGCTGTCCCCGCTGCAGCTGGCCAACGGCGCGAAGGCCCTGCTCGACGAGGTCGCCGCCGGCAAGATCACCGGCGAGGAGGACCGCTACTCGCACACCGACCTGTGGGACTTCAACGCCAACATCGACGGGTCCAAGGCGGCGATCGCGTCGCTGCGGCCGGTCCTGGAGGAACGCGCCCCGGAGCTGGTCAAGACCCTCGACACCGAGTTCGCCAACGTCGACGCCACCCTCGGCAAGCACCGGTCCGGCGACGGCTGGAAGCTGCACACCGACCTCTCCCAGGCCGACCTGAAGGAGCTGTCCGACGCGATCAACGCGCTCGCCGAGCCGGTCAGCCAGGTGGCCGCCGTGGTCGCCGAGAAGGCCTGAGGAGCGACCATGGCGCAGGTCTCACGGCGGCGTGCCCTCGCTCTCGCCGGCGCGGGCGTCGCCGGGATCGCCGGCACCGCCGCAGCCACCCGCCACCTCACCACCGGCACCGGGCAGGCACCCGACCCGATCACCGGCGCGGTGACGTTCACCGGCGCGCACCAGGCCGGCATCGTCACCCCCGCCCAGGACCGCCTGCACTTCGTCGCCTTCGACGTCATCACCAAGGACCGCGACCGGCTGATCCGCCTGCTCAAGGACTGGACCGCGGCCGCCGCCCGGATGACCGCCGGCCACGACGCCGGCGAGATCGGCGCGGTCGGCGGCATCCCGGAAGCCCCGCCGGACGACACCGGCGAAGCCCTCGGCCTGCCGCCGTCCGCGCTCACCCTCACCATCGGTTTCGGCCCCACCCTGTTCCGCGACGCCGACGGCCGGGACCGTTTCGGACTCGCCGCGCGGCAGCCCGAAGCACTCGCCGCACTCCCCCGCTTCACCGGCGACACCCTCGACCCGGCGCTCTGCGACGGCGACATCGGCATCCAGGCCTGCTCGAACGACCCGCAGATCGCCGTGCACGCGATCCGCAACCTCGCCCGCATCGGCATGGGCGCGGTCAGCGTCCGCTGGTCCCAGCTGGGCTTCGGGCGCACGTCGTCCACCTCCACCGGGCAGGCCACCCCTCGCAACCTGTTCGGGTTCAAGGACGGCACCCGCAATCTGAAGGCCGAAGAGACCGACCTGCTGCGCGAACACCTGTGGGTCCAGCCCGGCGACGGCCCGGACTGGATGACCGGCGGCTCCTACCTGGTCACCCGCAAGATCCGGATGCTCGTCGAGACCTGGGACCGTTCCTCGCTCACCGAACAGGAGATGATCGTCGGGCGGACCAAGGGCACCGGCGCGCCGCTCGGCAGGCAGGACGAGTTCGACGACGTCGACTTCACCTCGGTCGGCGCCGACGGCGAACCGCTGCTCGCCCCGGTCGCCCACGTCCGGCTCGCCCACCCCGACACCAACAACGGCGCCCGCATGCTGCGCCGCGGCTACAACTTCGTCGACGGCTCCGACGGGCTGGGCCGGCTCAACGCCGGCCTGTTCTTCATCGCCTACCAGCGCGACCCGCGCACCGGCTTCATCCCGGTCCAGCGCAGCCTCGCCGCGAGGGATGAGATGAACGAATACCTCCGGCACGTCTCCAGCGGGCTGTTCGCCTGCCCGCCGGGAGTCACCGGACCCGACGACCACTGGGGCAGCGCGCTGTTCGGGTGACCGTGCGGCTCATCGCGCGGGACCGATGCTCGCTGCCGGCGGGTTGTCTGCCGTCCGCTGGTGGGTATCACTGTGCCGTGAGTATGGATGGCCCCTCGCGGGCAGAAACCGGCGACGGCGCGGACGCCGGCCTGGAAGCCGCTCTGCATCAGTTGGAGGACCGGGTCGAGCACGGCCTGGACCACCTCAGCGCGGCGATCAAGCCGCGGCTTCGCGGCTGGCTGCACGCCGCCACCTTTCCCGTCGCCGTGGCCACCGGAGGGCTGCTGACCGTGCTGTCCCCCGACAGCCGCACCCGGTTGGCTCTGGCCCTTTTCACGCTGTCGGCAGCGCTGCTGTTCGGCATCAGCGCGCTGTATCACTGCGGTCTCTGGGCCGACCGCGTCCGGGCGGTGCTGCGGCGGTTCGACCACGCCAACATCTTCCTCATCATCGCCGGCAGCTACACGCCGTTCTGTGTGCTCCTGCTGCCGGAGGGACAAGCCCGGACGCTGCTGTGGATCGTGTGGTCCGGCGCGCTGGCCGGCGTCGCCTTCCGGGTGCTGTGGGTCGGCGCCCCACGCTGGCTGTACGTGCCGGTGTACATCGCGCTGGGCTGGGTCGCCGTGCTATACCTACCCGGATTCTGGCGGGCCGGCGGCGCGCCGGTCGTCACGTTCCTCGTGCTCGGCGGCGCCCTCTACACGGTCGGCGCCGTCGTCTACGGCCTCAAACGGCCCAACCCGAACCCGCGATGGTTCGGGTTCCACGAGGTTTTCCACGCGCTGACCATCGCCGCTTTCGCCGCCCACTGCATCGGCATCTCCATCGCCCTGCGCGCCGCCACCGTCTGACCCGCCGGCGGCGGCGCCCGGCTCAGTGGTCCGTCCGGTTCAGGAACGCACGGATCTGTTCCGCCAAGTCGCGTGTCTTCGTGCTGCTCCCGTTCTGAGCCGCCCCCTCGAGGACGTCGAGCAGGGCGGGACCGATCTCGACCGGCTCGGAACCCGGGGACGGCCATTCCAGCGCCGATTGATATCCGGCGTCCTGCGCCGTCAATTGGACACGAACCGTACTTCCGGCTTTCGACACCTCGAATTGCGGCTTTTCAGCGCTCGGGTAAGCGTCGATGAAACTGTCCGGTCCCACTTGCGTGGTCTCCAGACGCTGATTGAGAAATACGAAGCGCGGGCTGATCCTCTGGTCGGTCAACGCAGTCTCCTTCAACGTGCCGATGGCACCGGCGGCGGGTCCTGCTCGGTGCTCGGAGCAATACCCCCGAACGAGCGTGACAATCGCCGCAGCCGGGGCAGGCGCCGCATCGGGGCGCCCGCTCCGGCTGCGTACGACCCGGAACGACCGGCGGGTTCAGCCGAGGGTCGTCGGCGGGCGGCCGGGCATGTCGACCTCGATGCGTTCCTTGAGCACGTCACCGGTGGCGATGTGCTGCTCGGTCTGCACGAGTTTGCTGAGGCGGACCTGCTCCACCGGCACGATCTCGGTGGTGATGACCGGCCGTTCCTCGTGCAGGGTGACCTCGAAGATGACGCCACCGTCCGGACCACCGAACTCGTCGAGGGTGCCGAAGACGTCGGGATCCTCGACCGGCGCCCGGTGACCGTCACCGATCGGCTCGCGCTCCAGGCGCAGCTCCTCACGGCGGATCTGCACAGTGATCTGCACGTCCTCGGTGACCACGTATTTGCGCAGCCTTGCCCGGCCGGTCTCGAAGACCTCGGTGCCCGCGACCAGGCGTTGTTCGGAGCGGGTCATCGCATCGTCGTCGGCCGCTGCTCGGTGCTCTGTGGGGTTCATGTCTCCTCCGCCGGTCGTGGTGCCCTGAAGCCGATACCGGTGCCTCACCGCTGTCAGCGGTGAGGCACCGGCGGATGGAACGCGGAGATCAGCGCCGGCCGTCGGGACCGTCGAACTCGATCTGCTCCTTGCGGACCTCGCCGCTGACCGTCTCCTCGTCGCGGACGGTCTCCTTGTTCAACCGGACCCGCTCGACCGGCACAGTCTCCGTCTGGAGCACGGGCCGCTCGGCGTGCAGGGTCACCTCGTGCTCGGCTTCGGTGATGTCGGCACCGGCGAGCGCGTCGCCGCGGTTGGCGTCGGTGATCGGCTCGCGCTCCAGGCGTACCTCTTCGCGCTCGACCGGCACCCGGACCTGCTGCTGCTCGGTGACGATGTACTTGCGGAGCCGGGCCTTGCCGGTCTGCTCGTTACGGGTGTCGGCGACCAGACGCTGCTCCGAGCGGGTCATGGCGTCATCGCCGGTGACCCCCTGGGCGCGGCCGGCGTCCACAGTGCCGGTGCCGTGACTCGCGCTGCCCGACCGGGTGCCCGGGGAGGTCACCTGGTAGTAGGTGTAGAGCTCGTTCTCCTCGGTGTAGCTGAGGTCGCCGTCCGGGTCGATCCGCGGAGCGTCCTTGACCGTCGCCTTGTCGTAGGCGACCGTGATCCGATCGTCCGCGACGTCGGCCTGCTGCAGCGGGATGAAGGTCTGCTTCGTGCCGAACAGACCGGTCCGGACCGCCACCCACTCCGGGTTGCCGGTGTCGGTGTCGAGATAGATCTGGCCGACGGAGCCGATCTTGTCACCGTCAGAACCGTAGACGTCGGCGTCGTTCAACCGGGTGAGGTCGTTTTGGGTAAACATGATAATTCCTTCCCGAGGGGTCAAGCCAACCGTCCATAAAGGAACTCCGGGCCACCGTCGGAACCAGCGGGAAAATCGCTCGATCCTTCGACGGCACCGTGCTCCGACTCTCGGAGAGGTGCCCTGCTGTTTACGTCATAAACAGCGTGCGGCGGGTTTTCACCCAGCGCCCGCTCAGCGTTATTTTTCCTCGGTCAGCCGCGGCGGGCGCCGGCGGCGGGGCAACAGCAGCGCGACCCGGTCGAGAAGAGCCTCCAGGGCCTCTTCGAAGTCCTGCGCGGCGACGTCGACCGACAGGTGCGGCTCCAGGCGTTGCAGAAGTGGATAACCGGAGAGATCCTCGATCGGCGCGACGTCGGGTTCCTCGACCGGGCCGGTCTCCACGCCGTGCGCGGAGACCTCCAACAGCAGGTAGCCGAGCAGGAAGCTGCTGAAAGCCCGGTAGACGGCAGCGGCGTTCTCGTCCGAGAAGCCGGCATCGACCATCACGTCGAGCAGCGACTCGATCCAGCGCAGACTCCGCAGCGGAGGCCGGACCCAGGGCGCCGCCGGTGGACGCGTCGCCACCAGGGGGAACACCTCCGGGTGGGCCAGCGCGATGCGGCGCAGACCGTGGGCCAGGCGCTGCAGATAGTCCACCCAGCCGCCGTCGGCATGCAGGTGCACGTCCGGGTCGGCGAACAACTCGTCGACGACCGCCTCCACCACCCCGTCGAGCAGGGCCTCCCGGCCGGGCACATGCCGATAGAGCGCCATGCCCTCCACTCCGAGATACGCACCGAGCCGCTGCATGGTGAGCATCCGCAGACCGTGCTCGTCGATGTAACGCACGGCCGCCTCGATGATGCGCCGCTGGCCCAAGGCGCTGCGTCCGGCGCCGGGGCCGCCGGCGAACGGTACGGCGGCGGGTCTCCCCCGCCTCTCGGGTGTGTCCGGCTCGGTCACCATGCGCCTCTCCAGTACCTCGGGTCCGGCCGGGGCTGCGGCAAGTCTGCCGAAAAGCATTTCACGGAAACGGTGGAACGTGGCGGCTGGTGCTGGGTACAGGGTGGAAGGGGGTGCTTGTGTCCTGGTGAGATCAGTGCCTCTTCCCTACCGTCTTACCCGTGGCCTTCCTCGCAAGCCCGCAGCGGCTGCTTCCCTCCCTGACCGGGCGTCACGCCCCCTGGTCGGGCGAGACGTGGCGGACCACTGCGCATGTGCTGGTCGGCGGCGTGGTCGGGGTGCTCACCGGATCCGTTGTGGTGGTACTCGCACTACTCAGCGCGGTGCTGTCGGTGACTGTCGTGTTCGCTATCGGCACGGTGCTCGCGCTGCTCTCCTGCGTGCACGGATTCGCCGCCCTCCAACGGTCGCGGTTCGACGCCTTTCTCGGCCAGGTCATCCCGGCGCCGACGGTGCCACCACAGAGCACCTGGACGCGGCGGCTGGCGACGGATCTCCGTTCCGAGACCACCTGGCGCCAGCTGTCGTACCACCTGTTCGCCCTGACCGTCGGGGGTGCCGGCGCGGCGGTCGTCGCGCTGGCCTGGGCCACCGGCAGCCTGCTCGTAGCCGTGCCGGTCCTGGGCCGGGTGGCAGTCGGCACCGGACCCGGTGTGCTGGGAACGCTCGCCGCTGTGACCGGCGGTGTCGTACTGCTGTTCGCGGCACCCTGGCTGGCACGCGGTGTGGCAGCCGTCGATCTGGTGGCCGCCCGCGCCCTGCTCGGCCCGAATGCGCGGACGGAGCTCGCCCGGCGGGTGGTCAGCGTCGAGCGCAGCCGAGCGGATCTGGTGGAGGCGGCCGATGCGGAACGCCGCCGGATCGAACGCGACCTGCACGACGGCATGCAGCAGCGACTGGTCGCGCTGGCCATGAACCTCGGCATCGCCCGGGCCGCCGGCACGGAGTTGCCGGAGGCGATCGCCCGCTCGCACGACGATGCCAAGCAGGCGTTGACCGAGCTGCGGCACATCGTCCGCGGACTCCATCCGGCCGTGCTCGACGACCGTGGCCTGGACGCGGCGCTCTCCGGCGTCGTGGCCGCTTCGCCGGTGCCCACCAGACTGCATGCCGACCTGCCCCGGCGACCGCCGGCCGCCATCGAGGCGGTGGCCTACTACGTGGTCGCCGAGTCGTTGACCAACGTGGCGAAGCACGCGTCCGCTTCACAGGCTGAGGTGGACGTCCGCCTCGTCGCCGACCTCGGGCACCTGCGGATCGCGGTGGCGGACAACGGTGTCGGAGGAGCCAGCCCCGGGCGAGGCACCGGGTTGCGGGGCCTGGCCCACCGTGTCGCCTCGGTCGATGGAACGCTGACTGTGGACAGCCCGCGAGGCGGGCCGACGACGATTCTGGCGGTGCTTCCGTGCGCGTTGTGATCGCAGAAGACTCCGTCCTGCTCCGCGAGGGTCTGGTCCGGTTGCTGGAGTCCTGCGGTCAGCAGGTGGTAGCCGCGGTGGGCGACGCCGAGGAGCTGATCGCCGTCGTCGCCAAATACCTGCCCGACATCGTGGTGGCCGACGTGCGAATGCCGCCGGCCTTCACCGACGAGGGGCTGCGCGCCGCGCTCACCATCCGGCAGCGGTGGTCCGAGGTCGGCGTCCTGGTGCTTTCCCAGTACGTCGAGGAGCGGTACGCCACCGATCTGCTCAAACAGCCGGCCGGCCGAGTGGGTTACCTGCTCAAAGACCGGGTCGCCGACGTGCCCGAGTTCGTCGACGCGCTGCGCAGAGTTGCCGGCGGTGGCACCGTTCTCGATCCGGAGGTCATTGCCCAACTGCTGGTGCGGCACCGCAGCAACCCGCTGGAGCGGCTCACCGCGCGGGAGACCGAGGTGCTGTCCCTGATGGCCGAAGGCCGGTCGAACGCCGGTGTCGCTACCGCGCTCGGCGTCAGTCAGAGCGCGGTGGCCAAGCACGTGAACAGCATCTTCACCAAGCTCGACATCGCGGCGGTCGACAACGACCACCGCCGAGTTCTGGCCGTCCTGCAGTTCCTCCGGTCCCGTTGAAGGAGCACGTGATGTTCCCACCCGGCCCTGCTGCCACCGCCACCCGTACCGCATGGCGGATCCTGGGCACCGCGGTAACCGTCCTCGCCCTCGTGCTCGCGGGCGTACTGGCGTGGACCTTCCTGGGTCCGGAGCACACCGATGACCAGCGCTTCCAACATCACGGCGCACCGGCGCGCGTGACCATCCGGACCGGTGACGGCGACGTTGCCGTGCAGGCCGGCGCCGGCGATCGGGTGACGGTGGACAGCCACCTGTCCTGGTCGTCGCTGGAGAGGCCGAGCGCGTCCGCCGTCATGCGGGGCGACACTCTCGAGGTGGTCGGAGACTGCCCGGGCAACGGCCTTCAGTTCGGTCTCGGTAGCGGCTGCACCGTGGACTTCGTGGTGCGGGTTCCGGCCGGAGTGACCGTGGAGATCAACACCGAGGGCGGCGACGTGCAGGCCTCCGGCCTCACCGGCTCGGTCACGCTGAACAGCGCCGCGGGTGACGTCACTGCGGACGACCTCGCCGGCACACTCGCGTTGCGTTCGGACGCCGGCAGCGTGCACGGCTCCGGGCTGCGCTGCTCCAGCCTGCGGGCCCAGCTGCAATCCGGTGATCTCGCCTTGAGCTTCGCCGCTGTGCCGGCGTCGATCACCGCGGCCTCCGCAGCCGGCGACATCGACCTGGCCCTCGCGCGGGGCGCTTACCAGGTGCAGGCGGAGGCCGAGAGCGGCAGCACCGAGGTGACGGTCACCGATGACCCGGCGGCGGCCTCGATCGTCACCGCGCGCACCGATGCAGGCTCGGTGCACGTCCGCTACGCCAGTTGATCCCTCCACACCCTGACACCGGGAGACTCCATGGACGCCGTACGCCTCGAAGCGTTGAGCAAGACCTACGGCGCGGGCGACAACACGGTCACCGCACTGCGCGAGGTGAGCCTGGCGTTCCCGGCCGGGAGCTTCACCGCCGTCATGGGGCCGTCCGGCTCCGGCAAATCCACGCTGCTGCAGTGTGCCGCCGGACTCGACGTGCCGACGTCGGGCCGCGTCCTGATCGACGGCACCGACCTCGGCGGTCTGAACGAGAACGAGTTGACGTTGCTGCGCCGCGATCGGGTCGGATTCGTGTTCCAGGCGTTCAACTTGCTGCCTTCGCTCACCGCCGAGCAGAACGTCGAACTGCCGCTGCGGCTGGCCGGTCGCCGGCCGCAGCCCGATCTGGTGCGACAGGCACTGGCCCAGGTGGGGCTGTCCGGGCGTGCCGGCCACCGGCCGTCCGAGCTGTCCGGCGGCCAGCAGCAGCGGGTCGCCGTCGCACGGGCCCTGATCACCCGGCCCGCGGTGCTGTTCGCGGACGAGCCGACCGGCGCCCTGGACACCGCCACCAGCCACGACCTGCTGGCGATGCTGCGTGAGCTGATGCACCAGGACGGCGCCGGTGAGGGCCTGTCCACGATCGTGATGGTCACCCACGATCCGGTGGTCGCGGCGTACGCACACCGGGTGATCTTCCTGGCTGACGGCTGCCTCGCCGATGAACTGCCCGAACCGACCGCGGCAGCGGTCGCCACCCGAATGACCGCCCTGACCACGGCGCCGGTGCCGGCATGATCCGGGTGGCGGTCCAAACGCTCCGGATCCGGTGGGTGTCGTTTCTCGGCACGCTGACCGCGCTGGTTCTCGGTGTTGCCCAGGTGGCCGCCATGGGCCTGATGTTCGCCGCCGTGCTGGACCTGCCCGAGCGCCCGGCCGAGCGCTTCGCGTACGCACCGGCTGTGATCTACCCGAACGACCCGGCCTGGGACCCGGCCAAACACGATCTCGGCGTCCGCTCATTGCCGAGCGCTGTGGGAGTCACGCCGCAACTGCTGTCCACAGTGACGGCGACCGGCCCGGTGGTGGCCGACCGGACCTTCTACGCCCAGGTGGCTGACGGCCCCGCCGACCAGGTCGGGCACGCCTGGCCGGTGGCCCGTTTCGGTGGCTACCGGCTGACCACCGGACGGGAGCCGCGCGGTGACAAGGAAATCGTGGTCGCCGCCGGCGAACCGGGCCTGCGGGTGGGCGCCGCCGTCACGGTGCTGACCGCGAACGAGGCCGGCGTCTACACGGTGGCCGGGATGGCGACATCGGCCGGCTACGAGAACGCGATCTTCTTCACCGAGACAGAGGCGGCCCGGCTCTCGCCACGCATCAACGCGCTGGTCGCGCTGGGACCGGTGAATGCCGTCGAGACCGCCGTAGCGGGTTTCGACGCTCACGTGCTGACCGGGCAGGCGAAGCGCCTGGCCGACGCCGGCGACGCGCGGGACCGGCAGGCGCTCGACGACACCGTGACGCTGCTGCCGGTGATGGCCAGCGTCGCCGGCTCGACCGCGATCTTCGTCGTCGCCTCCACGTTCGCCTTCGCGGTGGCCCAGCGGCGACGCGAGGTCGCGCTGCTGCGGGCGGTCGGCACCACCCCGCGGCAGGTCCGGCGCATGGTGCTGGCCGAGGCGGCGTTGGTCGGTTCGCTCGGTTCAGCAGCCGGCGTGGTGCTGGGACTCGGTGGGGCTCGGCTGCTCACCCGCTGGCTGATCAGCCTGGACATCGCCCCACCGTGGCTCGCGGTGCCCACGTCGTTGCAGTTCTCCGTGCTGCTTCCCCTGGTGGCCGCGTTCCTCACCGGGATGATCGTGTCGATCGGCGGCGCCACCGCGGCGGCTTGGCGGGCCGGCCGGATCAGCCCGCTCGAGGCGCTGCGGGAATCTGCCGTCGACGACTCGGGCATGACCCGGAGCCGGTGGCTGGTCGGTGCCGCCGGCCTGATCGCCGGCGTGGGCCTGGTCGCCTGGATCGCGGCCGGTTCGCCGGCAACCGTGCTCGTGCCCAACAGCTACGTGCCGACGCTGCTCGCCCCGGTGTTCGCGGTGGCGGTGCTGGCACCTGTCGCCATCGGTCCGCTGACCCGACTGTTGACCTGGCCGTTCACCCGGTCCCACAGCGCGGTGGCCATGCTTGTACGCGCCGGCGCGCTCGGCGCCCGGCGGCGTACCGCCGCCACCGCGGCGCCGGTGTTGCTCACCGTCGGCCTGTCGTTGTCCGTGCTCGCCGCGACCGACTCGGTGAACAACGCCCGCGACCAGGCGCTGCGCAACGCGACCAGCGCTGAGTACGCGATCACCCCCGCCGGCACGCCGGGCCTGAGCCAGGCCGTGATCAGCAAGGCCGCGGCGGTACCCGGGGTGAGCGTCGTGGCACCCATCATGACAACGGTCTACTCCCGGGACGAGGACCGGATCCAGGAGAACGACGGCATGATCGTCGACCCGGCCACGTTCGCCGGCGTCTACTCCCTCCAGATCACCGACGGTTCGCTGGCCGACCTGAACGAGACCACCGTGGTGGTGCCCGACGTGTGGCGCATGCACCTCGGTGACCAGTGGGACATCATGCTGGCGAACGGCACCACAGCCCAGCTCCGGGTAGCGGCGGTCTATCACGCGCTACGTGGGCAGGACATCGCCTACCTGGCGCCGAAGTTCGCCGGCACCGGGCTGTACGCCCGGGACGGGCTGTCCCGGCGCGCGTACCTGACGTTCGTGCCCGGCACGGATCGGGAGGCGGCGGTCGCGGCCGTCCGCAGCGCAGTGGCCGACGTCGGCGCCACCGTGCAGACCAGCGCGCAGCTGGAGGCGACGGAGAGCGCCTTCGCCCGACATCTGACCGCGGTCCGGCAGAAGTCCGTGGCCGGCATCCTCGTGTTGTTCTGCTTCATCGCGATCGTCAACACGCTGCTGATGGCGACTGCGGAGCGCCGCCGCGACCTGGCGATGCTCCGTCTGGGTGGCGCCACCCGCAGGCAGGTGCTGATCGTGTTCGCGGCCGAATCAGTGCTGGTGGTCGGCATCGGTCTGGTCCTCGCCATGGCCGCCTCCGCGCTCAACCTCGGCGGCCTGTGGGTCGCCCTGATCCGTCTCTTCGGGCCGACTCCGATCGTGATGCCGTACCTGACGGTCCTCGCCATCGCGCTGGTCGCCGCCTTCCTCGCGCTGCTCAGCACCGTCGTGCCGGCCGGTGCTGAGCTGCGCCGGAGTGCAACGCGCTGGGCAGGCTCCCGGGAGTGACGCCCGTGTCGGCGTGGGCACTGCCACCGAGGGAGGTGCAGGCGTCCGCCTGCTTCGGCCTACCGCCAGGAGGTGGCGGACCAGTAGTCACCCGCCCAGCTACGCCCGGTCCAGCTGCGGCCCGTCCAACTGCGCCCGGTCCAGGTGGTCGAGTTCGCGGCGGTCAGTGCTGTGGTGTGGGTGGACCAGGGCACCCCTGACCACGCAGCCCCCGGCCATGCGGCGCTTGACCACGTCCTCGCGGCCCATGACGTCCCGGTCCAGCCGGCTCCCGACCATGTTGCGCCGTTCCAGGTACCGCCGGCCCAGGACGTGGCCCCCGAGGCCGTCTTGCGCCACACCGCGGGCACCCAGGCCCGGCCCATGATGTCCTTCTCCCCGGTCAGTTCCGTCCCGCTGATCGGGTCGGCGATGTGGGCGGTGCCGCGGGACTTCTCCAACGAGCCGGTTCCGAGAGAGGCGAGGTGCGTCTGCTGATAGGCCGGTGTCGCCGCCTCGGCGGCCACCTTGACGTTCAGTTGTCCGGCGCCGCGGGCGATCGGATCGGCCTTCGGCATCGGCTGCGCGGTGCTGACCAGCAGTCTCTTGACCTGGTCCGGGGTCAGGCCGGGGCGCTGCTGCATCAGCAGCGCGACAGCGCCAGAGGTGACTGCCGCAGCCTGTGAGGAACCACTGCCGCGGAAGAACCGCTGCTCCCGGTCGGTGGCCAGAAGCCCGCCGGGGTACAGCGTGTCGATGTACGAGCCCGGCGTGCGCAACGATACGACGGATTTGCCGGGTGCGACCAGGTCAGGCTTGCGTGTGGTACTCCCACGGCTGCTGAACGCGCCGACGATGTCGTCCGCCCGGTCGTCCGTGCCGTTGGGGTCGGCGCCGCCGACGGCGATCACATACGGGTTTGCCGCCGGCATCGCCAGCCGGGTTGCAGCGGCCCCGTCGTTGCCGGCGGCCGCCACCACCACGATGCCCTTGCGCCATGCTGCTTCGACAGCGTGCGAGAGCGGGTCCAGAAGCGGGTCCTGCAGGGAGTCGGTGCCGAACGACAGGTTCAACACCTTGATGTTCAGCCCCGGATCGTTACGGTGCGCGACCACCCAGTCGATCCCGGCGATGACCTGCGACACGTCGACCGCTCCGTCAGTGCCGGCGACCTTCACATTGATCAGGTGCGCGCCGGGAGCGACGCCGACGAAGTACTTGGAGTCGTTCTCGTTCCCGGCCTTCACCTCCGGATCCCGGCCCGCGATGATGCCGGCCATGTGGGTGCCGTGACCGTAGGTGTCGAGGTAGCGCAGGTTCGGGGCCTGGGACTCCAGAGACAGGTCGGGGCCGTTGATGACCTTTCCGGCAGCGGCGAGGCCCTTGACCGGAGTGATACCGCTGTCGACCAGGGCCACGCCGACGCCCTGACCGGTGACCTTACGCCCCTGGGCATCCGAACGGCTCCACGTGTCGTGAACCCCCGCCCACTTGGTGAGGCTGTACATCGAGTGCGCGTCCTTGTCCGCCAGCCACTTGCTGCCCAGCAGCACCGGCCGAGGCGCCCGCGTGGCGGTGGCCGCCGACGCCGGATCGGCTGCCGCGGCCGCCGGTGTTGCCGCGGCAAGAGTCGCAAGCAGCAGGCCGGACAGGGCGGCGCCGGCGCCGGCTCGCGGCGACCGAGTTCTCTGCATGTGTTGCTCCCGAGAAGTAACCGAGTTCCGTGGCCGCACCCATCGGCCGGGCCCAGGCAACCTGAGCAGCTTTGTGGCCAGGACCGACAACCGGGCGTCCCTCTGTGACGCGCTGTTCGGCCGAGGGGCCCGGCCGGCCGGCGAGCGGCCTTCGCCTCATACCCGCCGGTCACCCGCCGATGGGAACAGCAGTCAGAGTCAGGTGCGACGGCCGGGAAGGAGAACGGATGACTTCCGGTCTTCCCGGCTCCCCCTCGCTGCGTCTCGTCGTATCAACGATCGCGCGTACCGCCGAGCGCGGGCGCAGCCCCAACGGCCGGGTGGCCGCCCTCGTCACGGCGCTCGTCGCCTTCGTCGCCGCGGTTCACCTCGCAGCTTTCGCCGGCGACCTCGCCTGGCTGCAACGACACGCGCTCTCCTCGGCGGTGCTGGCAGTGCTGTACGCGGCCGCGGAGAGGTTCGTGGTCACCTTCCCGGTGCGGCGTGGCGCGCACACCATCAGCCTCAGCGAGATCCCGCTGGTGCTCGGACTGATCCTGCTCGACCCGGTGTCACACCTGATCAGCCGGCTCATCGGGTGCCTCGGGCTGATCCTGTTCCGCCGCCAGCACGGCGTCAAACTCGCCTTCAACATGGCGCTGTACGCCACACAGGTCACCGTCGCCACCGCAGTCTTCCGCCTCGTCGCACCCACCGGCGCGCCACTGGCCCCGCTCGGCTGGCTCGCGGCCTATGCCGCGACCATAACCGCCGACATCGTGTCCATCGTGTTGGTGACCGCTGTGATCGCCATCCACGACGACAGCCAGGAGTGGCGCAGGCTGGTGAGCGCGGACCTCCGCGATCTGGTGCAGCTCCCGCTGGTCACCGTGACCACGACACTCGCCCTGGTGACCGCGCTGGTCGTCCGCGACGAGATCCTGGCCTGCGCGCTGCTCGGCATCCTGTCCTTCGCGATCTATCAGGTGTTCCGCCGTTACGCACAACAGACGCAAGGCCACGCCCAGGTCGAGCAGCTCTACGGCTTCACCCGGTCGCTGGCCGGCTCGCGCGAGCTGGATCAGGTCGTTTCGACCGTACTCAGTCAGGTTCGCGATGTGGTCCGCGCCGACAACGCCGATCTGATCATCATCCGGGGTGGGGATACGGCGGCGTTCCACTGCCGCCTGCACGGTCAGGACGGCGTGAGCACCACCGTGGGCTCCGCGGACAGCACCACGTGGTGGCACCCCGCCGTCGGCGGCACAGCGGTGCGACTGTCGCCGGCTGACCGGCGCACCCGCCCCACCGAACCCGCCGACGCCATGGCCGTACCGGTTGCGCTGGACCACGGCATCGGCGTGCTGACAGTCAGCGGCTGCCTCCCCGACATCAGCGGTTTCACCGCCGAGCATCTGCGCCTCATGCAGGCGCTGGCTGCCCACGCCGGTGTCGCTCTGAGCAACATCGACCTCGTCGATCGACTGCGTCACCGCAGCCTCCACGACCCGCTGACCGAGCTTCCCAACCGTCACCACCTGCTTGCCGAACTCCCGCGCGTCATCGCGGCCGCCGCCGACGGTGTCGTGGGAGTCCTCCTGCTAGACCTCGACCGGTTCAAGGAGGTCAACGACGCGCTCGGCCACGGTGTCGGTGACGACCTGCTGCGCGAGATCGGCCGCCGCCTGAACACGTGCATCGGCGCCGGCGGGACCGTCGCGCGGCTGGGCGGTGACGAGTTCGCCGTCGTCATCACCCACGCACCCACCGCCGACGACGTGCTCTCCACGGCGCACGACCTGCGCCGCGTCATCGCACAACCGACAGCCGTGGGCGGCCTCACCCTCACCGTGCAAGCCAGTATCGGTGTCTGTTGTGCTCCCGGACACGGCACGGATCCCGACCAACTGCTGCGACGCGCCGACGTGGCCATGTACGCCGCGAAGCAAGCCCGCTCGGGCGTACGCGTCTACCGCGTGGAGGACGACCACAACACCCCGCGCCGGCTGGCACTGATGACGGACCTCCGGACAGCCGTCCACGCCGGCGCGCTCGACATCGTCTACCAACCCAAGGTGGATCTGGTGACCGGCCGGGTGATCGGAGCTGAAGCGCTGGCGCGCTGGCAGCGCCCCGACGGCATGGTGCCCCCGGACGAATTCATCCCGTTGGCCGAACGCGCCGGCCTCATCGCGGACCTGACCCGCTTCGTCCTCGACGGCGCACTCGCCCGCTGCGCCCGATGGCGGCGAGCCGGGCACGACCTGTCGGTGGCGGTCAACGTCTCGCCGCAACTACTCACCAATACCGACCTGGTCGGCACGATCCGCGATGCCCTGCGCCACCACGACCTGCCACCGGCCGCCCTCACCCTGGAGATCACCGAGAACGGTGTCATGGAGGACCCGGAACACAGCATGGCCACTCTGATGGCGCTGCACGCACTCGGCGTACCACTGTCCATCGATGATTTCGGCACGGGCCATTCGTCACTCGGCAGGCTGACACAGCTACCCGTACGTGAAATGAAGATCGACAAGAGTTTCGTACGCGGTCTCATGGATGCGCCCACACGGCGTGCGGTGACGGACGCGGCGCTGCACCTCGGCCGTGCTCTCGACCTGACCGTCGTCGCTGAGGGGGTCGAGGACGCCGCCGAGTACGAGTACCTGCGCGCTCATGGCTGTGACGTCGTCCAGGGCTATTACATCGCCAAGCCGATGCCGGGGGAAGCCTTCACCCGATGGCTCGTCGACGAGCGCGAATACAACAGCACCTACGTCGCCGCGGACTAGCCGTGTTTCCAGCCGGCCGGGCCGGCAGTCCCCCTCGGCTGCCGGCCCGGAACCTCGGCGCCGCTCTACTCCTTCAGGCCGATGTTCTGCACCGGCGGGGTCCTCAGCAGCCGCCCGACCGGAAGCACCGTCGTGAACAGAGCCAGCAACGTCGTGCCCCCGATCACCGCGACCCACCCCATCGGCGGCACGTACGGCACCGGATCGCCGGTCAGAACGTTGACCACCGACACCAGCGTCACCGTGGCCGCCGCGCCACCGATCAGCAGGGAAGTGCCCAGCAGACCGGCCTGCTCCGCGTGCACCATCCGCTTGACCTGACCGCTCGTGACGCCGACCAGGCGAAGCAGGGCGACCTCACGACCGCGGGCCAGCGCCGCCATCACCATCGTGTTCGCGGCGGCCAGCGCGGCGTACCCGATGAGCACACCGATCAGCAGCTTGTTCAGCCAGGCGCTCACCGCCATGTCCGTCGCGATCCGGCCGGAGAGCGACTCGGTGTCCACAACTTCGCTGCCGGGGAACCGCTCGGCGAGGGCGGCCAGCTCAGCTGCCACGTCGGCGCCGGGCTTCGACCGGACCAGGATCTGGTCGTCGAGGCCGGTCGCGGTGTGCCCGGCCACCATGGCACGGCTCAGCGTCATGTCGGCGAAGCCCAGGCCCCGGTCGTAGATCGCCGCCACGGTGGGCTCGGCCGCTGTGCCGTCGCCGAGCCGCAGCTCGATCCGGTCGCCCACCTTCCAGCCGTGCGTCGACGCCTGCAAGGCGGACACGGCGACACTGGTGGCGCTCAGGCCGGCCAGGGCGCCCTCGGACACCCGCAGGTCCATGGTCTGCGCGACGGCGTCCGGGTCGACGCCCTGGGCGCTGATCGCCTCACCGGCGCCGAGCGTGGTCACCAGCACCGAGGTGTGCCGCACGCCGGTCGCCGCCTGCACCCCGGGAATCCGCCGCACCTCGGTGATCGCCTCGCCGGGCAGCCCGGTCGCCGACATCACCGCGTACTCGGCCAGCATGCCGTCCCTGCTCTGGGTCACGGTCTGGCGCTGCAGGTTGTCCTGCAGGAACCACACCGAACCGCCGAAGCCGACGGCGAGCACCAGTGCGGTCAGCACGGTGACCATGCCTTGGGCGTTGGCGCGCAGGTTCGCTGTGGCGAGGTACCCGCTGGCGCCCCACACCCGGCGCAGCACGGGGCCGAGCAGCCGGGCCGCCGCCAAGTTGATCCACGGGCCGAGCAGGGCGACCGCCAGCACGAACATGAAGAGCATGCCCAGGGCGGCGCTGATGGCGGTCTGGCCGTTGGCCGCGGTGCTGACCATGGTCAGCGAGCCCGCGCCGGCCAGCGTGGCGAGGCCCGCCACGCGGCGGCCCTTGCCACTGCGGCGCCGCTCCACGGCGATCTCGCCGAGCGCCTCGGTGGGCCGGATACGGGCCACCCGCACCGCCGCGATCAGTGCCGACCCCACCGCTACCAGCACGGTTGCGGCCGCCACGCCCGCGGCGGCGAACAGGCCGCCCTGCATCGGGAACGAGCTGGGCAGGAACCCGCGGGTCACCAGCTCGTCGTGGGCCCAGCCGGTGCTCAGCATGCCGGCCGGGATGCCGAGCGCCGCCGCAACGACGCCGAGCAGCGCTGCCTCGCCGATGATGATCCGCCGGACCTGGCCGGGGGTGGCGGCGATCGCCCGCAGCAGGGCGAGGTCGCGGCGACGGTGCCGGACGGACAGCCCGACCGTGCCGGCGACGACGAACAGGACGAGCAGCGCCACGTACGCCCCGAAGACCAGGCCGATCTGAAGCAGCATGTGCTTGGCGGCGACCTCCTCGGACACCTCCAGCTTGCCGCGATCGGTGCCGGTGTAGACCTCGCCGCCGGCGCCGCCGGCCAGCTTCCGCAGTTCCGCGGTGACCGCGGCACGGTCCGCCCCGGGCTCGGTCAGCACGCCGACCGCGGCGACCCGGTCCGGGCGGGAGGAGAGGGTGGCGGCATGTTCGTCGGTGAAGAACACCGAGGCCTGGCCGCCGGTGTGCTCCGTCCGGGCGATCCCGCTCACGGTGTAGGTACCGGCGGAGCCGCCGACCAGCACCTGGGCGGTGGCGCCGGGCTTGAGGGCCCCGGCCAGGCGGGCATCCAGGACGATCTCGCCGGCAGTGGCCGGCGCGGCGCCGGCGATCAGCCGGTACGGGGTCAGCACGGTGCTCGCCCAGCCGTGGCCGGTGGCGGCCACCGAAGGCGCGGCGACCGGCACGACGCCGAACGACACGTCGGCGACCGCGGAGGCGACGCCCGGGATCTGCCGGACCTGTTCGACCATGGCGGCGGGAAGGGTGCCGCCCTCGGGCAGCAGCACGGTGGAGCTCTCGAGCGCGGCGGCGCAGCATCTGCACGGTCACCTTCAGCATCGTTTGGCCGACGTCGTCGACGATACGAGTTTTCGCTGCTCAACAGGCATGCAAGAAATCTATGGCGTGGCGATGCGCCGGGCCATGCAGCCAGCGGGCGACCTCCGGTACAGCAGGCACTACCCATTGCGGGACCGGCGGCCACAGGGAGGAGCGGCGGAGCACCGGGAGAACAGCGTGACCGTCAGGCGATCAGGGAGCGGTGGGCTCCCAGAGCAGGATCTGGCGGTGGTGGCCGAAGCCGTTGCGCAGATAGAAGTCGACCGCGCGGCGGCCGGAGTGGACGGTCACATGTGACAGGTTCCGGGTGCGGGCCTCGGCCAGGATCGCGGCCATCAGAGCTGTGCCGACGCCCTGGTCGCGGTGCTCCGGGCGAACCATGACCGACTGGATGTCACCGAATCGCCGGTCCAGTGAGCCGTTGCGGGGCACCCGTTCCGCCACGAGCAGCCAGGCGGCGCCGACCACGGCACCGTCGATCTCGGCGACGAACGGCAGGTGCGTCCGCGCGTGGGCGGCCACCCATGCGGCGTACGCCGCAAGGTTCTCCGCTTGGATTTCTTGAAGGTCCGCGAGCGCCGCCACATCCGCCACGCCGGCCATCCGCACGATCACCGGCGAAGTGTAGGAGTACGACCCACGCAGTGGCCCGGCCCGGCGCACCTGCCGGATCAGAAGAGCGCCACCGCCGTACATCGGCAGGAGGAAGACGACTGTGGCCGGAAGTCCAGCGCGACGCGACTAAAGTCGACGGAGCCGACGCCGGAGCGAGGAGGCCGCCTTCCATGACCGACACGGTGCACGGTGCGGACCGGGTCGGCGGTCCCGGCGAGATCCTCGACGCCGGGCAGATCCGCGACTTCGTCCTGCGGTCGCTGGCCGGGGCCGACCTCGACGGGCGCAGCGTCTGCGTCATCGTCCCGGACGGCACCCGCACCTGCCCGATGCCGCTGCTGCTCGGCGCGGTGCACGACGCTCTGCACGGCCGGGCCACCAAGGTCACCGTGCTGGTCGCGCTCGGCACCCACGCCGCGATGAGCGAGGCACAACTGCGCGCCCATCTCGGCGGCCCGTACGCCGGTTTCACCGTGCTCAACCACGAGTGGTGGAAACCGGAGACGTTCGTGAGCCTCGGCGACATCGACGCCGGCCGCGTCGCCGCGCTGTCCGAGGGCCGGTTGCGGCAGCCGGTGCGGGTGGCCCTCAACCGGGCCGTGGTCGAGCACGACGTGTGCCTGGTGATCGGCCCGGTCTTCCCGCACGAGGTGGTCGGCTTCTCCGGCGGCAACAAGTACTTCTTCCCCGGCGTCGGCGGCCAGGAGATCATCGACTTCTCGCACTGGCTGGGCGCGTTGATCACCAGCGCCGACATCATCGGCACCCGCGGCATCACTCCGGTCCGGGCGCTGATCGACCAGGCCGCGGCGATGATCCCGAGCCGCCGTCTCGCCCTGTGCCTGGTCGTCCGGTCCGGTGCCGGCGACCTGCACGCCGCCTCGTTCGGATCACCGGAGGCAGCCTGGGCAGCCGGCGCCGACGTCTCCGCGCAGACACACATCCGCTATCTTGACGCACCCGTCCGCCGGATCGTGTCGGTGGTGCCGGCCAAGTACGACGACATGTGGACCGGAGCCAAGGGCTTCTACAAGGTCGAGCCGGTGGTGGCCGACGGCGGCCAGGTGATCGTGTACGCCCCGCACATCACCCGGATCGCGGCGATGCACCCGGAGATCGAGCAGATCGGCTACCACTGCCGCGACTACTTCCTGAAACAGTGGGACCGGTTCTCGCACCACCATTGGGGCGTCCTCGCCCACTCCACGCACCTGCACGGCGCCGGCACGTGGGATCCGGTGCACGGCGAACGCGGCCGGGTGACGGTCACCCTGGCCACCGGCATTCCCGAGAAGGTCGTACGCGCGGCGAACCTTGACCACCTCGACCCGGCCTCGGTCGACCTCGGCCTGCTCGCCGCCGACCCCGGCACGCTGGTGGTCGCCGAAGCCGGCGAAGTCCTGTACCGCCTACGGTGAGCAGCCCCCCCCCGGCAAGGAAGGACATCATGACGGACACGGCAGGGGTGACGAGCCGGCTCACCGGCATCGGCCGGCTCGGGGTCGCCTTCTCCGGCGGCGTCGACTCGTCGGTGCTGCTGGCCCTGGCCGTCCAGGCGCTCGGAGCCGACCGGGTGGTGGCGATCCTCGGTGTCTCGCCCAGCCTGGCCGCCCACGAACGGGCCGCCGCGCACCAGGTCGCGCAGCACATCGGCGTCGCCGTCGTGGAGGTCACCACCCACGAGGACGAGATCGCCGCCTACCGCGCCAACGGCCCGGACCGCTGCTTCCACTGCAAGGACGAGTTGTTCACCCGCATCACCGACGAAGTGGTCACGGCACACCGGCTCGACGCGGTCGCGTACGGCGAGAACGCCGACGACGCGCGGCGGCCGGACCGGCCCGGGGCGCGAGCCGCCGTCGCACACCGGGTGCTGCGGCCGCTTGCGGATGCCGGGCTCGACAAAGCGGCGGTACGCGCCATCGCCCGCGATCTAGGCCTGCCGTGCGCCGAGAAACCGGCCGCGCCGTGCCTCGCCTCCCGCATCCCGCACCACACCGACGTCACCCCGGAGAAGCTGGCGCAGATCGAACTCGCCGAGGCCGGGCTGCACCGGCTCGGATTCGCCGAGCTGCGGGTCCGCCACCACGGCGACGTCGCCCGCCTCGAGTTACCGCCGGACGACCTGCTCCGGGCCGTCACCGATCCACTGCGCGGCGCCGTCCGCGACGCCGTCCGCGCCGCCGGATTCCGCTTCGTCACGGTCGACCTCGCCGGCGTGCAGTCGGGCGCGTTCACCCTCCCCCTGGTCCGGGCCGCCGGTGTCTGACGACCTCGCCGCCTTCGCCGACCTCGACCTCGCCCGCACCGCACGGCGGGGCTACCCCGAAGCCGTGTACTGCGAAGGCAAGACACCCGAGCAGGTCGCCGCGATCGCCGCCGCGGTCCGGGCCCGGCCGGACGTCGTCACACTGTTCACCCGGGCCGGCCCGGAGCACGCCGCGGCCGTGCTGCGCGAACTGCCCGACGCCTGCCACGACACGGGCGCGGCCCTGCTGGCGTGGCCGCCCGAGCCACCCGAACCGGCCGGCGGGCTGGTGGTCGTGGTGGCGGCCGGCACCTCCGACCTGCCCGTGGCCCGGGAAGCCCTGCTGACCGCTCGGTACCTCGGACGTCGTACTGAAATGATCGTCGATGTGGGTGTGGCCGGACTGCACCGCATCCTCGCCCGGCTCGACGACCTGCGCCGGGCCCGGGCCGTCGTGGTCGCCGCCGGCATGGACGGCGCGCTGCCCAGCGTGGTCGCGGGCCTGGTCGCCGCGCCCGTGGTCGCGCTGCCCACCTCGGTCGGGTACGGCGCCGCCTTCGGCGGTGTGGCCGCGCTGCTGGCCATGCTCAACGCCTGCGCGCCCGGCGTCGCCGTGGTCAACATCGACAACGGGTACGGCGCCGGCCACCTCGCCGCACAGATCGCCGCACCGGCGGCCGGCGCATGACCGGGCCCCGGCACGCCTGGATCGACGCGTCCGCCGGAGTCGCCGGCGACATGCTGCTGGGCGCCCTGATCGACGCCGGAGCGGACGTCTCGGTGGTGCAGCGCGCCGTCGACGCGGTCGTCCCGGACACCGCCCGGATCTCTACCGCCGAGGTCACCCGGGCCGGCCTGCGCGCCGTCCACGTCACCGTCGAACTGCTGGCAGCCGACACTCCGCGGCGCACCTGGCCCACCATCCGCAGCCTTCTGGCGGGTGCCGACCTCGCCGAACGCGTCCGTGAGCGGGCCACCGGCGTCTTCGCCCGGCTCGCGGACGCCGAGGCCCGGGTGCACGGCGTCACCCCGGAGGACGTCCACTTCCACGAGGTCGGCGCCTGGGACTCGATCGCCGACGTCGTCGGAGTCTGTGCCGCGCTGGACGACCTCGGCGTTGCGACGCTCAGCGCGGGTGAGGTCGCGGTCGGGTCCGGGCGCGTCCGCACGGCACACGGTGAGCTGCCGGTTCCGGTGCCCGCGGTGGCGCACCTCGCCCACGGCTGGCGGGTGCGCGCCGGCGGCACCGGCGAACTGGCAACACCGACCGGCATGGCACTGATCCGGGCGCTCGCCGACCGCTGCGAAGACCTGCCGCTGATGCAGGTCGCCGCGGTCGGGGCCGGCGCCGGCAGCCGGGACACGCCCGGGCGGGCCAACGTGGTCCGCGTGATCCTCGGGACCGGCACACCGGAAGCGGCCGCTGAGCCGCACACCGAACCGGCCGTCCTGCTCGAGGCCAACATCGACGACCTGGACCCGCGGCTGTGGCCGGGCATCCTCGCCGACCTGCTGCGCTGCGGCGCCTCCGACGCCTGGGCGGTGCCCATCCTGATGAAGAAGGGACGCCCGGCGCACACCCTCAGCGTGTTGTGCCACCCCGACCTCAAAGAGTTCCTTCGGGAACGCATCTTCCGCGACACCAGCACCCTCGGCGTCCGCGAGAGCGCGATGCGCAAGACCGCGCTGCCCCGCGCCTTCGTCGCCCTCCCCGTGGCCGGCGGCACCGTCACCGTCAAGGTCGGGCACCACCGGGGCTTCATCGTCCAGGTCATGCCCGAATTCGACGACGTCGCGGCGCTGGCCCGCGAACTGGACCACCCGGAACTCGAGGTGCTCGCCGAGGCGCTGGTGGCGGCGGCCGACGCCGGCCTGACCGTCGGCGCCCCGTTCACCGGCGCACCCGATCCCCCACCTGATCGCGATTGACACCGCAACGCCTGAGGCGTGTTTCGTAAGTCCGGCCGAGACCTGAACTTACGGCTGGCGGTGCGATAACTGACGAGGTCTCCGGGATCTGGATCTGCGGCCAAGCCTGACGTCTCGACGCCCTCGGCGAGTCGGCGCGGCCCTCGAGCTGACCGATAGGAGTCGGGCTTCCACCTTCGGCGACGGCGATGGCTACCGATGTTCCGGCAGACGGGTGAAGGTTCGCCGGTACGCTATCGGTGTCAGCCCGACTCGCCGCGTCAGGTGCTGGCGCATCGAGTCGGGGCTGCCCAGTCCGCTGCGGGTGGCGACGAGGTCCATCGGCAGGTTGGTGGACTCCAGAAGTTCGCGCGCTCGGTTGATGCGCTGATGCAGCAGCCATTGCAGCGGGCTGAGGCCCGTCTCGGTGCGGAATCGGCGAGTCAGCGTCCGTACGCTGTTGTTGGCGTGCCGGGCCAGGTCGGTCAGCGTGAGCGGCTGATCGAGCCTCTGCAGCGCCCAGGCCCGGGTTGCGGCGAGGGAGACGCCGGTTTCGGCGGGCAGTGGGGTCTCGATGAACTGCGCCTGACCACCTGGGCGTACCGGTGCCACGACGGCCAGCCGGGCCACCGCGTTAGCCGCCGCAGCGCCGTGGTCGGAGCGGACCATGTGCAGACACAGGTCGATGCCGGCCGCCAGCCCGCCCGAGGTGAACACGGGGCCGTCCTCGACGAACAGCACGTCCGGTTCGAGGGTGACGGCGGGGTAGCGCTGACGGAACATGTCCGACTTCACCCAGTAGGTCGTGGCGCGTCGGCCCTCGAGCAGACCGGCGGCCGCCAGCACGAAGGCGCCGGTGCAGATCGACGCGAGACGTTTGCCTGCTGCGGCTGCTGAGCGCAGCGCCTCCAGGACCGGCGGCGGGACGTCGTCGCGGGCCATCCCGCCGGTCACCATCACCGTGTCGGCCTCGTCGACTGCCTCCAGGCCGTGCCGGACGAACAAGTCGAAAGCCCCGTCGGAGGGCAGAATTCCCGGTTCAGCCGTGCAGACCCGGACGTCGTACGCAGGCCGCCCATCGATCTGGACGCCGCGGAAGATCAGCTCAGGGATGGACAGATCGAAGGTATTGACCGGTGGAACAGCTATGACGACGACGCGGTGCATGGCCGGAACCTCCGGATGTATGGCTCTCGGGCCACTACTCTACAGCGCTGCAGCTCGGCAGGCTTGAGACATGTCATTCGTCGTTGTCACCGGAGCCGGCGCAGCCGGCCTACCCACTGCCCGCCAGTTCGCCGAGAGCGGCGAGCGCGTTCGCCAGATCACCCGCAGTGGACGCGGCGCCGACCACCCGCTGGTGGAGACCGTGGCCGCCGACATCACCGATGCCGACCGGCTCACCGAGCTCACAGATGGCGCACGCGTGCTGGTCAACTGCGCCATTCCGGCGTTGGACCGTTGGGCTGTCGACGTGCCACCGATGTCCGCGGCGCTGCTGACCGCGGTCGAGCGGACCGGGGCGGCCTACGTGATGCTGGGCAACACGTACGGCTACGGTCCGGTCGACGGACCGATGACCGAGGACCTGCCGATGGCCGCCACCACGGTCAAAGGCCGTGTCCGAGCGCAGATGTGGCTCGACGCGCTGGCCGCGCACGAAGCAGGCCGGGCTCGGGTCACTGAAGTGCGGGCCACAGGTTTCCTCGGCGCGGGCCCCGTGGGTCCCTACGGCGCATTCGTGCTCGGTTCCCTCCTGGCGGGCGAGGTGGCGTCCTGGCCGGGTGACCTCGACGTAGCGCACAGCTGGAACTACACCGAAGACATCGCCCGGACGCTGGTGGCCGCGAGTCGCAACGACGACGCGTGGGGTCGGCCCTGGCACGTGCCGGTCACGTCGTCTCTTTCCGTGCGGGCGCTGAGCGAGCGCCTCGCCGAACTGGCCGGAGCGCCCACACCCGAGCTGCACCGCATCGACCGCGACGAGCTGGCCGCGCTGGCTCGACAGCAACCGGTGTTCGGTGAACTCATGGAAATGATGTACAGCAACGAGAACCCGCATGTACTCGACTCCGGCCGGACCGAGGCCGTCCTCGGCGTGAAGCCGACGCCACTGGACACAGTCCTCCGCGAGATGGTGGCCGGCGCCGTCGGTGCGACCGGAAACATCGCCGACCGGCTCGCCCGCCGCCTCGCGCCTCAACAGCGCGACAGTATCTGAGTGGGGTAGCCGCGCAGGGCTTGTAAGGCGTGTTCATAACCATCCGCCGATGATGGTGATGCGGGCTTTGATCCCGCGTGAGCGCAGTATCGGCGGTTGCCGCGGCTGGTGTAGGCCTTGTCGGCCGGCACCAGGACCGGGCGTGATCGGGCCCGGCCGACACCGAGCCGGTTCCCGCGGATGCGGCGCAGGGCCGGGATGAACTGCGGGCTGTCCCCACGGTGGCCGGCGGTGACGATCAGGGACAACACTTTCTGGCCTTGCTCGCAGGCCAGATGCAACGAAACACGCCTTAGCCGCCGCAGCGGTTAACGTGCGAAGGATGAAGGCCATCATCTACCGCGACAACGGCGGTACCGACGTCCTCGAACTCGTCGACCGCGAGGTGCCGATGCCCGCCCCCGGCGAGGTACGCGTCCGCATCGCCGTGTCGGGCGTCAACCCGACGGACTGGAAGACCAGATCCGGTGCGACGAACCCGAAGCAGTTCGCCGAGGTCACTCCGCACCTCGACGGCGCGGGCACCATCGACGCAGTCGGTGACGGCGTCGATCCTGGCCGGGTCGGCCAGCGCGTCTGGGTGTTCATGGCAGCGGCCGGCCGGCCTACCGGGACGGCCGCCGAGTTCACCGTCGTGCCGGCCGACCAGGCCGTACCGCTGCCCGACGGGGCAGGCTTCGACCTCGGCGCCTCTCTCGGGGTGCCCGCACTCACCGCGCACCGGGCGCTGACCGTCGCGGAGGACGGTCCCCTGCGGCTGCGGCCCGGCGCCCTGAACGACAAGGTCGTGCTCGTCGCGGGCGGCGCCGGAGCCGTCGGGCACGCAGCGATCCAGCTCGCGCGGTGGGCCGGCGCCACGGTGATCAGCACGATCAGCGGGCCGGAAAAGGCTCGGCTGGCCGTGGCCGCGGGCGCCCACCACGCCATCAACTATCGGGACGGCTCACCTGCCGAGGAGATCCGCGCGATCGCCCCCGACGGCGTCGACGTCGTCGTGGAGGTCGCCCTCGGCGCGAACCTCGCCCTCGACCTTGCCGTTCTCCGTACACGCGGCACGATCTCGACGTACGCGAACGACGGTGGTAAGCCGGTCGAGCTGGACGTGCGGCAGAACATGATGCTGAACACCCGCTTCCAGTTCCTGGTGCTGTACACCGTCGGCCGGCAGGCACTCACCGCGGCAGCCGAGGACGTGTCCGCCGCAGTCGAAGCCGGCGCGCTGCCGGTCGGTGCGGAACACGGCCTGCCACTGGTCCGCTTCCCGATCGAGCGCACCGCCGACGCCCACCAGGCGGTGGAGAACGGCACCGTCGGAAAAGTTCTGATCGACATCGCCACCTGACGACTCGGCACACAGGCTGCCGCGCCGCGGCTACTGGCGGCCCGCCAGCGGGGCGATGTCCAACGACTGCACCGTCACCGGCGGCTCCCGGATGTCGTCGTAGGTGTTGCGCCAGGCCACAGCCGTGCCGGCCCGCTGTCCGGGCTGCAGGGTCACCAGCATCGGCGGGCCGTCCCACGGCATGGCCGAGCCGAGGATCTCCTTGGCACCCTGCAGAACCAGGACTCTCAGCGCCGTCCGGTCGTCGCCGAGGGGCCGCACAGCCGGGTAGCCGTCCAGCCGGTAAGTCCGTGGCCCGCAGTTGACCAGCGTTATGCCGAGCACCCGCAGTCCCATCGCAGCGTCGACCTGCCCTGCCTCGAGCCGGACGCCCTCGGGTGGGCACGTCGTCGTGGCCACCGGCGGGCTCGTGTGCCATGACGGCGGCGAGCCGGCCGGCGACTCGTCGATGCTGACCGGTCGACCGCAGCCGACGAGCAGCGTGATGCCGGCCAGCACGGCAACGAAGCGGTGGACCCGCATTTCGATCACGGACCCATTCTCGTGACTCCTGACAACCCGCACTCCGTTCACTCCCGGCGGCATGGGCGAATGCAGGAACTATCCGTTCAGCGGAGAGCCGCATGGCACTTGGATAGAGTGTGAGCACGGGTTGCTTGCCTATGACGAGCCACTATGGGTGGGCGTCAGGAGATCAGTCGTGTTCTTGGAAGCGGCGCTCGCCGAGATCGATGGTTGGCTCATACGCCAAGCTCCGAAGACGCACGCCTTGCTGAACCCACCGGCTACTTCGGAGCAACTGGGTGCGCTTGAGGATGCCGTGGGATTTGCGTTGCTGCCTGAGGTGACTGTCACGCTGCGGTGGCACAACGGGACTGCCGAGGAGTTCGGAGGGTTCGAGCCGGTGCCGACCTATTGGCTGCTGGGATCCGAGACCGTCGCGGCGGACGTACGCAGCCTCCGCTCGAGCGCCGCGAAGTATTTCCGGGCTCGTGGGGCGCACGATGGCTTCCCATCGGCGCCGACAGATGCGGCGCTTACCTGATAGTCGACCACGTTGAAGGCGAAGGACGCGGGCAAACGTTCCTCTGGGAGCCAGAGAACGGCATGTTTCCCGACAGCTCCTGGCCGGGTTTGGCAGAGTTGTGCTTCGAGCTTCGCGCCGCTTTGATCCACCGAACGCCGTGGCTGTCGAGTAGGTACGAGATTGTCGACGACGGAGTCGAATGGGACGACGCGGACGACTGAGTCCCGGCACAGCTCCGCCTGGATCGCAGAATTCGGCGTGGCCGGCTCAGATATGCAGCGCACCCGGTGTACTCGGCCGACCGGCCCCACAGGCGGTCAGGGCGAGCACACCGCGCCGGTGACGGTGCGGCCCGGGCCGAGCACACCCGGGTCGACCGAGAGGCCGGCCGCGACTTCGGTGGCGTGCGCATGGTCCGGGATGTTGTGCCTGCGCCTTCGAGGCGAGGACGCAACCGCCCTTGGTGGCCGCTACCGGATAACGGATCGCGAGTGGTGCGCAGCCTGCGTTAGGGTGCGCCTCATGACCTTCATCTGCTGCTGCGCCGCTGCCGGGCGAACCCGCCGCTCCTGAGCGGCGAGCAACCCTCAACACCTTGCTGCGCCGCTTCCATCGCCCCTGGCCATACGTGTCACGTATCGGCTTTCGTCGTCATGGAACGGAGCACTCGCATGCCCGAACAGTCCCGCGCCACCGTGCCGTCGCACCGGATCCGGCCGCTGACGCCCGCCGATCTGGACGCTGTCGTCGACCTGTCTCTGCTGGCCTGGGAGCCGGTCTTCGTCTCGTTCGAGAACGTTCTCGGATCCGCGGTATTCAACCTCCTGTACCGCCCGGAGTGGCGGGCTTCGCAAGCCGCCGGCGTCCGGAAGACCTGTCTCGCGGACGGTGCTGAATCCTTCGTCCTGGCCACGGCCGACGATGTCGCGGTGGGTTTCGTCGTTCTCCTGCAGGACCAGGACGCATCGCTGGGGATGATCGAGATGATCGCTGTGCACCCGGAGCACCAGCGTCGTGGTCACGGCCGGGCCCTGACGGAGTTCGCCATCCAGCGGCTCCGCGATCAAGGGTTCGGACTCATCAATGTGGGAACGGGTGGCGATCCGGGGCATGCACCCGCGCGCGCCCTTTATGAAGCAGTCGGGTTCACCGGACTTCCGCTCGTGAACTACTACATGGCAACCACATAGTGCGGTAGCAAGTGCCAACGGCCATGCCCGGGGCGAGTGAAGGAGAATGCCCCGGGCGTGAGCCGCGTGAGCCGCTAGCCTTGCCCGGCTTCGGATGCGGTGGCCAGCCGATACACCTTCGAGTCACGCAACTGGAACCCCAGCCGTTCGTACAGCCGGTTCGCCGCCTCGCGCGACGGCCGCGAGGTCAGGTCGACGGTGCGGGCACCGGCGGCCCGGGCCAGCCGCACGGCTTCCTGGGTCAGCGCGGCGCCCACACCTTGGCCCCGCGCCGACTCGTCGACGACCACGTCCTCGATCCAGGCCCGCAGGCCCGTCGGGATGGGGAACATCACCAGGGTCAACGCGCCGACGATGTGGCCGCCGACCCTGGCGATCAGCTGATGGTTACCCGGCCACGCCAGCAGGGTTTGCAGCGCCTCGGCCGTCAACGGCTCAGCCGATCGCGACAGTTGCGGCAGCAGCCGGGCGAAGGCTTTCACGGTCTCGTCCGTTGTTTCCCGCACGACCTCGACGTCAACGCTCATGGCCGCGACTCTAACCATCTGGCGAAGGTTGCGGACACGAACGCCGCCGGCTACACGTCGCGGCGCCGGTGCACCAGGACGGCGACCGCGACGAGGGTCAGCGGCCACAGGGCGTACGCGAGCCAGGCCTGTGTGGCGGTGGTGTAGATGTCACCGACCACCTCCGGCGGCCCGTACGCCTGGGTCAGCCGTTGCCAGGCCGGGAGCAGCATCGCGTGGTTGATCTCTCGCGGCAGCTGCTCGCGGGTGGTGAACAGCTGCGGTGCCAGGACCAGCAGCAGGATCCCGGAGACGTACACGGCGCCGGCGTGGCGCACGAGCACCGCGAGGCCGAGGCCGGTCAGCGCGCACACCGGTCCGATGAGGATCGCCGCGAGCAGGGCCGCGCCCGTTCCCGGCCGGCTGAGCGTCACGTCGCCGAGGATGAGACCGGCGACGGTGAACGAGCTGGCCGCCATGATCGTTCCGGCGACGGTCCAGAGGGCGGCGACCACGGCCGCCTTGGCCAGGATCAGCTCCGCGCGGGCCGGCACCGCGACCGTCGTGGCCCGGATCAGGCCGCTGCTGTACTCGCCGAGCATCGTCGACGAGCCGAAGCCGGTCGCCACCACGATCAGGGCCAGGAAGCCGGCCAGCGGGAAGGCATCGCTCACCTCCAAACGGCTCCCCGGCTGTTTCGTGTACGCGTCCACCGCCGCCGAACCGACCACCACCAGCGCGGTCCCCGGCACGGTCCACCGGGTCGAACGCAACGAGCGCACCTTGAGCCATTCGGCCGCGATCACGTCACGCATCACGCGCCCCCGGCCCGGTAGTCGACGCCGGCCGCGGTCAGGTGCAGGAACGCGTCCTCCAGCGAGCCGCCGGGACCGGCCAGTTCGCCGACCGGGCCCGCCGCGAGCAGCCGGCCGCGGCCGACCACGACGATGTCGTCGGCGGTCGCGGCCATCTCACCGATCAGGTGGCTGGAGAGGAACACGGTGCGCCCTTCGGCGGCGAGCCGCCGGAACAGTCCGCGCGCCCAGCGGACCCCTTCGGGGTCCATCCCGTTCACCGGTTCGTCGAAGAGGAGCACCGGTGGGTCGCCGAGCAGGGCGGTGGCCACCCCGAGCCGCTGCCGCATGCCCAAGGAATAGGTGCCGACGCGACGGTGCGCCACCGGGGTGAGGCCGACTTCGGCGAGGACCTCGCCGACCCGCCGGTCCGGCAGGTCGTTGCTGCGGGCCAGCGCCGCCAGATGCACGTCGGCGGTCAGACCGGGATGCGCCTGCTGGGCCTCGAGGAGGGCGCCGGCGTGCCGCAGACCGCGCCGGTGCGAACGGAAGGGCACCCCGCTGATCGTGGCGGTTCCGCCGGACGCGGTGTCGAGGCCGAGCAGCACCCGCAGGGTGGTGGTCTTGCCGGCGCCGTTGGGGCCCAGGAAACCGGTGACCCGGCCGGGCCGGGCGGTGAACGAGAGTCCGGCCACCGCGGTGGTGGACCCGTACCGTTTGACCAACTGGTCGACTTCAATCATGCCGGTCACTGTTCCGCCCGCCACCGGGGCGCGTCATCGGACCGCGGACCGCCCCGGGTGCCGACCGTGGTCGTACGCCCGTGGTCGGATGTTCTTGGTCGTGCCGCGCCGTTAGGCTCGCCGCATGTCCGTCCCGCCGCGCCGTCTTCCACTGGGCAGCTGGGTGGCGTTGCTCTGGTCGATCGCCGTGTTCGGCGCGTTGCGCGGCTATTCAGGGCTGCCCGGCATGCCGTCCGGGCTGCCCCCACGCCCGGCCTGGTGCTGGGTCCTCGTCGCCGCCGCGGCCGTGACCGGGCTCGGCGCGAGCACGCAGGCGCGCCGGCGCCCCTTCACCGCGTTGTACCTGCTGGTCGCCTCCGCCATGGTGCTCGTGCTCGCCGTGGGCACCGACGGCCTCGCCGCCAACCCGGACCAGGTGCTGGGCCTGTTCCTGCTCGCCGCCGACGTGGTGCTCGCCCGGATCGTCGTGACCCGGCCGGCCCGGGTGTGGGGTGCCGCGCTTCTTCCGGTGCTCGCCGCCCTGCCGGTCGCCGCGGTGTCGCGGGCGGTCGCCGGCCGGCCCTTCCCGGGTGGTGACACCGGTGTGGCGGTCGACGGGACTGTCTGGCTGGCGTACGCGGTGTTGCCCGCCCTGGTCGCCGGCCTGCTCGGCTACTCGATCCGGCAGGCCGCGGACTATGCCCGGCGGCTCAGCGACCAGGCCGCTGAGCAGGCGGTGGTGGCCGAACGGTTGCGGATCTCCCGGGACCTGCACGACCACGTCGCGCACAGCGTCGGCGTCATCGCGTTGCAGGCCGGGGCCGCGGCCCGGGTCATGGACACCCAGCCGGAACGGGCCCGGGAGGCGATGCGGGCCATCGAGACGACCAGCCGCGACACCCTGTCCGGGTTGCGCCGGATGCTCGGCGGTCTCCGGCAGGCCGAGGGCGCGCCGCTGCGGCCCGCCCCCGGGCTGGCCGACGTGGACCAGCTCGTCGGTGCCGCGGCGGCCGCGGGCGTGGCCGTCGGCCTGACCGTCAGCGGCGAGCGGCGGGTCTTGGCCGCTGACGTCGAACTCTCCGCGTACCGGATCATTCAGGAGTCGCTCACCAATGTGCTGCGGCATGCGCAGGCCCGGACCTGCCGGATCTCGGTCGAGTACGGCCGGGGCGAGCTGGCCATCGAGGTGGTCGACGACGGGCGCGGCGGCGACCCGGCCGGCGGAGGCTTCGGCCTGACCGGCCTTCGCGAGCGGGTCGCGCTGGTCAACGGCACCATCACCGCCGGCGCGCGGCGCGGCGGCGGCTTTCAGGTGGCAGCGCGGCTGCCGGTCGGGACATGACGACCGTCCGGGTGCTGCTCGCCGACGACCACGCGTTGATCCGCAGCGCCCTGCACATGGTCCTCGCTGACGCCGACGACATCGAGGTGGCCGGTGAGGCGGAGAACGGTACCGCGGCCGTCCGGTTGTGCGGTGAGCTGAAGCCCGACGTGGTGCTGATGGACATCCGCATGCCGGACCTGGACGGTATCGAGGCCACCCGCCGCATCACCGCCGAACCAGGCGCACCCCGGGTCGTGGTACTGACCACCTTCGACGATGACGAGTACGTGTACGGGGCGCTGCGTGCCGGGGCGTCCGGTTTTCTGGTGAAGGACATGGCGCTCGAAGAGATCGTCGCCGCGGTCCGGGTGGTCGCCAGCGGGGACGCGCTGATCGCCCCGAGCATCACCCGGCGGCTCATCGAGATGGTGGTCCGGCTTCCCTCGCCGGCACCGGCCACCTCGGTCTCGCTGGACGGCATCACCGAGCGTGAACGTCAGGTGTTGACCCTCATCGGGCAGGGCGCCACCAATGCCGAGATCGCCGAACGGATGTACATCACGACGCCCACGGTGAAGAGCTACGTCGGCCGGCTGATGACCAAACTCGCGGCCCGGGACCGGGTCCAGCTGGTCATCGTCGCGTACCGGGCCGGCCTCGTCACTGCTTGACATGACCGGCCGGGTGAGGCGCGCCGGTCGCGGCCAGCAGCTGCAACTTGTCGTGACTCTCGCTGCCCGGCGCGGCGGTGTAGACGAGGAGCCGATGCGACTGCTCAGGGTCTAGCAGCGTCTGACAGTCAAGGGCAAGGACACCGAGCTGCGGGTGTACGAACCTTTTCCCGTTGCCGAAGATCGCCCCGACCTCGTGCTCCTGCCACAGGTCGGCGAACTCCCGGCTCTGCGTGCGCAGAAGCTCGGCGAGGCGCGCCGCCCTCGACCCCGGCCCGCGCACGGTGGCCAGCTTGCGGGCCCCGGACGCGAAGACGCGTGACGTGTGCTCGTGGTCGTCGGGGTGGTAGCGGTCCCGGGCCGCCGGGTCGGTGAACCAGCGGAACGGGAAGCTGCGGGCGTTGCCGGTGTACCGGGTGGTGTCACCGGTGAGCGCTACGCCCATCGGGGTCTGCCGCAGCGTCTCGCCGAGTTCTGTGACGATCTCGGCGGGACTGTCGGTGAGCCGGTCGAAGATGCGCAGCAGGCCGGGGCCGATGTGCTCACTGGTCGTACCCCGGGAAGGGGGGTTGTGGCCGGCGAGGCGGAAAAGATGGTCCCTTTCGTCGAGGGACAGGTGCAGGCCCTGGGCGATGGCAGCGATCAGGCGGTCCGAGGGGTACGGTCCGCGTTCCTGCTCCAGCCGGCAGTAGTAGTCGGTGGAGACGTGGCAGAGCATGGCCACCTCCTCGCGGCGCAGCCCGGCGGTCCGGCGGCGCTGCCCGCGGGGCAGACCGACGTCCTCGGGCTGCAACGACTCCCGCCGGCGGCGCAGGAACTCGGCGAGCCCGGCACGATCGATCATGTCCGTTTCCTCCAGCGGTGTGGTCCCGCTCCGTTCTACCGTCCGCGCCGTCCGGTAGCCACGGATCGCCGATCCCCCTCTGCGGGGGGCGGCCCGGTCAGCCATGGATCGGTAGGCCCTGGTTGGGTTCTCCGCTGTGCCGGAATCTCGGTGGTGGCCACCTCAGGCCGCACACCGAGGCAAGGAGCACAGCAATGTCGCGCACCCCGATCGACATCACCATCCCCGACCTCTCCGGCAAACGCGCTGTGGTCACCGGAGCGAGCGACGGGATGGGCCTGCGCATGGCCACCCGGCTGGCGGCGGCCGGCGCCGAGGTGATCATGCCGGTGCGCAACCCGGGCAAGGGGCAGGCCGCGATCTCGGCGATCCGGCAGCGGCACCCCAAGGCGAAGGTGTCGCTGCGCAGCCTGGACCTGTCCTCGCTGGCGCCGGTCACGGCCCTCGGCGACACCCTGCGCGCCGAAGGCGACCCGATCCACCTTCTGATCAACAACGCGGGCGTGATGCGGCCGCCGAACCGGCAGACCACGGCCGACGGGTTCGAGCTGCAGTTCGGCACCAACCACCTGGGCCACTTCGCCCTGGTCGGCCGACTCCTCCCGCTGCTGCGCGCCGGCCGCGCCCGGGTTACCTCGCAGCTCAGCGTCGCCGCCCGCCGGGGCACCATCAACTGGGACGATCTGAACTGGGAGCGCTCGTATCACGGCATGCGCGCGTACAGCCAATCGAAGATCGCTTTCGGGTTGTTCGGTCTGGAGCTGGACCGGCGCAGCAAGGCCCTCGGATGGGGCATCACCAGCAACCTGTCGCACCCGGGAGTCGCTCCCACCAGCCTGCTGGCCGCCCGGCCCGAGATGGGCCGCACCCAGGACACCCCCGCGGTCCGGCTGATCCGGGCGCTGTCGGCGCGCGGCATCCTGCTGGGCACCGTCGAGACCGCCAAGCTGCCCGCGCTGATGGCCGCGACCGACCCGCGCGCCAGGTCCGGCGCCTTCTACGGGCCCAGCGGCCCCGGCAACCTCGGCGGGGCGCCGGCCGAGCAGCAGCCGTATCCGCCGCTGCGCAGCACCGAGGACGCCGCGCGCATCTGGGAGGCCTCGGAGCGGCTCACCCGCACCGCGTTCGTCACGGCCTGACTCCCGATCACCTGAGCCACCCGCGGGAATCCCATGAGCACCGTGACCCATCGCCCGCCGAAACCCCGAAGCCCCTGGCGGGTGGTTGTCGGCGGCGGCACCGCCGGGGCCGCCGGCCCGCAGCCGCCGAGATGCTTGCCCCACAAGTTACCGGCAAGTAACGTGTGGGTCCCTGATCACCTCCACGGTGGGGAGCCCGCGGTGCCTACGCTCGATCGCCAGGACGACGTCTTCATCCTCGACCTCGGAGACGGTGAGAACCGTTTCCACCCCGACTGGATCGCCGCGGCCGACGCGGCACTGGACGAGGTGGAGAAGGCACCGGGCCCGTGCGCCCTGGTGACCGCCGCGACCGGCAAGTTCTTCTCCAACGGCCTGGACCTGGAATGGCTCGGCGCCAACGGCGACCAGTACGACGCGTACGTGAACAGCGTCCACGCGCTGTTCGCCCGGATCCTGTCCCTGCCCCTGATCACCGTGGCAGCCCTGCAGGGGCACACCTTCGCGGCCGGTGCGATGCTGTCACTGGCACACGACTTCCGGGTGATGCGCGCCGACCGCGGATTCTGGTGCCTGCCGGAGGCCGACCTGGGCATCCCGTTCACCCGGGGCATGTCAGCGCTGATCCAGGCCCGGCTGGCACCGCAGACCGCGCACGAGGCGATGGTCACCGCCCGCCGCTACCCCGGCCCCGACGCGGCCGCCGCCGCCATCGTCGACCGGGCGGTCGCCGAGGACGCGGTGCGCTCCACCGCCGTCGAGATCGCCGGCGCACACACCGGCAAGGCCGGGGGCGCGCTCGGCACGATCAAGACACGGATGTACGCGCCGGTGCTGGCAACACTGCGGGACAGGCACGACCCGCTCGCCTGAGACAGCGTCACCCGCAGGCCACTATGTCCGCCGGCAGCCGCGGCGGATCGGTGCGGCACCGGCATCCCGTACCGCGGTGCAGTTCGGCGCCCGCACGGCCCTGGCTGCGGCACCGAGCGCGGCGTCCACCCCGGATCCAGGTGCGTCTCAACAGCATGGTGGATGGGGAGCATGGCGGTTGCGGTGCCGGGTATCTATTCGACCACGCGCGGGGAGCGCCCTCGCGATCCGTCGAGAAGGAGCAGCCGTGAGCGAGCAGAACTGGCAGCCGTTGGAGGAGTCGCCGGAAGTGGCGGCCGCAGTCAGCGACGACACCACCGTGCCGGAGCTGGCGAGCGACGACGACGCTGCCGATGAGGGCCCCCTGTTCCTGGAGCCCTCAGATTCCGAGGGGCCGTAGCGCGTTCCGGACGCCGTCAGGGTCCACCCCTGAGCGCTCGCTCGGCGAGGATCCGAACGAGTACCCGAACATGCCTGGGCAGCGAAATGCGGCTGCTGCGCCGCGGATGCCGGGCTACGGTGCTCCGATGCAGGCGAACGAGATCCAGCGGGCAACACAGGCAGCCCTTTCGAGCGCCTCGTCGATCGGCCTGACCGCTCATGACGCCACCGTCCTGCACAACTCGAACAAGTTGACCCTGCGTCTGCGGCCCTGCGACGTGCTGGCCCGGGTGGCGCCGGCGGCACAGCAGGGCGCCGGGTTCGAAGTGGATGTCGCTCAACGGCTGGCGGCGGTCGGGAGCCCGGTCGCCGCGCTGGAATCGCCCGAGGTCTTTCTCCGGGACGACTACGTGGTCACCCTGTGGGCCTACTACGAACCAGTTACCACTCAAGCAATTCCACACGCGGAATACGTTGACGCGCTGGAACGTCTGCACGCCGGAATGCGCATGGTCGACCTACCCACTCCGCACTTCACGGACCGAGTTTTCGAGGCCCGAAGGCTCGTGGCCGACCGAACCCGAACACCGGAACTGGCTGATCCCGACCGGGTGTTCCTCGCCGGCACGTTGGACCGCATGCGACGAGCGGTCAGCGAAAGCGGCCGGCCCGACCAGCTCCTGCACGGCGAACCACATCCGGGCAACCTGATCCTGACGCGAACCGGCCCGCTCTTCATCGACTTCGAGACGTGCTGCCGGGGACCGATCGAGTTCGACCTTGCCCACGCACCCGACGGGGTCGGGGACCACTACCCGGGCGTCGACCACCAGGTGCTCCGGGACTGCCGGACCCTCATGCTGGCGATGATCACAGCGTGGCGCTGGGACCGAGACGATCAGTTCCCCGGCGGCCGCCGGCTCGGCATCGAGTGGCTGACTGAACTCCGCACCGCGGCGGCGCAGTCCGGATAGGTACAGGCTGTCGGCGCGGCCAGACATCCCGCATGCCCGTTTGATGGTAATTTCAGCCGATTGTCAATCGAGCGCGGCCGGATTTCCGGAGTGATGCCATGCCATACCGCCCCCGTCAGTCGATCAGCTGGATCGAGCACTTTCTGCATCTCAATCTGACCCTCATCACCAGTGGGCTGTGGGGCTTCGTCTGGTACCGCCGGTCCAGGAAGGGCCGAGCCGTTGATTTCGACAGCCCGCTCTGCTCTCGCTGCAACGACACCGGGGTCAGGGGAAAGGTCAGCGGCATCAACTGGGTGGTGGTCGACTGCGACCACTCCCGGTGGGGGTGATCCGTTCCACGGCACCTGCGGTCGACGGAGGTTTGACAGCGCGCGATTCGGCTGGGAGCGTTCCCAGCCATGTCCAACGTCGCGGTCAATCAGGTGGGTTACCTTCCGTCCGGCCCCCAGCGGGCCACCCTGGTCACCGAAGCCACGACTCCCCTGCCGTGGCAGCTCACCGACGCCGCGGGCCACATCGTCGCGACCGGGACGACCGACCCGCGCGGCACCGACGTCACCTCCGGGCGCAACGTGCACACCATCGATTTCGGCACGCATCAGCGGACCGGAACCGGCTTCACACTGACCGCGGACGGCGCGACCAGCCGGCCCTTCGCCATCGACCCGGCCCTCTACGTGACGCTGCGCGCCGACGCGCTGAAGTTCTTCTACTGCCAGCGCAGCGGCATCGAGATCCGTGAGGATCTGCGGCCCGGCTACGGCCGCCCGGCCGGGCATCTCAGCGACCGCGACGTCCCCTGCGCCCCGGGGGCCGGTGACTACCGGCTGGACGTGCGCGGCGGCTGGTACGACGCAGGCGACCAGGGGAAATACGTGGTCAACGGCGGAATCACGGTGTGGCAGCTGCTGCACGCCTTCGAGCACCGCCGCGGTCTGGACGAGCTGACACTAGACCTGCCGGAGAGCGGTAACGGGGTGCCCGACCTGCTCAACGAGGTGCGCTGGGAGCTGGACTTCCTGCTCCGCATGCAGGCGCCGAGCGGCCTGGTGCACCACAAGATGCACGATCGGGAGTGGACCGGCCTGCCGACTCTGCCGCATCTCGACCCGCAACCGCGCGAACTGCGCCCGGTTTCGACCGCGGCCACGCTGAACCTGGCCGCGGTGGCGGCACAGGGGTCACGGATCTACCGCAAGTACGACGCGGATTACGCCGACCGCCTGCTGACTGCCGCGCGGACCGCCTATGCGACGGCCGGGGCCCACCCGATCCGGTACGCGCGGGTCGAGGACACCGTCGGCGGCGGCCCGTACAACGACGACGACGTCCGTGACGAGTTCTACTGGGCGGCGGCCGAGCTGTTCCTGACCACCGGCGAGCAGCAGTACGCCGACGCGGTCCTCGCCTCGCCGCTGCACACCGAGGACGTCTTCGGGCCGTACGCGTTCGACTGGGCGGCCACCGCAGCCGCCGCCCGCCTGGACCTGGCCCTGACGCCCGGCGAGCTGCCCGGCCTCGCCGGCGTGCGCGCCTCGGTGGTCGCCGGCGCGGACAGATACCTCGCCGTCCAGCAGGCCCATCCGTACGCGGTGACGTACGCCCCGCCGGGCAACCGGTGGGACTGGGGTTCCAACAGCATGGTGTTGAACAACCTGACCGTGCTGGCAGTGGCGTACGACCTGACCGGCGAGGCCCGCTATCGCGACGGCGTCCTGGAGGGCCTGGACTACATCCTCGGCCGCAACGCGCTGAACCTGTCCTACGTGACCGGCTACGGCACCGACTTCGCGCGGAACCAGCACAGCCGCTGGTACGCCCACCAGCTCGATCCCGCCCTACCGCATCCGCCGAACGGAACCCTGGCCGGCGGACCGAACTCGGGGCTGCAGGACGAGGTGGCGCAGGCGCGGCTGGCCGGTCAGGTCGGCCAGTTCTGCTACGTCGACGACATCCGGTCCTGGTCGACGAACGAGCTGACGATCAACTGGAACGCGCCGCTGGCCTGGGTCGCCGCCTTCGCCGCCGAACCGGGGTGACGGCCCGGGACGAGCCTCAGCGATAGGTGATGCCGGCGAGGTCGAGCAGCCGGCACATGTCGCTGAAACCGTGCACGCAGGCGTCCAGGACAGCGCCGTGGCGGCCGGACGTCTCCGCGTACTCCAGCAGGAAGTACGGGTCGACGGCGTCGGAGGTGTGCATGTTCGCCTCGACGACCTCGCCGTTCGTCCCGTTCTCGAACCGGCAGTGCGCGCCGTGCTCGTGCAGGAACCACGTCGCACCGTCGTAGTGCACCGACTCCAGCTCGTCGCCGCCGGCCAGGTGCATCTCGTGAACGAGCCCGCCCGCCTTGTGACGGAATTCGGCGACCAGAGCATCCAGGGCCGGCCGCAGCGCGGTGGCTTCCGGCTCACCGGCCAGTTGCATCACGGTCAGCACCGCTCCTGCGCTTCGCGGCGTGTAGAAGACGGTGAAGTCGGTCCCGAGAGCCCGCTGCAAGGCCCGCGTCGCGGCCTCAGCCACCGGTATCGTGGCGCCCTCGCCCAGGGAGACGAGCAGGCCGCGACCACGGGAGACCCGCGCCCGGACATCGGCCGGGTCCGGCTCCGCGGCCTCGATCGTCGGGAAGTTGCCGGTCATGGCGCGACCCTATCGACATCAGCTTCGCGGACGACGTCGGCCCGCTGACCGGCCGAGCTAAGCGATCTCCAGCCGCCGCTGCGGGGCAGCCGGGCTGCCCGGTTCGTCGTCGCTCGCCGGCGGCTCGGCGCCGGCCATGACCACCCGGTTGCGGCCGGCGTCCTTGGCGGTGTAGAGCGCCTGGTCAGCGAGGCGGGTGACGTCCTGTCCGGAGAGGGCGCCGCCGGAGACGTGCAGGCCACCGATCGAGACGGTGACGGGCAGCAGCCGGCTGTCACCGATGGCGAACGGCACGCTGGACAGGCCGCGATGAAGCCGCTCGGCGATCTCCCCCAGCGCCTCGGCCCGGATGCCGGGCAGCAGGACGGCGAACTCCTCGCCACCGTACCGGGCCACCACGTCACCGGGGCGTGCCAGGGCCCGCATCCGCCGGCCCACCTCGACCAGCACGCGATCACCGGCCTGATGTCCGTACGTGTCGTTGACGCTCTTGAAATGGTCGACGTCGATCAGCAGGAAGCCGGCGGGTGTCCCGCCGCGCCGGGCCCGATCGGCTTCGCTGTGCAGGGCCGTCTCCAGGAACCGCCGGGTGCGCAGCCCGGTCAGCCCGTCGGTGATCGCCATCATCCGCTGGGTGTGCACCAGCGCCGCCATCCGCGCGAGGACCAGCAGGAACAGCACGATGCAGGCCGAGGCGACGGCGGGAACGTGCAGGTCGTCGCCGCGGAGGTGTTGCACGAGGAGCACGGTCGGCGCAAGCACCGACGTCACTGCCAGCGTGACGAGCCGTGCGACGGTCGCGTCCGGGGCTGTCACCGCGGACGGCGCGTCGACCTTCACGACCGACGGGTGCAGCCCGGCCGCCGCGAGGAAGGCCAGCGCGAGCACCCACACGCCGTCGACGAACGTGCCGTCGTAGATTCCCAGCAGGGCCTGGACCGAGTACGTGGTGTCACCGACGAGCACGATGCCCAGCCAGGCGCCGAGGAACCAGAACGATGCCGGCCGGGATCCGGTCCCGAGCATCAGGCGTGCGCCGAACGCGAGCAGGGCGAGGTCCATCACGGGATAGGCCACGGTGACCGCCTGCGCGGCGCCACCGGCCCCCGCGGACAGCGGCTCGATGAGGTACACCCATCCGACCAGTCCCGCCCCCAAGGCGACGCCGGTCGCGTCGATGACGCTCGGCAGGTCCCAGCCGGGGGTGCGCCGACGGACCAGCATCAGCAGGCCGCCGGCCAGTCCCGCGTACCCGGCCAGATAGAACACGTCCGGCGGGCCGGGGTACGGCACGACGGCGTCCGAGCGGGTGAGCCCGAAATAGGTCAGATCGCCGCACATCATGGCCGTCTGCCCGGCGGCCAGCGCGAGCCAGGGCCCGCGGCCCCCGCGACCGCGCCGCGCCGCCGCGCCGATCAGCGCGGCGACAGCGATCGCCGACGACGACGAGTAGATCAGCTGGGTGACCACCGCGGTCGTGCCCACCGCCCACGCTGCCGTGTAGTAACCGGCGACGAGCACCGGCGCGAACAGCAGCGGCCACGCCCACATCGGGGGCCGCCGCCACACCCGCATGGTCGTCTCCTGTCCCCCGGCGAACCCTGTCACCTCCCCGTTCGGCAGGTGGCGCGCAGAGGTGAGTGCCGGCAAGGGCTACCGCACCGCGGTGTGGGCGAGAACGGCGGCGGCCAGTTCCTTGTGCGTCTCCGGCGGCAGCGTGTGCCCCAGGCCCGGCACGATCACCAGCCGCGGCCCCCGGGATCTGCTCGGCGATGAGCACGCCGTGGCCCGGCTTGACCGGCTCGTGGCTGCCCTCGATGACGAGCGTGGGGGCCTTCACCTGGTGCAGCACGCCCACCGGCTCGAAACCGGGGCCGGCCATCGCGGCCAGCCGGTGGTTGGCCGCCGCCGACAGGTCGCGGGGGCACGCCGGGGAGACGGGCCGGCCGGCGCCTCAGCCGCCGCCGGGCGGGTTCACTGCCGCGCCGGTGACGGCGGCGATCTCCTGCAGGCAGATGGCCGGCAGCGGCGTGCGGTCGTCGTTGCTGAGGACGACCCCGACCCAGCCGGTGTCCGGGTAGACGCTCCAGTTGGCGCCGATCCCCGGGCCGCCGCCACCGCGCCCGAACACCCACTGCCCGCCGGTGATGCTGAGCGGCATCGTGTAGCCGTGGAACGACGTGGGATCCTCGCCGGGGAGCTTGGCCCCGGTGAACAGATCGGCGTACGGCCGGTCCAGCACCGTGCCGCGGCGCAGCGCCTCCGCGAACCGCACCAGGTCCGGCGCGGTGGCGAAGCCGTCGCCCGACGCGTGACCGATGTAGCCGCGGGCGATGTTGCGGCCGGTCGTGTTCTGGTCCACGCTGCCCTGGTCCAGGTTGCGGACCGCGTCCACCAGGCTGCCGTCGGCCCGCAGCATGTACGGATGCGCGATGTGCCGGTCGGTGAGCCACTGGTCCCGGGTGTAGTACGCCGAGCCCGTCATGCCGGAGCGCCGGAAGACATGCTCGTGTACGTAATCCCAGAACGTCATCCCGGACACCGCCTCGACGATCTCCGCGGCCATGGCCAGCCCGACCCCGGCGCCGGGCCGGTGACCGTTGGACGCGGCCCCGGGAATCCCCACCAGGACCGCCTGCCGGACCCACCGCTTCTTGTCCTCGTGCACCTCCTCCCGGCTACGGAAGACGCGATCCCAGTCCGGCATCGGAGCGTCCAGCCCGGTGGTGCTGGTGAGCAGTTGATGGACGGTCACCTGGTCGGCGATCCGCGGGGCCAGGCCGGTCAGGTGCCTGCCGACCGGGTCCGCCAGCGCCAGCCTGCCCTGCTGCACCAGCTGCAGGACGGCCACCGACAGGAACGGCTGACCGGCCGACGACAGGTTGAACGCGATGCCCTCGTGGTTGCGGATCCCGCGCTCCCGGTCCGCCATGCCGTAACTGCGCGACAGCACCGTGCGGCCCCGGTGCGACAGCAGCACCACACCGGCGAACCTGCCCTCGGCTGCCAGCTTCGCCACATATCGGTCGTAGGCCCCGCCGGGACGGGTGGCCGGCGGAATCCGGTCACTGCCGGACGCCCCGGCGGCGTGACTCGTCCCGGCGCCCACCAGCGGCGTGCCGGCCACCACCCCGACGGCACCGAGCCCGCCCCAGGTGACCACCCGCCGCCGGTCGATTCCGCGTACCGCATCGGGTCCTGACCGTGCTGTGTTGTCATCCATGCGTCCACTGAAGACGATCGGATGTCGCGCCGACGTTCGCGATCTCCTTACGCCGGCCGTACAAAAAGCACGGCGCACGGCGATGAGTTCCGGCGGCGAACCGGGTCTACCACGGCATGACCCGAATCATCGCTGACATCTCGGTGTCCCTCGACGGCTTCGTCACCGGGCCCGATCCCGGCCCGGACAACGGGCTGGGCACCGGCGGCGAAGGCCTGCACACCTGGGCGTTCTCCGCCGACCCCGAGGACCGCCGGATCCTGCGCGAGGCGACCGCCGCCTCGGGCGCCGTCGTCCTCGGCCGCCGGCTCTTCGACCTGGTCGACGGCCCGACCGGCTGGACCGACGAGACCGGGTACGGCGCCGGCGAGGTCGGCCGGCCCGCCTTCGTCGTCGTCACCAGCACACCGCCGGAGTCGGTGCGCCTCACCGACCTGGACTGGACGTTCGTCACCACCGGCGTGCCGGACGCTGTCGCCGCCGCACGCGCTCGCGCCGAGGCGGCGTCGGCGGCGAGCGGCAAGAACCTCGACGTGGTTCTGATGGGCGGCGGCGCCACGATCCGCGCGGCGTTCGACGCCGGTCTGGTCGACCAGCTGTCGCTGCACCTCGCGCCGGTGCTGCTGGGCGCCGGGACGCCACTGTTCACCGGCGCGGTGCCGCGCACGCTGATGCAGCGCAGCGTCACCCCGACCTCGACCGCCACCCACCTGATCTACGACGTGGCCTGACCGGCCGGCCCTCCCACGGCTGAGTAGCTGTCTCTCTACCTGTTTCCGCAGGTAGCGGCATTTTGCGGCCGGTGTTGATCGGCTACAGCGTTCGGTGCTGCGTCACGGTGACGTCGCACCGAACGGCTCGGGGGGTGAAATGATGCTGGCGACGTCAGCCTCGCCGAGACAGGACAGCGGTCCAGCTGTGCTCGCTGCCGTAGCAGCTCAGGCAAGAACCCGCCGGTCTGACACAGGGCTGACAGTGATGCGGCACAGGCCTTCGGGCCGATCACTACCGGGTTCAGCCGGGCGGTGCGGCGCGGTACACCTGAGGCGGGGTGGTAAGGCGTACCGCGTCGCACCGGAACCGGTAGTGACGCAGACCCCCTTATCGGCTCTCGAAGCCCGCGGATGAGGTTTCCGCGGGCTCAAGCTGGGCGGTACCGGCCGGCTCGGGGCGACTCGAACAGCGACGATTCGACGCTGTCGGACCACCCGGCGACCGTCGCGGCGCTCACCCGGTAGGTAGAGGTGCCGATGAGAAGGGCGCGGGAGGCGGGGGCCTGACCGTGGGGTGCCGGCGGGCTGCGTTCCGCGGGCGCCTGACACATGTCATGAGAGAGACCGATGATTATGGCAGTGGTTACCAGCGGCGGCACGCCCGTGGCAAAGGGACGGTTCTTCGCCGACCTCAGCGTCAACGTCAAAATCCTTACGGCGATCAGCATCGGTGTGCTGGTGGCGATCACGGTGGGGGTCGTGGGGCTGCTGGCACTGAGCGAAGCGAGCGCGTCGGCACAGATGATCTATTCCAGCAACGTGGCGAGCGTCAAAGCCGTGGGGGACATCAAAGCGGCAATGGCGCAGGCGCGGGTGGATCTGGCCAACCAGGCGATCTCCACCGACGAGGCCTCCCTTGCCAAGTTCGAGAAGGGTTTCGCCGCCGATCTGCAGGCCGCCGACGCGGGATTCGCCGCGTACGCGGCCAGCAGCCCGGCCGGCGATCCCGCCATGGTCGCTGACCTGCAGTCGACCTGGCAGGCCTATGTGCAGATCGCGCAGGGCAAGCAGCTGCCGGCCGGTAGGGCAGGCGACCTGAAGGCCTGGCAGAGCACCCGCAACACCGAGATCGTCCCGCTGTTCGCCAAGATCAACCCGGCCCTGGAGACTCTGGCAGCTACGGAGAACGCCGACGCCGCGAAGAACGCCGGCACGGCGAAGACGGGCTACGAGTCCAGCCGCACGATCTCCATCGTGCTGTTGACCGTCGGGTCTCTGCTCGCCCTGATCCTCGGTGCCTGGGTGGCCCGGCAGATCGTGCGGTCGCTGGGCAAGGTCAAACACGTCTGTGACGGCCTGGCCGCCGGTGACCTCACCCGCACCACCGGCCTGACCGCACGCGACGAACCGGGAATGATGGGCCGCGCCCTGGACGAGGCGATGGTCCGGCTGCGCCAGACCGTTTCCACCATCAGCGGGTCCGCGACGTCACTGGCCGGCGCATCGGAACAGATGTCGAGCACCGCGCAGCAGATCGCCGCCTCCGCGGAAGAGACCACCGCGCAGGCGCAGACCGTGTCCGCCGCCGCAGAGGAGATTTCCCGCAGCGTCAGCACCGTCGCGGCCGGCAGCGAACAAATGGGCGCCTCGATCCGGGAGATCTCGCAGAACGCCAGCGAAGCCGCCCGGGTAGCCTCCGACGCCGTCACCCTCACCGCGGCCACCTCCGTCACCATGAGCAAACTCGGCACCTCGTCCGCCGAGATCGGCAACGTCATCAAAACGATCACCGCGATCGCCGAACAGACCAACCTGCTCGCGCTGAACGCCACCATCGAGGCGGCCCGTGCCGGCGAACTCGGCAAAGGCTTCGCCGTCGTCGCCAGCGAGGTCAAGGATCTCGCTCAGGAGACCGCCCGCGCCACCGAGGACATCGCCCAGCGAATCCAGGCCATCCAGACCGACACCGGCGGCGCAGTCGCCGCGATCACCCAGATCAGCGAAGTGATAGCCCGGATCAGCGACTTCCAGACCACCATCGCCTCCGCCGTGGAAGAACAGACCGCCACCACCGCCGAGATGAACCGCAGCGTCACCGAAGCCTCGACCGGCACCAGCGACATCGCCCAGAACATCACCGGCGTCGCCGAAGCCGCCCGCCTCACCAGCGAAGGCGTCACCCAAACCCAGCAGGCCACCTCCGAACTGGCCCGCATGTCCACCGACCTGAGCGCCCTGGTCAGCAACTTCCGCTACTGATGCCGGCGCGACGCCGGCGACCGTAGTACTGGCACGTGGGGCGTCAGTAGACTGACCAGCGGTGCCGTTGATTTTGGGCTGAAAGCTACGACCGGGCCGGCAACGCGACGTGGTGGTGCGGGGCCGCCCGTGCGGGCTGGCAGGAGCGTGCCGGTCACTACTTGCGCGGGTTGATGCTGGACGGTCGGCGTAAGTCGATCCAGCTGATGGCGGCTCGGTTGGCCGGGCCGCATGAGCAGGCGTTGAACCATTTCGTCACCAACAGTCCGTGGGATCCGGCGCCGGATCGCCGAGCGTGTCGATGCGGTGCTCACGGGTGCGGCGTGGGCGATCGATGACACCGGGCTGGTCAAGTACGGCACCGCGTCGCCGTGCGTGGCGCGGCAGTACACCGGCACCGCGGGAAAAGGTGACCCGCGAGCGCGGAACGGTCCCCCCACCCGATCTTGAAGTAGCGAGACAGGCATGGCGTACGACCGGACGCGTGCCCTGCTCAGCCGCGCGGGAGCTGGTGGCCGTAATCGCGGACCACCTGGGCGGCCATCGTCATCGTGCGTGGTGAGGCGCGCAGCAGGTCGTCGTCGCGGAAGCTGAACGCGAACAGCCCGCCGGCCACCAGCCGCGACAACGCGTCCGGGGTGAAGGTGGCCCGCAGGTCGGTCTCGTAGACGTCGACCGGGTCGTCGTGCGGGCCGAAATAGGAGACCATCACCGGACCGTACGCGCCGAGCACCTCGACCATCTGCCGGATGTCCTCGGCGTTGCCCTTCTTCTCGAAGGCGTTGAAGCTCTGGAAGTCGGAGGCGCTCATCGCCTCCACGAAATACTGGAACATCGACAGCCCGGCGCCGATGTCCGGTTCGTCGTACGAAGCGGTCCAGCCGTCCCAGTTCAGCGCCACCTTGGCGTTCGGCGCCTCGTCATGGAACAGCTCCAGCGTCTCGAAGTACCGGTCCTTGAGGGCCTGGTAATAGAGCGTGGTGGCCACGTCGGCCAGATAGCCGGTGTTCGCGCAGGCGAGTTTCTGCAGGCCGTGGAACATCGAGATGTACAGCGGCGGGCCGTCGGCCCGGCCGCGGAAGGCGCGCGCGAGCCGGCGCATGTCGGTGAGGAACTCCGCGGACAGCGGGTACGGCTGCCCGCAGGCCCGCCCACGACGGGTCTCGATCGACGTGCCGTCCTCCCAGGTGGCGACGACCACGTGCACGGCCCGTCCGGAACCGTAGATCCGCGGGATCACGTCGTTGCGCCAGTCCTCGTACTGGTTGAGGTCGTCGGGGCCGTGGTACCAGGTGGTGACCATGCCGATGCCGGCCTTTGCCAGCGGGGAGCGCTCGGCGTCGATCGCGTTGGGGCCCAGGCCGAACAACACCCGCGGCCGCACCGCCGTGGTCAGCGCGGGCAGGGCCGGCTCCGGCGACGGCACCGACGACCCGCTCAGCGATGCCAGCAGGATCACCAGCAGACCGACGAACACGGCACGGGTACGCCTCCGGCGCGCCGGTGCCGCGACGGCGGCCGGCGTAGGGCGTACCCGATGAGGCGTGTCTGAAGGGGTGGCAGGCGCGGCCGGGAGTGTCGGCGCCGCGGCCGGGAGTGTCGGCGCCGACGCGGTGTCGGAGAGCAGGGTCCGGTAGATCTCCTGGAGCCGGCGGCCGGGCTCGGCGCCGAACTTGTCCAGCAGGGTCTGCCGGGCCTGCTCGTAACTGGCCAGCGCGTCGACCTGCCAGCCGGCCGCGCGTTGCGCGAGCAGCAGCCGTTCCCACACCGGCTCGCGCAGCGGGTCGTCGCAGAGCGCCGCGCGCAGCAGCACGATCGCCTCGGTGGCGTCGCCCTGCTCGAGCAGGGCGTCGGCCAGGCAGTACCGGGCGGTCCACCGCGTCTCGTCCAGCTGCCGCGCGGTGACCACGTCGACGATGTCGTCGTCCGGCAGGCCGCGCCACAACGCCAGCGCGCGCCGCTGCAGGCTGACGGCTTCCCCGGGCCGTCCGCCGGCGAGCGCCTCGACACCCTCGCCCACCAGGCTTTCGAACAGGTCGAGGTCCAGCTCGCCGGGCCGGACGGTCAGCCTGTACGCGCCGCGCCCGCCGGCCAGCCGTTCGCCGTCGACATCGGACGGCAGCACTTTGCGCAGCTGGTGCACATACGTCTTCAGGCTGCCGCTGATCGAGCGGGGATAGCCGGCCCGGTCCCAGAGCGCCCCGGCCAGGTCCTCGACCGGCACCCAGGTGTTGCGGTGGCGGAGCAGGGCGGCCAGCAGGCTCCGGCGCTTGCCGGGCGGCAGCGGATCAGCCGGCCTGCCGGAACCGTGCACGGTCAACGGCCCCAGGGCCGCGAAGACCGGTTCGTCCTGTGCCACATCTCCCCCTCGTATCGGCCCTTATGAATACACCTTAGGGGGGCCGGGAGAGCGGGGGGACCGCGGACCGATATCAGTCCAACTCGTCGCGGTGCAGCAGCAGCGCCCCCTTCGGGCGCAACCGGTGCGCCACCGACGGACCGTGCCGGACCGTCGTGATCAGGCCGGCCTCGCGCAGCACCCCGGTGTGGTAGCTCGCAGTGGCCACCGAGATCCGCAGCCGGCCGGCCAGAGCCGACGTGCTCAGGCCCTCGGCCGCGGCGGCCAGGACGGCGGCGCGGGTCGCGCCCAGCAGGGCTGCCAGGGAACCGGCCGGCTCCCGCGCCGGCGCGGGCGCCCAGAGCGTGGACGCGTCGATCGGGAACACCAGCACCGGCGGCGCCCCGGCGGCCTGCCGCACCGTCGGGGCCTCGGCGAACACCGACGGGAGCAGATGCAGGCCGGACCCGTCCAGGAACACCTCGACGTCCGGCCCCGGCACGGCGATCCGCAGCACCGGACGCCGCCAGGTGACGTCCGGGTGCAGCGAACTCAGCATCCGGTCCGGCCCGGCACCCGCGAGGGCGTCGGCCGTGTCGGCCACCGCCCGGCAGATCCGCGTCCACCACGGGCCGAGCGCCACGCGGTGATAGTCGCGGGCCAGCCGGCCGACCTGGTCCCGGTCGCCCGCCACGCCGCCGTCCCCGAGCGCGAACGGTGCGGTGAACAGCCGGGCCCGCACCTGTTCGCGCCACACCGCCAGGCCGGGCCGGTCACCGGCGCCTTGGAGCACCCGGAGGCTCAGCAGGATCTCGCCGGCCGGGTCAGGCTCCCGGCGGACGTGGACCCGGGGCGGGCCCGGCTCGGTGAAACGCAGCAGCAACGCCATGGCAACCATGCTGGCCACCCCGGTGACTGCCCGGTCATCTCCGCGTGAATTCCCAGGTCAGAGCGGTTTAGAAGCTGCTCGAAAGCCATTGTCGCGGCCCGTGGGCACGCCGATGCTGGACGGGACGCATCCGCAACGGGAGGAACCCGCCATGCCCGCCGAGCCGACCGTCCTCACCACCCCGGCGACCGTCGACGCCGCCCTGACCACCGCGACACGCGAGGTGCTGATCACCGGCGCCGGCTGGCGCGGCTGCGACGCCACGCTCGGCCGCGCCGACCGCGACAACCTGCGCCGCGGGGTGCGGTACCGCGTGCTGGTCCCGGAGAGCGTGCACGACCACACGCCCACCCGCCGGCAGCTCAGCCGTCTCGACGGCGACGCGCAGGTTCGTACGGTGCCGGTGGTGCCCGCCGGAGCAGCCGTCATCGATGCGAAAGTGGCGCTGTTCCCGCTCGCCCGGTCCGCCGACGGGGTCGCGCTGATCGCGCTGACCGGCGTGGTGGACGCCGCGGTGGCTCTCTTCGAACGGCTGTGGGACGGCGCCGTCCCACTGGCCGGCCACGACGCTGTGGACGGGCGCGAGCGTGAACTGCTCGCGCTGATGTCGACCGGCCACACCGACGAGTCGGCGGCGGCCCGGCTCGGTGTCTCGGAGCGGACGGTCCGCCGGATGATGTCGGCGCTGATGGCCCGGCTGGGCGCCCGCAGCCGGTTCCAGGCCGGCCTGCGGGCCGGCGATCGGGGGCTGCTCCCGCCGCCGGGGCCCGCCGGCGGCTTCTGAGCAGCTCAGCCGTTGCGGGGGCGGCGGGCCACGACGAGCAGGTGGGTGGTCGGCCAGTCGAGCGGGTGACCGTCGAGGTCGGCGAGGGAGGCGACCGGGGCGATCCGGTTGTCGATGATCCAGTCGTTGCGGACCGGGGTCGACGCCGGGTCGAGGTCGAAGCCGGCCTCGGCCAGCAACTCCGTCCACTCGGCGTAGGACAGGCCGCAGAACTGCTCCTTCGTCTCGGACAACCAGTTGTCGACGTAGTCCTTGCGGGTCAGGAAATCCATCGCGGCACCCAGCTCGAGGCGGACCGTGCCGTCGCCGAGATCGTCGAACGTGACCGGGAACGCGAAGTCCGCCGCGAACTGGTCCAGCCGGGCCCGGGTGGACAGGCCCGACACGTACCGTTTGACCTCGCCGGAGTCGAGCCCGGCCAGGTCACGCCGCGGTTGGGCCGGGTTGGCGCCGTCCTCGGCGGCAAGGGTCAGCAGCACCGGGCGGCGGCGCTCGTCCGGCCCGCACACGTCACTGTTGATCCAGACGCCGCCGGGCGCGGTGTGGTCGAAGATGCGGCGGGCGAACTGCAGCAGGGACTCCCGCTGCCGGCCGTACGACCAGATCTCGTGCGTCAGCGCGAATGTCAGCGTGGTGTCCACCGACCGGTCCGCGAAGATCGCACCGCCGAGGACGTTGCGCTGATAGAAGTACACGTTGGCGTTGCGGAAAACGCCCTGGGCCTTCTTGTGTACGCACTCGGAGTACAGATGCCGGGCCAGCTCGACCCCGATCAGGTCGCTCTCGTGCAGGCCGGGCTCCCGGTCGGCCAGCTCCAGGACGGATCCGGCGCCGCAGCCGATGTCCACGATCCGGCCGGGCCGCACGTGCTGCCGGACCGCGGCCCACTTGCGCTCGGCCGCGTCGGCGAACGCCTCCACGTAGGTGCGGTAGTCCCGCGTCGCGGTGAGCCCGCCCTCGTCACCGACGAGCGGGTCCTCGACCACGGTCCGGACCGTGTCGGCCAGCCGGTACCGCTCGAAGACGTCCAGGGTCGCCGGGTGGGCCAGCTTGCGCCAGCTCTCGTCGCCGGCGGCCAGGCGCAGCAGCACGTCCCACGGGCGCTCCGGGACCGTCCGCAACCCCGGATCCGCCTCCACCGGCGCGATCGGGAAGCCGAGCCGCTCGTACAGTTTCGCGACCTCCGGCGTGGAGCACGCCACCACGGTGTCCGCCGGCGTGAGCTCGATCCCGGTGGCCACCGCGATGCTCTTCAGGGTGACCTCGGCGAACGCGTCGGTGGGCGCGGTGTCGAAGATCGGCACGACCAGCGAACGCAGCCCGCTGAGCAGGCTGAACCGCTCGATCGCGGCCTCCCGCCGGTGGTACGGGACGGGGTTGCGCCGGGTGTTGTCGTGGTTGGCCGACGTGACCGCCCACACGATCGTCGCTCCGCTGCCGGCGGCCAGCCGGTGCAGATAGTCCGCCTGGAAGCTGGTCAGCAGATGGTGCCGGCCGGGGAACAGCACGAAACGTGGTGACAGGTCGATCGGATCCCCCAGGGCGTACCGGTCCGGACGGCGGTTCTTGATCATAGCGTCGGGGCAGCGGCGCCGCCCTGCTCAGGGCGAGGGTGTGTGGCGACCCGGGTTCACGTGGGCTGGAGATGGGTGCGCGCCACCCGCAGCGTCGGGCGGGTCATCTGGTGGCCGTGCTCGGCCAGGAAGGCGGACAGCCGTTGCGGGTTCACCTTGCCGACGTCACGCAGGGCGGTGCCCACCGATTTGAGGATCAGCGGCTCGGGATCGGACAGCAGCAGCCGGGAGATGGCCAGCGCGTCGTCCACCTCGTTGTTGCGGATCAGGAAGAACGTCGCGGTGACAGCGGTCCGCCGGCGCCAGCGGTCCGGGGAGACCGCCAACTCGTAGAGCGGATCCCGGGGCTTGTCGAGGAGATACCAGCCGACCACCCGCGGCGCGGCCCGGTCCACCAGATCCCAGTTGTCGATCCGATCGTGGTTGTCGATGTAGGTGTCATACAGGGCGCGCCGGTCGGCGTCCAGCCGGCGCGCCTTGAAGTCGAGGATGCTCACCGCGCCGACCCGGGCCTCGTAGAACGGGCTGGCCAGCAGCCGCACCACCTCGGACAGGGGCGCGAGGGTGAAAGCCCGCGCCGCGTCGAAGGTGATCTTCATCCGGATGCCCATCACCTCGGTGCCGGGCCCGGTGTGCAGATATCGCTGGATCTTGGTGCGTTCGGCCTCGTCGCTGTGCGGTCGCAGAGTGTCGAGAAAGGCTTCAGCAGTCAGGGACACCCCGGCAGATTAGTGGCCCGGCCACAGTCGGGACCACCGCACAGCCGGCACGCCCGGTCGTAAACCTCCAGCAGGCGACGCAGGAAAACCTCCGGAGGGTACGCCGACGCAGCCGTCACGCCGTCCCGGATCACCCTGGCCCGCAGAGCCTCGTCGGACAGCATGCGCACCAGGGCTCCGGCGAACGCCTCGGGCTCCGGGGCGCACGTGAACCGCCCGGGCCCGGCGGCGCCCGGCCGGACGGCCAGCTCGGGATCGGCGACCACCACCGGCAGCCCGGCCGCTTCGGCCTCGGCCAGCACCAAGCTCTGGGTGTCCGTGCCGGAGGCGAACGCGAGCACGTCGGCGGCCCGGTAGAAGCGGGCGACCTCGTCGTGCGGCACGGGCGGATGAAGGTCGACGTGCCCGGTCAGGCCGAGCGCGGCGATGCGGCGGCCCAGGCGCCCGCGCTGCCGCCCCACCCCGAGCAGGACCAGCCGGGTGCCCGGGCGGGCCGCGCGCACCCGGCTGAACGCCCGCAGCAGCAGCTCCGGGTTCTTCTCGGCGGTGCCCCGGCCGACCGACAACACGCCGTTCCCGCCGGTGCGCGCCGGACCGCGCGCCACCGAGGTGACCGGTGTGGGCAGCACACAGACCTCGGCGGCGGCCGGGGAGAAAACGGCGAGCCCGGCCGCCGTCTTGGCCGAGGGCGCGATCACCACCGCCGTCCGCGCGAGCATCGCCCGGCCGAGCTCGACCAGCCGCCGGCGGCGGACCGCACCGGGCCTGGTCAGCTCCAGGAACTCCCGCGGCGACCAGCCCAGCCCCAGGCGCCGGGCACACCAGGCGGCGCCGGCCGGGATCTCGGCGAACAGATCCGCGTACGCCAGCAGGTCGGTGTGCCAGGTCACCACCAGCGGCACACCCCAGTCGGCCGCCGCCCGGAACCCGGTCATCCCGACCGGCCCGGTGGTGTGCGCGTGCACCACATCGGCCGGCCGCGGCGTGAACGGCCACGCGACACGGACCTGCCGGAACGGCACCGGCACCGACGGCAGGTCGCGGCTCGGCAGCGGGCCGGGGCGGTAGAGATCCACCTCGTGACCGGCCGACCGCAGCAGCGCCACGGTCAGCTCCGCCGACCGGGTGACGCCGTCCGGCCGCCCGGAATGGCTGTCGCAGAAGTGGGCGATCCGCACGGTCGCGTCACGGACGTCGTACGCCAGAAGGAATGCCCTGAGCCGGCATGCCGACATCCTGCCCCGCGCGGCGCCCGGTCTTCCACCCCGTTCTCCCACCCGCTTCCTCACCGCGCCGGGCATCCGGCCGTAATCTCGGCGGATGAGCCGGGTGCGACGAACACTGCCGGCTTTCGGTGTGCTCGCCGCGGTGCAGATGATCGTCGTGAGCACAGTGGACGGGCTGACCCGGCCCGGGTACGACGCCACGCGCAACTGGGTCAGCCAGCTGTCGCTCGGGGCGGACGGCTGGCACGGCACAGTCAACCTGGCCACCTGCGGCCTGTGGCTGATCCTCTGCGCGGCCGGGCTGCACCGGCGAGTGGCGCTCCTGGTCCTGTGGTGCGGGCTCAGCCTGGTGGCGCTCGCCGCCGTCCGCACCGATGCCGGGCTGGGCTTCCCGCCCGGCGTGCCCGAGGAACACACCGCGCGCGGGCTGATCCATCAGCTGATCGCCGTCACACTGGCCGTCGCCGGCATCGCGGCGGTCGCCCGCATCGGCCCGCCCCGGGCGGCACGGGTGGTCGCGGGTGTCATGACGGTGTCGTTCGTGGCAGCGACCGTGCTGGTCCTGCTCGACGACGGCGGGGTGCTGCCGGGCAACCCCAGCGGGGCGCTCGAACGGCTTGTGCTGTTCATCGGGTTCGGCTGGATCGGCCTGTTCAGCGGCCGGGCAGCCACGGCTGCCCACCTCAGCCGGACCGGCCTGAGCAACGACTGCTGCCCCGCCGACTCGGTCTCACGCCCCGGTGCCTCCTCCCGCGGCGGCGACTGCAGGAGGCCGCCGTGCGGCTGTGTCGAGCCCACCGGCTGACGCGTCAGCCGGCGAAGAACGCGCTGAGAATGGGGCTGAGCACGGCCGGATTGGCCACGTGGCCCTCGACCTCGAGAGTTTCCCGCCGGGCGCCGGGCGTCGGGCAGAGCGGCGGCGGCAGCGTCTGCCGCCGCACCGAAGAAGTCGACGGGAAGCCCGGCCATCTGCGGGTCGACCGCGATGCCAGTGGTCAGGAGCACCGGCTGCCGCACCATCGCAAGGCGGTCTGCGGGCGGCGGGCCGTCACCGAGACATGCCGCGTCGTAGCGCAGCGTCGGTGCCAGCGCACGGAGCGCGGGCCACACCGGAGCGGCCTCGGCGCCCGCGACGTCCTGCTCGGAGCTTCCGGCGAGCCGCATGAACAGCCTGAGCGCCTGATCGCGGTCGCCGGCGTCGAGCGCGGCGTCGAGTTGGAGCCGGTACGCCTGCCAGGCGGAGATCATCGCGGCGTCCACCTGGTACGGCACCTCGTGGACGGCGATCCGGTCGACGGGAAGTCCCGCGGCGGCCGCCTCCAACGCGAGCGCCCCTCCGGTCGACGCCCCGAACAGGTGCGCCCGCCCTCCGGCGGCGTCGATCACCGCTGCCAGATCGTCGAACTCCCGCTCGACGGCGTAGGCCGGCCGTCGCCGCTGTCGCCGCGGCCACGGCGCCGGTAGTCGACGACGGCGAAGCTGTTGGCCAGGTACTCGCCCAGCGGGCGGTTCTCCGTGCCGTCGTCCAGGCCGCCGCCGATGAGCACCAGGGCAGGCCCCTCGTCGCTGAGCCGGTCGTAGCCGATCGACGTGCCGTCGGCTGAGTTCACATGCGGCATCCCGAGCTCCCTTGGTTGGCGTAGCTCCTAAACTAGGAGCAACTGGTGTCAGAAAGCAAGGTACGATGTGCGCATGCGGAGCTATCGGGATCTGTGCGGCATCGCCAGAGCGCTCGACGTGGTCGGCGAACGCTGGGCGCTCCTGGTGGTGCGCGAGCTGCTGTTCGGGCCCAAGCGGTTCGCGGATCTGCATCGTGGACTGCCCGGCATGAGCCAGAACGTGCTGACCCAACGACTGCGCGAGCTCGAGGATTCCGGCGTATTGGTGCGGCGGCGCGCGCTGCCCCCGGCAGCCGGGCTGATCTACGAACTCACCGACCGCGGTCGCGCACTCGAACCGGTCCTGCTGGCGCTGGGAAACTGGGGCAGCCCGCTGTCACCGCGGCCGGACTCGGCCGAGGAGCTCAGCCCGGATGCGCTGATCGTGGCGCTGCGCACCACCTTCGACGCCGCCACGATGGGATCTCTGCGCGGCACCGTCAAGCTCCGGCTGCCCGGCGACGCGTTCCTCCTCACGGTCAGCCGAGGCGGACTGGATGCGATCCGTGGCGATGCACCCGCCGATGCCGCCCTGACCTCCACCGTGCGCACCGTGCAGGACCTCGTGTTCGACCGGCGTGAACTCGACGATGCCGTCCGGAGCGAGGCCGCAAGCGCCGAGGGCGACCTGCGGCTGCTGCGCCGATTACTGGCCGCCTTCGACGACCACCGCGAACCCGTGGCGGACGCGGCGCGGCCTTCCGAGGGAAAGCTGCGCGATGACTAGACCGGCACCGGGAAAATCGCCGACTGCATGTCGGCGCCGGCGAGCGCGAGCGCGATGACGAAATCCGGCACGCCCACGGCACGCGAACGACAGCACGAGGCGGCGCAGTCATCGGGCTGCTGAGGCCGCCCATTCCTCGGTCCACCGGTAACGGCTCAGACCCGCGGCAGCGAACTCGTCGACCTGGTCACCCCGCTGTACACCCAGCCGGCGCAGCATGACGTTGACGGCCGAGTCACCATCGTCTCCCACGACCGAGTAGTGGTCCTCAGCCTCCTCAGCAGAGGTCGCCGTGAACATCGGCCCCCACGCGACCGTCCCGCCTCGCCAGGCCACCGCCGCATGGAATCCGCCACCACCGAAGAACTCGGTATGCAGGTAGGCCACATCGCCGTACAGCGAGTGGCGACTCGCCCATTCCGCGAGCCCTTTCGTCAGCTCGTAGAACCCCTCAACGGGCTCCCCATCTGCCGCCGCCGGCACCACGCTCGCCACGATTTCCGCGGTCAGCGGCAGGAGCGCCAACCCGCTGCCCGCGGCCAACGGCACGGTCGGCAACGCCGTTTCACGCAGACGTTGCGGGGTGAATCTCAGGAGCAGTGCCTGCAGATTTCCGGCCACGCCCCCAGCGTATCGGCCGTCGCCGGGACAGCCGCACGCTCATGCCGCCGTTCGCGCCGCGGCGCCGGCCAGGCGTGTGGCGTCCGGCCAGGCCATCCGGTACTTGCCGGGAGTGCCGTTGAGCAGGGTGGGATCGCCGCAGGGGGCGGCGGCGACGCCCGTCTCCACCCGGGTGCCGCCGCAGGCCGCGTAGAACCTCTGGGCGCGAGTGTTCTGCTGAAGCACCCACAGGTGCAGCGCGGGAGAGCCGGCATTGGCGAGAACCGCGCGGGCGGCGTAGGCCATCAGCTCGGTCCCGATGCCGGTGCGGTGCTCCGAGTGGTCGACGTGGAGGTTGTCGATGAGGCTGCCCCACCGCGGATCCGCGTCGAACACCACGTGGACGAAGCCCGCCAGACGGCCGTCGCGTTCGGCGACGATCGTGGCGGTGCCGGTGGGGGACGCCAGGCGCGCCGACCACACCGCGGTGCGCTCGCCGAGCAGGTCCCCGTCGAGATAGGTGTCGGCGTAGGCGCCCCGGTAGTGCCGCCGCCAGCTGTCGGCGTGCAGCGCGGCGATGCGACCGGCGTCGGCGGCTCCGGCGGGGCTGAAGACGACGGGTGCAGAGGGATGGGGCATGGTGACAGGCTCCTCGACTGGCGGCTTACCGGGCGCGATCGCGCCGGCCAGGTCGTCACCCGGGGCACCCCGCCCGCGAGCGGAGGGTTGCCGGCCAGCAAGCCGGGGCTGTGCGCTGGCACTCATGACCTTCGCCGCAGAATCTAGCACCGCAGCCACGGGTGCGGGGTCACGGCACCAGCGGGCCGCGGAGGACCGCCTGCGCCGCGTCGTGGTCCCCGGACAGGCTGATCGAGGACAGCGGCCGCCGGTTCCAGAGGGCCAGCAGGAGGTTCTCGGCGGTGCCGCTCAGCGTCGCGACCGGCTCGCCCGGACCCAGGTCCCACGATTCGCCGAGGTCGGTGGCGGTGAAGCGGACAGCCGCCGGGAGTTCGGCGGTTCGGCCGAGACGCACCTGCCGGGGCACGAAGACGTCGACGACCTCGGCGATCCCGTCACCGCACAGTATCGGGTCGAGCCGGCTGGAGATGCCCAGGGCGTGCTGCGCGTCCCACCGGTGCACGAGCGTCTCCAGGCAACGGCGCCGCCTCCAGAAGCCGACGGTGTGCGGCGGGGCGAACGTCCAGGCCGGCGTTTCCGGATCGGCCGCCAGTACGTCGGTGAGGGTTCGCGCGGTCTCGGCGAACCACGGGGCGATGTCGGCCGGCGCCGGCCGCGACCGGTATTCGCCGTGTCGATGGGTGACAGCTGTCGCGGCCCACAGATTCTCCTGCCCGAGGTGCTCGGCCAGGTCGCGGAGGGTCCAGTCGCCGCAGTGCTCGACCGGGGCCGACAGGTCCGCGCTCAGCAACCCGTGGAAGACCGCCAGTTCGTCGCGCAGAATCGCCAGGTGATCAAGCGTCATGGCGGGGACTCTATCGGCGCGGCCGTCCGGGCTCGGAGCACCGCGGTGCTCCGAGCCGGGAGGTGAGCCCCCGTCAGCCGGCGATACCGTGGACCTTCGGCACTGTCAGGGTGCGCTTCTTGGCCGTACCCCCGATGATGATCTTTCGGTATGCGATGTTGTTCTTGGTGCTCAGCTCGGCCAGCCGGTTCGACGGGTTGGCCCGCACCTGGATGTAGTAGGTGCCGTTCTTCACCTTGGTGATGTCGAACGACTGACCGGGCCGGTCCTGGCTGTACGTGTCACCGTTGCCGATGTCCAGCACCTCCCGCACCGCCACCACGGTGTTCGCCCCGCACGAGGTGGCCAGGTCGGTGTTGTCCGGCCGCCACTTCGCGCCCTTGATCGTGTAGTCCACCGCGTCGGTGTTGGCCAGGCAGAACGCCTCCTTGCCGCTGCGCACCGACAGCTTCTTGTCCGCGGTGACCAGGTTGTACTGCGCGAAGTCGGTGAAGTGCCAGTGCAGGTGCCCCTCGCGCGCGTCCCACTCCATGGTGCCTGCCTTCTTCGAGCCGACCTGCTTGCCGCTGGCGTCGAAGAAGTACTGGTACGCGTCCATCAGGTCGGTGCCGGTACGCCGGAAACCGTCCACCAGCAGCGGCGAGCTGCCCGCGTTCCACACCGTCGCGCCGAAGTTCACGTACCACTTGCCACCCTCCTCGGAGAGCGAGATGCCCCAGGCGGGCAGCGACTTGAGGTCCGGTTTCGGCCCGGCCGGTACCTTCTTCAGCGACGTCGGGATGCTCGCCGCGGCCCGGAACTCCGGCCGGTACGACGACACCTGCCGGCTCGCGTCGCCCTCACCGGTGTGCCGGTCGTGGCCGCCGGCGGCCAGCGCCGCCACCGCGTGGTCGACCTGGGCGTCCGCGGCCTTCACCCGGGACAGGCCCTCCTTGTCGATCTCGACGTCGACCACGTTGACGGTGACCTTCGCGGTCGCCTTCTTCGCCGGGATCCCGAAGATCTTCCGGTACTTCGCGGTCACCGTTGCGGTGGCCGTGTACTTGCCGGCCTTCAGCTTCGACAGCCCGTTCGCCGACCGCGGCTGGTCCTCCACCGTCGCGTCCCAGCCGGCCTGCACACCCCACACCGCACCGAGCGTGAACGGATTCTCGCCGCCGCACCGCGTCGGGTAGGGGTTGGTGGCCGGCGCATCCCGCCGGGTCCGCCCCGAGGCCCCCGAATTACCGCAGAACGAGGTTTTGTACGACGTGACGACCTTCCCGGCCTTGTCCTTGATGGTGATGGTCGTGAAGTCCTTGAGCCCGGCGAAGTCCTTGACCGTCCCGGCGGGCAGCTTGACCTGCGTCTTCTTGCCCTTCTTCAGGACCGTCCGATAGGCCGTGATCGGCTTGTCGTAACCGGTGCGCTTGGCCCGGATCTCGAACGGGACCTTGCCCGCGATCACGTGCAGGCCCAGGTCGAAGGAGACGTAGACCTCGCCGTCAGAGGCGTAACGCTCCGCCGTCACCGTCTTGGCGGCGGCCACGAAACTGAGTGCGGGCGGCGCCGCGGCGGCCTCGGCGGCGCCCACACCGGCCCCGGTCAGCAGCAACGCGCCGATCGCGGTGCCGACGACGGGCCAGCGACGCCGGCGCTTCTGCGGATTGGTCATGATGGTCCCCCCAGTCGGTCGGCCGGGTGGTGGTCCGGCCGCGTTGAGGACATCCCACGCCACCGGCTGTGAGGACCCTGTGAGGTCGCGAAGCCTTGGCACTAACCGGTGACTCAACCACCGGCCGCGAAGCCGGGCCGGATTTGTTCACTTGTGGGCGAAGAGCCATTGCTCGATCTCGTCGGGCCAGACCTCCGGCCCGAGGTATTTCACCGCGGTCCGCCGATCGTGCGGGAAGAGGATCGCGTAGGCGTCTCTCAGCGAATGATGGGCCTGGCCGCCGGCCGCCTCGAGCGCCTGCCGCGCGGCCGGGAGGTCGGCAGCCACCGATTTCAGCCGTTGGCGGCCCAGCCGCGGCTTCGTGCCGGTGCCCCAGGCGAGTGCGTACCAGAGACGGCGCAGCGCCGCGTCGGGCAGATCCGGGTCCAGCGCGAAGATGTCGCGGCGGCTGATGCTCGCCCGACCGTCCACCACCTCGCGTCCGTCCCTGACGCCGGTCACGGGTCCGCCGGGGAGCCGCAGGTCGGCCAGTTGGGTGTTCCACCAGCCGACGTCGACGCCGAGAGGCGCGCTCAGCATCGCGGCGCGGCCGGGGCACCCCGGGACGCGCCAGACGTCGGGGAGAGGAAGTTCGTCGACGTTCGTGACCGGCATCGCGATCGCCCTTCGCTCGGAGTTGGCGGAACTGTATCGGGCCCGGGCGTGGCTTCGATAACGCGCTTCACATCTGCCCTGCGTTATGGCCGACATATTCAGTCACAAATACATTTCTGGTCAATATTGACGCTGGTCGAATTGCTGCTTAGCGTTCAGGCACGCACCCGGCGCGGGCAACACCCTGCCCGTGCCGACTCCTCCGCGCGAAAGGGCGTCGACCATGCTCCGAGGAGTACGTCGCACCACGCTTGCCGTCACCGCCATGCTGCTGCTCGCCTTCGCGGGCCCGCCGGCCACCGCGCACGACCCGGACACCCCGGAAGGCAAAGCCGAACAGGCGGAGTTGCTCCGCATCTACGAACCCACCTGGCGCAGCGGCGAACGCCTCGCCGGCGCCCCCGTGACCTGCGTCAACGGCATGGCCGACAAATACCCGTGCAAGAACGTCGACCTGCTCAGCTTCCTGCCCCAGTCCGCACTGGGCGGCGGCGGCTCGTCGAGCATGTGGTACTGGACCGACTCGCGCGACAGCAACGAGTACATCCTGTACTGCCGCTCGAACGGCGTGTCGTTCATCAACGTCACCGACCCGGGCAACCCGCGATATCTCGGGAACCTGCCGGCCGCGAATGGTGTCAGCTCCTCCTGGTGCGACATCCGCACGTACCGGAACTACGCCTACATCGGCAAGGACTCGGTCGCGCACGGAATCCAGGTCTTCGATCTCAACAAATTGCGCGGTGTGACCACCACGCAGACGTTCACCGCGGACGCCCGCTTCACCGGCCTGACGAACAGCCACACACTGTGGATCAACCAGAGCACCGGCTTCCTGTACGTCTCCGGCGCGAACACCTGCCGCAAGGGCCTGACCATCTACGACATCAAGGCGCCGTTGAGCCTGAGGCAGGTGGCGTGCTACGACCGTGAGGTCTACTCGCACGAGTCGGTGGTGGTGAACTACGCCGGGCCGGACACCCGGTTCACCGGGCGCGAGATCGCGTTCAACTACACCGGCCAGGGCAAGCGGTTCCAGATCCTCGACGTCACCGACAAGGCGAACATCCGGGTGCTGTCCAGCGTCACCCACCCCGGCGCCAGCTTCATCCACCAGGGTTTCGCCACCAGCGACTACAAGCACATGATCGTCAACGACGAGACGATCAGCACCCGTGGCGGCAGCCCCGACTTCGTCTACAACATCGAACGGCTCGACGCCGCGCGGTACGTGGGCAAGGACGTCGCGGTGCGCGGCGAGTTCGTCAACCACAACGGTTACACGGTCGGCAACCGGCACTTCCAGGCGTCGTACCGCGGTGGTCTGCGGATCCTGGACACCACCTCCGTCGCCTCGGCCCGGCTGCCCGAGGTCGGTTACTTCGACGTCGACCCGGCGTCCAACGCCAGCGGTTACAGCGGCAGCTGGATGGCCCTGCCGTACCTGAAGAACGGGGTGGTCGCCGTGCAGAGCATCGGCGTCGGCCTGTTCCTCGTGCGGCCCACCGGCACGGCGGCCGTACGCTGACCGGTCAGCCCGCCGGCGCGGACCCCACGGTCCGCGCCGGCACCGGCCTCCGCCGCCGCCACCTCACGGCGGTGATGACTCTCGTCGGGTTCCTCGGCGCCGCGTATCTGTTCGCCGACAGCCGCGGCCCGGCCGCCGCCCCACCACCGGCGCCGGCCTCGTCGCCGGTCACCTACAACAGCGACGGGCTGTCCGACTCCTACGACGGCTTCCGGGCCGAGCCGCTGGTCCTGCCCACCGAACGCGGGCCGGGTACGGTCTCACTGCGCGTCACCGGCCCCACCGGCACGGCCACCGACTTCCAGAAGATCCACACCAAACCCATGCACATGTACGTCCTGCGCGACGACCTGTCCGGCTATCAGCACCTGCACCCCGAGGTCGTCGACGGCGCGTGGACGGCACCGGTCACCATCACCGACGGCGGCGCGTACCGCGCCTACATCGAGTTCGTCCCGCACGGCCGTCCCGCCGGCGCCGAACCCACCGTCCTCGGCGTGCCGTTCGTCATCGCCGGCGACACCACGATGGTCCCGGTCCCGGCACCGCAGGCGCAGGCCCGCTCCGGCCCGTACGTCGTGCGCCGCCTCGACGGCACCGCCGACCTGACCTCCGGCACACAGACGGCGCTGCAGTTCCAGGTGCTGCGAGACGGCCGGCCCGCAGTGCTGGAACCGTACCTCGGCGCGTACGCCCACCTGTCCAACTTCGAGGTGCGCACCCAGGGCCTCAAACACCTGCACCCGATCCCGACCGGCGCGGCCGGCGCCGCACCGGCCGACGGAATCCTGGCCTTCCACGCCGCCTTCGCCGAACGCGGCGACAAACGGATGTTCCTCCAGTTCCGCGCCGGCGGTGTGGTCCATCAGGTCGCCTTCACCCTCTTCACCACCTGACCGTTCCGCCCAAGCGCCCTTCACTACCTGACCGTCCCCACCCAGCGCCGTGGAACATCCGGCTGACTCGAGGTCTTCCGAGCCGCCCAGCGGAGTCCGCCGCACTTGGCTGGGGTCCTATGGTTGTCGGGCTCCAGTTGATGCGTTACGCATTCCGGGTCAGATGATCCGTGACAGCTCCGGCTAGAGCGACGTTCGTCGCGAGCCCACAGAGCTGTGTCTTGGGTGGCACTCGACGGTCGGCGACTCGCTCGTGAGGAGACCGGCCCCGTCTTAGGCGTTCCGGAGGCGTGTCGGCACGGCGGGTTGTCGTTAGCAAGCCTCTTCGATCACGAGCATGACGTTGCGGTGTTCGTCGCGGAACTCGGCTAACCGGAACTGGCTGTGCGGTGGAGCGAAAGCCACCGAAGTAGCGATCCACGCGTTCTATCAGCGCTATCTGTTCCCGGCCGGTGACCTCTGTCGGATCCGGGCCGTAGGCGTACAAGACGCGCACGTCGGTGCGCTTGAGCAGTCGGCGTAGCACCCGATCGGGGAGTTGTGCCCGTCCTCCTCGGATGTGCCACTCGGTGCCGTTGTCATCGGTCCAGTGGCCGTCCTGGATCGGTTGTGGCCAGGGTTGCCCGTCGGGCCGGTTGGGTTCGCCGCCGGACTGTGATTCCTGAAGGCGGTCGGCGAACGAGTCGGCTCCCCGGCGTTCATGGGGCATGGTCGCCATGCTGACAGAGATGTGGCGGGCGGCCTCCAGGCTCTAGGGCACGACAGCGAATATCGGGAGTGGATGCCTTCCGCCGGGCGATTCGGGTTTGGGGACCTTAAGAGCTCCTAACACGATCTGCTGAATCGATGTTGATCAGCGTCACGACGCGAAGATCGGTCTCGTTCGCTGGTCGTGGCCAGGCCGTGGGATGTTAATGACGACTTGTGGGCGCTGATCGAGCCTCTTCTGCCGCCGTGGCCGGAGAAAGCGCCCGGGCTGAAGCCGACCCCGGACCGGGCCTGCCTGCAAGGCATCCTGTTCGTGCTGCACACCGGGATCGGCTGGGAAGACCTGCCGCAGGAAC
>NZ_JBVYOQ010000021.1:0-142480 GCF_056134165.1 Actinoplanes sp. 13 | reverse complement strand
TTCACACGCGGGGTTGGGCTGAGCGGGGCACTGCAGTGTGTGAAGTTGGGGTGCGTATCGCGCCGGAAGTTCACACGGTGGTTGTGGGGAGAGGGCTGGGCGGAGCCGATTTGGATCGGGAAGCTCAGGCGCGTACCATCGCTAATCGAAGTTCCACCCATAGACCGCTGGTCGCCGCAGCGACCGTCACCACGACGGGCGCCGCGGCCGAAGGTCTCGCACAAGCGGGCGACCTGCGCAGGGAGAACGGTTCGTGATCAGCGGCCCGCGTTCGCGCGTGCCAGACATCGCCCCGTGCCCCTGCGCCGGGGCGTTTTGCTTGTCCGGGCCCTCTCGACCAGTGGCTGAGCACTGAGAGAGGAGGGACATGGCGGACAAGCCGGTCCGGGCCGACAAGGCATCGGCCGTTGCGGAGCTCACGGACAACTTCCGTGCTTCGGCGGCCACCGTGTTGACCGAATACCGCGGCCTCACCGTGAAGGAGCTCACCGAGCTCCGTCGCTCGCTGGGCAGCGAGGCGAAGTACTCGGTCGCGAAGAACACGCTCGCGAAGCGTGCGGCGACCGACGCGGGCATCGAGGGCCTCGACGCGCTGTTCACCGGTCCTACCGCGCTCGCCTTCGTCAAGGGCGATGTGGTCGAGGCGGCCAAGGGCCTTCGTGCCTTCGCCAAGGCCCACCCCGTTCTCGTCATCAAGGGCGGCGTCTTCGAGGGCAAGGCGCTCACGGCGGAGGAGGTCAACAAGCTTGCTGACCTCGAGTCCCGTGAGGTGCTGCTGGCCAAGCTGGCCGGCGCCATGAAGGGCAACCTGACCAAGGCGGCCGGCCTGTTCCAGGCTCCGCTGGCGCAGGTGGCTCGCCTCGGCGCGGCCCTGCAGGAGAAGCGCGAGAAGGAAGGTTCCGCCGAGGCCGCCTGAGCGGCCGCGGAACCAAGCACGTTTCAGTTCAGAAGCTAAGAAAGGTTGCCTCACATGGCGAAGCTCAGCACCGACGAGCTGCTCGACGCGTTCAAGGAAATGACCCTCATCGAGCTCTCCGAGTTCGTGAAGCAGTTCGAGGAGACCTTCGAGGTCACCGCGGCTGCCCCGGTCGCGATGGTCCAGGGTGGCGGCGGCGGCGGCACGGCTGCCGAGCCGGAGGCCGAGAAGGACTCGTTCGACGTCGTTCTGGAGAGCGACGGCGGCAAGAAGATCCAGGTCATCAAGGTCGTGCGTGAGCTGACCGGCCTGGGCCTCAAGGAGGCCAAGGACACCGTCGAGAGCGCCCCGAAGGCGATCCTCGAGGGCGTCAACAAGGAGAAGGCCGAGGCCGCCAAGGCCAAGCTCGAGGGCGAAGGCGCCAAGGTCACCCTCAAGTGATCTGACGCTCCTCAGCGTTTCTCGTCGATGGCGGGGTCCCTTTCGGGTCCCCGCCATCGGTGTTCCCCCAGCTCATCCACCCTCCGTTGGATGCCTGGCAAAGGCTGTCAAAGCTTGCTATTCGTGCGCTAAGGTCCCTTTGGTGCGGCGGGTGGACGACCGCAGCTGTCCGACCCGCGGCACAGCCCTTGACTGTGTGTCCCCTGACAGGCACGCTGACATCAGCAAGTTTCCGCGCTTGCGACAGCCGCCCTGTGGGTAATCGGAGTTGGTCCGGTCCCATGGACCGGCACCTGAGGGAGAGTTGCCGCGTTTCTGAGCGGCCCCGCCACCGGCGCTGACCAAGAATGCGCAGGTCAGCAGCGGCGGAGGCACGTTCCGCGAGCCACCTGAAGGTGTGGGCTGGACAGCGGTTAGCCGAGCGGCTACACTGCTAGTTTGCGCTGCCTTCTGTCTTGACGCCTGTCGGGATATCCATCTGGATAATTCCCGGGGGCTCATTGGAGTGCACGCAGACCAGTTGCATCAGCAACTCAGCCGCATAGCAGCACCGGTCCTCGGAAGGACGCATCTTGGCAGCTTCCCGCCCTGCGAAGACCAGCCGTACGTCGAGCGCTTACGCACCCCGCCGGGTCTCTTTCGGCCGGATCACCGAGCAGCTAGAGGTCCCTAACCTCCTCGCCCTCCAGACGGATAGCTTCGACTGGTTGGTCGGCAACGAGGCTTGGCAGGCCCGGACGACGGACGACCCGCACGCCCACTCGGGCCTCGCAGAGATCCTCGAAGAGATCAGTCCCATTGAGGACTTCTCCGGCACCATGTCGCTGTCCTTCTCGTCTCCGCGATTCGACGAGGTCAAGGCCTCGATCGAGGAGTGCAAGGAGAAGGACCTGACCTACTGTGCCCCGCTGTTCGTGACCGCGGAGTTCACCAACAACACCACTGGCGAGATCAAGAGCCAGACCGTGTTCATGGGTGACTTCCCGATGATGACCCCCAAGGGGACGTTCGTCATCAACGGCACCGAGCGGGTCGTGGTGAGTCAGCTCGTCCGTTCGCCGGGCGTGTACTTCACCAAGGAGCCGGACAAGACCTCCGACCGCGACCTCACCAGCGTCAAGGTCATCCCGAGCCGGGGTGCCTGGCTGGAGTTCGACATCGACAAGCGCGACACGGTGGGTGTCCGCATCGACCGCAAGCGCCGGCAGGCCGTCACCGTCCTGCTCAAGGCGATCGGCTGGTCGGCGGACCAGATCCGCGAGCGGTTCGGCTGGTCCGAGCTGCTCATGACCACGCTCGAGAAGGACCACATCGCCGGGCAGGACGAGGCTCTGCTCGACATCTACCGCAAGCTGCGCCCGGGAGAGCCCCCCACCCGGGAGAACGCGCAGACCCTGCTCGACAACCTCTTCTTCAACCCGAAGAGGTACGACGTCGCCAAGGTCGGCCGGTACAAGTTCAACAAGAAGCTCGAGATCGACGTCCCGATCGTCCGGGGCACGCTCTCCGAGGAAGACATCGTCAAGACCGTGGACTACCTCTGCCGGCTGCACGCCGGTGAGGAGGGCTACGAGGCCGACGACATCGACCACTTCGGCAACCGCCGTCTGCGGACGGTCGGCGAGCTCATCCAGAACCAGGTCCGCGTCGGCCTGTCCCGGATGGAGCGCGTCGTCCGCGAGCGGATGACGACGCAGGACGTCGAGGCGATCACGCCGCAGACCCTGATCAACATTCGGCCCGTGGTGGCCGCGATCAAGGAGTTCTTCGGCACCTCGCAGCTGTCCCAGTTCATGGACCAGACCAACCCGCTGGCGGGCCTGACCCACCGGCGCCGGCTGAGCGCGCTCGGCCCCGGTGGTCTGAGCCGTGAGCGGGCCGGCTTCGAGGTCCGTGACGTGCACCCGTCGCACTACGGCCGGATGTGCCCGATCGAGACGCCCGAGGGCCCGAACATCGGTCTGATCGGCGCGCTCTCGACGTTCGCGCGGGTCAACCCGTTCGGCTTCATCGAGACGCCGTACCGCAAGGTCGAGAACGGTGTGGTCACCGGCGAGGTGCACTACCTGACGGCCGACGAGGAAGACCGGTTCATCAAGGCGCAGGCGAACGCCGCTCTGTCGAGCGACGGCACCTTCGCCGAGGACCGCGTCCTGGTCCGCCGGAAGGGCGGTGAGGTCGACTACGTGCCCGGCACGGAGGTCGACTACATGGACGTGTCGCCGCGGCAGATGACCTCGGTCGCCACCGCGATGATCCCGTTCCTCGAGCACGACGACGCCAACCGTGCCCTCATGGGCGCGAACATGCAGCGTCAGGCCGTGCCGCTGGTCAAGGCCGAGTCGCCGCTCGTCGGTACCGGTATGGAGTACCGCGCCGCGGTCGACGCCGGTGACGTTGTCGTCGCCGAGGTCGCCGGTGTGGTCGAGGACCTGTGCGCCGACTACGTGACGGTGCACCAGGACGACGGCCACCGCCGGACCTACCTGCTGCACAAGTTCCGTCGCTCGAACGCCGGCTCCTGCGTCAACCAGAAGCCGGTCGTCTTCGAGGGTGACCGGGTCGAGGCCGGCCAGGTCATCGCCGACGGTCCCTGCACCGACGAGGGCGAGATGGCCCTCGGACGCAACCTGCTGGTCGCGTTCATGTGCTGGGAAGGCCACAACTACGAGGACGCGATCATTCTGTCGCAGCGCCTCGTGCAGCAGGACGTGCTCACCTCGATCCACATCGAGGAGCACGAGGTCGACGCCCGCGACACCAAGCTGGGTCCGGAAGAGATCACCCGCGACATCCCCAACGTCAGCGAGGAAATGCTCGCCGACCTGGACGAGCGCGGCATCATCCGGATCGGCGCGGAGGTCGTGCCCGGCGACATCCTGGTCGGCAAGGTCACCCCGAAGGGTGAGACCGAGCTGACCCCGGAGGAGCGGCTGCTGCGCGCGATCTTCGGTGAGAAGGCCCGGGAGGTCCGGGACACCTCGCTGAAGGTTCCGCACGGCGAGACCGGCACCGTCATCGGTGTCCGGACGTTCTCCCGCGAGGACGGCGACGAGCTGCCCCCCGGTGTGAACGAGCTGGTCCGGGTCTACGTGGCGCAGAAGCGGAAGATCCAGGACGGTGACAAGCTCGCCGGCCGGCACGGCAACAAGGGCGTCATCTCCAAGATCCTGCCGGTCGAGGACATGCCGTTCCTCGAGGACGGCACCCCGGTCGACATCGTGCTCAACCCGCTCGGTGTTCCGTCGCGTATGAACATCGGCCAGGTTCTGGAGACCCACCTCGGGTGGATCGCCAAGACCGGCTGGTCGGTGGAGGGCGAGGACGAGGACTGGAAGCGTCAGCTCCGCGCGATCGACGCCCACGAGTCGGTGGCCGACAGCAACGTCGCGACCCCGGTCTTCGACGGCGCCCAGGAGGAGGAGATCAAGGGTCTCCTCGAGTCGACGCTGGTCAACCGCGACGGTAAGCGGCTGGTCAACGGCGACGGCAAGGCGCAGCTGTTCGACGGCCGCTCCGGCGAGCCGTTGCCGGACCCGATCTCGGTCGGCTACGTCTACATCCTGAAGCTGAACCACCTGGTCGACGACAAGATCCACGCTCGGTCGACCGGCCCGTACTCGATGATCACCCAGCAGCCGCTGGGTGGTAAGGCGCAGTTCGGTGGCCAGCGCTTCGGTGAGATGGAGTGTTGGGCCATGCAGGCCTACGGGGCGGCCTATGCCCTGCAGGAGCTGCTCACCATCAAGTCCGACGACGTCCTGGGCCGCGTGAAGGTCTACGAGGCCATCGTCAAGGGCGAGAACATCCCCGAGCCGGGAATCCCGGAGTCCTTCAAGGTGCTCCTCAAGGAACTGCAGTCGCTGTGCCTGAACGTCGAGGTGCTCTCCAGCGACGGCGTGGCCCTGGAGATGCGTGAGACGGACGACGAGGTCTTCCGGGCCGCGGAGGAACTCGGCATCGACCTGTCGCGGCGCCCGAACGAGGGCGTCAGCAGCGTCGAAGAGATCTGACGGAACGCGTCCCCGGTGGTCACACACCGGGGACGCACCCGCCGGCCTTGAATTCACCCGAGCGACGAAACACGAGGGATAGACCAAGTGCTCGACGTCAACTTCTTCGACGAGTTGCGTATCGGCCTTGCTACCGCTGACGACATCCGGCAGTGGTCGCACGGCGAGGTCAAGAAGCCCGAGACGATCAACTACCGCACCCTCAAGCCCGAGAAGGACGGACTCTTCTGCGAGAAGATCTTCGGTCCGCAGCGGGACTGGGAGTGCTACTGCGGCAAGTACAAGCGGGTCCGGTTCAAGGGCATCATCTGTGAGCGCTGCGGCGTCGAGGTGACCCGGTCCAAGGTCCGCCGTGAGCGCATGGGCCACATCGAGCTGGCCGCGTCGGTCACGCACATCTGGTACTTCAAGGGTGTGCCGAGCCGGCTCGGTTACCTGCTCGACCTTGCCCCCAAGGACCTCGAGAAGATCATCTACTTCGCCTCGTACGTGATCACGAGCGTTGACGCCGAGTCGCGTCACCGCGACATGTCCACCATCGAGAACGAGATCTTCGCGGAGAAGCGCCAGTCCGAGAACGGCCGGGACTCCGAGATCGAGAAGCGCGCCGCCAAGCTCGAGCAGGACCTTGCCGAGCTCGAGGCGGAGGGCGCCAAGGCGGACGTCCGGCGCAAGGTCAAGGAAGCCGGCGAGCGCGAGATGCGCCAGATCCGGGACAAGGCCCAGCGCGAGATCGACCGTCTCGACGAGGTGCTCGACACCTTCCGCAAGCTCGACAGCAAGCAGCTGGTCACCGACGAGCTGCTCTACCGCGAGCTCCGGGACCGCTTCGGTGAGTACTTCACCGGTGGCATGGGCGCCGAGGCGATCAAGGCCCTGCTCGAGAACATGGACCTGGATGCCGAGGCGGAGAACCTCCGGGAGATCATCCGCACCGGTAAGGGTCAGCGGAAGATCCGGGCGCTCAAGCGGCTCAAGGTCGTCGCGGCGTTCCTGAACACCCGCAACTCGCCGCTCGGCATGGTGCTGGACTGCGTCCCGGTCATCCCGCCGGACCTGCGCCCGATGGTGCAGCTCGACGGTGGCCGTTTCGCCACGTCCGACCTGAACGACCTGTACCGCCGGGTCATCAACCGGAACAACCGTCTCAAGCGACTGATCGATCTGGGTGCGCCCGAGATCATCGTGAACAACGAGAAGCGGATGCTGCAGGAGGCCGTCGACGCGCTGTTCGACAACGGCCGCCGCGGCCGGCCGGTCACCGGACCGGGTAACCGCCCGCTGAAGTCGCTCTCCGACATGCTCAAGGGCAAGCAGGGCCGGTTCCGTCAGAACCTGCTCGGCAAGCGGGTCGACTACTCCGGTCGTTCCGTCATCGTCGTCGGCCCCCGGCTCAAGCTGCACCAGTGCGGCCTGCCGAAGCAGATGGCGCTGGAGCTGTTCAAGCCGTTCGTGATGAAGCGCCTGGTCGACCTGAACCACGCGCAGAACATCAAGTCCGCCAAGCGGATGGTCGAGCGGCAGCGTCCGGTCGTGTGGGACGTCCTCGAAGAGGTCATCAGCGAGCACCCGGTTCTGCTGAACCGGGCGCCGACTCTGCACCGTCTGGGCATCCAGGCCTTCGAGCCGCAGCTGGTCGAGGGCAAGGCGATCCAGATCCACCCGCTCGTCTGCACGGCGTTCAACGCCGACTTCGACGGTGACCAGATGGCGGTGCACGTGCCGCTGTCGGCCGAGGCGCAGGCCGAGGCCCGGATCCTGATGCTGTCGTCGAACAACATCCTCAAGCCGGCCGACGGCAAGCCGGTCACCATGCCCACCCAGGACATGGTCATCGGGCTGTACTACCTGACCCACATGACGCCCGGTGCCAAGGGCGAGGGCCGGGTGTTCAGCTCGGACGCCGAGGCACGGATGGCGTTCGACAACGGCGAACTGCACCTGCAGGCTCCGGTGAAGATCCGGCTGCGCGAGGTCGTCGGGGTCGACAACGGCGCCAAGGGCGAGCCCTGGGTCGCGCCCGAGGACTGGACCGAGGGCGACGCGGTTCTGGTCGAGACCACCCTGGGCCGGGTCATCTTCAACGAGACGCTGCCCCCGGGCTACCGGTACGTGAACTACGAGATCCGCAAGGGTCAGCTGTCGGCGATCGTCAACGACCTCGCCGAGCGCTTCCCCAAGGTCGCCCTGGCGGCGACCCTGGACGCGCTCAAGGAGGCCGGCTTCCACTGGGCCACCTGGTCCGGTGTGACGATCGGTATGGGCGACGTCATCGCGCCCCCGCGCAAGCCGGAGATCCTCGCCAAGTACCAGGCCGAGGCCGACCGGATCGACAAGCAGTACCAGCGTGGCCTGATGACCGGTGAGGAGCGTCGCGGCGAGCTCATCGAGATCTGGACCAAGGCGACCAACGAGATCTCCAAGGAGATGGAGACCGCACTGCCGCAGGAGAACCCGCTCTGGGTGATGATCAACTCCGGCGCTCGCGGTAACCTCCTCCAGCTCCGGCAGATCGCCGCGATCCGTGGTCTGGTGGCCAACCCCAAGGGTGAGATCATCCCGCGGCCGATCACCTCGTCGTACCGCGAGGGTCTGACCGTGCTGGAGTACTTCATCTCCACGCACGGCGCCCGTAAGGGTCTGGCGGACACCGCGCTGCGTACCGCCGACTCGGGTTACCTGACCCGTCGTCTGGTGGACGTCTCGCAGGACGTCATCATCCGCGAGGAGGACTGCGGCACCGACCGCGCGATCCCGATGGCGGTCACCGACCCGGAGCGCATCGACGGCAACCTGGTCGTGCACACGCACGCCGAGACGGGCGTGCACGCCCGGACGCTGGCCGACGACATCACGGACGCCGACGGCAACCTCGTGGTGGCCCGCGGCTCGGACCTCAACTCGATCCTGGTCGACAAGCTGGTCGCCGCGGGTGTCGAGAACGTCCGGGTGCGCAGCGTCCTGACCTGTGAGTCGAAGCTCGGCGTGTGCGCGGCCTGCTACGGCCGTTCGCTGCCGACCGGCAAGTCGGTCGACATCGGTGAGGCGGTCGGCATCATCGCCGCCCAGTCCATCGGTGAGCCCGGCACGCAGCTCACGATGCGTACCTTCCACACCGGTGGTGTCGCGGGCGAGGACATCACCCAGGGTCTGCCGCGTGTCCAGGAGATCTTCGAGGCCCGCGTGCCCAAGGGCAAGGCGCCCATCGCCGACACCCCGGGTCGCGTCCGCATCGAGGACGGCGAGCGTTCTCGCAAGATCATCGTGGTGCCGGACGACGGCAGCGAGGAGATCGTGTACGACAAGATCTCCAAGCGCGTCAAGCTGCGCATCCCGGACGGCGGCCACGTCGGCGTCGGCGAGAAGCTCACCGAGGGCACCATCGACCCGCACGAGCTGCTGCGCATCATGGGCCCGCGCGCGGTCCAGGTCCACCTGACCAGTGAGGTCCAGGAGGTCTACCGCTCGCAGGGTGTGCTCATCCACGACAAGCACATCGAGATCATCATCCGCCAGATGCTCAAGCGGGTGACGGTCATCGACTCCGGCGCGACCGAGTTCCTGCCGGGTGTGCTGGTCGACCGGGCGCTCTTCGAGTCGGAGAACCGCCGGCTCGTGGGCGAGGGTGGCGAGCCCGCCGCCGGTCGCCCGGTGCTGATGGGTATCACCAAGGCCTCGCTGGCGACCGACTCCTGGCTCTCGGCGGCCTCCTTCCAGGAGACCACCCGGGTGCTCACCGACGCTGCGATCAACTCGCGGAGCGACTCGCTCGTCGGCCTCAAGGAGAACGTCATCATCGGTAAGCTCATCCCGGCCGGTACCGGTATCAGCAAGTACCGGAACATCCGGGTCGAGCCGACCGAGGAGGCCAAGGCCAAGGTGTACTCGATGACCGGGTACCCGGAGACCGACTACGGCTTCGGGCCGGCCAGCGGGCAGGCTGTGCCGCTGGACGACTTCGACTTCGGGTCGTACCGCTAAGGGTTTCTCTCTCGAAGGGCGGTCGCGCATTGCGCGGCCGCCCTTCGGGTTTCTCTACCATGGTCTGGTGACGCTTCCCGCGGTGCCCACCCGCCATCCGTTGGATCCGGAGCCGGTGCCGGCCACGAAGACCCGGGCCGTCTTCGCGCTCGGGCTGCTGGGGCTGCTCACCGGCCCGTTCGTGGGCGGGGTGATCCCGGCCACGATCGCGCTGCTGCTGGCCCGTCAGGCGCACCGCCAGGCGTACGAGTCCGGCGGCTACCTGACCGGCTCCCGATGGTTGCGCCGCGGCCGCGCGCTGGCCTGGGGCGGTCTGGTGCTGGCCCTGGCCGCGGTGGTGGTGGCGGGGATCGCCGGTCTGCTGCACCTCGCCGCCGCGCCCGGTGGCCCGGACTTCGCGCCCGGGGTGGACTGATCCGGGTGGCCCCCGGCCGGGGTGCACGCCGGCTCGTTCGGGTGACATGCTTTCGGTATGAGCCAGCCCCCGGGAAGCGCATATCCGCCTCCGCATCAGCCCGTCGGCTATCCGGGTCAGCAGCCACCGGCGCAGTTCTCCGTGCCGCCCTATGCTCCGCCGCCGGTCGCCCCGCCGTCGGACGGCTGGCAGCTGGAGCGGATCGACGTGGTCGGCGGGACGGAGTACGGGCTGGCCCAGTTGCGGGTGCCGCCGATCACATCAGGGCTGGCGATCGGCGCTTTGATCGCGGGCATCGGTGCCATTCTGGTGTCGGTGCTGGCCGCCTGCTTCGGTGTGGTGGAGGCCTCCGATGGCTTGGGCGCCGGCGTGACCGGCGCGTTCACGTTGCTCACCGTGCTCGCCGGCGGGGGAGCGGTGGCTGCCGGCATGATCGCGCTGCGCCAGATCCGCCGGTCGGGTCACACCGGCCGGGTGCGGTTCACCGGGCGTGGCCTGGCGATCGCCGGGATCGTGTGCGGGGCGATCGCCGCCGGAATAGGTGTGCTGGCGTTGACGTTGGGACTGCTGTCACAGATGTGATGATCGGCCGTGTCCACGGGCGGCCGATGGCGGGATCCGGCACCGCGGCGATGCCGCGCCGGGCCACCCGGTACACTGGTATACGGAGATGTCCATCGTGGGGGCCTGGGCTCATTTTGACCTGGATGCTTGCGGTGGGTACTCTTTCCCCTCGTGCCCGCGCTCGCGCGGGCAACTCGTGCGTGCACCCGAATCGGAACGTACGACGGGTATTGCGGCACGACGGGCTCAGGGGCACTCATGTCCGACGGATATGGGTCTGAGCCTGCGACAAAGACAAGACCCGGTGCGCGTGACATCACGCGCGGCGGGACCGTGAGCCGGACGACACGCCCGACCGCGGGTGCGGGACCATCCCTGACGGGACGGGCCGGCACACAGAGGCAGATATACACGGTGCGGCCGTAAACAGGAAGCGGCCGAAGGGAGCGGAGAAACCCGGTGCCCACGATCCAGCAGCTGGTCCGTAAGGGCCGCCAGGCGAAGACGAGCAAGACGAAGACGCCGGCGCTGAAGGGAAGTCCTCAGCGGCGCGGCGTGTGCACGCGCGTGTACACCACCACCCCCAAGAAGCCGAACTCTGCGCTGCGCAAGGTCGCTCGTGTGAAGCTCAGCAGCCAGATCGAGGTCACGGCGTACATCCCGGGCGTCGGCCACAACCTGCAGGAGCACTCGATCGTGCTTGTGCGTGGCGGTCGTGTGAAGGACCTTCCGGGCGTCCGCTACAAGATCGTCCGTGGTTCGCTGGACACCCAGGGTGTCCGGAACCGCAAGCAGGCCCGCAGCCGTTACGGCGCGAAGAAGGAGAAGAGCTGACATGCCGCGTAAGGGACCCGCTCCGCGCCACCCTGTGGTCGCTGACCCGGTGTACAACTCCCCGCTGGTGACGCAGCTGGTCAACAAGATCCTCATCGGCGGCAAGCGTCAGCTCGCCGAGCGCATCGTGTACGGCGCCCTCGAGGGCTGCCGCGAGAAGAGCGGCACCGACCCGGTCGTCATCCTCAAGCGTGCGATGGACAACGTTAAGCCGACCCTCGAGGTCCGCAGCCGCCGTGTCGGTGGCGCGACCTACCAGGTGCCGGTCGAGGTCCGTACCCCGCGGCAGACCACTCTCGGTCTGCGCTGGCTGGTCCAGTACTCCAAGGCCCGCCGTGAGAAGACCATGATCGAGCGCCTCCAGAACGAGCTGCTCGACGCCAGCAACGGTCTGGGTGCCGCGGTCAAGCGGCGCGAGGACACCCACAAGATGGCGGAGTCCAACAAGGCCTTCGCTCACTACCGCTGGTAGGACCCTGCTGAGGCCCGGCACATAGCCGGGCCGTCGGCAGTCGTACCGGTCCACGAGACAGACGACGAAGAAAAGTAGGGATGGAAGTGGCCGCCGCAGACGCGCTCGCCAAGGTACGCAACATTGGCATCATGGCGCACATCGACGCTGGTAAGACCACCACCACCGAGCGGATCCTGTTCTACACCGGCATCACGTACAAGATCGGTGAGGTCCACGAGGGCGCCGCCGTCATGGACTGGATGGAGCAGGAGCAGGAGCGCGGTATCACCATCACTTCCGCCGCCACCAAGTGCGAGTGGAAGGGTCACACGATCCAGATCATCGACACGCCCGGCCACGTCGACTTCACGGTCGAGGTCGAGCGGTCGCTGCGCGTGCTCGACGGCGCGGTCGCGGTCTACGACGGCGTTGCCGGCGTGGAGCCGCAGACCGAGAACGTCTGGCGTCAGGCGGACAAGTACGACGTCCCCCGGATGTGCTTCGTCAACAAGCTCGACCGGACCGGTGCGGACTTCTTCCGCTGCGTGCAGATGATGATCGACCGGCTGAACGCCACCCCGCTGGTCCTCCAGATCCCGATCGGGCTCGAGGGCGACCACATCGGCGTCGTGGACCTGATCGAGATGCGTGCCCTCACCTGGCGTGGGGAGACCCAGAAGGGTGAGGACTACGCGGTCGAGGAGATCCCGGCCGACCTCGCCGAGCAGGCCGCCGAGTGGCGCGAGAAGCTCATCGAGACTCTGGCCGACGTCGACGACGCCGTGATGGAGAAGTACCTCGAGGGCGAAGAGCTCTCGATCGAGGAGATCCGGGCCGCCATCCGGCGTTCCACGATCGCCAGCAAGGCCAACCCGGTGCTCTGCGGCTCGGCGTTCAAGAACAAGGGTGTGCAGCCGATGCTGGACGCCGTTGTCGAGTTCCTGCCGTCGCCGCTGGACATCCCGGCCATCGAGGGCACCGCGACCGACGGCGAGACGCCGCTGCTGCGCAAGCCGTCGAACGACGAGCCCTTCTCGGCGCTGGCTTTCAAGATCCAGACCGACAAGCACCTCGGCAAGCTGACGTACGTGCGGGTCTACTCCGGCACGCTCGAGACCGGTACCCAGGTGATCAACTCCACCAAGGACCGCAAGGAGCGCATCGGCAAGATCTACCAGATGCACGCGAACAAGCGTGAGGAGCGGTCGACCGCGCAGGCCGGCGACATCATCGCCGTCCAGGGTCTGAAGCAGACCACCACCGGTGACACGCTCTGCGACCCGGCCAAGCCGGTCATCCTGGAGTCGATGACGTTCCCGGAGCCGGTCATCCAGGTCGCCATCGAGCCGAAGACCAAGTCGGACCAGGAGAAGCTGGGCACCGCGATCCAGCGCCTGGCCGAGGAGGACCCGACCTTCCGCGTCTTCAACGACGAGGAGACCGGTCAGACGATCATCGCCGGCATGGGCGAGCTCCACCTGGACATCCTGGTGGACCGCATGCGCCGCGAGTTCAGCGTCGAGGCCAACATCGGTAAGCCGCAGGTGGCGTACCGCGAGACCATCCGCGGCACGGTGGACAAGATCGACTACGTCCACAAGAAGCAGACCGGTGGCTCGGGCCAGTACGCGAAGGTCATCGTCAAGGTGGAGCCGCTGGCGCTGGACGCCGACGGCCCGACCTACGAGTTCGTGAACGCCGTCACGGGTGGCCGCATCCCCAAGGAGTTCATCCCCTCGGTGGACGCGGGTGCGCAGGACTCCCTGCAGTACGGCGTGCTGGCCGGCTACCCGCTGGTGGGCGTGAAGTTCACGCTTCTCGACGGTCAGTACCACGAGGTCGACTCGTCCGAGATGGCGTTCAAGATCGCCGGCTCGATGGCGATGAAGGAAGCGGCTCGTAGGGCCGACCCGGCCCTGCTCGAGCCGATGATGGCCGTTGAGGTCACCACCCCTGAGGACAACATGGGTGACGTCATCGGCGACCTCAACTCCCGGCGTGGCATGATCCAGTCGATGGAGGAGCGCCACGGCGCTCGTGTCGTCAAGGCTCTGGTCCCGCTCTCGGAGATGTTCGGCTACGTCGGCGACCTCCGGTCGAAGACTGCGGGCCGGGCGAGCTACAGCATGCAGTTCGACTCCTACGCCGAGGTTCCGCAGAACGTGGCAAAGGAGATCATCGCTAAGGCCACCGGCGCCTGACGCGTTGAGGCACGTGCGGCCCGTCGAGGGCCGCACGTGCACGAGCAGTCGACAGAGTCCTGAGCGCCTTATCGGCGTGCCGGGCGAAAAGTAATGATCAGTCCACAGGAGGACACCAGTGGCGAAGGCGAAGTTCGAGCGGACTAAGCCGCACGTCAACATCGGCACCATTGGTCACATCGACCACGGTAAGACGACGCTGACTGCGGCCATCACGAAGGTCCTGCACGACGAGTTCCCCGAGCTGAACCCGTACACCCCGTTCGACGAGATCGACAAGGCGCCGGAGGAGAAGGCCCGCGGCATCACGATCTCGATCGCGCACGTCGAGTACCAGACCGCGGCGCGCCACTACGCGCACGTGGACTGCCCCGGCCACGCCGACTACATCAAGAACATGATCACGGGTGCCGCGCAGATGGACGGCGCGATCCTGGTCGTGGCCGCCACCGACGGCCCGATGCCGCAGACCAAGGAGCACGTCCTCCTGGCCCGCCAGGTCGGCGTTCCGTACATCGTCGTCGCCCTGAACAAGAGCGACATGGTCGAGGACGAGGAGCTCCTGGAGCTCGTCGAGCTCGAGGTCCGCGAGCTGCTCAGCACCTACGAGTTCCCGGGCGACGACCTGCCGGTCGTGCGCGTGTCGGCGCTCAAGGCGCTCGAGGGCGACCCGGAGTGGACCGGCAAGCTCCTGGAGCTGATGAACGCGGTCGACACCGCGATCCCGCAGCCCGAGCGTGAGACCGAGAAGCCGTTCCTCATGCCCATCGAGGACGTCTTCACGATCACCGGTCGTGGCACCGTGGTGACCGGTCGCGCCGAGCGCGGCATCCTCAAGCCGAACGAGGAGGTCGAGATCGTCGGTATCCGCGAGAAGTCGACCAAGACCGTCTGCACCGGCATCGAGATGTTCCGCAAGCTGCTCGACGAGGCCCGCGCGGGTGAGAACGTCGGTCTGCTGCTCCGCGGCATCAAGCGCGAGGACGTCGAGCGCGGCATGGTCGTCGTGAAGCCGGGCACCACGACTCCGCACACGGAGTTCGAGGGCCAGGTCTACATCCTCTCCAAGGAGGAGGGTGGCCGGCACACCCCGTTCTTCCAGAACTACCGGCCCCAGTTCTACTTCCGCACCACGGACGTCACCGGCGTCGTCACGCTGCCCGAGGGCACCGAGATGGTCATGCCCGGCGACTCCACCTCCATGTCCGTGAAGCTGATCCAGCCGATCGCCATGGAGCAGGGCCTGAAGTTCGCGATCCGTGAGGGTGGCCGCACCGTCGGCGCCGGAACGGTCACGAAGATCAACAAGTGATGATCGGTCGTCACGGTGTCAACCGTGACGACCCTCATCGGTGACCCCGATTAGCGTTGCCGGCGAGAATCCGGCATACTAGTCAGGTTGCGTCCGCGCGGGGTGGGTGACTGTTCGAGGAAACACTGCTCGTTCAGTCGCCCACCCTCGCCGGGTGTCCGGGTGTGTTCCTTTTGCCGCCCGACACCACAGATCCCCGCGATCGATCGCTTCAGTCGGCTGAACCAGTCGACCGGGGCGAAGTCAGAGTGCCCAGCATTCTGAGACAAGGCGCGACACGCCCGACCGCGGGGGTCGGACAACGCAGGATCAACGGTCCTGCGGGCATGCGAGGGCCACCCGCTTTCGCACGTAGCGGCATCGAGAGAAGGAAACAGAAGCCACCATGGCGGGACAGAAGATCCGCATCCGGCTCAAGGCCTATGACCACGAGGTCGTCGACTCCTCGGCACGGAAGATCGTCGAGACGGTGACGCGAACCGGGGCGCAGGTCGCGGGCCCGGTGCCGCTGCCCACGGAGATCAACCGTTTCTGCGTGATCCGTTCGCCGCACAAGTACAAGGACTCGCGCGAGCACTTCGAGATGCGCACGCACAAGCGTCTGATCGACATCATCGACCCGACTCCGAAGACGGTCGACTCGCTCATGCGCCTCGACCTGCCGGCTGGCGTCGACATCGAGATCAAGCTGTAGGGATCCGGACAAATGGACAGGCAAGTGAAGGGGATCCTGGGCGCCAAGCTCGGCATGACCCAGGTCTGGGACAACAACAAGGTCGTCCCGGTAACCGTGGTGCAGGCCGGCCCGTGCGTCGTGACCCAGGTCCGCACCGATGAGAAGGACGGCTACGCGGCTGTCCAGCTGGCATACGGCTCGATCGACCCTCGCAAGGTCAACAAGCCGGAGAGCGGCCACTACTCCAAGGCCGGCGTCTCGCCGCGGCGCCACCTCGTGGAGCTGCGCACCACCGACGCGGGTGAGTACGAGCTCGGCCAGGAAGTCACCGTCGAGGCGTTCGCGGCGGGCACGCCGATCGACGTCACCGGTAAGACCAAGGGCAAGGGCTACGCCGGTGTCATGAAGAAGCACGGCTTCCACGGCCTGCGTGCCAGCCACGGTGTCGAGCGCAAGCACCGCTCGCCCGGCTCGATCGGCGCCTGCGCCACCCCGGGCCGCGTGTTCAAGGGCACCCGGATGGCGGGTCGCATGGGTGGCAAGCGCTTCACCGTGCAGAACCTGGTCGTCCAGGCCGTCGACACCGAGCGCAACATCATCCTGGTCCGGGGCGCGGTGCCCGGTCCCAAGGGCGCGCTGATCCTGGTCCGTACCGCGGCGAAGAAGAAGGGCGGTGCCAAGTGAGCTCGGTTGATGTGATCAACGCCGAGGGCGCCAAGGCCGGCTCGGTCGAGCTGCCCGCCAGCGTCTTCGACGTGCAGGCGAACATCCCGCTGATGCACCAGGTCGTCGTGGCGCAGCTGGCCGCGGCCCGGCAGGGCACGCACAAGGCCAAGAGCCGTGGCGAGGTCGCCGGTGGCGGCAAGAAGCCGTACAAGCAGAAGGGCACCGGTCGCGCCCGTCAGGGCTCGATCCGCGCGCCGCAGTTCACCGGTGGTGGCGTCGTGCACGGCCCCGTGCCGCGCGACTACAGCCAGCGGACCCCGAAGAAGATGAAGGCCGCCGCTCTGCGTGGCGCCCTGTCGGACCGGGCCCGGGACGGCCGCGTGTTCGTGGTCGAGTCGTTCATCACCGGCGAGAAGCCGTCGACCAAGACGGCCGTCGCGACGCTGCGCAAGGTCGCTCAGACCACCAAGGTTCTCGTCGTCCTGGACAGCCAGGACGAGCTGAACTGGGTGTCGCTGCGCAACGAGCCGACCGTGCACCTCATCGAGGCCGGCCAGCTGAACACCTATGACGTGCTGGTCGCCGACGAGGTGGTCTTCACCAAGGCCGCGTTCGACGAGTTCCTGGGTGGGACCGCCGAGAAGTCCGAGGAGGGCGACAAGTGAGCACGATCGCCGACCCGCGCGACATCATCGTCGCTCCGGTGGTCTCCGAGAAGAGCTACAGCGTTCTCGACCAGAACTGGTACACGTTCGAGGTCCGCCCGGACGCGAACAAGACCCAGATCAAGATCGCGATCCAGCAGATCTTCAACGTCCGCGTGCTGACCGTGAACACGGCGAACCGCGAGGGCAAGCGCAAGCGCACCCGCTCCGGCTGGGGGCAGCGCAAGGCCACCAAGCGCGCGATGGTGAAGCTGGCTGACGGTGACCGTATCGAGGCCTTCGGCGGCCCGGTCAGCTAAGGGGTTTGTGAATCATGGCAATCCGTAAGTACAAGCCGACCACGCCGGGCCGTCGCGGCTCGAGCGTCGCCGACTTCGCTGAGATCACCCGGTCGACGCCGGAGAAGTCTCTGCTGGTCCCGCTGCCCAAGAAGGGTGGCCGCAACGTCCACGGTCGCATCACCACGCGGCACCAGGGCGGGGGCCACAAGCGGCAGTACCGGCTGATCGACTTCAAGCGCAACGACAAGGACGGCGTGCCGGCCAAGGTCGCTCACATCGAGTACGACCCCAACCGCACCGCCCGCATCGCACTGCTGCACTACGCCGACGGTGAGAAGCGCTACATCGTGGCGCCGAAGGACCTGAAGCAGGGCGACCGGGTCGAGTCCGGCGTGGGCGCCGACATCAAGCCGGGCAACAACCTGCCCCTGCGCAACATCCCGGTCGGTACGACGGTCCACAATGTGGAGCTTCGTCCCGGCGGTGGCGCCAAGCTGGCCCGTTCGGCCGGCGTCGGCATCCAGCTTCTCGGCCGTGAGGGCACGTACGCCACGCTGCGTATGCCGTCCGGCGAGATCCGTCGCGTCGACGTGCGCTGCCGCGCCACCGTCGGCGAGATCGGCAACGCCGACCAGTCGAACATCAACTGGGGCAAGGCTGGTCGTATGCGGTGGAAGGGCAAGCGCCCGACCGTCCGTGGTGTCGCCATGAACCCCGTCGACCACCCGCATGGTGGTGGCGAGGGCAAGACCTCGGGTGGTCGTCACCCGGTGAACCCGGCGGGTAAGCCTGAGGGCCGTACCCGTCGCAAGGGCCAGCCGAGCGACAAGCTGATCGTTCGCCGCCGCTACGCGACCCGCAAGCGCGGGTAACGGGAGTAGAAGATGCCTCGCAGCCTGAAGAAGGGCCCGTTCGTCGACGACCACCTGATCAAGAAGGTGGAAGTCCAGAACGAGAAGAACTCGAAGAACGTCATCAAGACCTGGTCGCGGCGCTCGACGATCATTCCCGACATGCTCGGGCACACGATCGCCGTGCACGACGGGCGCAAGCACGTCCCGGTGTTCATCACCGAGGCCATGGTCGGGCACAAGCTCGGCGAGTTCGCTCTGACCCGCACGTTCAAGGGTCACGAGAAGGACGACCGCAAGAGCCGTCGTCGCTAAGCAGATACACGGATCAGAGGATTTAGGAGCTACAGCGATGCCAGTCAAGGGCGACGCTCCGGTGCTTCCGGGCGCGCGGGCGATTGCGCGACACGTGCGCATCTCGCCGAACAAGGCGCGCCGGGTGGTCAACCTCGTCCGCGGTCTGCCCGCGAAGGAGGCGCTCACCGTCCTGCAGTTCGCGCCGCAGGGCGCGAGCGAGCAGGTCTACAAGGTGCTCGCCAGCGCGATTGCGAACGCGGAGAACAACGAGCGGCTCGACCCCGACGCCCTCCTCGTCAGCGAGGCTTTCGTCGACGAGGGCCCCACGCTCAAGCGGTTCCGTCCGCGGGCGCAGGGCCGGGCGTACCGGATCCGCAAGCGCACCTGTCACATCACTATCGCGGTCGAGGCGGTTCCCAACAACCGCCCGGCGAAGAAGGCAGCGGCCAAGAAGGCTGCTCCGAAGGCCGAGTCCCAGAGCACGGAGGGTGCCGAGTAATGGGTCAGAAGGTTCACCCCACCGGGTTCCGTCTCGGCATCTCCACCGACTGGAAGAGCCGCTGGTTCGCGGACAAGCTCTACAAGGACTACATCGGCGAGGACGTCAAGATCCGCCGCATGATGTCCAAGGGCCTCGAGCGCGCCGGCATCTCCAAGGTGGACATCGAGCGGACCCGTGACCGGGTTCGGGTCGACATCCACACCGCCCGGCCGGGCATCGTCATCGGCCGTAAGGGTGCGGAGGCCGACCGGATCCGCGGCGAGCTCGAGAAGCTCACCGGCAAGCAGGTCCAGCTGAACATCCTCGAGGTGAAGAGCCCCGAGTCGGACGCGCAGCTCGTGGCGCAGGGCGTCGCCGAGCAGCTGTCCAGCCGGGTCAGCTTCCGCCGGGCGATGCGCAAGGCCATGCAGTCGGCGATGAAGAACCCGATCTGCAAGGGCATCCGGGTGCAGGTCTCCGGCCGCCTCGGCGGCGCGGAGATGAGCCGCACGGAGTTCTACCGTGAGGGTCGCGTTCCGCTGCACACGCTGCGGGCCAACATCGAATACGGCTTCTTCGAGGCGCGTACGACGTTCGGCCGCATCGGCGTGAAGGTCTGGATCTACAAGGGCGACGCCGTTCCGGGTCGCGAGGTCGCCACCGAGGCTCCCGCGCGTCCGCGCCGGGACCGTGCCGACCGTCCCGAGCGTCCGCGTCGTGGCCGTTCCGGTTCGTCCGGCACGACCGCCGGCGGCACCGAGGCCGGCCGTGCTGCCGCCCAGTCCCGTGGTGGCGACACCCCGGCCGGCGAGAACCTCAACGACGCCGCGGTCGCCGCGGCTCCGGCTCCGGCCGAGACGCAGCAGGAGGGCTGACACATGCTGATGCCGCGTAAGCCCCCGAAGGGCTTCCGCAAGCCGCACCACCCGGACCGCAGTGGCGCGTCCAAGGGCGGCAACCGGGTGGTCTTCGGCGAGTTCGGTATCCAGGCGCTGGAGCCCGCGTACGTGACGAACCGGCAGATCGAGTCGGCGCGTATCGCGATGACCCGCCACATCAAGCGTGGTGGCAAGGTCTGGATCTCCATCTTCCCGGACCAGGCGCTGACCAAGAAGCCGGCCGAGACCCGGATGGGTTCCGGTAAGGGCTCTCCCGAGTGGTGGGTGGCGAACGTCAAGCCGGGACGGATTCTCTTCGAGATGTCCTTCCCGAACGAGACGGTCGCGCGTGAGGCGATGCGCCGCGCGATCCACAAGCTCCCGATGAAGTGCCGCATCGTGACACGCGAAGTGGGTGAAAGCTGATGGCAGCGGGCGTTAAGGCAACCGAGCTGCGCGAACTCTCCGACGAGGAGCTGGTTGCGCGGGTGCAGGAGGCCAAGGCGGAGCTGTTCAACCTTCGCGTGCAGCGTGCGACCGGCCAGCTCGACAATCACCGTCGGCTCCAGGTCGTCCGCAAGGACGTCGCGAAGATCTACACGATCATGCGTGAGCGCGAGCTGGGGCTCTCGGTTGCGCCGGATGAGGTGACAGCATGAGTGAGAACAGCACTGCTGCACCGCGTGCCCAGCGCAAGGTGCGTGACGGTCTCGTGGTCAGCGACAAGATGGACAAGACCGTTGTGGTCGAGGTCGAGGACCGCGTCAAGCACGCGCTCTACGGCAAGGTGATCCGTCGCACGCGCAAGCTCAAGGTGCACGACGAGCAGAACGCGTGCGGCATCGGCGACCGGGTCTCGATCATGGAGACCCGTCCGCTGTCGGCCACCAAGCGGTGGCGCGTCGTGGAGATCCTCGAAAAGGCCAAGTGAGTGCGCTGGGCCGGTCCAGGCCGGCCCAGCGGCTTTCCCACCACCCCGCCTCCGCCCGCAAAGCGGATCAAGGCGGACCCCAGGTTCCGCCAAGCTTCGGACCAGTGGTCCGGAGAACTGGCAGACATAGGAGACAGACGTGATCCAGCAGGAGTCGCGACTGCGCGTCGCCGACAACACGGGTGCCAGGGAGATCCTGTGCATCCGGGTGCTCGGCGGCTCCGGTCGCCGTTACGCGAGCATCGGCGACGTCATCGTGGCCACGGTCAAGGACGCCATCCCCGGCGCCGGTGTGAAGAAGGGCGACGTCGTCAAGGCGGTCATCGTCCGCACCGCGAAGGAGAGGCGTCGTCCGGACGGCTCGTACATCCGCTTCGACGAGAACGCCGCCGTCATCATCAAGGACGGTGGGGACCCCCGCGGTACCCGCATCTTCGGCCCGGTCGGGCGCGAGCTGCGCGACAAGCGGTTCATGAAGATCATCAGCCTGGCGCCGGAGGTGCTCTGACCGTGAAGATCAAGAAGGGCGACACGGTCGTCGTCATCGCCGGCAAGGACAAGGGTGCCAAGGGTAAGGTCATCGCGGCCTTCCCGCGGCAGGACAAGGTCCTGGTCGAGGGCGTCAACCGGGTCAAGAAGCACGAACGCATCCGCACCACTCAGCGCGGATCGAAGACCGGTGGCATCGTGACCCAGGAAGCCCCGGTTCACATCTCGAACGTGCAGGTGCTGGACGACCAGGGCAAGCCGACTCGGATCGGCTACCGGATCGACGAGAACGGCAACAAGGTTCGCATCGCGCGTACGACCGGTAAGGAACTCTGATGACTGCCGCCACCGAGACCAAGACGCTGCCGCGCCTCAAGCAGAAGTACCGCTCCGAGGTCGTGCCGGCCATCAACGAGCAGTTCAACTACGGCAACCCCATGCAGATCCCCGGCCTGGTCAAGGTCGTCGTGAACATGGGTGTCGGCGAGGCTGCCCGGGACTCCAAGCTGATCGACGGCGCGGTCCGCGACCTGACCACCATCACCGGTCAGAAGCCGCTGGTGCGCCGGGCAACCAAGTCCATCGCGCAGTTCAAGCTGCGCGAGGGCATGCCGATCGGCGCGAAGGTCACCCTCCGCGGCGACCGGATGTGGGAGTTCCTCGACCGGCTGCTGTCGATCGCCCTGCCGCGTATCCGTGACTTCCGTGGCCTGGACGGCCGGAAGCTCGACGGTCATGGCAACTACACCTTCGGTCTGACCGAGCAGTCGGTGTTCCACGAGATCGACCAGGACCGGATCGATCGTCCGCGGGGCATGGACATCACGGTGGTCACGACCGCCACGACCGACGACGAGGGCCGGGCGCTGCTCAAGCTCCTGGGCTTCCCGTTCAAGGAGAACTGAGCATGGCTAAGAAGGCGCTGATCATCAAGGCGGCCGCGAAGCCGAAGTTCGCCGTGCGTGCCTACACCCGCTGCCAGAGGTGCGGACGTCCGCACTCGGTCTACCGCAAGTTCGGCCTGTGCCGGGTCTGCGTGCGGGACATGGCCCACCGCGGTGAGCTGCCCGGCGTGTCCAAGGCCTCCTGGTAAAACCAATCCGACCGCCCGCCCGTTCGCGTGACAGCGGACCGAAGGCCGGTTTTGAAATACCGCTTCGCCGTAGGCCTGGTTCCACCGGGAACCCCGGCGAGAAAGGTTGACGAATACCCATGACGATGACGGACCCGATCGCAGACATGCTCACGCGTCTGCGCAACGCCAACCAGGCGTACCACGACAAGGTGACGATGCCCTACTCGAAGATCAAGGCGAACATCGCCGAGGTCCTCAAGGCCGAGGGCTACATCTCTTCGTGGACGTCTGAGGAGCCCGAGGAGGGCGCGGTCGGCAAGCGTCTGGTCGTTGAGCTCAAGTACGGCCAGAACCGCGAGCGCAGCCTCGCCGGCATCAAGCGCGTCTCGAAGCCGGGCCTGCGGGTTTACGCCAAGTCCGACGAGCTGCCGCGCGTGCTCGGCGGCCTCGGTGTCGCGATCATTTCGACGTCCCAGGGACTGCTGACCGACAAGCAGGCCCGCAAGCGGAGCGTTGGCGGGGAAGTCCTCGCCTTCGTCTGGTAACTGGAGACTTTGACATGTCGCGAATCGGACGTAAGTCGATCCCGGTCCCGGCCGGCGTCGACGTCACCATCACGGGGCAGACCGTCACGGTCAAGGGCCCCAAGGGCGAGCTCTCGCACACCGTCGCCGAGCCGATCACGGTGGAGAAGGACGGCGGCGAGCTGCACGTCAACCGCCCCAACGACGAGCGCCGGGCCAAGGAACTGCACGGCCTCTCTCGTACCCTGGTCGCCAACATGATCATCGGCGTGACCGAGGGTTACAAGAAGGTGCTCGAGATCAACGGCACCGGTTACCGCGTCACGGCCAAGGGCAAGGACCTGGAGTTCGCTCTCGGGTTCTCGCACCCGGTGAACGTCGTTCCGCCGGCCGGCATCACCTTCTCGGTGGAGCGGCCGACGCAGTTCACCGTCACCGGCATCGACAAGCAGCTGGTCGGTGAGGTCGCCGCGAACATCCGTAAGATCCGCCCGCCGGAGCCCTACAAGGGCAAGGGTGTCAAGTACCAGGGCGAGGTCATCCGCCGCAAGGCTGGAAAGGCAGGTAAGAAGTGACCGCCACGCTGATCAAGCGCCGCAACGGCGGCGGCGTCGCCGCCAAGCGTGCCGTCGGCAAGGCGCGTCGGCACTTCCGGGTCCGCAAGAACGTCCGTGGTACGGCCGAGCGTCCCCGCCTGGTCGTCACCCGGTCCGCGCGGCACATCACCGCGCAGATCATCGACGACCTCAAGGGTCACACGCTGGCCTCGGCCTCCACCCTCGACTCCTCCATCCGGGGTGTCGACGGCGACAAGAGTGCCAAGGCCGGCAAGGTCGGTGCGCTTCTCGCCGAGCGGGCGAAGGCCGCGGGCGTTTCCCAGGTCGTCTTCGACCGCGGTGGCAACAAGTACGCGGGCCGGATCGCCGCGCTTGCCGACGCCGCCCGCGAAGCCGGACTCGAGTTCTAGGAGGAATTGACCAATGCCTGGTCAGCAGCGCCGAGGCGGCGGGTCCGGCGGTAACACCGAAGGTGGCAACCGCAGGGACAACCGCCGTGAGGGCGGCCGCGGCAACGCGCCCGTCGAGAAGACCCCCCACCTGGAGCGGGTCGTCGCGATCAACCGCGTCGCGAAGGTCGTCAAGGGTGGTCGTCGCTTCAGCTTCACCGCCCTGGTGATCGTCGGCGACGGCGACGGCACCGTCGGTATCGGATACGGCAAGGCCAAGGAGGTGCCCGCGGCGATCGCCAAGGGCGTCGAGGAGGCCAAGAAGCACTTCTTCAAGGTTCCGCGTATCGGTGCGACCATTCCGCACCCGATCACGGGCGAGGCAGCGGCGGGCGTCGTCCTGCTCAAGCCGGCGTCCGCCGGTACCGGTGTCATCGCCGGTGGCCCGGTGCGTGCCGTGCTGGAGTGCGCCGGCATCCACGACATCCTGTCGAAGAGCCTCGGCTCCTCGAACCCGATCAACATCGTGCACGCGACCGTGGCCGCCCTGAAGGGCCTCGAGTCGCCGGAGACGGTCGCGGCCCGCCGTGGCCTGCCGGTCGAGGACGTTGCGCCGGCTGCCATGCTGGCGGCGCGTGCGGAAGCGGCGGTGCACTGATGGCTCGTTTGAAGGTCACCCAGATCCGGTCCGGGATCGGCCGCAAGCAGAACCAGCGGGACTCCCTGCGGTCGCTCGGCCTGAAGCGGATCAACGATGTGGTGGTCAAGGAGGACCGCCCCGAGATTCGGGGCATGATCTTCGCCGTGAACCACCTCGTCACTGTCGAGGAGGTCGAGTAAATGGCGATCAAGGTCCACCACCTGCGCCCCGCGCCCGGCGCCAAGACCGCGAAGACCCGTGTCGGTCGCGGTGAGGGCTCCAAGGGCAAGACCGCCGGTCGCGGCACCAAGGGCACCGGCGCCCGCAAGAACGTCTCGGCTGCGTTCGAGGGTGGGCAGATGCCCCTCCACATGCGCCTGCCGAAGATGAAGGGCCTGCGCAACCGGCCCCGCAACAAGGTCGTCTTCCAGGTGGTCAACCTGGACCGGCTCGCCGAGCTGTTCCCGAACGGCGGCGAGGTCGGCCCGGCGGAGCTGGTTCAGGCCGGCGCTGTCCGCAAGGGCCAGCCGGTCAAGGTGCTGGGCGCAGGCGACCTGGGCGGCGTATCGCTGACCGTGTCGGCGCACGCCTTCAGCGAGTCCGCCAAGGAGAAGATCGCTGCAGCCGGTGGCTCCGCCACTCAGCTGTAGGACGTAAGCGGTTGGCAGGCCGCGGTTCCGGGTCGATCCCGGCGCCGCGGCCTGTCGGCGTTCAACGCCCCTGTGCGGCGCGTGCGGCCTTGATCGCACTCCGGGCGGGGTGGATGTACCCGATGTGGGGAACGGGCGTCAGAGGCGACACGGGACGCCTCGGTGCGATTCTCTTCGATCAAGTGGCATCGTGTGACCGGGAGTCGTCCGGTCGTACCGTATTGTGAAGTCCGGCTCGGGCGCGGGGGTGACCGGGTCTGGTCCAGCGCGGCTCGCTGTCGTGGCGTAACCACATGGTTCAGCCACGAAGGGGACAGTTGTGCTGTACTGGGGCATCGGCCGTACGGTGCCGGTGGTTGCGCTCTCGGCCTTGCTGATACAGTGCTCCGCTGGCGGCCTGTATGGCTGTCCAATGATGTGCGCCCGAAATTTTCCGGGATACCCGCAACCAGAGTGTGGCGACCACGCAGGAGGATCAGTTGTTGTCCGCCTTCTCGAGCGCGCTTCGGACGCCTGACCTGCGGAAGAAGCTACTCTTTACGGTAGCGATTATCGCGATCTATCGTCTCGGTGCCACATTGCCCAGCCCGGGCGTGTCCTACTCCAACGTCAGGGCATGCCTCGAACTCACCGAGAACGCGGGTAACGGCGTTCTGAACCTGCTCAACCTCTTCTCCGGCGGTGCGCTGCTGCAGCTCTCCGTCTTCGCGCTGGGCATCATGCCGTACATCACGGCGTCGATCATCCTGCAGCTGCTGACCGTCGTGATCCCGCGACTGGAGCAGCTCCGCAAGGAGGGCCAGTCCGGCCAGGCGAAGATCACGCAGTACACCCGTTACCTGACTCTCGGCCTCGCCGTGCTGCAGGCCTCGGCGTTCGTTGCCCTCGCCCGCACCGGCCAGCTCTTCGGCAACCTGTGCGACCAGGACAACCCGGCCTACCAGATCATCCCGGAGAACACCGGGCTGCCGATGTGGCTGACCCTCACCGTCCTGGTGATCACGATGACCGCCGGCACCGGCGTGGTCATGTGGCTGGGTGAGCTGATCACCGACCGCGGCGTCGGCAACGGCATGTCGGTCCTGATCTTCACCTCGATCGCGGCCCGCCTCCCCGGCGAGGGCTGGACGATCAAGACCTCCAGCGGTACCGGAAAGTTCATGCTGGTGATCGCGCTGGTCCTGGTCATCATCGCCCTGGTGGTCTTCATCGAGCAGGCGCAGCGCCGGATCCCGGTGCAGTACGCGAAGCGCATGATCGGCCGGCGGATGTACGGCGGCACCTCCACGTACATCCCGCTGAAGGTCAACCAGGCGGGTGTCGTCCCGGTCATCTTCGGTTCCTCGCTGCTCTACCTGCCGCAGCTGTACCTGCAGTTCTTCGACCAGAACAACCTCAAGGGCTACCAGATCTGGATCCAGAACAACCTGGTGGATCCGACCAGCCCGATCTACATCGGCCTGTACTTCCTGCTGATCATCTTCTTCACGTACTTCTACGTCTCGATCACGTTCAACCCGACCGAGGTCGCGGAGAACATGAAGAAGTACGGTGGTTTCGTCCCGGGTATTCGTCCGGGCAAGCCGACCGCCGACTACCTGGACTTCATCCTCAGCCGGATCACCCTGCCGGGCTCGTTGTACCTGGCCCTGATCTCGGTTCTGCCGAACTTCTTCTTCATCTGGCTGAACCAGAACCAGTACCAGAACTTCCCGTTCGGCGGCGTCGCGGTGCTGATCATGGTCGGTGTGGGTCTGGAGACGGTCAAGCAGATCGAGAGCCAGCTCATGCAGCGGAACTACGAAGGGTTCCTCCGGTAGTGGGTACGCAGGGCCGGGGGGCTCTGGCGTCGACGGTGGGCGTGGTATCTCCTGACCGAAGCGAGGCGATGTAGGTGCGGCTGGTACTGGTGGGTCCTCCGGGAGCCGGCAAGGGAACCCAGGCTGAGTTCATCGCCGCCCATCTCGCCGTGCCGAAGATCTCGACCGGAGACATCTTCCGGGCCAACGTCTCCCAGGGCACGCCGCTCGGCGTCGAGGCCAAGCGCTACATGGACGCCGGGCAGCTGGTGCCGGACGAGGTCACCATCAACATGGTGCGCGACCGGCTCGCCGAGCCCGACGCCAGCGACGGCTTCCTGCTGGACGGCTTCCCGCGGACCGTGCCGCAGGCTTCGGCGCTGGACAAGCTGCTGGCCGACCTCGGCACCGCGCTGGACATCGTGATGGAGCTCGTGGTCGACGACGACGAGGTGATCCGGCGGCTCTCCGGCCGCCGGACCTGCCGCGGTTGCGGCAAGATCTGGCACGTCGAGTTCGACCCGACCAACAACGAGGACATCTGCGACCGCTGCGGCAGCGAGCTGTTCCAGCGGGACGACGACAAGGCCGACACGATCGCGAACCGGCTCGTCGAGTACGCGGACAAGACCGCTCCGCTGGTCGACTTCTACGGTGCCCAGGGCAAGCTGGTGGGCATCGACGCGACCGGGCCGGTCGAGGACGTCACGGTTCGGGCCATCGACGCCCTGCGGTCGTACGGCGGCTGAGATGCGCCGTACGGAGCTGGACATCCAGCTGAAGAGCCCCGAGCAGATCGAGTTGATGCGGGCCGCCGGCCTGGTGGTGGCGGCCGCCCTCGAGGCGATGCGGGATGCGGTGGCACCGGGGGTGTCCACCGCCGATCTGGACGCGATCGCCGAGAAGGTGATCCGCGACGCCGGCGCCGTGCCCTCGTTCAAGGGCTACCACGGCTTCCCGGCCTCGATCTGCGCGTCGGTCAACGAGCAGGTGGTGCACGGCATCCCGAGCGCGGACCAGATCCTGCGCGAGGGTGACCTGATCTCGCTGGACTGCGGAGCGATCCTGGACGGCTGGCACGGCGACTCCGCGATCACCGTGGGCGTCGGCGAGACGGATCCGGCCCTGCTGCGGATGGCCGAGGTCGCCGAGGACGCCATGTGGGCGGGCATCGCGGCCGCGGCCCGCGGTGCGGCCAACGGCCGGGGACGGCTCACCGACATCTCGTTCAACATCGAGAAGGTGATCCGCAAGGGCGGGCGCTACGGGATCGTCGACGGGTACGGCGGCCACGGCATCGGCACCGAGATGCACCAGGATCCGCACGTGCTCAACCACGGCAAGCCGGGACGGGGCCCGAAGGTGGTTCCGGGCATGGCGCTGGCCATCGAGCCGATGATCACCATGGGTTCACCGCGCACCTCCGAGCTCGACGACGGCTGGACCGTGGTGACCCGGGACGGCTCCCGGGCCGCGCACGTCGAGCACACGATGGCGCTGCTGGACGACGGGGTGTGGGTGACCACCGCTCCGGACGGCGGCCGGGCCCGGCTGGGCGATCTGGTGACCGCGCGCCAGCCGTAGCCCACGGTGGCGCTCGGCTGCCATGCTGTGACGCATGGTGCACGAGGGAATGCGGGCCGGCGACAGCGACCGGCAGCGGGTCGCGGATCAGCTGAAGACGGCCCTGGACGAGGGCCGGCTCGACCTCGGTGAGTACGACGAGCGGCTGCAGAGGGCGTACGCCGCCCGGACCTTCGAGGATCTCGACGGGCTGCTCGGCGACCTTCCTGGTGCCGTGCCCCTCCAGCGGTCCCGCATCGAGCCGTACCGGCCCGCTGAGACCCCCGCGGCACCCGAGGCGGCGGCCGGGAAGGGGCGCAGCGGGCTGGCCGGCATGATCGGTGTCTTTCTCGTCTGCACGCTGGTCTGGGCGATGACGAGTCTCGCTTCGGGGGAGGCGCGCTCCTTCTGGCCCGGGTGGGTGTTGATCCCGGTGATCTTGGCAGCGGTGGGGCATCTGTCGGAGCGGAACAAACGGCGCCACTGAGGCGATATCGTCGGATATATCCGGCGCGGACACGCCCGACTCCGGGGTGCGGAACCCTCGGTTTGGCGTGGATGTGACAGGCGCGTAGACTGGCTTGCTGGCGCGCAGCGTCCACTCCTTCATGTCCTCAGCGCTTCGAGGAAGCGAGGGAGCCGCGGCTGGTCCGAGTCGATTTCGGCTCGGGTAAGACGTTGCATAAAGCCTGCCCACGAACCCGATGTCAGGTAGCGGAGGACATGCCTAAGAAAGACGGAGCCATCGAGATCGAAGGCCGAGTGATCGAGCCCCTGCCGAACGCCATGTTCCGCGTGGAGCTTGCCAATGGTCACAAGGTCCTGGCACACATCTCCGGCAAGATGCGGCAGCACTACATCCGCATCCTTCCCGAGGACAGGGTCGTCGTCGAACTCTCGCCGTACGACCTGACCCGTGGGCGAATCGTCTACCGCTACAAGTGAGCCTTCCTCACTGTGGCGATGGTTCGGCGCCAGCGGGTCGGAGCCAGGGAGGAGCGGTTCAACACCGGGGTCGCGGGGTGTCCACCATCCCGTCTGACTGAGAGTTAAGGCAAACCGTGAAGGTCAAGCCGAGCGTCAAGCGGATCTGCAACAACTGCCGGGTCATCCGGCGGCACGGCCGGGTCATGGTCATCTGCAGCACCGACCCGCGCCACAAGCAGCGCCAGGGCTGATAAAGCCTCGACGCAGGATCCGTACCACCAGCACAAGCTCGTTCCGGCTGCGGTGATCATCCGAGGAGTAACTACCCGGGTGGCACGCGGCCACACCCCCGGTCGGAGGCCGGGGCCCGCCCGGGCAGGCGGGACGGAACGGGCACAGACCTCCGTGAGACACCTGAGGAGTACGCCCACTTATGGCAAGACTCGTCGGCGTGGATCTTCCCCGCGAGAAGCGGATGGAGATCGCGCTCACTTACGTTTTCGGCATCGGTCGCACTCGTGCCGTCGAGGCACTGACTGCTACCGCGATTGACCTGAACAAGCGCGCCAAGGACCTCACGGACGAGGAGCTGGTCCAGCTCCGCGACTACATCGAGGCCAACTTCAAGGTTGAGGGCGACCTGCGCCGCGAGGTCGCCGCTGATATTCGCCGCAAGGTCGAGATCGGCTGCTACGCCGGCATCCGCCACCGCAAGGGCCTGCCCGTGCGTGGACAGCGGACCCGTACCAACGCTCGTACCCGCAAGGGTCCGAAGCGGACGGTCGCCGGTAAGAAGAAGCCCGGTCGGAAGTAATAGGAGCGCACTGACTAATGCCACCGAAGGCACGCGCAGGGGCCGCTGTAAAGAAGGTCCGGCGCAAGGAACGCAAGAACGTCGCCCACGGGCAGGCGCACATCAAGAGCACCTTCAACAACACCATCGTGTCGATCACCGACCCGACCGGTGCTGTCATCTCCTGGGCCTCCTCCGGCCAGGTCGGTTTCAAGGGCTCCCGCAAGTCGACCCCGTTCGCCGCGCAGCTCGCTGCCGAGGCGGCCGCCCGTCGTGCCATGGAGCACGGCATGCGCAAGGTCGATGTGTTCGTGAAGGGTCCGGGCTCCGGCCGGGAGACCGCCATCCGTTCGCTGCAGGCCGCCGGCCTCGAGGTCGGGCAGATTTCCGACGTCACGCCGCAGCCGCACAACGGTTGCCGTCCGCCGAAGCGCCGCCGGGTCTGAGGGAGATATAGACATGGCTCGTTACACTGGTGCGGACTGCAAGCGCTGCCGCCGCGAGAAGATGAAGTTGTTCCTGAAGGGCAGCAAGTGCGACGGGCCGAAGTGCCCGTTCGAGTCGCGTCCCTTCCCGCCCGGCCAGCACGGCCGTGGTCGGACCAAGGAGACCGAGTACCTGCTCCAGCACCGCGAGAAGCAGAAGGCCCGCCGCGTTTACGGCGTGCTCGAGAAGCAGTTCCGCGGTTACTACGAGGAGGCTGTCACCAAGCCCGGCAAGACCGGTGAGGTGCTGCTGCAGATCCTCGAGACCCGTCTCGACAACGTGGTCTACCGGGCCGGCTACGCCGCGTCCCGTGACGCCGCCCGGCAGCTGGTCAAGCACGGCCACTTCCTGGTCAACGGCGTCAAGGTCGACATCCCGTCGTACCGGGTGAAGGAGCACGACATCGTCTCGCTCCGCGAGAAGTCGAAGGAGATGACCCCCTTCGTCGTCGCGCAGGCTCAGGCCGGATCCCGGCCGGTGCCGGCATGGCTCGAGCCGATCCCGGCCGAGATGAAGATCCTCGTTCACTCGCTCCCGGCCCGCGCCGTCATCGACACGCAGGTCCAGGAACAGCTGATCGTCGAGCTCTACTCGAAGTAATGCCTTACCCGGCGCCGGTTCACCGGCGCCGGGTAATCCCGACGGCCATCAAATAGCGGTTGGCCTGACAGAAAGAAGAACAGCGTGCTCATCAGCCAGCGGCCGACCCTCTCGGAGGAGTCGCTCAGCGAGACCCGGTCCCGGTTCACCATCGAGCCTCTGGAGCCGGGCTTCGGCTACACCCTCGGTAACTCCCTTCGCCGCACGCTGCTGTCGTCCATCCCGGGCGCGGCGGTCACCAGCATCAAGATCGACGGCGTGCTGCACGAGTTCACCACGATCCCCGGTGTCAAGGAGGACGTGGTCGAGCTGGTCATGAACGTCAAGGAACTGACCGTCAGCTCCGAGCACGACGAGCCGGTCAGCATGTACCTGCGCAAGCAGGGCCCGGGCGACGTGACCGCCGGTGACATCCAGCCCCCGGCCGGTGTCTCGGTGCACAACCCCGACCTGAAGCTGGCGACGCTGAACAGCAAGGGCCGGCTCGACATGGAGCTGACCGTCGAGCGTGGACGTGGTTATGTCACGGCCGCGCAGAACAAGAGCGCCGGCGCCGAGATCGGCCGGATCCCGGTCGACTCGATCTACTCGCCGGTTCTCAAGGTCACCTACCGCGTCGAGGCGACCCGTGTCGAGCAGCGCACCGACTTCGACCGCCTGATCATCGACGTCGAGTCGAAGGCGTCGATCTCGCCGCGCACCGCGCTGGCGTCGGCCGGCTCCACGCTGGTCGAGCTCTTCGGGCTCTGCCGGGAGCTGGACGAGACCGCCGAGGGCATCGACATCGGCCCGTCGCCGCAGGACGCGCAGCTGGCTGCCGACCTGGCCCTGCCGATCGAGGAGCTGGACCTCACCGTCCGGTCGTACAACTGCCTCAAGCGTGAGGGCATCAACAGCGTCGGTGAGCTGATCGGGCGTACCGAGGCCGACCTTCTCGACATCCGGAACTTCGGTCAGAAGTCGATCGACGAGGTCAAGATGAAGCTCGCCGGAATGGGCCTGGGGCTGAAGGACAGCGCGCCGTCCTTCGACCCGGCGCACGTCGTGGACTCGTTCGGCGACGTGGATTACGACACCGACGACTACCGCGAGACCGAGCAGCTGTAAGCCCCGGCTGCCGCGCCATAACACTGCCTGCCTGAGGCGGCTCCGCCGCACTGCAAGAGACTTCACAAGGAGCAGGAATGCCCACGCCCACCAAGGGTGCCCGCCTCGGCGGCAGCCCGGCACACGAGAAGCTCATCCTGGCCAACCTGGCCACCGAGCTCTTCCGGCACGGGAAGATCAAGACCACCGAGTCGAAGGCCAAGCGGCTGCGCCCGCTGGCTGAGCAGCTCGTCACGAAGGCCAAGCGCGGTGACCTGCACGCCCGGCGTCGCGTCCTGACCGTCGTGAAGGACAAGGACGTCGTGTACGCCCTGTTCGAGCAGATCGCTCCGCGGTACACCAACCGCCCCGGCGGCTACACCCGGATCACCAAGATCGGCCCGCGCAAGGGTGACGCCGCTCCGATGGCGATCATCGAGCTGGTCGAGGAGCTCCAGGTCGCGGCCACCACCGGCCCGTCGAAGGAGGCCCGCAAGGCCGCCGCGCAGCAGGCCAAGGTCGAGGCGCTGGCGCCCGAGGACGAGGCGCCCACGAGCGCTTCCACCAAGGCCGCCGACACCGACACCGACGCCGACCAGGACGCCGAGGCTCCGGTCAACGCGTCCGGCGACAAGGGTGCCGAGGGCCCGGGCGACCAGGCCGAGGGCGACGACACCGACGCCAAGGCCTGATCCGCACCACGTGCAAAGACCCGGCGCCCACTCTGGGTGCCGGGTCTTTCGCTGTTCAGAACCCATCTCTGGTACGGGGGGACGCGCTCCGAAATGACGGAATCGATCCGGCTTCGACTCGACGTGTCGTACGACGGGGCCGACTTCTCCGGCTGGGCGGCGCAACCCGCACGCCGTACCGTCGCCGGGGTCCTCACCGAGGCCCTGGGCCGCCTGGCCGGCGCCGACACGCCGCTCGGCCTGACCGTGGCCGGCCGCACCGACGCCGGGGTGCACGCCACCGGCCAGGTCTGCCACATCGATCTGCCCGCCGAGCGGTACGCGGAACTCGAGGGGTCACTGCTGCGCCGGCTGGCCGCGCTGATGCCGCCGGACGCCCGGGTGCGCGCCGTCACGCCCGTCCCCGCCGACTTCGACGCCCGCTTCTCCGCCACCTTCCGCCGGTACGAGTACCGCGTCTCGGACGACCCGTGGGGCCCCGAGCCGCTGCGCCGGCACGACACGCTCGGCTGGATGCGCCGGCTCGACCTGGACCGGCTGAACGCGGCCGCGGCCGGGCTGGTGGGCGAGCACGACTTCGCCGCGTTCTGCAAGCGCAAGGAGCACGCCACCACGATCCGGGCGATCACCCGGCTGGACTGGCGCCGCGACCCGGACCGGATCTGCGTGGCCACGGTGCAGGCGGACGCGTTCTGCCAGGCGATGGTTCGCAGCCTGGTGGGAGCGATGCTCACCGTCGGTGACGGGCGCCGGGAGCCGGAGTGGCCGGCCCGGTTGCTGACGCTGCGCGAACGCTCCAGCGAGGTGACGGTGGCGCCCGCGCACGGGCTCACGCTGGTGGCTGTCGGCTATCCCGCTGAGACCGACTACGCCGCCCGCGCCGAAGCCACCCGCCGCCTCCGCGCCTGAAACTCCCGCGGACGGGAGTTGCGTGGGGACTTGTGGTTTGCTCCGCACCCGAACTTCACACACTGCTTGGGGCCGCGTGGGGACTTCGGGTGCGATGCGCACCCAAACTTCACACGCTGGTGGTGGGGTCAGGAAGCGCGGCGGGTGAGGACAGCGTCGCTGAGGTGGGTGTCGAGCAGTTCCTCGTTGACGCGCTGCACCCCCGGGTCGTTCGCCGGGACCAGTTCGCCGTCCGGGCCGGTGATCACGCAATACATCAGGTAGTGGCCGCGAGCGCGCCAGCCGACCGGGGTGCCCAGACCGGTCTCCGCGCCGGCCAGGTCGGTGAAGCCGCCGTCACCGGACCGGACCAGGTCGTGCACCTGGGCGCCGAGCGCCGAGGCGGCCGCCGCATCGGCGAGGTTGAGGATTCCCGCGGTCACCCGGAAGTCGGCGTAGGGCACGTGCAGCGCGGCCCGGACCGCTTGTGAACACCCGTACCCCCGAAGAGCCGGCCGTAGGGCGCCGCTGACCGCTGTTTCGCAGTCGGCCCTGACGTCCGTACTGGTCAGGCGATAGGCCGCGGAGCCGGCAGGGAAGACCTCGGCCTCCGACAACGGCGCCGGATCGACCGCTCGGGAGGCCAGCGCCCGGTCGACGTCCGCAGCCGATCGGCCGGCGGCCGGCGCGCGCCGTTCGTCGGCGACGATGAGGACGCCCAGCATCACGAAGATGCCGAGCACGATCAGTGCGGCCAGGCCGTGGGTGAGCAGATGGGCGGCGTGTTGCGGATCTCGCCGGGCGTGCCGGATCGGCCGGGTGCGGGGCCCTGGGTGGTAGCGATGCTGACCGATGGGGCCCGGATGCCTCACCAGCAGGGCGAGGGCACCGGCCGGGGTGGCGCGGTGGGCGGAGCGCGTCGGGGTGGCGTACCGCATGCGCTCAAGCTAGGCGCGCACGCTGATCTATGAACGCACAGCGTGTCCGCCACCCCGCCGGGTGACCCGTCACCCGGCGGCGGGAGACTTGGCTGGTGAGTGCCGACCACTACTTCTCCGCCGAGCCCGAAGCGCCCATGCGGCGCAGCCGGATCGAGTTCAGTGTCGCCGGACGGGACTACCGGCTGGCGGTCGCGTCCGGGGTGTTCTCGGCCGGGCGCCTGGACCCCGGCACGGCCGTGCTGCTGCGCAAGGCCGGCCTGCCCGGCCCCGGCACCGGCGGCACGCTGCTGGACCTGGGCTGCGGTTACGGACCGATCGCCTGCGTGCTGGCGAGCGAGGCGCCGGCGGCGACCGTCTACGCGGTCGACGTGAACTCCCGGGCGCGGGAACTGACCGTGGAGAACGCCGCCTCGCTCGGCCTGGCCGGCCGGGTCCGGGTGGCCGCGCCCGACGAGGTGCCGGACGAGGTCCGGTTCGACCAGATCTGGAGCAACCCGCCCACCCACGTGGGCAAGGCCGAGCTGCACGCCCTGCTGGAGCGGTGGCTGCCGCGCCTGGCGCCGGGTGGCGTCGCGTGGCTGGTGATCAACCGCAACCTGGGTGGTGATTCGCTGCACACCTGGCTGGTCGGGAACGGCTGGACGGTCGAGCGTGTGGCCAGTCAGAAGGGCTTCCGGGTGCTGCGGGTCTCACTAAATTCGGCTGACTAGCACCGGCCTGCCGGGGAGGATGCCGGGCATGGGTTACGTGGATGTCGCCGGCGTCGGTTTCGTGCTCCCGGACGGCCGGGAGCTCTTCTCCGACGTGTCGTTCCGCGTCGGCGAGGGGGCCAAGGTCGCGCTCGTCGGACCGAACGGGGCCGGCAAGACCACGCTGATGCGGATGGTGGCCGGGGACATCCCGGCGCACGGCGGTGGCATCGCACGGTCCGGCGGGCTCGGCGTCATGCGGCAGTTCATCGGCATGATCGGCGACGACCGCACCCTGGAGGACATGGCGCTCTCGCTGGTGGCGCCCGCGCTCAGGGCGGCCGGCGAGCAGCTCCGGCGCACCGCCGCGGCTCTCGACGAGACCGAGAAGAGCCAGATCGCGTACGCCAACGCGCTCACCCACTGGGGTGAGGCCGGCGGATATGAGGCCGAGGTGCTGTTCGACACGGTGGCGGTGGCCATCCTCGGCAAGCCGTGGGACGAGGCGCGGCATCGCGTGGTGCGTACCCTCTCCGGCGGCGAGCAGAAGCGTTTCGCCCTGGATCTGCTGTTACGCGGCACCGACGAGGTGCTGCTGCTGGACGAACCGGACAACTTCCTGGACGTGCCGGCGAAGCGGTGGCTGGAGCAGCGACTGCGCGAGTCGCCGAAGTCGGTGCTCTACGTCTCGCACGACCGGGAGCTGCTGGCCGAGACCGCGGACCGGGTGGTGGCCGTCGAGGGCGGCGGCGCGTGGACGCATCCCGGCGGGTTCGCCTCCTGGCACGAAGCCCGGTCGAACCGGCACGAGCGGATGGAGGAGCTGCGGCGGCGCTGGGACGAGGAGCACGAGAAGCTCAAAGAGCTGGTCTTCACGTTGAAGAACAAGGCGGCGTATAACGACGGGCTCGCCTCGCGCTATCAGGCCGCGCAGACCCGGCTCCGCAAGTTCGAGGAGGCCGGCCCGCCGCCGCTGCCGCCGAAGGACCAGGCCGTGAAGATGAACCTGCGCGGCGGCCGCACCGGCAAACGGGCGGTCATGTGCGAGCAACTGGAGCTGGAGAACCTGACGTTCCCGTTCGACCTGGAGATCTGGTACGGCGACCGGGTGGCCGTGCTCGGCGCTAACGGCACCGGGAAGTCGCACTTCCTGCGGCTGCTCGCGGCCGGCGGCACCGAGCCCGACCTGGAGCACAAACCGGTCGACGGCGCGCCGCTCGCGCACGTGGCGCACGAGGGCCGGGCCCGGCTCGGCGCGCGGGTCCGCCCCGGCCACTTCTCGCAGACCCACGACCGGCCCGAGCTGCTGGAGAAGACCCTCGTCGAAATTCTCTGGCGGGGTGACGAGCACCGGTCCGGAATGGATCGTGCCGGGGCGATGAAGGCGCTGAACCGGTACGAACTGGCCGCACAGGGCGACCAGCGGTTCGGGACGCTCTCGGGTGGACAGCAGGCCCGCTTCCTGGTGCTGCTGCTGGAGTTGTCCGGTGCGACGGTGCTGCTGCTGGACGAGCCGACCGACAACCTGGACCTGGCCTCGGCGGAAGCGCTGGAAGAGGGCCTGAAGGCGTTCGACGGCACGGTGATCGCGGTCACGCACGACCGCTGGTTCACCCGGTCCTTCGATCGGTTCGTGCTGTTCAGAAGCGACGGTGAGGTCGTCGAGGTGCCAGAGCCGGTCTGGGACGTGCGCTAGTTTTCTCGTCACCGACGGGTTATGGTCCCGTTACAACCAACCCCACGGGAGCCCGGGCAACGGGCTGAGAGGGGGGCTGACGCCGCCCCCGACCGTCGAACCTGATCCGGGTAATGCCGGCGCAGGGAGGAGTGCGTCATGCGCATGGTGTTTCCTCGCATCCACGTCATCACCGACTCGCTCGACGTCGTCCGCGGGGTGGCCGGTCTGCCGGACGTGGCGGTCCAGATCCGGGTCAAGAGCAACGACGCGACGGCGTACGCGCTGACCGTCGCGGCGGTGTCGGTCTGCCGGCCGGCCGGGACCATGGTGCTGGTCAACGATCGGATCGGGGTGGCGCTCGCCGCGGCAGCGGACGGCGTGCACGTGGGCGCCGACGATCTGCCGGTCGAGGCCGCTCGCCGGGTGGTCGGTTCGGCAGCCGTGGTCGGCGCCACCTGTCGTGACCCCGCAGCGGCCCGCGCGGCGGTCGCGGCCGGCGCCAGCTATCTCGGGGTCGGGCCGGCGTTCGCCACCTCCACCAAGGACGGGCTGCCACCACCGCTCGGGCCGGCCGCGATCGCGGCCGTCGCCGAGGCGGTTCCGGGCACGCCGGTCCTGGCGATCGGCGGCATCACCGCGGAACGGGTGCCGCTGCTCGCGGTGCACGGCGTCGCGGCGGTCGCCGCCTTCGCCGAGGATCCGAAGGGAGCGGTCGCGGAGTTCCTGGCGGTCCTGCCATGAGCGGGCGCGGGCTGCGCGGTCCTGCCGCGAGCGGGCATGGGCTGCGCGTCTCGGTCGTCGGGGGCGGCATCATCGGGCTCGCCGTCGCCGCCGAACTGCTCGACGGCGGGGCCGACGTCACGGTGCACGACCCGTCGCCGCAGGGCGCCGACGGGGCCTGGCACGTCGCGGCCGGGATGCTGGCGCCGGGCGGCGAGTCCACTTTCGAATATCCGCACCTCACCCGGCTGCTCGACGCCTCGAACGCGTTGTGGCCGGACTATGCGGCCGCGCTGGGGGACGTCGGCTACGACGACGCCGGAACGCTCGGGGTGGCGCTGACCGCGGACGACGTGGCCGAGGCGGTGCGGGAGTGGAAGCACCAGAAGCTGAGCCCGCTGACCGGATCGCAGCTGCGTGACCTCGAACCGGCGCTGTCGCCACGGATCAGGGCCGGGGTGTTCGCGCCGACCGAGCGGCAGGTGGACCCGCGCAAGGTGGTCGCGGCACTGCGGAAGCGGCTGACCGGCCGGATCCAGCCGCGACGGATCGCCACGGTGTCCGAACTGGATTGCGAGGCCGATGTGGTCGTCGTGGCGGCCGGGTGCGGAACCGCCGCCCTGACCGGACTGCCGGTCCGCCCGGTCAAGGGACAGATGGTCCGCCTCCGTGGCGAGCCCGGCGTGCTCCGGCACGTGATCGACGGCGCCGCCGACGGGCGGCACGTCTATCTGGTGCCGCGCGCCGACGGCGAGATCGTGATCGGCGCCACCCAGGAGGAGCGCACCGATCGGACGGTCACCGCCGGTGGCGTCCACGACCTGCTGCGGGCGGCCCTCGACCTGGTGCCGGGACTCGCCGAACACGAGATCACCGAGGTGACCGCCGGCCACCGGCCCGGCACCCCGGACAACGCACCGCTGCTGGGACACCTCGACGACACCCGCCGGACGGTGGTGGCCGCGGGCCATCACCGCAACGGCGTCCTGCTCGCGCCGATCACGGCGCGGCTCATCGCCGGCCTGGTGCTCACCGGGACGGCTGATCCCCTGCTGGAACCCTTCGGACCCGGGAGATTCGGATGCGCCTGACGATCAACGGACGGCCGGACAGCCGGCCCGGCACGTGCTCGGTCGCGGCCCTGGTCGCCGAGATCACCGAGGCGACCCGCGGCGTGGCGGTCGCGGTCAACGGAACGGTGGTGCCGCGCTCGGCGTGGGCCTCCGTCGACCTGGCCGACGGCGACAAGATCGAGGTTCTGACCGCGGCGCAGGGTGGCTGACATGGGCACGTTTCTTCCGGAGAACGGGCTGATCCTCGGCACCGGCGGCGCGAACAGCCTCGCCGCGCTGGAGGAGGCCATCCGGGCGTCGGAGACCACCCTGGTCACGGTCGCACTGCGCCGGGTCGAGGCCGCGGGACCGGGCCTGCTGCCGATGCTGGACCGGCTCGGCGTGCGGATCCTGCCGAACACGGCAGGTTGCTACACGGCCGGCGACGCGGTGAAGACCGCGCAGATGGCCCGGGAGGCGTTCGAGACCGACCTGATCAAACTCGAGGTGATCGGCGACGAGCGGACCCTGCTGCCGGACGGCGTCGAGCTGCTGCGGGCGGCGGAGATGCTGGTCCTCGACGGGTTCACGGTCCTGCCGTACACCAGCGACGATCCCATCCTGGCCCGTCGCCTGGCCGACGCGGGCTGTGCCGCGGTGATGCCGGCGGGCTCGCCGATCGGCTCCGGCCTGGGCATCTCCAACCCGCACCACATCGAGCTGATCCGGCAGAACGTCGACGTGCCGGTGGTGCTCGACGCCGGCATCGGCACCGCCTCGGACGCCGCGCTCGCGATGGAACTCGGCTGCGACGCGGTGCTCATCGCCAGCGCGATCACCCGCGCGGACGACCCGGCGGCGATGGCGACGGCGATGCGGCACGCGGTCGCGGCCGGCCGGCTGGCCCGGTCGGCGGGGCGCATCCCACGGCGCTTCCACGCCGTCGCGTCCACTCCGGACGAAGGGATCCCGGTGTGGTGACGCCCGGCGGGCTCGTCGTGCTCACCGACCGGCGGTCCGCTGCCGGGCCGTTGATCGAGGTGGTCCGGGCGGCGGTCCGCGGCGGCGCCGCCTGGGTCGTTCTCCGGGAACGCGATCTTGCGTACGACCTGCGCACCGCTCTCGCCCGGCGCCTCCGTGACGTGCTGCCGGCCGATCGGTTGATCGTGGCCGGACCGGATCCGCTCGGCGGCTCTGCCGTGCATCTCGCCGGGGCCGATCCGCTGCCGCCGGAGGTCCCGCTGGTGGGGCGGTCGTGGCACGGCAGCGAGGAGCTGTCCGAAGTGGATTACGTGACCGTGTCGCCGGTCTATGCGACCGAGTCCAAACCGGGGTACGGGCCGGCGCTCGGGGCGGCGGGGGCCGCCGAGCTGCGCGCGCCCGTGCCCTGGCTCGCACTCGGTGGCATCGGGTCGGCGGCGCGGGCCGCGGAGTGCGCCGCCGCGGGGGCGGCCGGGATCGCGGTGATGGGAGCGGTGATGCGGTCGCCCGACCCGGAGCGCACCGCCCGTGAGCTGGCCTCAGCCTTCCGATCCGCCGCGCCTTCCCGCCCTGCGCCGGCGGGCTTTAAAAGTAGTTCCCGGGCGGCCGAGGCAGACCTGGGCGGCTCCCCGGCTGGTGTCGGACGGGGTGGGACAGCCGTGCAGACCGATCGGGGGAGACGGGAGTTGTGATGACGCCTCGAGTGGTGTTGACGATCGCGGGCTCGGACTCCGGCGGCGGTGCCGGGATCCAGGCGGATCTGAAGACGTTCGCGGCGCTGGGCGCGTACGGGACGTCGGTGCTCACGGCGATCACGGCGCAGAACACGCTGGGCGTCACGGCCATCCACCCGGTGCCGGCGGAGACTGTGGCGGCGCAGCTGGACGCGGTCCTCACGGACCTGCCGGTGGCGGCCGTCAAGGTCGGGATGATCTCGGATCCGGCGGTGGCGAAGGTGATCGCCTCCCGGGCCGCGGAACTGCCGAACCTGGTCGTCGACCCGGTGCTGGTGGCCACGGCGGGGAGCCGGTTGGGAGAAGCGTCGGTGGTGGGAGTGCTTTGCGCGTACCCCTGCGTGCTGACCCCGAACCGGCACGAAGCCGGCGCCCTCCTCGGCCGGGTGATCGAGACGGCCGAGGAGATGGTGTCGGCGGCAGCCGAGCTCGCGGCGCTCGGGCCGCGGGCGGTCGTGGTGACCGGCAGCGAGCTGGCGCTGGACGTGCTGCATTTCGAGGGGGAGACCGTGCTGCTGCCCGGCGATCCGGTGGCGACGGTGAACAACCACGGGTCGGGGTGCACGTTCTCGTCGGCGATCGCGGTGCGGCTCGCCGAGGGTGATTCCGTGCCGGCCGCGGTCCGGGCCGCGAAGTCCTATGTCCGCCGCGGACTCGTCGGTGGCAGCGCCTGGCGATTGGGCGCGGGCCCCGGTCCGCTGGACCACTTCGGCTGGTCCGTCTAACAGGCTCCGGCAGGCGTTGTCGTAATCCTTTGCTGCCGTCTTGTGCCGGTTTCGTCACTATCTGGGGAGGTATGTCCATGCGACGCAAGGTCTACGTCGAAGGAACCCGTCCGGACATCCGGGTGCCGTTCACCGAAGTGGTGCTGACCGGCGACAACCCGCCGGTGCGGCTCTACGACACGTCCGGGCCGGGCAGCGACCCGTCAGCCGGGCTGCCGCCGCTGCGCAAACCGTGGCGGACCGGGCGCACCCAACTGGCGTCCGCCCGCGCCGGCATCGTCACGCCCGAGATGGAGTTCGCCGCGACCCGCGAGGGGGTGTCGCCCGACCTGGTGCGCGACGAGATCGCGGCGGGCCGGGCGGTGCTGCCGGCCAACGTCAACCACCCGGAGTCAGAACCGATGATCATCGGGTCGAAGTTCCTGGTGAAGGTCAACGCGAACATCGGCACGTCGGCGGTCACCTCGTCGGTCGAGGAAGAGGTCGAAAAGCTGACCTGGGCGACGCGCTGGGGCGCCGACACCGTGATGGATCTGTCGACCGGGCCGCGGATCCACGAGACGCGGGAGGCGATCGTACGGAACTCGCCGGTGCCGATCGGAACCGTGCCGATCTATCAGGCGCTGGAAAAGGTCAACGGCGACCCGCTGCGCCTCACCTGGGAGATCTTCCGGGAAACCGTGATCGAACAGGCCGAGCAGGGCGTCGACTACATGACGATCCACGCGGGGGTGCTGCTCGCCTACGTGCCGATGGCCGCCGAACGGGTCACCGGAATCGTGTCGCGCGGCGGGTCGATCATGGCGGCGTGGTGCCTCGCCGAACACCGGGAGAACTTCCTCTACACACACTTCCGCGAGCTGTGCGAGATCTTCCGGGAGTACGACATCACGTTCTCCCTCGGTGACGGGCTGCGGCCCGGATCGATCGCGGACGCCAACGACGAGGCGCAGTTCGCGGAACTGCGCACGCTCGGCGAACTGACACACATCGCCTGGGAGTACGACGTGCAGGTGATGGTCGAAGGGCCCGGCCACGTGCCCATGCACAAGATCAAGGAAAACGTGGATCTGCAGGTCGAGCTGTGCGGGGGAGCGCCGTTCTACACGCTCGGGCCGCTGGCCACCGACATCGCGCCCGCCTACGACCACATCACGTCGGCCATCGGCGCGGCGATGATCGGATGGTTCGGGACGGCGATGCTGTGTTACGTCACCCCCAAGGAACACCTGGGGCTCCCCAACAAGGACGACGTCAAAGCGGGAATGATCGCCTACAAGATCGCGGCGCATGCGGCGGACCTGGCGAAGGGGCATCCGGGAGCTCAGGAATGGGACGACGCGCTGTCCCGGGCGCGATTCGACTTCCGCTGGGAGGACCAGTTCGAACTGGCGCTGGACCCCGGAACGGCCCGCGCCTACCACGATGAGACGCTGCCTGCGGCGCCCGCCAAAACGGCGCACTTCTGCTCCATGTGCGGGCCGAAGTTCTGCTCCATGAAGATCAGCCACGAGCTGCGGGCGGCGGGGATGAAAGCCAAGTCGTCGGAGTTCGTGGATGCGGGCGGGCGGGTCTACCTGCCGGTGACGCCCGCGTCGTAGGCCCGGGTTCTAACGGGTGGGCGGGCGCTTGGACGGCGGCAGGAAGTCGAAGATGGCGGGATGCTTGCTGTCGTCGTCCGGGTGGTGCTCGCCGGTGGGGGCGATCTGCTCGTTGCGGGCGGCCAGGTCCTCCACCGCTTCCCGTTCTGTTTCCGCGGGGGTCGCCGTTTCGGCGGGGGTCGCCGTTTCGGCGGGGGTCGCCTTGCGGGGGGACGGCTTGCGGCGGGGGGCACGCTTCTTCGGCTCGGGTGGAAGGCCTGCGGATTGTGGCGGAGTGTCGGCTTCCGGGGTGGCTGAGGGCGGGGCAGGTTTCTGTTTCGGGCGGCGGGCTCGTTTCGCGGGGGCGGCTTTGGTGGCCGTCTTTGCCTCCGGTATCTGAAGGTCCGGTGTTATCGGCTCGGCCTTTTGCAGATCGGCGGCCTCGCTATCCGCTTCTTGTTTCTCAGCGGCTTCCGGGGGCTTCTCCGGGCTTTCCTGTGCCTGCGGGGCTTTCTGTGCCTGCGGGGCTTTCTGTGCCTGCGGGGCTTCCTGTGCCTGGCTTTCCTTTGCCTGCTGGGCTTCCTGTGCTTGCTGGGCTTCCTGTGCCTGGGCTTCCTGTGCCTGCGGAACGGGGAGCTCCGGGGCGGCGGGCAAGGCGGCTGCGGAAACCGGAGCGGAGACGGGGGCGGAACGGCGTACCGGGGAAGTAGGTTCGGTCCGAGCTGTTTCCGCTGTGATCGGCTCCGGTGCGGGTGGTGTGATCCGATAGCGATAGGTGATGCCGTCGTCCCGGACCACGAAGTCGTCGGCGCCGTCGGGACGGGTCCAGGTCAGGATCATCTGGCCGTAGCGTTCGGCCAGCTTCACCAGGGCCGGGAACGTGTCGACGAGGACGACCGGCTTGCCGGGCGGGCTGGCCATCGGCTCGACCGGAACCAGCAGGTGCGGATAGCGCCGCTCGATCTGCGCGCGGGTCCGCAACGGGACGTGACGCAGAGCCGTCATGGCGATGAGGATCGCGCCGACGATGGCGACCAGCAGGAGATAGACGGCGTATCGGCGGGCTTCCGGCGCATTGAGAAGGTCGTACCCGAAAGCGCCGATCTTGCGATCCCGAACCGAGGTTCCCGCGTTGGTCGCGGTGGAGCCCTCGACGGTCAACGTATCCGCGCCGCCGGCGAGCGTGAGCGCCAGCGGAGCCAGATTGAGCGGAAGCTGCGGGGCGAAACTGGAGCCGTCGCCGTGCTCGACCCGCGCGGTCACCGCCAACGCGACCGCGCCCATGTCGGCGCCGATCGCCTTGCCGGCATCCACGGCGCGCTTCTCCAGAGCGGGAAGATCCAGCTGAACGGTGTCGGTGTAGGCGCTCGTGGCGAACTGCTTCTCCTGTGACAACTGCAGGGTCGTGTGCCAGCCGTTCTGCGCGGAGAGGCGGGCGTCGACCTTCATCCGGCCGGGTTCGCCGGTGTAGTTCATCCGCAGGGTGACCAGATTGGCGAGCTTCCGGAAAACCGGGTCGGGGGAGTAGACGGTGGTGCCGTCGTACGCGGCGGACCGTGGAACCTCGGCGGAATAGGAGAAAGTCATCGACTCGCCGGCCTTGCCGGTGCTGGTCACCGTTTCGGTGGCCGGCTTCATGAAACCGAGAACCCCGAGCCCCAGCCCGATGACGCCGCAGAGCGCGGTGACGACGGCCAGGATGCGGAGGGCGGGATGTAAGCGGTTGACCGCCTTGATCACGGTCGCCGCTGCCGCCCAGGACCCGCCGCTCCCCCCAGACATGCCCTTCACTTTCTTCTTCCGGCGACCGCGAGGTACGTCGCGGCGACTCCTGGCTGTAGCCGTACCACCGCTCACGAACAGAAAGCCGAGCATCCCCAGACCGGTGGGGCTGAGAAACGGCTGTAGCCAGACACCGCCGTCAGGGATGTGTAAAAACGCCCGCCCGATCAATTCCTTTGCCGTGGGTGTCAGCGGGTCGCTGGAAGCGTTGTTATCTCCTTTGAGGACAAATCCTGAGTCGGCATCACCGGAGATGATCCGATGCAGCACCTCCACCTGCCCGCCAGACCCATGGTATGCGGCGATCTGCCCCACTTCGTAGGATTCCGCCTTCAGAACGACTACTAGATCTCCAGCGTGATAGGTGGGCTGCATGCTGACGCCATGGGTCACGACGTAGGAGACGCGATGGGTTCCGATGGCCCACGCGCCAATGGCCGCCATCATGATGATGGCGGCCATTGCGATGATGCGTCCAGAGCGTCGGATCAGGCCCCCCGATCAGCTTCCACTGATGCAGAATGCCAGGTCAGCGCCCCGGGTGGAGGGGCTTAGGCGACGACGATCTGCATGCCGCCCAGGCGGCTGTAGTAGTTGGCCTGCACGTGGCCGCTGTCGGCGGTGAGTGCCGTTACGCACGTGACAGTCGTGCCGCTGACGGCCGGGCAGTAGAACTGGTCGGCCACGTTGGTGTCTCCGTAGGCGCCGCCACTCGGCGTCAAGGTGACGGCCTTGCCGTTGGCCGCGCTGTCGCTGAAGGTGATCGTCACGCCGTTGACCTGCGTCTTTGCGGCGCCGTCCGCGAAGGAGTACACGATGGCGTTGATGGTTGCGCCGGTCACGGTCTGGGAGACCGTGCCACCGATGAACTGGGTGGTGGTCGCGGTGCCGCTCCCCGCCAGGGCGAGGCCGGAGTTGGCGGTGAAGGCGGTGCTGCCGGCGGCAACGACGCCAGCGACGGCCACGCCGCCCAGCAGCTGCATCATGTTACGCATATTTGTTCTCCCCTTGGTCGGTAGTCCAGCCAGCCGCGTGGGCTCTGTGGCTTTGCGTCCCCGGTTCGCACCGGGTTTGCCTTTGTCGGCCGAGCGGATGCTCGATTTGCTTACGCCAGGTTGTTCGGTTGTGGGCCACCACGGCTAAGCCTTAGGGCGAGGTATTTTTCGGAATTCCGCACCTGAGCCCGTGCAGGGTGCTATCGGGTTGCAGCGGTCGCCGGGAAACCGGGCAGACACGAACGCGGCGGCTGTCCGGAGACAGCCGCCGCGGGATGCGCGTCAGCGCTGTTACAGCTTGTAGAAGGTCACGTAGTGATCCGGGGTGAAGTATGCGACGCGGGTGCTGCGGTTGACGACGATCCGGTAGGCGTCACGCGCCGCCCCTCGGTTGCGGGAGTAGACGTCGTACTCGCCGTAGGTGGCGGACGGCAGTTGACCCTCGCGGTTGTAGAAGCGGCCGCCGGTGTAGTTGTAGTTGCCGTACGGCCAGGAGTACCAGCCGGCGGTGGTCGGCCAGCCGAGCGACGCCCAGCCGGTGAAGGCGGTGCGCGCGGCTGAGCAGCGGCTGATGGTGCAGCTGTTGTACACGGCGGCGTGGGCGGCGGCGGTGTGGGTGGGCGCCACCACGGCGGGGGCGACCAGCGTGGTGCCGGTGAAGGCGAGGACCAGGGCGAGACCGGAGAGGAACCGGCCGAGGCGGGACGTCATGCTGATCGGACTCCGATGCCGTCGAGGAGATGAGACCCGGACATCGACCATCGTCAACGGGTGGGCGTTTCCGTGGTACCTCCTGGTCTGATCATTCCACCGGTGTTCAGCGATGATTCAGGAATTGCCGAGTCCGTTGACCCAGTCGACATATTCGGAGTCGCCGCGGCGGTTGCGGTCCGGCGGAAGAATCGCGTCCGGTGACAGTGCGGCGCGCTGTGCCGAGGCGGCGGTCCGGGGGTGCTCGGCGGTGTCGATGCCGGTCCGCGGGCCGGGCTGGGCGGCGGCGAACCCGTTGAACGGCGGCGTCGCCGCGGGCGGCGGGTTCTCCTCGGAGGCGTCCCGAGTGCGCCAGCCGCGCCGCAGGCTCGCCGCCACACCACCGCCGGACTGCCCACGCTGACCGGAGAACCGCGGCTCCCCGGACGCACCCGGCTGCCCGGCGACACCGGGCGCCGCCTGCTGGCCGGCAAAAGGCGGCACGGCGGGCGGCACGGCTGGCGAGCCGGCGGGCGGCACGGCCTGCGGGCCGGCGGGCGGGCTGAACGGCGTACCCGTACCAGAGGAGAAGGGTGACGGAACCGCCTTGGCCGGGGTGCTGTTGGCCAGGTCCGCAAGCGGATGCGGCCGGTCCGGCGCGGTGAGGACGCCGGTGTCCGAGGGGCGCAGCTGCGCCTCCGGGCGCTGCGCGGCAGCCTCGGCGACCGCGGCGATCGCCGACTGGCTCGGCGCCTGCCGCTGGGGCAGCGGCAGGGTGTCCTGGGGCAGTGAGCCGGACGGGGTCTCACCCGGCTCGCCGGGCTCCTCGGCGCGGTCGGCCGAGGGGGCGCCGCGCGTGACGGCGGCCAGCACCGAGCCGAGCACGCCGGCGCCGCTGGCGATCATCGCTGCCCAGTACGGATTGAGGGAGAAGCCGGCCGCGGTCTGCCTGGGCCCGGCGATCAGGTAGGCGACTGTGAGCACCGCCGGCCCGGCGAGGCCGGTGAGGGCGACGGCGAGCGTGGACCTGCGGCGGCTGCGGGCGACCCAGCCGAGGATCAGCCCGGAGAGCAGGGCGAGGGCGGGCATGGTGACGAACGGGGTGTGCTCCACGACGGCGGCCGGGATCAGGCTGCCTTCGAGGACGCCGAGCCGGGGCGCCACCGGGGTGCGGCCGGGCAGGAGCGACGGCACGACCGAGACCAGCGCGACGATCCAGACCAGGACGGACAGGGTGGCCAGGCTCCAGCGGGCCCCGACCTTGGCGGCGGCGGACCAGGCGGCGAAGATGCCGAGCGCGGCGGCGAGGCCGGCGCAGACACCGATAACGAACACCGGTCGTACGCCGTCGATCTGCGCGGAGCGGGCGGGTTGCATGGTGAGCGGGAGGACGGCGAGCGCGCCGAGACCGGCGGAGAATCCCATCGCGAGGGCGCCGACGGTGCCCACCGGCTGCGGCCGCCACCGGGGTCGCAGGCCGGTGCCGACGATCGCGCCGAGCGCGGCAGCGGTCATCGTGATCCAGGCGACCCAGGCCAGCTGAGCAGTCCACTGATCACGCAGGGTGACGTCGAGGTCGAGGTCCAGGCGCACCATGCCGAGCCCGTAGGCGATGCCGAGTTGACCCGCGCCGACCACTGCCGCTGCCACGGCGGTCGAGGCCAACAGCTTCACCCAGCTCCGAAATGCCATGCCGGGCACGTTACGGAATGTTCCGCGCAACACGCCAGTCCACCGCCCAGTTCTTAAGAAAGCCTAAAGTCACGATCTTGATACATCGATGAGCGTCGTTCACCTTTCACCACGGTGAGTGACTTGCGGGCGACATACGGATCAATTTGCCAGCCGTCCGTCCGCAGTGGACACTGTGCGACGCGCACAGCGAGTCCGTCGCTTCCCGTCAATCCTTGCGAACGTGAGAGCGAACGTGAGTCGCAGTCGAAATCGAGGCCGCGGGACGGAATTCCCACATAGTGGTTGGAATCGCGAAGGTGTTCAGTGACCGTGCAGTTACGGATGGTTGCGGGTGAGGCATTCGTGCACGTCAACGCCGGGAGCGGTGCCGGGACCCGCCTCCGCGCGCGGTTATCACTGCGACAGCCGTGCGTTTTCCAGGAGGATCCAGACTTCCCAAAGGGACCGGCGTTCTGATGAAATCGCCGCCGTGCCGAAAACGGCGCGGGCCTTGCTGCGGGCACCGGACGGGGCCGGACCGCAGCCTCTGGTGGGCCCCCTGCTCCGGTGTCCGGGTGGGGCGGGGACGACCGCGAAGGAGATGTCGTGAGCACGGGATCCTCGGGCCTGGCTGCGCGACGTGGTGGCTTGCCGCGCCTGAAGGATGCACGCCTCCGGGTCAAGCTCGCCGCGTTGCTGTTCCTGCCACTGACCGCGGTGCTGGCGCTGGCGACGATCCGCCTCGTCGACGTCGGTGAGCGCGCGGCTGACGCGGCCCGGGTGGCCGACCTCGCCGAGCTCGGCATCGACCTCTCCAGCCTGACCCGGCTGCTGCACGACGAGCGGATGGCCGCCCTCTCCTATCTCTCTGTGCGCGACACCGCGGCGACCGAGTTCCGGGAGGCCGTCAAGGCGGTGGACGCGCAGGTCGAGATCTTCCGCGCCAACCGCGCCGCCATCGAGGACGCGCCGGCGCTGGTCGACGACCGGCTCACCCTCATCGACGAGGAGCTCGGGCGGCTGGGCGACGCCCGCGCCGGGGTCAACGAGCGGACCGCCAACGTCGCCGAGGTCGCCAACCGCTACGCCGGGACCCTGACCGACCTGCGTGGCTTCGAGGTCGTGGTCACCCAGGTGACCGCGCCCGGCTCGGCCGCGAACAACCTGAAGGCGCTGGCCTTCTTCACCAAGGCCGAGGGCGCGGCCGCCGAGCAGGCGGCAGTGACCTTCGTGTCCCGCGCGACCAGCGACTTCAACGCCACCCGGCAGAGCGCCCTGGCCGGCGCGCGGGCGATCCGGACCGACGCCCTGGAGGACTTCCGGGCCGTCGCGGGCCGGCAGCAGGTGACCCTGGTCGACTCCGTGGTCCAGAACGAGGCGCTGGCCGTCGCCGACAACCTCGCGACCCGGCTGACCGGTCCGTCCGCCGCCACCCCCTCCGAGATCAGCGAGGCCTTCACCGACGTGATCGAGCTGTTCCGCGGCGCGGAGCGGCAACTCGAGGGCTACGTCGTGACCGTCGCCGAGGACGAGAGCTCGAACAGCTCGCAGCGCGCGACCCTCGAGTTCATCGTGGTGCTGGTCGTGCTGCTCACCGCCCTGGCCATCGCCTTCTACCTGGGACGCGAGCTGAACCTCTCGGTGCGCCGGCTGCGCGAGGGCGCGCTCGCGGTGGCCAACCGGGATCTGCCGGACGCGGTGACCCGTCTGCAGGACGCGGACAACCTGGGCGATGGCGGCGTCGACAGGATCATCGCGCAGACCCGGGACCCGATCCCGGTCACCGAGAACGACGAGTTCGGTCAGGTCGCCGAGGCGTTCAACATGGTGCACCGGGAGGCCATCCGGGTCGCCGCCGAGCAGGCGGCCCTGCGGACCAGCGTCTCCACGATGTTCCTGAGCCTCGCCCGGCGCAGTCAGGCACTGGTGGACCGGATGATCGGCGAGCTCGACCAGATCGAGCGGCTGGAGGAGGACCCGAAGCGGCTGGCCCGCCTCTTCGAGCTGGACCACCTCGCCACCCGGATGCGCCGCAACGACGAGAACCTGCTGGTGCTGGCCGGCGCCGACGTGGGCGCGCCGCGCCGCGAGGACGCGCTGCTGATCGACGCGCTGCGGGCCGCGCAGTCCGAGGTCGAGCTCTATCACCGGATCGAGTTCGGCACGATCGACACCGACATCCTGATCGCCGCGGCCGCCGTCAACGACGTCGTACGCCTGATCGCCGAACTGCTCGACAACGCCACCCGCTTCTCCCCGCCGAGCACCGTGGTGGTCGCGCACGGCGGCCGCACCGGGGACCACGCGGTGGTGCAGGTGGAGGACCGCGGGCTCGGCATCTCCGCCGACCAGATGGAGCAGATCAACCGGCGGCTCGCCGAACCGGCCCAGGTGGACGTGTCAGCGTTCCGGCTGATGGGCTTCGCGGTGATCGCCCGGCTGGCCGCCCGGCACGGCATCGGCGTGGAGCTGCGGCCCGGCCCGGACGGCGGCACCATCGCCGAGGTGCTGCTGCCCTCCGAGATCGTGGTGATGCCCGGGGTGCCCTCCGCGCCGGTACGCGCGGCGAGCTGGACCCGTCCCGGACCGCCCCCGCAGCTGACCGCCGGCCCGCCGCCCCGGATCCCCGAGCCGCGGCCGCCGGTCCGGTCCGCGCCGGCGTCGCCGGAGCCCATCCGCCGGCCGTCGCTGCCGCCGGCTGTGCAACCGTCCGATCTGGACCTGCGGCCCACTCCGGACCGCCCGCCGCTGCCCAGCCGTGCCCCCAGGCCCGGCGACCCGTCTCCCGCGATGCCCCCGGCGCCGCTCCTGCCCGCCGCGGCCGCGCCGACGTCGGGACCCGGCTGGGGCGCCTCGGACCCCGTCTCGGCACCCAGCTGGAGCACCCCGGAGCCCGTCGTGGCAAAGGCCTCCGAGGCGGCGAAGGCCTCCGAGGCCGAGGCCTTCGACTGGAACAGTGCCGCGACCAACACGCCGCACTGGGACACCCCCCAGCCCGCGACGACCAACACGCCCAACTGGGGAGCCGCGGAGCCGGCCGCTGCGACCACCCCCGGCTGGGGAGCCGAACCGGCCGGAGTCAACGCGCCCGGCTGGGGCGCCGCGATGGCCGCGCTCCCCCCGCTACTTCCCGAGGTGCCACCGGCCGCGCCGCGAGCCGAGGCGATCCAGATGGAGATGCAGCACAGCTGGTTCGCCGGCGGTGACGACGTCGCCGACCAGCGAGGCATGCCGACCGCCGGTTACGCACCACCCCCGGACACCTTCGCCGCTGCCCCGGCCTCCGCAGTCCCGGCCTCCGCAGTGCCGGCGTCCGCGGTGCCGGCGTCCGCAGCCCCGGCCTCGGCGCCGCCCGTCTCCGTGCCGCCGGTCTCCAGCACGCCCCTGCGCACCCCGCCTCCGCCGCGCGCCACCGGCGACATCCCCAGGCCCCGCGCAGCGGAACCGCCGGCCCGTACCACCGAGCCGGCCGACCGTGCACAGGGGACGGAGCCGGCCCGGTCCGCGGAGGAGCGCTGGCGCACCGCCGCCGACGAGGGCTGGAACCGGGCGATCGCCGCCGCCGCACCTCGCGACGCCGGCACCACCCGATCCGGTCTCCCGAAGCGGATCCCACAGGCGCAACTAGTGCCCGGAGGGGTGCAGACCGCACCACGGGCTCAGAACCGTCGCAGTCCCGATGAGGTTCGCGGGCTCCTTTCCGCGTACCACAGAGGAGTGCAACGAGGGCGGACGGACGGCGTGGCCGAATCCGGCGCCCCGGCTACACGGGTTACTAAGGAGAACGGACAGTGACCAGGCCCCCCACCATGCATGACATGGGCTGGCTGCTCAGCAACTTCGCCGACAGCGTCGCCGGTATCGCCCATGTGGTGGCTGTCTCGGCGGACGGCATCTTGCTGGCGTCATCCCGCGACCTGCCGGCCGACCGGGCCGACCAGCTCGCCGCCATCACCTCCGGCGTGGTCAGCCTCACCGAAGGCGCGTCCAGAATGTTCAGCGCCGGTGACGTGCAACAGACCATCATCGAAATGGAGAGCGGCTATCTTTTCCTGATGACCATCAGCGACGGCTCGTCGATGGCGGTCCTGGCGGCGCGCAGCTGCGACGTCGGCCAGGTCGGCTACGAGATGGCTCTCCTGGTGGAACGCGTCGGCGCCGCACTGTCGCCGGCGCCACGCGAGGCCGTCAGCCACTAGACGCCGGGGCCACGGGCCCTGACGGAGAAGAGGTGACCGCGACATGACAGAGCCGCACGATCCCCGGGGCAACCTGGTGCGGCCGTACGCGGTCACGCGCGGCCGGACCGAACCGATCAGGGACATCCCGATCGAGGCGGTCCTGATCGCCAGTGCGGCAGCCGTGCAGGAGGCACGGTTCGCCGGACACGACAAGTACCGCCTCGCCGTGCTGTGTGAGCCGAAAGCACAATCGCTCGCTGAGCTGTCGGCGTTGACCCGGATGCCACTGGGGGTTACCCGGGTGCTCGTCGCCGACCTGGTCGCCGACGGGCTGCTTCAGCTGCACAGTGCCGCTCCCAAGACTGGGTTCACGGAGCGGCTGGATCTGCTGGGAAGGGTGTTGAGTGGACTTCGCAAGCTCTGAAGGGGCGGGGAAGCGTACGGGGACGCATCCCACGGAGATCACCTCCGCGAAGATCGTTGTCGCAGGTGGATTCGGCGTGGGCAAGACGACTCTTGTCGGCGCAGTCTCCGAGATCGAGCCCCTCACCACGGAAGCGGTCATGACAGTGGCCGGTGCCGGCATCGACGACGCGTCGAAGGTGCCAGGCAAGGGCAGCACCACGGTGGCGATGGACTTCGGCCGCATCACGATGGCCGACGACCTGATCCTCTATCTGTTCGGCACGCCGGGACAGACCCGGTTCTGGTTCATGTGGGACGAGTTGATCCGCGGTGCGGTCGGTGCGGCGGTTCTCGTCGACACCCGCCGGCTCGCCGACGCGTTCGCGCCACTGGACTACTTCGAGAACCGGCACCTGCCGTACCTCGTCGCGGTCAACTGCTTCGACAACGCGCCACGTTACGAGCCGGAGGAGGTTCGGGAGGCGCTCGCCATCCCGCAGCGCGTGCCGCTGGTGATGTGCGACGCGCGTCATCGCGATTCGGTCAAGGCCGTGCTGATCGGAGTGGTCGAGCATGCGATGGCGACCCTCGTGGCCGAACACGAGCAGGGCCACCCAGCCACCGTCGGCTAGGCTCCGGCCGGTGGAGATCTTCCCCGACCTGGTGCTGAAGACCGACCGGCTGACTCTCCGTCCGCTGCGTGAGTCCGACGCGGCGGACGTGGTGGCCGGAGCCTCCGACCCCGTCACGCAACGGTGGTTGCCGCTGCCCCGGCCGTACACAGTGGAGCACGCGATCACCTTCATCACGAAGCTGGCCCCGGGCATGCGCGCCGCCGGTCAGGGCGTCGTCCGCGCCGTCGACCACGACGGTGCGTTCGCCGGCGTGATCGATCTCAAGCGCACCGACTGGGCGGCCCGGGTCACCGAGATCGGTTACTGGACCATGCCCGGATTCCGCGGCCGCGGCCTGATGACCGAGGCGACAGCCGGCCTGGCGCGCTGGGCCGTCGAGGAGTTCGGTCTCGAGCGCGTCGAACTGCGCATCGCCCCGGAGAACCTGGCGTCGGCCCGGGTGGCGGTCAAGGCCGGCTTCGTCCACGAGGGCGTCGCCCGCAGCGCCGGCGTGATCCACGGTGGCCGCGTCGATCTCGCGATCTACTCCCGCATCCGCACCGATCGCTGAAAGATCAGAATCGGAAGATCGATGTCGTAGCGGGGTGGTGGGTACAGACCGCTGCTCACGCCGAGGGCCGGGCGGCGGCTCGCTGGCCGCTACGCGTCCAAACCACTCCCCACCACCCGGCAACCTGCGTGAGTGGTCCCGCTCCCCAACCCCGCGTGTGAAGTTGGGGTGCGTATCGAGCCCGAACTCCCCACGCTGCGGTGCCCCACCCCTGCGTGTGAAGTTGGGGTGCGTATCGAGCCGGAAGTTCACACAGCTGGTCAGAGGGGGAGGCGGTAGCCGCGCTTGACCACGGTCTGGATCACGCCGGGGACGGCCAGGCCGGCGCGGAGCCGGGCGACGGCCATCTCGACCGCGTGCTCGTCCGCGCCGCGGGGGAGGGCCTGGAGGAGAGCGGCCCGGGAGAGGACCCGGCCTGGCGAGACGGCCAGCGCACGGAGCACGGCCATCGGGCCCGGGGCGAGCGGACGGAGCTCTCCGTCGACGATCGCGGCGTGACCGCGGAGCGTGAGGGAGTGGCCGGACACCTCCAGGGTGACGGCACGTTTGGGCAGCTCGTCGACGATGGCCCGGACCAGGGCGCTGAGGCGGGCGCGGGCCGGGGTGACGACGGGGATGCCGAGGCGGCGCAACGGGGCGGCGGTGACCGGGCCGACGCCGGCCGCCAGGACGTCGGTGCGCAGGGCGTCCAGCAGGGCCTCGGAGTCGGCGCCGTCGAGCTCGCCACCGCCGATCAAGGCGCCACCGCCGGTCAGGGCACCACCTCCGAGCGAAGCACCACCTCCGAGCGAAGCACCACCGCCGAGCAGGGCACCACCGCCGAGCAGGGCGCTGCCGGTGCGGGCGGCGCGGCCGGCGGTTCCGGCGGCCCGGAGCACGGCCTGGACGGCGGCGGCCGAGGTGAACGTCACGGCGTCGACCAGCTTCCCGATGATCAGGTCGACGAGGCGGTGCAGGGGTGCCGGATCGGTGGGCGGCGCCCAGCGGTAGACCGGCACCTCGATCACCCGGGCGCCGGCCGACTGCAGAGCCTCGGTGTACTCCGGCTGGCTCTCGCCGTGGAGCTGCATGGCGACGGTCAGGCCGGCGATGCCCCGGCCGATGAGGTGCTCGACGACCTCGTCGTAACCCTCACCGTCGGGGGACCAGTCGTCGTGCAGCCCGGCGGTGCGCACGGCGGCCCGGGCCTTGGGTCCGCGGGCGACCAGATAGGCGCGGCCGAGGACGGCGCGCAGCGGCTCGGACAGGCCCCAGCCGTCGGCGGCCTCCAGCCAGCCGCGCATGCCGATGCCGGTGTTGACCAGCACGATGTCGGGTGGGGTGTCGAGGCAGGCGCGGGTGGCGGCGCGCAGCTCGGCGTCGTCGGCGATCGGGACGATGCGCAGGGCCGGGGCGATCACCACGCGGGCGCCGCGTGCCTCCAGGAGGGTGGCCAACTCGTCCTTGCGGCGGTCGGCGGTCACCCCGATGGTGTAGCCGGAGAGGGAGGCGGCCGGTTCGGTCAGGGCGGCCGCGGTCAGCGCCGCCCGCCTGTCTGCCGGGGTCCGGTCGATCATCCGATGCCCGGGCCGAGTGGTTCGAGAAGTCGCGGCGTGGCCGAACGGTCCACCGAAGGGCACGCTCGAGGCCCGCCGTCCTCGGCGCAGACCCGCTCCCATGTCACGCCTGCGTTCCTCGCCGTACCTCCGTCCGGGGCACGCCGCGACTTCTCCTCACCGAACCGGTCGCCCGGCCCGGCGGACACCGTCAGGTCCGTCCTCAACCCTGACGGTGGTCTCTCCATGGTGCGCCCCCCGGCGCGGCACCGGCCAATCCCGGGTCGCGTCGTCGACAGGTTCGCACCGTTGGCCATGTCCGGAAGCGTGCCGGGGTGGAATTTCGGCGCGGCGTCCCTTTTGTTTCGAGCCTGCTAAGACGCATCGAGTGACTTGTCCGACCCGCGTCGGGCTCGTCCGGAGCGCAGAGTATGCTAGCTATGTTTGGGGTCCAGCCCTGAACCAGTTGCTGCTTGGATCAGTGCTGCTGCGATCACGGCTGCGCTGATCATGGCTGTTTTGACCACGCGCCGCGCGGCCGGGTATTGTTGCCTGCTGTTGTGCGACAGCTGCGAGCGACTGTGAGTCGGACGCCGCCAGCGCGCGCCCCCAGACCGACGACGAGACAAGGTAATTCTGTGCGTACGTACAGCCCGAAGCCGGGTGAGATCGAGCGTCAGTGGCACATTATCGACGCTTCTGACGTCGTTCTGGGCCGCCTGGCCACCCACACCGCGACCCTCCTGCGTGGTAAGCACAAGCCCACGTTCGCTCCGCACGTCGACACCGGCGACTTCGTGGTGATCATCAACGCGGGCAAGGTGGCGCTGACCGGTAACAAGCGGCAGACCAAGGTCGCCTACCGTCACTCCGGTTACCCGGGTGGTCTCAAGCAGGTCGGCTACGAGGAGCTGCTGTCGAAGCGCCCCGAGAAGGCGATCGAGCTCGCGGTCAAGGGCATGCTTCCGCACAACAAGCTCGCCCGTCAGATCATCAAGAAGCTGAAGGTCTACCCCGGCGCTGAGCACCCGCATGCCGCCCAGCAGCCGCAGCCGTTCGAAATCAAGCAGATCGCGCAGTGAGCGCGGGAGAAGGCAGCAGCATGACGGACATCACCGAGCCCGAGGTCGTCGAGACCGTCGAGACCGTCGAGGAGCCCGCTGAGACGGTTGTCGTCGTCGAGACGCCCGCGCCGGCCCCGGTCCGCGCCCCGCGTCCCGGTGGCCGTCCGATCCAGACCGTCGGCCGCCGCAAGGAGGCCATCGTCCGGGTGCGCATCGTGCCGGGCTCCGGCAAGATCACCTGCAACGGCCGGGAGCTGGAGAGTTACTTCCCCAGCAAGGTGCACCAGCAGCTCATCCGTGAGCCGCTCGTCACCACCGAGCGCACCGAGCAGTTCGACGTGGTCGCGAACCTCCGTGGTGGCGGCATCACCGGCCAGGCCGGCGCGCTGCGCCTGGCCATCTCCCGCGCGCTGATCGTGGACGAGCCGGACGACCGCCCGGCCCTGAAGAAGGCCGGCTTCCTCACCCGGGACGCCCGGGTCAAGGAGAGCAAGAAGTACGGTCTCAAGAAGGCCCGTAAGGCACCGCAGTACTCGAAGCGCTAATCTCGCGCGATGTTCGACCGACGGTCGAGCACACCTCCGATATGAGGAGGGGTGCTCGGCCGTCGCCGTTTTACTCCCTCCCCAACCAACCGTTCCGGTACTCCTCCCCGGCCTTTCGCTGTAGCAGGCTTGAGGTCGGCGTGTCACCGGCGAAAGGAAGCCGCCATGGGGCGACTCTTCGGCACGGACGGCGTTCGCGGTCTCGCGAACGGCGATCTGCTCACCCCCGAACTGGCCCTCTCGGTCGCGGTCGCGGCCGCACGGGTCCTGGTCGAGGCCGACAGCAGCCATCAGCCACTGGCGATCGTGGGGCGTGACCCCCGGGCCAGCGGCGAGATGCTGGAGGCCGCGGTCGTCGCGGGCCTGACCAGTGCCGGGGCCAACGTGGTGCGGGTCGGTGTGCTTCCCACGCCGGCGGTCGCGTACCTCGTCGGGCAGACCAATGCCGATCTGGGCGTGATGCTCTCTGCCTCGCACAACCCCATGCCGGACAACGGGATCAAGCTCTTCGCCGCGGGCGGCACCAAGCTGCCCGACGAGCTGGAGGAGCGCATCGAGCGGGCCGTCCAGGACGGGCACGGCGTGATCGGCCGCCCTACCGGCGCCGCGATCGGCCGGGTGCACGACCTGCTGGACGGCGCCGAGCACTACATCAAGCACCTGATCGAGTCGCTGCCGAACGGACTGGACGGGCTCAAGGTCGTGGTGGACTGCGCGAACGGCGCGGCCAGCGAGGTCGGCCCGGTGGCGTACCGCGAGGCCGGCGCCGAGGTGATCGCGATCCACGCGGAGCCGGACGGCCTGAACATCAACGACGAGTGCGGCTCCACCCACCTCGACAAGGTGCGTGACGCGGTGCTGCGGGAGGGCGCCGACCTCGGGCTCGCCCACGACGGCGACGCCGACCGCTGCCTGGCGGTCACCGCGGCCGGCGATGTCGTCGACGGCGACCAGATCATGGCGATCCTGGCACTGGCGATGCGCGACGCCGGCACGCTGACCGACGACACACTGGTCGCCACCGTGATGAGCAACCTGGGCCTGCGGATCGCCATGAAGCAGGCGGGGATCCGGCTGATCGAGACCAAGGTCGGCGACCGGTACGTGCTGGAGGAGCTCCAGAACGGGGGGCTGGCCCTCGGCGGCGAGCAGAGCGGGCACATCGTGATGCCGGCGTTCGCAACGACCGGCGACGGCGTGCTGACCGGCCTGCACCTGATGGCGCACGTCGCGGCGAGCGGCAAGTCCCTGGCGGACCTGGCGGCCGTGGTGCACACGCTGCCGCAGGTCCTGATCAACGTGCGGGTCGGTGACCGGGAGGCCGGCGCGGCCGCGCCGACCGTGCAGGCCGCCGTGGCGCTGGCCGAGAACGAGCTGGGCGAGACCGGGCGGGTGCTGCTGCGGCCGTCGGGCACCGAGCCGCTGGTCCGGGTGATGGTCGAGGCCGCCACCGAGGAGAACGCGCGCACCGTGGCCGAGCGGATCGCGGAAGAGGTCCGGTCGGCCAGCCCGGCCTGAGTCGACGCGGGGCCGGCCGCAACGGCCGGCCCCGCCCCGCAACGACGCGATGCCCCCGGCGAGGAGGGCCCGCCCCGCCCCGCAACGACGCGATGCCGCCGGCGAGGAAGGCCGGCCCCGCGTCCCGGTGTGTCGCGGACTCGGCCCCGCCTCCTACTTCAGCGCTTTCAGCCTCTGCACGGCCTCGTCGATCACTTCGGCGCGCTTGCAGAAGGCGAACCGGATGAGGTGGCGCCCGGCCTCCTGATGGTCGTAGAAGACCTGGGTGGGCACGGCCACGACACCGCACCGCGTGGGCAGCGCACGGCAGAACTCGACCCCGTCCGTGCCGCCCAGCGGCCGGATGTCGGCGGTCACGAAATAGGTGCCCTCGGACGGCAGGACGGCCAGTCCGGCGTCGGTGAGCCCGGCGACCAGGTGGTCCCGGCGCTCCCGCAGGCCGGCCGTGAAGCCGGTGAAGTAGCTGTCCGGCAGGCCCAGCGCTACGGCCACGGCGGGCTGCAGGGGCGCCGCGTTGACGAACGTCAGGAACTGCTTGACCCGCAGCATCGCGGAGATCAGGCGGGCCGGGCCGGTCGCCCAGCCGACCTTCCAGCCGGTGCAGGAGAAGGTCTTGCCGGCCGAGGAGATGCGCAGGGTGCGTTCGCGCATGCCGGGCAGGCCGGCCAGCGGCACGTGTGGCGAGCCGGCGTCCGGGAAGACGAGATGCTCGTACACCTCGTCGGTCACCGCGTAGACGTCGTGTTCCTGGCAGAGGCCGGCGATCAGGCTCAGCTCGTCCGGTGTGAACACCTTGCCGGTCGGGTTGTGCGGCGAGTTGAGCAGCACCAGGCGGGTTCTCCCGGTGAACGCCGCCCGCAACTCCTCGACGTCGAACTCGTAGCGCCCGGACGGGCCGGGGCGCAGCGTGACGGGACGGCGGACCGCCCCGGCGAGGGTGATGGAGGCCGCGTACGAGTCGTAGTACGGCTCGAAGCACACCACCTCGTCACCGGGCTCGCACAGCGCCAGGATGGACGCCGCGACCGCCTCGGTGGCGCCGGCGGTCACCGCGACCTCGGTGTCCGGGTCCCGGGTCAGGCTCCAGAACCGCTGCTCGTGCGCGGCGATCGCGGCGCGCAGGGATGGGATGCCGGCCAGTGGTGGGTACTGGTTCGCGCCGGACGCCAGCGCCTCGGCGGCCGCGGCGAGCATCTCGGGCGGACCGTCGGAGTCCGGGAAGCCCTGGCCGAGGTTGACCGCGCCGGTGCGGGCCGCCAGTGCCGACATCTCGGCGAAGATGGTGGTGCCGAACGGGCGCATCCGCTCCACGAGGGGATCAGTCACGGCGCTCCTCAGTTGTAGACGAGCTTGTTGCAGGTCGTCGTCGCCACCGCGCCGTTCGTGGTCTGCTCGACCACCTCTTTGCCGTCGACCGTGGCCCGGCAGGTGATCGAGCCCTCGTCCGGGCTCACCCGCTGGGCGATGATCGAGACGGTGGCGAGGCCCTCCATGTCGGTGGTCACCTTCCACGGCAGGTCGACGTTGTCCAGCACCTTGGGTGTCCCGCGCAGCCGTTCGACGTAGATGATCCTCGCCGGTCCGTCGCCTTTCACCTCGTAGGTCACGGTGAATTTCCGGCTCTCGTCGAGGCCCGGGAGACCCGGCAGGTCGGTGGGCAGAGCGGGCAGGTCGGTCGGCAGGTCGGTCGGCAGCTCGGTGGGCAGTTCGCCGGGAAAACCGGGCCAGCCGGGTGCGTCGGTCGGCAGGGCCGGCAGCGTCGGCTCGAGGATCGGCGCGGCCACCTCCTCCACCTTCTCGGTGGCCCGCTGGACCAGCAGGACACCGGAGGTGATCACCCCGCCGCAGAGCAGCACCGAGACCGCCAGGATGACCGCGATCAGCGGTTTGTTGCTCCGCCGGGGCGGCGGCGGCCCATAACCCGGCGGGCCGTACCCGGGCGGGCCGTACCCCGGCGGCCCGGATTGTGGCGGCCCGGATTGCGGCGGCCCGGATTGCGGCTGGTCGGCGTACGGCGGGGGCGCGTAACCGGTGGGCGGGTACTCGTCGCGGCCGTAGTCCGGCTGCTGTCCCGGCGGCGCGTAGTTGACCGGCGGGAACTGGGAGGTGGGCGGGTACTCCGGGGCCGGCTCGTACGGCTGCTGGCCGGCCTGTCCGGGCTTGAATTCGGGCGGTCGTGGCGGCTGCGGCTCGCTCATGCTTCCTCCGGCCTCTTCCTCCCCGTGAAATCGCCGTAGTCGACGGTACGCCAGCTCCGCACGTGGATCATCACCCGCCCGTGCGGGTCGTCCGTCCGGCCAATGTGCGCCTGAAGTGAGGATCGGCTATCGTTTCGATCACATGCCATGCGCGAAAGCCTGCTTCTCGCTCATGACGTTTGAGCGAAAGTCAGCTAGGCTGCCCGGCATGTGTGGGATCGTGGGTTACGTAGGCAATCGTCCGGCGTTGAGCATCGTCATCGACGGGCTCCGCCGTCTGGAGTACCGCGGGTACGACTCCGCGGGCGTCGCCATCATCGACAGCGAGCTGGTCCGAACTGAGAAGAAGGCGGGCAAGCTCGCGAACCTGGAGAAGGCACTCGCCGAGCAACTGGGCACCGGCATCGACGCCGGGAGCACCGGCATCGGCCACACCCGCTGGGCCACCCACGGCGGGCCGACCGACCGCAACGCCCACCCGCACCTCTCCGCCGACGGCCGGGTCGCCGTCATCCACAACGGCATCATCGAGAACTTCGCCCGGCTGCGCGCCGAGCTCGAGGCGACCGGCATCGAGTTCCGCAGCGACACCGACACCGAGTGCGCGGCGCACCTGCTCGCCGCCGAGATGCGCGCGCTGCGCGAGTCCGGCGCCGAGGACGGCCCGGCCCTGCTCGCCGAGGGCATGCGGCGCACGGTCCGCCGGCTGGAGGGCGCCTTCACCCTGCTGGCCGTGGACGTCGCGGTGCCCGACGCGGTGGTCGCCGCCCGGCGCAACTCGCCGCTGGTGGTCGGCCGTGGCGACGGGGAGAACTTCCTCGCCAGCGACGTGTCGGCGTTCATCGAGCACACCCGCGAGGCGATCGAGCTGGGCCAGGACCAGGTGGTGCTGATCACCCCGGCCGGCATCGAGATCACCGACTTCGACGGCGCGCCCGCCACCGGGCAGGAGTTCCACATCGACTGGGACGCCTCGGCCGCGGAGAAGGGCGGCTACGACTACTTCATGCTCAAGGAGATCGCCGAGCAGCCGCAGGCCATCGCGGACACGCTCCTCGGCCGGCTCTCCGAGCGTGGCGAGATCATCCTGGACGAGGTCCGCCTCACCGACCAGGATCTGCGCGACGTCGACAAGGTCTTCATCGTGGCCTGCGGCACGTCGTACCACGCCGGCATGATCGCCAAGTACGCGATCGAGCACTGGGTCCGGGTCCCGTGCGAGGTGGAGCTGGCCAGCGAGTTCCGTTATCGGGACCCGATCCTGGACCGGTCCACCCTGGTGATCGTGATCAGCCAGTCCGGCGAGACCATGGACACGCTGATGGCCCTGCGGCACGCCAAGGAGCAGAAGGCCCGGGTGCTGGCCATCTGCAACACCAACGGCTCGACGATCCCGCGCGAGTCCGACGCGGTGCTCTACACCCACGGCGGCCCGGAGATCGCTGTCGCGTCGACCAAGGCGTTCCTCACCCAGCTGGTCGCCTGTTACCTGATCGGCCTGCACCTGGCCCAGATCCGTGGCGTGATGTACGCCGACGAGGTCGCCGCCGTGGTGTCGCGGCTGCGCGAGACCCCGGACAACCTGCGTGAGCTGCTCGCCGGCATGGAGGATGTGCGGGCCCTGGCCCGGGACCTCAGGTCGGCCTCGACGATCCTCTTCATCGGCCGGCACGTCGGCTTCCCGGTGGCCCTGGAGGGTGCGCTGAAGCTGAAGGAGCTGGCGTACATGCACGCGGAGGGCTTCGCCGCCGGTGAGCTCAAGCACGGGCCGATCGCGCTGATCGACGAGGGCACCCCGGTGGTCTGCGTGGTGCCGTCACCGGCCGGCCGCGGCGTGATGCGGGACAAGGTCGTCTCGAACATCCAGGAGGTGCGGGCCCGCGGGGCGCGGACCATCGTGATCGCGGAGGCCGGCGACGAGAGCGTCCGGGCGTACGCCGATCACCTGATCGAGGTGCCGCACACCCCGACCCTGCTCGCGCCGCTGATGACGACCGTGCCGCTGCAGATCCTGGCGTGCGAGATCGCCACCGCCCGCGGGCACGACGTCGACCAGCCGCGCAACCTGGCCAAGTCCGTCACGGTCGAGTGACCCCGGGGTGCCCGCCCAGCGTCAGCGTCGCCAGCGCGTCGAGGGCGGGCCGCCCCCGGTCCCAGTAGCCCAGGTGTCCGGCATCCGGCTGGCTGCCGAACACCTGGGCGCCGAACCCGGGGTCACTCGGGTTCCGCCCGAACCACAGGTCCGGTCCCGGTGGCACCGCCACGAACTGGATCGGGTCGGTCCTCGACGTGGTCGACCACACCTGCCCGGCCGGGACGGTCAGCCCGGCGGCGGAGTCCACCCCCACGCCGGGTGAGCCCACGAAGACCACCCGGTCGGCCTCCAGCGGGCCGCCGGTCGCCGCCCGGCCGACCACCAGCGAGCCGTAACTGTGCCCGAGCACGGTCAGGTCCGCCGGTGACCCGGCCCGCAGTCCCTCCTGGAAGCGGCGCAGCTCCGCGGCGCCGTCCCGGGCCTGCCGGTCGGAGAACGCCTCGTGCAGGAAGTCCGGCGCGTCGTAGTCGAGCCACAGCACCGAGCTGGTCGACTCCGCCGGCCCCAGCTCGGCGGCCCGGACCGCAACACGCTCGGCCCGGGTCAGCTCGCCGCCGAGCGAGGCCAGGTCGGAGGTCATCCCGGGCACGTGGGTGAGCACGTGACCGGCCCGGTCCGGATCGCCGAGCGCGACCACCGCCCGGCCGTCGCCGGTCACGTCCAGCCCCACCAGGTACGCCCGGGGCCCGGCGTCGTCGTCCAGCCGGGCGGCCAGCTCGTCCAGGCCGTTCCGCAGGTCGCGCAGCCGTCCCCGGTCCCGGCCGGTGGCGAGCATCCGGTCCAGATCGCCGCGCTGCTGATCGAGCAGCAGCCGGTTGGCCAGGTCGCGGTCGGCCACCGGGATCCCGTCGGTGGCCGCGACCGAGCCCGGCGAGGTGGTCAGCACCCAGTTCTGTTCCGCCGGAGTCAGCCGGTCCCACCAGCGCCGGGCCTCGGCCGGGGTGGCCGCACAGGACGGCGGCGCCCCGATCGGTGGAGCGGCCTCGCCGGTGAGCCCGCCGAGCCGGGACGCGGCAGCCTCGTCGGCCCGCTCGGCCACGGTGCACGCCGTCGCCAGATCGATCGCGACCGCGCCGGCGTCGTCGGCACGGCCGTGCACCGCACCCCGCTCGTCGATGACCAGGCCGGCCCGCGCCGCCCGGCCGCGCGCCCGATCCAGCAGCGCGCGAGCCCGCCAGAGTGCCGCGGCGAACTCGCTCAGCGTCTGATCCACCCGCCAGCAGAGGAGCCGGAAGAGCGCCACCCGTCGGCTGAAGCGGCCGATCCGTGTGGTCGCCGCCGCGCCTGCGGGCCCCGACCACACGGCGCGCAGCCGGGCGGCCGCCGCGGCGAATTCCGCGCCGAGCGTTCCGGCGAGCGCGGCCCACCGGCGCCAGGACAGCGCGCCGGCCAGCCAGCGGGACGGATCCGTGGCCCGCAGGCGCGCGTAGGTGACCGGGGCGCTGCTCACCGGGTCAGCCGGAGCCGGGCGGCGGCGCGGGCGTCGGCCTCCTGATAGGCCGCCACGGCGGCGCGGACCTGCCGGGCGGTCTCCTCGACGTCGCCGCCCAGCACCGTCAGCTGCCGGCTCGCGGCGGTCGCGGCCAGGTCGGCGGCTCCGGTCGTCGCCCAGCGGGGGACGGGCGCCGGGACCGGCGCCGAGCCGGCCACGCCGGTCACCCGGTCCGCGACGCCGGCCAGGGAGGTGGCGGTTCGGCGCAGGTCTTCGGTGTCGACCTCGAAATCGGGATTCATCAGCGGCCTCCAGAACGGGCGACGGAACGAGAAGGACGCTAGGGGCCGGCCGGTGGGCCGTGCGGGCGCTGTGGACGACCCGGGCGGACCGCCCGGGCGAGCGTCCACAGGGCTTGTGCGCGGATCGACGCGATTGGTACGGGGGGTGTGCTCCGGTCGTACCCGCAAGAAAAGATCCGGCGCAGGCCCCCCCGGCTAGGGTGACCGGTGTGATCGCGTCTGTCGGCATTGATGTCGTCCTGGTGGAACGTTTCGCCCGCGCTCTGGACCGGACCCCGCTGCTCGCGCACCGCCTGTTCACCGAGTCCGAGCGGGTCACCCGGTCCGGCAACCCGCGTTCGCCGGAGTCGCTGGCCGCCCGGTTCGCCGCCAAGGAGGCCGTCGCCAAGGCGCTCGGCGCGCCGATGGGACTGCGCTGGCACGACTGCGAGATCGTCACCGATCCGGACGGGCGGCCGTGGTTGACCGTCTCCGGTACGGTCGCCGCCGCGGCGGCGGAGCGTGGGATCAGTCGATGGCATCTCTCGCTGTCGCACGACGGCGGGATAGCGTCCGCGATGGTGGTGGCCGAATCCTGAACGGAAGGAAGTCGAGACGACATGCGGCAGGCGTGGCGGGTGGCCGACGTGCGGGCGGCGGAGAAGACGCTGATGGGGCGGCTGCCGGAGGGCACGCTGATGCAGCGGGCCGCGGCCGGCCTGGCCCGGCGCTGCGCGCTGTTGCTCGACGAGGCCGGCGGCGTCTACGGCGCCCGGGTGCTGTTGCTGGTCGGCAGCGGCGACAACGGGGGCGACGCGCTCTTTGCCGGCGCCCTGCTGGCCCGCCGCGGCGCTCAGGTGCGCGCGCTGCTGCTCACCCCGGAACGGGTCCATCTGGCCGGCCTGGCCGCTCTGCGGGCGGCCGGCGGCTTCACCGCGAGCGACCTGCCCACGCGCGCCGATCTGGTGCTGGACGGCATCGTCGGGATCGGGGCGAGCGGCGGCCTGCGTGCGCCGGCCACGGCCGTCGTGCGCGGCCTCGGAGCACTTCGCGGGCGTACGGGTGAACGACCGCTCGTGGTGGCCGTGGACGTGCCGTCCGGGGTGGCCGTCGACACCGGCGACGTGCCGGGCGAGGCGGTGACCGCCGACGTCACGGTCACTTTCGGGTGCCTCAAGCCGGCGCACCTGATCGGTCCGGCCGCGATCCGCTGCGGCGAGGTGGAGCTGGTCGACATCGGCCTCGCCCCGGTGCTCGTCACCGATCCCGCGGTGCGGGTGGCCGAGGCCGCCGACATCGCGGCATGGTGGCCGCAGCCCTCCGCCACCTCGGACAAGTACACGCGCGGGGTGGTCGGCCTGGCCACCGGCTCGGCGCGCTATCCCGGTGCGGCGCTGCTCGGAAGTGCCGGCGCGCTGGCCGGCCCGGCCGGCATGGTGCGCTACGCGGGAAGCGCCCATGCCGAGGTGGTGCGCGCGCACCCGTCGGTGGTCGTCGCGCCCCGGGTGGCCGACGCCGGCCGGGTGCAGGCCTGGGTGTGCGGCTCCGGGCTGGACACCGGCGACGAGGCGCGCATCGAGCTGCGCAGCGTGCTGGCCACCGCGCTGCCGGTGCTGCTCGACGCGGACGCCATCACCATGCTGGTCGGTGGCGAGCACGCCGAGGATCTGCGCCGGGACGCCCCGCTGGTGCTCACCCCGCACGACGGCGAGTTCAAGCGGCTGGCCGGCGAGACGCCGGGCGCCGACCGGGCCGGCGCCGCTGCCCGGCTCGCCGCCTGGACGAACGCGGTGGTGCTGCTCAAGGGCGACCGGACGATCGTGGCCAGCCCGGCCGGCGAGATCTGGGCCAACCCGACCGGCAGCCCGGCGCTGGCCACGGCCGGCAGTGGGGACGTGCTGGCCGGGCTGCTCGGCTCGCTGCTGGCCGCCGGCCTGCCGGCGGTGCGGGCGGCGGTGGCCGCGGCGTACGTACACGGGCTGGCCGGCCGGCGGGCGGCCGCCGACGGCCCGGTGACCGCGCCGGACGTGGCGTCCGCCCTGCGCCCGGTCCTTGCTGATCTGCTGCGATGAATCGTCGTACCCCTCAGTAGGGTGGAGTCATGTGGCAGGCCGAAGTCCGCGTCGATCTCGACGCGATCAGGGACAACGTCGCGTCGCTGCGTGCACGCGTTACCGCTGAGGTGCTGGTCGCGGTCAAGGCCGACGGTTACGGGCACGGCATGGTCCCGGCTGCCCGCGCCGCCCTCGCCGGCGGCGCCACCTGGCTCGGCGTCGCCACCCTGGACGAGGCGCTCACGCTGCGCCGGGCCGGCATCGAGGCGCCCGTCCTGGCGTGGCTGCTGAGCCCGGGGCTGCCCCTGCACGACGGGGTGGAGGCCGGCGTCGAGCTGAGCGCCGCCACCCCCGCGCTGATCGACGAGCTGGTCGCCGCCGCGCGCCGGGCCGGGCGCCCGGCCCGGGTCCACCTCAAGCTCGACACCGGCCTGGCCCGGGGCGGCGCCACCCGCGCCGACTGGCCGGTCCTGCTGGAGGCGGCGGCCAAGGCGCAGGCCGGCGGCGACCTCGAGGTGACCGGCGTGTGGAGCCACTTCGCCTGTGCCGACGAGCCCGGCCACGAGTCGGTGGACCGGCAGCTGGCCGCCTTCGGAGAGGGCCTGGAGGTGGCCGGGCGGTTCGGCATCACTCCCCGGCACCGGCACATCGCCAACTCGGCCGCCACGCTGACCCGGCCGGACGCGCACTTCGACCTGGTCCGCGTCGGCATCGCGGCGTACGGGTTGTCGCCGATCGCCGGCAACACCTTCGGCCTGCGCCCGGCCATGACCGCCCGGGCCCGGGTCACCCTGGCCAAACGGGTCGAGGCCGGCCAGGGCGTTTCCTACGGGCTGACCTACACCACACCGCGGGAGACCACGCTCGCCGTGGTGCCCCTCGGTTACGGCGACGGCGTTCCCCGGCACGCCTCCAGCGCCGGGCCGGTCCGGGTCGGCGGCACGGTCGCCCGGATCGCCGGGCGGGTCTGCATGGACCAGATCGTCATCGACGTGGGCGACGAGCCGGTGGTGCCCGGCGACGTCGCCACCCTCTTCGGCCCCGGCGACGACGGCGAGCCGACCGCCGACGACTGGGCCGCCGCGACCGGGACGATCAACTACGAGATCGTCACCCGCTTCGGCAGCAGCCGGGTGCCCCGGCACTACGACGGGGACGTCACGTGGTGAGGCGTTCGCGCGCCGCGAAGACCGCGGGCATATTCGGGGCCGCGGTCGGTGTCGCCGCGGCCGGTCTGGCCACCGCTTTCGCCGTCGAGCGCGCCCTGGTGCGCCGATCGGTCAACGCTCCCGGCGACCCCTATGTCTCCGAGCCGTTCGGGGACCAGCCGTTCGACCGCGAGGTGACGGTCACCGCTGCGGACGGCACCGACCTGCACGTGGAGATCATCGAGCCGGCCGGCGCGCCCGCCGACCCGACCGTCGTCTTCGTGCACGGCTTCGCCCTGGACATGGGGACCTTCTATTTCCAGCGCAAGGCGCTGGCCGAGCGCGGCTCGCACCGGATGGTCTTCTACGACCAGCCCGGCCACGGGCGGTCCGGCCGGCTGGAGTCGGGCACCTACGACCTGGCCGCCCTCGGCCGCTCGCTCGCCGCGGTCCTCGAGGAGACCGTCCCGGACGGGCACATCATCCTGGTCGGCCACTCGATGGGCGGCATGACCATCATGGCCTTCGCCGAGCAGTACCCGGAGTGGTTCGGCAACCGGGTCACCGGCGTGGTGCTGATCTCCACCTCGGCCGGGCTCTTCGACAAGGCCCGGCTCGGCCTGACCAACGTGGTGGCCCGCTTCAGCTCGCCGTTCTTCCCCCTGTGGAACAAGGCGGCCCAGCTCGGCGGCGGCACCATCGACCGGGCCCGGGGCGCCACCACCGACCTGGCCTGGCTGATCACCCGGAGGTACGGGTTCGGTGAGCCCAAGCCCAGTCCGTCGTTGGTCACCTTCGTGGAGAGCATGAACTCCAAGACCTCGGTCGAGACGCTGACGAAATATCTGCAGACCCTCTACACCCACAACCGGATCCCGGCGCTGTCGGCGTTGCGCGGCGTCCCGGTGCTGGTCGTGGTCGGTGACCGGGATTATCTGACCCCGGTCACCCACTCCGAGGAGATCCTCAAGCACCTGCCCGAGGCCGAGCTGCTGAAGGTGGAGAACAGCGGTCACGTGGTGATGCTGGAGAAGGCCGAGCAGGTCAACGCCGCACTGATCCCCTTCCTGGAGAAGATCACGTGAAACTGGAGACGGTCGACGACACCCGTGCTTTCGGCCGGCGGCTGGCCGGCGTGCTGCGGGCCGGCGACCTGGTGCTGCTGACCGGCCCGCTCGGCGCCGGCAAGACCGCGCTGGTGCAGGGCATCGGCGCGGGGCTCGGCGTGCAGGGGCCGATCACCTCGCCGACGTTCGTGATCGCCCGGGTGCACCGGGGGCCGGTGCCGCTGGTGCACGCCGACGCGTACCGGCTGGGTGACCGCCCGGACCCGCGCGCCGAGATCGACGACCTGGACCTGGACGCCTCGGCCGACGACGCGGTGACCGTCGTCGAGTGGGGCACCGGCCTGGTGGAGCATCTGAACGACGAGCACCTCCTGGTCCGCATCGACCGCCTGGACGACGACACCCGAGTGATCGACCTGGTCCCGCACGGCGGCGACTGGGCACACCGACTGGAGAGTTTGTGAACCTGATCGAGCTGCTGCCGGCCGAGTGGCGCGCCGAGCTCACCCCCCACCTCGACGAGGCCGCCACCGCCGCGCTGGGCGCCTGGGTCGCTCAGGAGTACGCGACCCAGACCGTCTATCCGCCGGCGGAGGACCTCTTCTCGGCATACCGGTTGTGCCTGCCGGACCGGACCCGGGTGCTGATCCTGGGCCAGGACCCGTACCACGGTCCCGGCCAGGCGCACGGGCTCAGCTTCAGCGTGCGGGACGGGGTCCGGAAACCGCCGTCGCTGAGCAACGTCTTCAAGGAGCTCTCCGAGGACGTGAACATCGCCAAGCCGGCGAGCGGTGACCTGAGCGGGTGGGCACGTCAAGGGGTGCTGCTGCTCAACGCGGTGCTGACGGTCCGTGCGGGCAAGGCCGGGTCGCACGGCAACAAGGGCTGGGAGGCGTTCACCGACGCCACCATCAAGGCGCTGAACGCGCGCGACGAGCGGATCGTCTTCCTGCTCTGGGGCAGCTACGCGCGGAAGAAGGCGGCCCTGGTCACCAACCCGGCGCACGTCGTGCTGGAGGCCGGGCACCCGAGCCCGCTGAACCGGGTCGGCTTCCTCGGCAGCCGGCCGTTCAGCGCCGCGAACAAAGCCCTCGCCGACGGTGGCCGGCCGGTCATCGACTGGGACCCGCGGGCCACCGTCTAGGGTCGGAGGCGTGCTCGTTCTCGCTCTGGACACCGCAACACCCGCCTCGACGGCGGCCCTGGTCGAGGTGACCGCCGACGGTCTGTTCGGCGTCGTCGAGCAGCGGACCGTCGACCCGCGCGCGCACGGGGAGAGACTCGCCCCGGAGATCGCGGCGGCGCTGACCGAGGCCGGGGTGCGGCCGAGTGATCTCGGGGCGATCGTGGCCGGTCTCGGCCCGGGCCCGTTCACCGGCCTGCGGGTCGGGCTCGCCACCGCGGCCAGCATGGGCCAGGCGCTGGGGATCCCGACGTACGGGGTGTGTTCGCTGGACGCGCTGGGCCGGGCTGCCGGGCCGGGCCGGGTGCTGGTGGCGACGGACGCGCGGCGGCGCGAGGTCTATTTCGCGACCTATCTGGACGGTGTGCGGCAGTTCGGGCCGGAGGTGGCCCGACCCGCGGACGTGGCGGCCCTGGTGGCCGGCGGCGGCTCACCGGTTGCTGCTCTCGACGGGCTCGTGGACCGGGCGGCGGGGGAGGGCGCGCTGAAGTACGGCGACGTCTTCGGCGTACCGGTGGAGGAACATCTTCTGCACCCGCCCGGCGCCGCGCTCGTCGCGATCGCGACGCCGCGCATCCGCGGCGCCGCTCCGAGCGAGCCACTCACCCCGCTCTATCTGCGCCGGCCCGACGCGGTCGAGCCGGCCGGGCGCAAGCCGGTGCTGACGTGATGTCGGTCGAACGGATGCGCTGGTGGCACATCGAGGAGATCCTCCCGGTCGAGGAGGACCTGTTCGGCGCCGAGAAGTGGTCCGGCGCGATGTTCTGGAACGAGCTGGCCCAACGGCACTTCTACCTGGTCGCGACCGACGAGCCGGGCGGGCCGGTGCTCGGTTACGCCGGTCTGTCCGTCGTGGACGGCGACGAGTCGTGGGTGCAGAACATCGCGGTCCGCCGGGAGGCCCAGCGCCGCGGGGTGGGACGGGTCCTGCTGGAGGCGCTGCTCGCCGAGGCGGCGCGTCGCGGGTCCCGCAAGACGCTGCTCGAGGTGGCCGTCGACAACGCCCCGGCGCAGAAGCTTTACGCCACCTACGATTTCGAGCCGGTCGGGATCCGGCGCGGCTACTACCAACCCAGCAACACGGACGCCCTGGTGATGATGCGCGATGCCTGACGAGCCCCTGGTCCTCGGGATCGAGACCTCCTGCGACGAGACCGGAGTCGGCATCGTCCGCGGGCACACGCTGCTGGCCGACGCGCTGGCCTCCAGTGTGGACCAGCATGCCCGCTTCGGCGGCGTGGTCCCCGAGGTGGCCAGCCGGGCACACCTGGAGGCCCTGGTGCCGACCATGCAGCGGGCGCTCGACGAGGCCGGGGTGACCCTGGCCGACGTCGACGCGATCGCGGTCACCAGTGGGCCCGGTCTGGCCGGGGCACTGCTGGTCGGGGTCGCCGCCGCGAAGGGGTACGCCCTGGCCGCCGAGAAGCCGATCTACGGCGTCAACCACCTCGCCGCCCACGTGGCGGTGGACACCCTGGAGCACGGGCCGCTGCCCGAGCCCGCGGTGGCGATGCTGGTCTCCGGCGGGCACTCCTCGCTGCTGCTGGTGGACGACCTGACCGCCGGTGTCACCCCGCTCGGCGCGACCATCGACGACGCGGCCGGCGAGGCGTTCGACAAGGTGGCCCGGCTGCTGGGGCTGGGCTTCCCGGGCGGCCCGATCATCGACCGGTCGGCCCGTGACGGCGACCCCGCCTCGATCGCGTTCCCCCGGGGGCTGACCGCGGCCAAGGACCTCGCCGCGCACCGGTTCGACTTCTCCTTCTCCGGGCTCAAGACGGCGGTGGCGCGCTGGGTGGAGGCCCGCGAACGGGCCGGCGAGCCGATTCCCGTCGCCGACGTGGCGGCCAGCTTCCAGGAAGCCGTCTGCGACGTGCTCACCGCGAAGGCCGTCGAGGCGTGCCGGGCGAACGGTGTCGGGACGCTGGTGATCGGCGGCGGCGTGGCGGCGAACTCGCGGCTGCGGTTGCTGGCCGAGGAACGGGCCGCGCGACACGGCATCGCGGTACGCGTACCGAGGCCGCAGTTGTGCACCGACAACGGCGCGATGGTCGCGGCACTCGGCTCGCACCTCGTCGCGGCCGGCGTCGCCCCCAGCCGTCTCGATCTGCCGGCGGATTCCGCCATGGGTTTGACCACGGTCAGCGTGCCGGGGTAGGAATCATCATGATCGCTCGGATGTGGGAGGTGCGGGCCTCGCGCAGCGGCTTCGACGAGCTGCTGGCCTGGGTCTGCGACACGGCGGTGCCCGGCTTGGAGGTCCTGCCACAACATGTGTCGACTGACGTCTATTCGTCCACCGACCAGCGCATCGTCGTCATCACCAAATGGCGAAACACTCCACAAAGCATGCCGACACCGCCGGAGAAGCTGGTAGCGCGCACTCCGCACGTCTGGGATTTCACTCCCGTCGATCGCTGAGCGGTCGCAGTCGTCGCACCCCCGATTTACCGTCGGGGCCTGATGCGAAGACTGACCCTTTTCCGGCGCGCCCGGATCGCAGGATCCTGGCGCTGGTCGGTGGCCCGGCGCCGGTGGGCTCGCTGCCTGGTGGGAAACGGTTCGTCACCCGGCCGGGAGCCCGGCCTGCCGGAGTCCCGGTCCGCCGTGGGTTACCTGTGGTGGCTGGTCCGGCGGGCCCGTCTGACGGTCGCTGCCGGCGCCCTGCTCGCGATCCTCTGGATGGGGTGCCAGTCGCTGGCGCCGGCGGTGGTCGGCCTGGCCGTCGACGCGGCCGCGCGGCGGGACGGCCGCGCCCTGCTCGGCTGGGTCCTGGTGCTGCTCGGTGCGGGCGCGGTGCAGGTGGTGGCCGGGATCAGCCGGCACCGGTTCGCGATCGTCAACTGGCTGGGCGCGTCGTTCCGCACGATCCGGGTGGTGGTGCGCCAGGCGAACCGCCTCGGGTCCACCCTGCCGCGGCGGCTCGACGCCGGCGAGGTGATGGCGATCGGCACGTCGGACATCAACCACATCGGAGCGTCCGTCGACGTCGTCTCCCGCGGCGCCGGGGCGCTGCTCGCGGTCGTGGTGGTCACCGCCCTGCTGCTGCGGACCTCGGTCCCGCTCGGTCTGATCGTGCTGCTCGGTGTCCCGCTGATGATGCTGACCGTCGGCTTCCTGATCGCCCCGCTGCGCCGGCGGCAGGAGGCCTACCGGGAAAGACAGGGACGGCTGACCGGGCGGGCCGCCGACCTGGTCGCCGGATTGCGGGTGCTGCGCGGGGTCGGCGGCGAACGGCTGATGGCGTCGCGGTACAGGACCGAGTCACAGGCGCTGCGTGCGGCCGGCGTGCACACCGCCCGGGTGGACGCGCTGCTCCAGGCGGCTCAGGTGCTGCTGCCCGGGACCCTGCTGGTGCTGGTCACCTCGCTGGGCGCCCGGGCCGCCACGGCCGGGGACATCACGCTGGGGCAGTTCGTGTCGTTCTACGCGTACGCGGCGTTCCTGGTCGCGCCGCTGCGGCAGCTGACCGACGTGATCGACAAGGTGACCCGGGGGCGTGTCTCGGCCGGCCGGGTGGTGACCATGCTGCGCGGGTCGGGCGATCTGCCCGACCCGCCGCACCCGGCGCCGATCCCGGCCGGTGAGCTGGCCGACCCGGAGTCCGGGGTGGCGATCCCCGCCGGCCTGCTCACCGCGATCGCCGCCACGACGCCCGCGGATGCGGTTCGGATCGCTGACCGGCTGGGCCGGTACGCGGACGGCGGCACGCTGGGCGGCGTCCCGCTGTCCGAGCTGGCGCTGCCGGCGATCCGGGCGATGATCCTGGTGGCCGAGAACGACGCTTGCCTCTTCTCCGGCCGGCTGCGGGCCGACCTGGACCCGGACGACCGCGGCACGCTCGCCGCGGCCCTGGACGCGGCGGCCGCCACCGAGATCGTCGAGGAGCTGCCGGCCGGCCTGGACAGTGCGGTGGCCGAGCGCGGCCGGTCCTTCTCCGGTGGGCAGCGGCAGCGGCTGCGCCTGGCCCGGGCGCTCGTCGCCGACCCCGAGGTGCTGATCCTCGTCGAACCGACGAACGCGGTGGACGCGCACACCGAGGCGCGGATCGCGGAGGGCGTACGAGCTGCCCGGACCGGCCGCACCACGGTCGTCTGCACGTCCAGCCCGCTCGTGCTGAGCCGCGCCGACCACGTCTGCTACGTCGAGTCCGGCCGGATGGTGGCCGCCGGCACACACGCCGAGCTGGCGCGCTCCCACCCGCGGTACGCGCGGATGGTGCGACGCGAGGACCAGCCATGATCCGCCCGCTCCCGGTTGCGGACAGCGCCCGGGTCCGCCGGTACGCGCGCACCCTGATCCGCCGCTACCCGGGACCGTTCCGGGCCACGGTCGCCCTGCACGTGGCCGCCGCCCTTGCCGCGCTCGCCGGCCCCTGGCTGCTCGGTGATCTGGTCGAGGCGATCCGGACCCAGGCGCCGGCCGGCACGCTGAACCGGATCTCGGTCCTGCTCGGCGGCTTCGTGTTGCTGCAGGGGGTGCTGACCCGGTTCGCCTATCTGGCCTCGGCCCAGTTGGGGGAGCGGGTGCTGGCCCGGCTGCGGGAGGAGTTCCTGTGCCGGGTGCTGGATCTGCCGCTGGCGACCGTGGAGGCGGCCGGGACCGGGGACCTGCTGACGCGGACCACCCGCGATGTGGACGCGCTGTCGAAGTGCGTTCGGTTCGCGGTGCCGGAAACCATGATCGCGATGATCACTCTGGGCCTGGTGGTGGTCGCGCTGCTGCTGGTCAGCCCCCTGTTCGCGGTGCCGCTGCTGGTCGGGGCGCCGATCATGTTGCTGGGCACGCGGTGGTACCTGAAACGGGCGCCCCAGGGCTATCTGCGGCAGAACGCGGCGTACTCGGACGTGACCGAGGGACTCACCGAGACGGTGGAGGGAGCCCGCACCGTCGAGGCCCTCGGCCGGCAGCGGCAGCGGGTCGCGCGCACCGATGCCGACCTGCGCCGGTCCTGGCTGGCCGAGCGGTACACGCTGCGGCTGCGCACCTTCTGGTGGCCGATGATCGAGGTCAGCTACGTGCTGCCGGTCGCGGTCACCCTGATCTACGGCGGCTGGCTCCATCGATACGACCTGGTGACGCTGGGCCAGCTGACCGCGGCGGTCATCTACATCCAGCAGCTGGTCGATCCGCTCGACCGGCTCTCCGCCTGGCTGGACGAACTGGAGGTGGGCGCGGCGTCACTGGCCCGGCTGCTCGGGGTGGCGGCGGTGGCCCCGCCGCGGCCGGCCGACGTCGCCGAGCCGGACGGGCGGCAGATCGAGCTTCGCGGGGTGCGGTTCTCCTATGAGGCGGACCGGGAGGTGCTGCACGGCGTCGACCTGGTGCTCGACCCGGGCGAGCGGCTGGCGGTGGTCGGGGTCTCGGGTGCCGGCAAGTCGACGCTGGGCCGGTTGCTGGCCGGCGTGCACCAGCCGACCAAGGGCAGCGTCACGGTGGGCGGCGTCCCGCTGACGGCGCTGGCGCCGGACCGGTTGCGCGCCGAGGTCGCGCTGGTCACCCAGGAGCACCACGTGTTCGCGGGCACGCTGCGCGACAACGTCGCGATGACACGGCCCGGCGTCCAGGAGGGGGAGGTGCGCGCGGCGCTCGCCGCGGTGCGTGCCCTGGGCTGGGTGGACGCGCTGCCGGACGGGCTGGCGACCGTGGTGGGCGCCGGTGCGACGCTGCTCACCCCGGCGCAGGCCCAGCAGGTGGCGCTGGCCCGGCTGATCGTGGCCGACCCGCACACGCTGGTGCTGGACGAGGCCACCGCGCTGCTCGACCCGGGGGCCGCACGCGACCTGGAACGCTCCCTGGCCGCGGTGGTGCGCGGGCGGACCGTGGTGGCGATCGCGCACCGGCTCTTCTCGGCGCACGACGCCGACCGGGTCGCGGTGGTGGAGGACGGCCGGATCGTCGAGCTGGGATCGCACGACGAGCTGGTGAAGGCTGGTGGCGCGTACGCCGCACTGTGGCGCTCCTGGCAGGGCGACGGCGTGCTGGAGACGCACTGAGCCGCGCCCGGCACGAGAAAGGGCGCGCCACGCGGCGCGCCCTTTCTTTGTCAGCTCGTCCCGGCTCAGAAGCCCGGGCCGTGCTGGTGGCCGTGGCCACCGTGGCTGTGCCCGTGGCCGCCGCCGGCGGGGGCCGGAGCAGCCTCGGCCGGCTTCTCCACCACGAGGCTCTCGGTGGTCAGCAGCAGAGCGGCGATCGAGACGGCGTTGGAGACCGCGTTGCGGGTCACCTTCACCGGGTCGATGATGCCGGCCGCGGCCAGGTCGACGTACTCGTCGGTGGCCGCGTTGAGGCCGTGGCCCCAGCCCAGCTCGTTGACCTTGCCCACCACGACGTAACCGTCGTGGCCGGCGTTCTGCGCGATCCAGCGCAGCGGCTCCACCAGCGCCTTGCGGACGATGGAGACGCCGACGGCCTCCTCGCCGGTCAGGCCGAGGTTGCCGTCGAGCTCCTTGGCGACCTGGGCGAGGGCGGCGCCACCGCCGGGGACGGTGCCTTCCTCGACAGCCGCCTTGGTCGCCGCGATGGCGTCCTCGATGCGGTGCTTGCGCTCCTTCATCTCGACCTCGGTCGCGGCGCCGACCTTGATCACCGCGATGCCGCCGGAGAGCTTGGCCAGCCGCTCCGAAAGCTTCTCGCGGTCCCAGTCGGAGTCGGAGGCCTCGATCTCCTTGCGGATCTGCGCGACCCGGTCGGCGACCTCGGCGGCCTTGCCGCCACCGTCGACGATGGTGGTGTTCTCCTTGTCGACGACGATCCGCCGGGCGCTGCCCAGCGACTCGAGGCCGACCTGGTCGAGCTTGTAACCCAGCTCGGGGGCGATCAGCTCGCCGCCGGTCGCGATCGCCAGGTCCTGCAGGATCGCCTTGCGGCGGTCACCGAAGCCGGGCGCCTTCACCGCGGCGACCTTGACGGTCTTCCGCAGCGAGTTGACCACCAGCGTGGACAGGGCCTGGCCCTCGACGTCCTCCGCGACGATCAGCAGCGGCTTACCGGTCTGCAGCACCTTCTCCAGCAGCGGGAGCAGCTCCTCGATGCTGGAGATCTTCTGGGTGGTGAGGAGGATGTGCGCGTCCTCCAGCACCGCCTCCTGCGACTCGGCGTCGGTCACGAAGTTCGGGGAGATGAAGCCCTTGTCGAACTGGAGACCCTCGGTGACCTCGAGCTCGGTCTGCAGCGCCGAGCCCTCCTCGACGGTGATGACACCGTCGCGGCCGACCCGGTCCATCGCCTCGGCGATCAGCTCGCCGATGGTGGCGTCCTGCGCCGAGATGGTGGCCACGTTGGCGATCGCCTTGTGGTCGGCGACCTCGACGGCCTTCGCCAGCAGCGCCTTGGACACGGCCTCGGCGGCCTGGTCCATGCCCCGCTTGAGACCGATCGGGTTGGCACCGGCGGTCACGTTGCGCAGGCCCTCACGGACCAGCGCCTGAGCGAGCACGGTGGCCGTGGTGGTCCCGTCGCCGGCGACGTCGTTGGTCTTGGTCGCCACCTCCTTGACCAGTTGGGCGCCAAGGTTCTCGTACGGGTCGGTGAGCTCGATCTCCTTGGCGATGGTGACGCCGTCGTTGGTGATCGTGGGAGCGCCGAACTTCTTGTCCAGGACGACGTTGCGGCCGCGCGGGCCGAGGGTGACCTTGACCGTGTCGGCGAGCGTGTTGACGCCGTGCTCCAGCAGGTGCCGGGCGTCGTCGGAGAAACTCAGGATCTTCGCCATTTATGGTCCCTTCACGCACTACCGCCCCGGTCCGGAAGACTCCGGGCCGAGGCGGTCAGCACTGTCAGTAGGTCACTTCTCGATGACCGCGAGGACGTCACGGGCGGAGAGCACCAGGTACTCCTCGCCGGCGTACTTGACCTCGGTGCCGCCGTACTTCGAGTAGAGGACCACGTCGCCGACGCTCACATCGAGCGGAACGCGGTTGCCCTTGTCGTCGATCCGGCCGGGGCCGACAGCGAGGACGGTGCCCTCCTGCGGCTTCTCCTTGGCGGTGTCGGGGATCACGATGCCCGACGCCGTCGTGGTCTCGGCCTCGTTCGCCTGGACCACGATGCGGTCCTCGAGCGGCTTGATCGCAACCTTGGTCGCGGTAGTCACGGGCATACCCTCCTGGGTACAGGTTTCGCCGGCCTTGAACCAGGCCGGTCTGATGCCTCATGCCACCGGGCGGGGCCGTCGTCGCGGGTGCCGGTCCGCCTGGTGCCTAACCGCCACGGACGGGCCGGGCGGCTGGCACCCTCATGTTGAGAGTGCTAACCGGAGACTATTCCGGAACTAGCACTCCGTCAACCAGAGTGCCAACCTGTCACGCCGTGGAGAATGCCTGGTGTGACCCCTGAGTTGCTGTCGCAGTTACGTTCCCCGGAAGGGACGGAAGCCCTGGCCGTGGCGGCGCAGGTCGGCGGCGGTGAGCCGCTCGCCGCCGCCTCGGCCGTCCGGGCCCGGGGCATCGGCGCGGAGCTCGCCGCGGCCGCCTTGACCCAGGCTAGTTTGCGCGGGCGCGCGGCGATGAAGTTCGGCCCGGACGCGGCTCAGATGTTCTTCACCCGGGCCGGGCTGGAGCAGGCGACGCGAGCCGTGGTGGCGGACCGCCGGGCGGCGCGCCTGGCGGCGGCGGGGGTCCGGACCCTGGCCGACCTGGGCTGTGGGCTGGGCTCCGACGCGCTGGCGGCGGCCCGGCAGGGCATCCGGGTGTACGCGGTGGAAGCCGACCCGCTGACCGCGGCCCTGGCGGCGGCGAACGCGGAGGCCGCCGGGCTGTCCCACCTGGTCACCGTGACCTGCGCCGACGCCACCACCGTCGAGGTGGAGCGGTACGACGCGGTCTTCTGCGACCCGGCCCGGCGACAGGCCGGCCGGGGCCGGGTGTTCGACCCCAAGGCGTACTCGCCGCCCTGGGACTTCGTGGCCGGGCTGGCCGGCCGGGTGCCGCTGACGGTTCTGAAACTCGCCCCCGGCATCGACCACGCCCTGCTGCCGGGCGGCGCCGAGGGGGAGTGGGTGAGCGTCGGCGGCGACCTGGTCGAGGCCGCCTTCTGGTGCGGCCCGCTGGCGGCCGCGCCCCGCCGGGCCACCCTGATCGGCACGGACGTCGCCGAGCTGACCGGCTCCGGCGTCGTCCAGGCGCCGGTCGGCCCGGTCGGCGCCTGGCTCTACGACCCGGACCCGGCGGTGGTCCGCTCGCACCTGGTGGCCGAGTTCGCCGATTCGATCGGCGGGTGGCTGGCCGACCCGGCGATCGCGTACGTCTACACCGACGAGCCGGCCGGCACCCGGTTCGGCCGCCGGCTCGGGGTCACCGACGTGCTGCCGTTCTCGCTGAAGCGGCTGCGGGCGCTGCTGCGCGACCGTGGCGTCGGCACGCTGGAGATCCGCAAACGCGGCTCGGCGCTGGTGCCGGATCAGCTGCGCAAGGACCTGCGACTGGCCGGCCCGAACGCCGCCGGCCTGGTGCTGACCCGGATCGAGGGGGCTCCGGTGGCCCTGCTGACAACGACGTCGTAACGCCGCGGTGCGGGGCGTGCCGGCCGATCACCCGCGGGAGTAGCGTGCGCGCATGGCCAAGAAAGCGGCCGGCACGCCGGCCACTGTCCTGCTGTCCGCGGAAGGCGTGGCGCACACCCTCCATCCGTACGACGTGTCGCCCGACGCGCCCAACTACGGCGCGCTGGTGGCGCAGGCCCTCTCGGTCGAGCCGGAGCGGCTCTTCAAGACCCTCATCGCCGACGTGGGGGGACGGCTGGTGGTGGGTGTCGTGCCGGTCACCGGCGACCTGGATCTGAAGGCTCTGGCCGCGGCCGCCGGGGGCAAGCGCGCGGTGCTGGCCGACCGTGCCGCCGCGGAGCGCAGCAGTGGGTACGTGCGGGGCGGGATCAGCCCGCTCGGCCAGCGCAGACGGCTGCCGACCGTGATCGACGACTCGGCGCCCGCGCTGGAGCTGATGTACGTCTCCGCCGGTCGCCGCGGCCTGCAGGTCTCGCTCGCCCCCGCCGACCTGATCCGGCTCACCGGAGCGACGGTGGCGCCGCTGCGCGGCTGATTGACCTGCCGTAAAGGTCTGTTCTTACGACTTCTGGTCACCCGCGGCACCGAAATTACTTAGCGTTACATCGTGCGACGCAGTAGCGGATCTTCGAGGCGTTCTACGAGGGCTTGGGCACCTGGCGTGTTGCCGGATTGTTATCCCTCGTTACGAGATAGACCTCCATTGCCGCTTGTGTTCTCGGCCACTTGAGGAATACGTTGCCGGGCACAACAAACCGGTTCCTGATCCCTCGGCGTCACAGGGGAGCAGCAGTTTCATCGCATGCACCCGCCCCTGACAAATCCGAACCAAGGCCCCGGATTTACCCCCCGAAAGGACATAAGGAATGCGTAAGGGACTGTTCGCCCTTGCCGCGGTCGGCCTCATGGCGACCGGAAGCATGGCCGCGTGTGGCGACAACAGCGAGGGCGGTGGCGACACCGGCAGCGGCAGCGGCTCGTCGGCCGGCAAGGTCGGTGTGATCCTGCCCGACACCAAGAGCTCGGCCCGTTGGGCGACCGCCGACCTGAAGTACCTGACCGACGCGTTCAAGGCCGCCGGCGTCGAGGCCGACATTCAGAACGCGCAGGGCGACAAGACCCAGTTCCAGACGCTCGCGGACGGCATGATCTCCAGCGGCGTCAAGGTGCTGATGATCGTCAACCTGGACTCCGGCACCGGTAAGGCCGTGCTCGACAAGGCGAAGTCCGCGGGCATCGCGACCATCGACTACGACCGCCTGACCCTCAACGGCGGTGCGGACTACTACGTGTCGTTCGACAACGTCGAGGTCGGCAAGCTGCAGGGCCAGGGTCTGGTCGACTGCCTCGCCGAGAAGAAGGTCACCAAGCCGACCGTCGCGTACCTGAACGGCTCGCCGACCGACAACAACGCCACGCTGTTCAAGCAGGGTTACGACTCGGTCATCAAGCCGAAGTTCGACGCGAACGAGTTCGTCAAGGGCCCGGACGAGGCTGTCCCGGACTGGGACAACACCCAGGCCGGCACCATCTTCGAGCAGATGCTCACCACGAACAAGGAGATCAAGGGCGTCCTCGCGGCGAACGACGGTCTCGGCAACGCGGCGATCCAGGTGCTGAAGAAGAACAAGCTGAACGGCCAGGTCCCGGTGACCGGCCAGGACGCCACCGTGCAGGGCCTGCAGAACATCCTCGCCGGTGACCAGTGCATGACGGTCTACAAGGCCATCAAGCAGGAGGCCGCCGCCGCCGCCGACCTGGCGATCGCGCTGGCCAAGCAGCAGGCGCCGACCACCGCGACCAGCACCGTCCAGGACCCGGAGTCGAAGAAGGACGTCAAGGCGGTCCTGCTGAAGCCGGTCTCGATCACCAAGGCCAACGTCAAGGACGTCGTCACGGACGGGTACGTCACCAAGGAAGAGCTGTGCACCGCCGCCTTCGCCGCGGCCTGCACGGAGGCCGGCATCAGCTGACGTCAGCTGACGCAAGCCCGCACCTTCACGGCTGAGGACGGCGCCGCCCACGTACTACGTGGGCGGCGCCGGGTCGGTTGCGACAGCCCCTCCGCGCCTCGGCGAACCACGACGAAGTGGTGGCGCCACGACGAACCCGGTCACCGAAAAAAGGAGAACCATCCCGTGGCCGCGACACCCCTTCTGGAACTGCGCGGGATCGACAAGAGCTTCGGTCCCGTCCAGGTCCTCCACGACGTCGGACTCAACGTCTACCCGGGCGAGGTCACCGCTCTGGTCGGCGACAACGGCGCCGGCAAGTCCACGCTGGTCAAGTGCATCAGCGGCATTTACAACATCGACGCGGGCACGGTCACCTTCGACGGCAAGGAGGTGACGATCAACAGTCCCCGGGACGCCTCCGCCCTGGGCATCGAAGTCGTCTACCAGGACCTTGCGCTCTGCGACAACCTGGACATCGTCCAGAACATGTTCCTCGGCCGGGAGAAGAAGAACGGCATCGTCCTCGACGAGGACACCATGGAGGAGATGGCCGGCGAGACGCTGCGCAGCCTCTCGGTGCGGACCGTCAAGTCGCTGCGCCAGCTCGTCTCCAGCCTCTCCGGCGGCCAGCGGCAGACCGTGGCGATCGCCAAGGCCGTGCTCTGGAACAGCCGGATCGTGATCCTGGACGAGCCGACCGCGGCCCTCGGCGTCGCGCAGACCGCTCAGGTCCTCGAGCTGGTCCGCCGGCTCGCCGACAACGGTCTCGGCGTCGTGCTGATCTCGCACAACATGAACGACGTCTTCGCGGTCTCGGACCGGATCGCGGCGCTCTACCTCGGGCGGATGGCCGCGCAGGTCAAGGCCGCCGACGTCACCCACTCCCAGATCGTCGAGCTGATCACCGGGGGACGCAGCGGCAATCTCGGCCTGCCGCCCGAGAAGCCGTCCGACTTCGTCGACATCACGCCGGGAGACGACAAGTGACCACGACAACCACGACCGCCGGCGGCATCCAGGCCGTCAAGCCCACCGTGGGCAGCCACATCCGGGACTACTGGGCCCGGGTGCGCGGCGGCGACCTCGGCACCCTCCCGGCCGTGCTCGGCCTTCTCGTGCTCGCCCTGATCTTCAGCACCGCCCGCAGCGAGACGTTCCTCAGCCCGCTCAACTTCGCGAACCTGTTCAACCAGGCCGCCCAGGTCACCTTCATCGCCATGGGCCTGGTCTTCGTGCTGCTGCTCGGCGAGATCGACCTCTCCGCCGGTTTCGCCAGCGGTGTCTGCGGCGCGGTGATGGCCATCCTGCTCACCAACCGGGGCATGGAGTGGTACGTCGCGATCCCGGCGGCCCTGCTCACCGGCCTGCTCATCGGTCTCGCGATCGGCCTGCTGGTGGCCAAGCTCGGCATCCCGTCGTTCGTGGTGACGCTGGCGGCGTTCCTGGGCTTCCAGGGCGTGCTGCTCACCATGCTCGGCGGCGGCAAGAACGTCTCGATCACCGACGAGTTCGTCCGCGCACTCAACAACGACAACATGCCGGTGCTGTGGAGCTGGCTCTTCACCGTCGTCGCGGTGGTCGGCTTCGCGGCGGTCCAGCTCAACAGGTACCGCCGCCGGGCCAGTCGCAAGCTGATCACCGACCCTCTCGGCATCGTCCTGCTGCGCATCGCCGGGCTCGCGGCCCTCATGATCGCGGCGACTGCGGTGCTCACCCAGGAGCGGGCGATCAACCCGGCGATCAACTCGCTCAAGGGCGTCCCGATCGTGGTGCCGATCGTCGCGGTGGCGGTGGTCATCTGGACCTTCGTGCTCAGCCGCACCACCTACGGCCGGCACGTCTACGCGGTCGGCGGCAACGCCGAGGCGGCCCGCCGCGCCGGTATCCCGGTCGACCGGATCCGCATCTCGGTCTTCGTGATCGGTTCGTTCATGGCGTCGATCGGCGGCATCCTGATCGTCAGCCGGGCCAGCTCGGTGGACCCGAACACCGGTGGCAGCAACATCCTGCTCTACTCGGTGGGCGCCGCGGTCATCGGCGGCACCAGCCTCTTCGGCGGCAAGGGAAAGATCATCAACGCCGTGATCGGTGGCGCGGTGATCGCGGTCATCGACAACGGCATGGGCCTGATGGGCTTCAGCTCCGGCCAGAAGTACATCTTCACCGGCCTGATCCTGCTCGCTGCGGCGAGCGTCGACGCCCTCGCCCGACGCAGGGCAGCCGCCACCGGAAACCGATGAGGCAGAACGCGGGGACGGTGCGCTGATGCGCGCCGGCCCCAGTCAGGAAGAGGTACGCCGGCACAACCTCGGAACGCTCCTTCGTTACGTGCACATGCACGGCGCGACGTCCCGGGCGGAGCTGACCAGCCGGCTCGGCCTCAACCGCAGCACCATCGGGGCCCTGACCGCCGAACTGATCAGCGCCGGGCTGGTCACCGAGGCGGCGCCACGCGAGACCGGCCGGGCCGGGCGACCATCACTGGTCGTCCGGCCCGAGTCGGACCGGGTCTACGCCTACGCGTTGAGCATCGAGGTGGACCGGGTGCGTGCGGCCCGCGTCGGTCTCGGCGGGCGGATCCTGGAGCAGCACGAGACCGAGCGGCCGCCCGGGATGAGCACCGGCGACGCGGTGCAGCCGCTCGCCGGATTCATCCGGACCATGCGCGCCTCGGTGCCGGACGGCGCCCGGTGCGTGGGCAGTGGCCTCGCGGTGGCCGGCATGGTGCGGCGCGAGGACGGCGTGGTCCGTCTCGCGCCGACGATCGGCTGGGTCGAGGAGCCGGTCGGCGCAGCGCTCCGCGCCGAGCTGGGGGAGTCCGGCCGACTCAGCGTCGGCAACCACGCCGACCTCTGTGCGCTCGCCGAGCACAACCGGGGCGCCGCGGTGAACTGCGACAACGTCATCTACCTCTACGGCGACGTGGGCGTCGGCGCCGGGATCGTGGCCGGTGGGCGCCGGGTCACCGGACACGGCGGCTACGGCGGCGAGGTCGGCCACATGGTGGTCAACCCGTACGGCCGGCCGTGCTCCTGCGGCTCGCGGGGCTGCTGGGAGACCGAGATCGGCGAACACGCGCTGCTCCGGCTCGCCGGGCGGGCCGACCGCGCCGGCCGGGACGCGGTCCTCGAGGTGGTGGACGCCGCGATGCGCGGCGACAGCCAGGCCCAGCACGCGCTGCGGCAGGTCGGCGACTGGCTCGGGTTCGGTGTCGGCAACCTGGTCAACATCTTCAACCCGGAGGTCGTCATCTTCGGCGGCACCCTGCGCGACATCTATCTGGGCGCCGCCGCGCAGATCCGCAGCCGGCTCAACGCGGTCGGCCTGCCCGCCTGCCGGGAACACGTCCGGCTGCGCACCCCGGAGCTGGGCACCGACGCCGCCTTGATCGGCGCCGCCGAGCTGGCCTTCGAGCACCTCCTGGGCGACCCGCTGCTGCCCTGACCCCGTTCACCCCGCAGCGCGCCGGTCCACTGCCGAGCATCTATGCTGCGCGCCATGCTCCCGCGTCAACCGGTGCTCGACCCGGCGGCCGCCTACCCGACGATCGCGTCGCTGCGTGCCGCCCTCGACGCGACGGACTGGCCGGCCGTGCGGAAGCTGCTCGACGCCGCTGAGCCGGTGGAGCGAACCCTCCTGCTGCGCTCCTGCGCCGACCGGGAGAGCCCTTTCGTGCGCGACGTGGTGGCCGCCGATCCCGCCGACGGCGCCGCGGCGGTGCTGGTCGCGCAACGTCTGCTGGTCACCGGGTGGGCGGCGCGCACCGGCCGGCCCTTCCGCCGGAACACCGCGCCGGCCGGGGAGCTGCTGCGGGCGGCGGAGCTGACGCTCGTCACGGCCGCCGCGTGGACCCCCGGAGACCCCGCGGTCTGGACCGCCCGCCTGACCTCGGCCCGCGGCCTGGAGCTCGGCCAGGCCGAGGCCCGCCGCCGGTACGACCGGCTCGCCGAGCTCGACCCCCATCATCTGCCCGGGCAGGAGGAGCTGCTCCAGCAGCTGACCCCCCGCTGGGGCGGATCCTGGCCGGAGGCGCACGCGTTCGCACGGGCCGCCGCGGACGCTGCTCCGCCCGGCACGCACCAGGCCGTCCTGGTCGCCCAGGCGCACCTGGAACAGGCGCTCGCCGAGGGCGGCGGCACCGCGTCCGGCGCCCGGCGGCATCTCTCCGCAGGCCCGGCGCTCACCGAGCTGAGCGAGGCCGCGGCACGCTCGGTCCAGCACCCCGAGTTCCGGCGGACCCACGGCTGGGTGCAGACGCTGAACACCTTCGCGATGGCCTTCTGCCTGGCCGGCGAGCTCCGGACGGCGCGGGCGATCTTCGAGACCCTGGACGGCCTGGGCACCGAGTACCCGTGGCACCACCTCGGGGACAGCGCCGCCGCGGTGATTCGCTCCTACCGGATCCGCACCGCGTTCGTACGGGAAGGAAGCTCATGATCAGGCAGCTGGAGGTGGACGGCGTGCCGGCGCTGCAGGCCCCGATCACCGGGACAGCGCACGCCGGTCTGGTCTTCCGGGTGGGTCTCGCCGACGAGCCGCTGACCCGGCGGGGCATCACCCACCTGGTCCAGCACCTGGTCCTGTCCGGCACCGACGACCTCGGGATGAGCAGCCACCGCAACAGCAAGGTCGGCATCGAGCACACCTACTTCCACGTGCAGGGCGACGCCGAGCGGATCAGGACCTTCGTCACCCGGGTGTGCGCCGCGCTGCGCCGGTTGCCGGTCGACTGGATCGACACCGAGAAGGCCGCCGTGCGGGCGGAGGAGACCGGCCGGGCCGCCGATCCGATGCCGATGCGGCGGCACGGCGCCCGCGATTTCGGCATGCCCAGTTTCGGCGAGCCGGGCCTGCACAGTCTCGGCGCCGACCACCTGCACGAGTGGATCGCCCGCTATTTCACCAGGGCGAACGCGGTGCTCTGGGTGGCCGGCGAGGCGGTGCCGGAAGGTCTGCGGCTGGATCTCGCGGAGGGCGAGCGGCAGCCGGCGCCGGCTCCGTCGTCGGCGCTGGCGGCCACACCGGCTTCGTTCGCCGGCGCCGGCACCGAGACGGCATGGGACACGGTGGTACGCCGGGAGGCCCGCGCCGCGGTCTTCGCCAACGTGTTGGAGCGCCAGTTGCACCGGGACCTGTGCCGGCGCAGCGAGATCGCCGGGACGGTCCGTACCGAGTACCAGCCCCGGGCCGGCCGGACCGCCCGGATCACCGCCTCGGCCGACCCGCTGCCCGGCCGGGCGGACGCGGCGCTCGGCGGCTTCGTCGACGCGCTCGCCGCCATGCGGGCCGGGCGGGTCGAGGCGGACGACGTGGCCACCGTGGTGGAGCTGACCTGCCGGGGACTGCGGGAGGCGGAACGTCGCGGCGGCCGGTTGCCGGGGCAGGCCTTCAACGTGCTGGCCGGGCTGGGCGTGCGGAACCTCGACGACGCGGTGACCGAGGCGAGTGCCGTGACCCCGGGTGAGGTCGCGGAGGTCGCGGCGGCGGCGTACGACGCGGGACTGCTGATGACCCCGGCCGGCCTGAGCGCCGAGTGGGGCGGCTATCCGCCGGCCCGGCCGCAGGACACGCCCCCGGTCGCCGGCCGTGCCCGGCGTGCCCGTGGCCAACGCGGCGTGCGGCTGGTGCACGGCGACGAGGGAGTCAGCCTGATCGACGGTGGGACGACCACCACGGTCCGGTACGACGCCTGCGCAGCGGTGCTGGCCTGGCCCGACGGAGTCCGCGACCTGGTCGGCGAGGACGGCGTGACGGTCCGCGTCGACCCCGCCCGGTACCGCGGTGGCGACGCGCTGACCAGCGAGATCGACGCCCGGGCGCTCGCGCGGTCCCACATCGCGATGCCCGCGCGGGAGTCGGGTTCCAGCTGAGGTCGATATCACCGGTGCGCCGTGTGGTGATCGACCTTTATGCTGCCCGCCATGTCCCAACCCACCGACGTGGTGCTCGACCGCGCCGCCGCCTACCCCGAGATCGAGACGGCGCGCGTGGCGCTGGCCCGCCGTGACTGGCCGGCCTGCCGTGCCGTGCTCGACGCCGCCGGTCCGGCGCTGCGGACCGCGATCATCGACACGGTCTCCGAGGAGAAGGGCCTGGAGGATCTCCTGCGCCCGGTGCTGGCCGCGAACCCGGCCGACGGCACGGCCTCCGCACTGCTCGGAGCACACGTGATCGACGTCGCGTGGAAGATCCGCACCGGGGCCAGCGCACAGTACGTGAGCCAGGAGCAGTTCGCCGCGTTCCGGGACTGGCTGCGCAAGGCCGAGCAGGTGCTGATCGACGGGGCGGCGTACAACCCGAAGGACCCGGCGATCTGGACCGCCCGGATCACCTCGGCCCGCGGCCTCCAGCTCGGCGTCGCGGAGAGCCGCCGCCGCCACGACCGGCTGATGACCGCCGACCCGCACCACCTGCCCGGCCAACTCCAGCTCCTGCAGATCCTCTGCCCGAAGTGGAGCGGCAGCTGGGACCAGGTGCACCAGTACGCGCGGGAGGCGATGGAGGCCGCGCCGCCCGGCAGCCCGCACGGGGTGCTGGTGGCGGAGGCGCACCTCGAGCACGTCTTCGACGGCAGCACCCGCGACGACATGCTCGGTTACCTGCGCGGTGAGCAGGTGCGCGCGGAGATCTACCAGGCCGCGCAGCGGTCGATCTGGCACCCGGAGTTCCGCCGCGGGTACGGCTGGGTCGAGGCGCTCAGCACGTTCGCCCTGATCTTCATGCTCCTCGACGACCGGCAGGCCGCGGCTGCCACCTTCAGCGCGCTGGGCCCGATGGCCACCCGGCACCCGTGGACGTACGTGAACGAGGACGTCGTCACCCAGATCCAGCAGGCCCGGGCCTGGGCGTTCGGAGGCAACCGATGATCACTCAACTGGACGTCGACGGGATACCCACCGTCCTCGCGCCCACGAACGGACCGATGCACGCCGGTCTGGTCTTCCGGGTCGGGTTCGCCGACGAGCCGCTGGCCAAGCGGGGCATCACCCACCTGGTCGAGCACCTGGCGCTGCACTCCTTCGGGGTGGCCGACTACCACTACAACGGCGCCACCGGGGTGGAGTACACGTTCTTCCACATGCAGGGCGCCGAGGCCGACATCGTCGCCTTCCTGAACGGCGTCTGCACCGGGTTGAGCGACCTGCCGATGCACCGGCTCAGCACCGAGAAGGAGATCCTGCGGACCGAGGAGAACGGGCGCAGCGAAGGACCGACCGAGGCGCTGGCGCTCTGGCGGCACGGCGCCCGGGACTACGGCGTCGTCACCTATCCGGAGTGGGGTCTCACCGGGATCACCCCGGACGAGCTGCGCGGCTGGGTCGCGCGGTACTTCACCCAGCAGAACGCGGCGCTCTGGATCGCCGGCCCGGGCGTGCCGGCCGGGCTCAAGCTCAACCTACCGGCCGGCTACCGGCAGCCGGTTCCGGCGCCGTCGTCCGCTCTTCCGGTACGGCCGGCGTACTTCAGCGGTCCGTCCAACGTGGTCGCCTGGAACTCGGTCGTGCGGCGGGAACCGCGCGCCGCGGTCTTCTCCGGCGTGCTGGAGCGGATGCTGTTCCGTTCGCTGCGGCAGGAGAGCGGTCTCTCCTACACGGTGGCCTCCAACTACGAGCCCCGCGCCGACGGCTCCGCGGTGATCTCGGCGTTCGCCGACGCGCTGCCGGAGAAGCAGGGCGCCGTCCTCGGCGGCTTCGTGGACGTGCTGGCGGCCGTGCGACTCGGCGTGATCGATCAGGCCGACGTGACCACGGTGGTGAACCAGCGTTGCGAGGAGCTCACGCACGCCGAGGAGAACGGCTCCCGGCTGCCCGGTCAGGCGTTCAACCTGCTGGCCGGTCGGTCGGTGCTGACTCTCGACGAAGCGCTCACCGAGCTGCGGGCGGTCACCCGGGACGATGTTGCCGCCGTCGCCGCCAGGGCGTACGCCGACGGCCTGATGATGACGCCGGGCCGCACCGGCGCCGACTGGGCCGGCTACACGGCCGCCCCGAATTCCTCCGACGAGGTCGTGCAGGGCACGTCGTACCCATCGCTGGAGGATCCCGAGCTCAGCCTGGTCGCCGGTGAGCGCGGCGTCAGCGTGGTCGGCGACGGCTCGGCCGCCACAGTCTGGTTCGACCAGTGCGCCGCGGTGCTGGCCTGGCCGGACGGCGCCCGCCGGTTCGTCGGCCACGACGGCATCCAGGTCAGCTTCGAGCCGACGCTGTTCGCCAACGGGCACGCCCTGGTCCCGGCCCTGGACGCCCGGGTACGCCCGGAGCTGCGCACCCCGATGCCGCCGCGCGACGCGGAGCGGATCCCGGTGCCGCGCCCGTCCGACCAGCAGCAGCCGGGTCAGCTGCCGCCGGCCTATCAGGGCCCCTCGTCGCAGGAGAGCTCCGCGGAGGGCGGGGGCGGCTCGGCGGGCGCGGTCGTCGCGCTCGTGCTGCTCTCCCCGATCCTGCTCTTCGCCGGCCTGCTCGCCGCCGTGATGCTGCTGGCCGCGGTGGCCGACAACGACGAGACCGGCGTCGAAGTCATCATGGGGCTGTCCTTCCTCTCCGTCGCGGCCGGCTGCGGCTACGGCATCGTCAAGTCGATCCGCCGCCTGCGGAGGCGCTAGGAAGAGCCACATCGATCGATCCGCCGCCGGCGCGACCCGTGGAAACGGTCCGCGCCGGTGCAGGATGGTGTGGTGAGAGCATCCCTGCAAGCCGGCCTGTCCGGGGTGGCCGCCGCGGCGGCGGCGATCGGCGCGGCCGAACTGGTCGCGGTCGTGACCGGGGCGCGGTCCGCGCCCATCGTGGCGGTCGGCGGCGTGGTGGTCGACCATGTGCCGGCCGCGGTCAAGGACTTCGGCATCCAGGTCTTCGGGGTGCATGACAAGACAGCTCTGCTGGTGGGCACGGCCGTGCTGCTGAGCCTCTACGCGTACGGCATGGGCGTCCTCGCCCGGCGCAGGTGGGCGGCGGGCGCCGCCGGGATCGCGGTGTTCGGTGCGATCGGGGCGGGCGCGGCGGTCACCCGGGCCGGAGCGGGCCTGGAATCGGTGCTGCCCTCGGTCGCCGGGGCGGTGCTCGCGGTCGTCGTGCTGCGGCACCTGCTGCGGTTGGCGGCGCACGCGGAGCCGGCGGTCCCGGCGCGGGAGCTGATCCCGGCGGGTTCGGCCGGGCCGGTGAGTGGGCAGCTCAGCCCGGCGGAGGCGGACGGCCTCGACCCGGCAGGTGCCGAGTCACCGCCGGCGGGACGCGCCGTTGCGGTTGAGGGAGCCTTCGGCGCGTACCCCAAAGAAAGCCGCCGCAGGTTCCTCCGTGATCTGGGGATCGTCGCCGCGGTTGCCGCGGCCGGTGGGGCGGCGGGTCGCATGCTGACCGCCTGGCGCACGGTCGACGAGGCCCGCGAAGCGGTGACGCTCCCGGCCGCCGCCGAACCGCCGCCCGTGGTGCCCGCGGGGGTGCAGGCGCCCGGTGCCGTCCCCTATGTCACGCCGAACCGCGATTTCTACCAGATCGACACGGCGCTGGTCTCGCCGCAGGTGGACCCGACGTCCTGGCAGCTGCGGATCCACGGCATGGTGCGCAACCCGATCACGCTGACCTGGGACGATCTGCTGCGGCGGCGGATGGTCGAGCGGTACGTGACGCTGGCGTGCGTCTCCAACGAGGTGGGCGGGGATCTGATCGGCAACGCGCTCTGGCTCGGCACGCCGATCAAGGAGCTGCTGGACGAGGCCGACCCGTTGCCCGGAGCCGATCAGGTCGTGCAGCGGTCGGTGGACGGCTGGACCTGTGGCGCGCCGACCGCGGTGCTGCGTGACGGCCGGGACGCGCTGCTCGCGATCGGGATGAACGGCGAGCCGCTGCCGATCCGGCACGGTTTTCCGGTCCGGATGATCGTTCCCGGACTGTACGGCTATGTCTCCGCCTGCAAGTGGATCACCGAGATCGAGCTGACCCGGTTCGCCGACTTCGACGCCTACTGGGTTCCGCGCGGCTGGTCGGCGCAGGCGCCGGTGAAGACCCAGTCGCGGATCGACACTCCCCGCTCCGGGGCTGCCCGGCCGGCCGGCCCGGTCACGGTGGCCGGGGTGGCCTGGGCGCAACACCGCGGCATCGCCAAGGTAGAGGTGCAGGTCGACGACGGCCCGTGGCAGCTCGCCGACCTGGCGCCGGCAGTTTCCACGGACACCTGGCGCCAGTGGAGCCTGAGCTGGGCGGCCTCCGCCGGGCGACACACCTTACGGGTGCGCGCGACCGATCTCGATGGAGTGACACAGACCTCCGAGCCGGCCCCACCGGATCCCGACGGCGCGACCGGGTGGCACGCGGTCACCCTCGACATCGATTAGCCCGAAGCCGCACTTTCGGTCCGACTCGAATGCGCAAGTCGCTCATACGGTGGCTTGCATGTCCACCGATGCGGTTGAAGAACCGCGGAACCACTCGACACGGCCCTCGTCCGAGGACCGTATCGCCAGCCGTTTGGTGCTGCCGCGCGCCGGGCGGCGTCAGGCCGCCGGTGCCTGCCGCTGTGCGGGCACCGCCGACTTGTGGGGTCGGCCGAGGCGTGCCTCGAGCCGGACAAGGTCGACACGTCCGTGACGATCGGCCAGATCCTCCCAGCCGACCGCGAGCAGCCGCAGCCGCTCCGATTCGCTGAAACCTCCCCACACGCCGTACGGCTCGCGAACCGCGAGGGCGTGCGCGGCGCACTCCGCCCGAACCGGGCAGGCGCCACACACGGACTTCGCCTTGGCCTCACGGCGGTTGCGGGACGACCCGCGTTCGCCGTCGGGGTGGAAGAACTGCGCACTGTCCCGGCCCCGGCAAAGTCCCAGCCGCTGCCAGTCCCAAAGATCGGCGATGGGTCCGGGCAGTCTGCGAACGTTCGACATCAACACCCTCCTCCCGCGCGGCACCGCGGAGTGTTGTTCGTGGGGAGCCTGGCTCAGGCCTTTCGCCGGTGTACCCCGGCCACAGCCGCCTCACACGCACGATGTCGATGTCTTCGTGAGCGGCATGGCAAAGGGGTGGCAAGTCATACCTTTCTTTCCCGTTTTTTCCATCTAAAGCGCGTAATGCTGCGGCCCTCGCGTGATCTCCTCTGAGAGAGAAGGAGGATCACTGTGCGTACCGTCCTCGTGTGCGTCCGAACCCCGCTGGCGGCCCAGACCGTCGCGTCCACCGCGGCCCGGCTCGGCATGACCGGCGTCGTCCGGACCGCGGTCAGCGAGACCGAGGCCATGATCCGACTGGCGGAACGGCCGGCCGAAGTCGTCCTGGCCGACACCGCCGTGACCCGTCCTGACAGCGTCGGTTTCACCCGGCGCGTACTGGCCCGTGCCCCTCAGGCGCAGGTGGTGCTCTTCGGCGCGGAAGATCCGCGGGTCGCCGCGGCCGCCGTCGCCGCCGGCGCCCGGGGCGTCATCCGTGGCGTCGAGCACGACCTGGTCAGTGTCGTCGCCAAGGCACTGCTCCTGCTGCTGTTGCCGGTACGGCCACAGGGCATGCCGATCAACGGCGCGAACGCGCAACCGGCCACGGTGGCCGGCGGCGCTCGCAACAACAACTCACCGGCCGCCCGTGGCCAGTATCACGGGGGCCCCGGCATGGGGGTGCCGAACGCGGCCGCTGTGCCGGCCATGCTGCCCAACTCACCGATGGTCCCGGCGCAGCGCGGTGACGCGCCGATCGACCCGGCGACCGGACGGCCGATGGTGGCGTGGCCCGGCAACGAGGCCGGGGTCGGCATGGCCGACGCGGCGCCGACCGGCCGGCGGCTCACGCTCACCGAGCGGGAGCTGCAGGTGCTCCGGGGAATGGCCGACGGCAAGAGCAACGCGGAGATCGGCCGGGAGCTGTTCGTGTCCGAGGACACGGTCAAGACCCACGCCCGGCGGCTCTTCCGCAAGCTCGGCGCCCGCGACCGAGCCCACGCGGTAGCCGCCGGCTTCCGAGCAGGCCTGGTCGCCTAACCAACACCAACACCCAGGCCACCCACCGTCACCCACGGCCAACCTGCGGAACCCGCGGCCAACCCGGCCACCCCCGCGGTACTCGTGGCCGTCCCGGTCACCCCCGCAAACGCCGCCGGTGAGGAGGCAAGTGATTTTCCGACGCCCGCGGGGTTTGCGGGCGGCGGGAAATCGCCTGCCTCCTCACCGGTTAAAAGGCGTTTGCCCGCGGAGCGAAGCGGAGCAATTAATCAGTGCCCTCGGTCAGGGTGTCGTGGACGCCGTCGGCGTAACCCCGGGCGTACTCCCAGGTGACGTAGTGGTCGGGGTCCGGGTCGAAGGCCGGCTCGTGCACCCGCGGCCGTCCGCTGCTCAGCAGGTGGCGCAGGTTGCCCCGGAGCAGGTCCCAGTCGAAGTAGTGCGGCTCGTGGCAGTCCTCGCACTCGATCACCAGCCCACGGATGCCTGTCGGACTCAGTAACGCCTGGTAGATCTCCAGGTCGGAAAGGTCCTCCAGGACGTCCTGGCGCTCGTCCTCGGTCAGCGGTTCGGACTCGGCGTCCTCGTTGGGGTCGTCGAGTCCGGCGGCCGGGTCGGTCGGGTCGCCGTTGAACGGGTCGATCGGCTCATCTTGCACCCCCATACCGTACTCACCCCGCCCGCTGCTGTGCTGGCCCGCACGTTCTGTCCGCCGCCCGGGTGCCACTGCCGGGATGGGTAGGATGATGGACTCCGCCTCTTGTCTAGGGATGATTTGTGGAAACTGACAGCGCCCGCACCGTTCCTCTCGGTCTGACCTTCGACGACGTGCTGCTGCAGCCCGGCGAGTCGGACGTGGTGCCCAGCCGGGTCAACACCTTGACGCGCCTGACGCGCAACGTCGAGCTCTCCATTCCTCTGCTGTCCGCCGGCATGGACACCGTCACCGAGGCGCGGATGGCGATCGCCATGGCCCGTCAGGGCGGCATCGGCGTGCTGCACCGCAACCTCTCGGTGGAGGATCAGGCGGCGCAGGTCGACCTGGTGAAGCGGTCCGAGTCCGGCATGATCACCAACCCGGTCACCTGCGGCCCCGACGACACGCTGCGGCAGGTCGACGCGCTGTGCGCGCGGTACCGGATCTCCGGCGCCCCGGTCGTCGACGCCGACGGTGTGCTGGTCGGCATCGTGACCAACCGTGACATGCGGTTCGTCAGCGACTTCGACGCCAAGGTCCGCGACGTGATGACCAAGGCGCCGCTGATCACCGCGCCGGTCGGGGTCAGCAAGGACGACGCGCTGGTGCTGCTGAGCCGGCACAAGGTGGAGAAGCTGCCGCTGGTCGACGAGAGCGGCCGTCTGCGTGGGCTGATCACGGTGAAGGACTTCACCAAGAGCGAGCAGTTCCCCAACGCGGCGAAGGACGCGCAGGGCCGGCTGCGGGTGGCGGCGGCCGTCGGCGTCGGCGACGATTCTTACAAGCGGGCCCGCGAGCTGGTCGACGCCGGTGTGGACGTGGTCATCGTCGACACCGCGCACGGCCACCAGCGTGCGGTGCTGGAGATGGTCGCGCGGCTGAAGAAGGACGTCCCGATCGACATCGTCGGCGGCAACGTCGCCACGTTCGCGGGGGCCCAGGCTCTCGTCGAGGCCGGTGCCGACGCGGTGAAGGTCGGAGTCGGGCCGGGCGCGATCTGCACGACGCGGATCGTCGCGGGTGTGGGCGTGCCTCAGATCACGGCCATCATGGAGGCGAACCGGGCCTGCCGCCCGGCCGGCGTCCCGGTGATCGGTGACGGCGGTATCCAGTACAGCGGTGACATCGCCAAGGCGATCGTGGCCGGCGCCAGCACCGTGATGCTGGGCAGCCTGCTGGCCGGCTCGGAGGAGAGCCCCGGCGAGCTGATCTTCGCCAACGGCAAGCAGTACAAGTCGTACCGCGGTATGGGTTCGCTCGGCGCGATGCAGTCCCGCGGCCAGGCCAAGTCCTACTCCAAGGACCGGTACTTCCAGCAGGACGTGAACGAGGACAAGCTGGTTCCCGAGGGTGTCGAGGGCCAGGTGCCCTATCGTGGACCTCTGTCCAGGGTGGCGCACCAGCTGATCGGCGGGTTGCGGGCGGCCATGGGCTACGTGGGCGCGGAGACCATCCCCGACCTGCAGGAGCGGGGACAGCTCATCCGGATCACCGCGGCCGGGCTCAAGGAGAGCCACCCGCACGACATCCAGATGACTGTCGAGGCTCCGAACTACCACTCCCGTTGACCGGTTCCGACCACCCCGACCACCGCCCCTGAGAACGAATTGAAGGCATCCCTGCCATGCGTGACGTAGTGGAGATCGGCCTAGGCAAGACCGCCCAGCGCGGCTACCACCTGGATGACATCGCGGTCGTTCCGAGCCGTCGCACCCGTGACGTGGACGACGTGTCCACCGAGTGGCGCCTCGACGCGTACCCCTTCAAGATCCCCTGCATCGCGCATCCTTCGGACGCCACCATGAGCCCCGACTCGGCGGTCGCCCTGGGCCGTCTCGGCGGCTTGGGTGTGCTCAACGCCGAGGGCCTCTGGACCCGCTACGAGGACCCCACCAAGATCCTCGAAGAGCTGGCCTCGCTGGACGAGGACGCGGACGCCACCAAGCGGCTCCAGGAGGTGTACGCCGAACCGATCAAGCCGGAGCTGATCGCCGAACGGGTCCGCCAGATCCGCGCCGGTGGCGTCACCGTGGCCGTACGGGTGTCCCCGCAGCACACCTTGACGCTCGCCCCGGTGGTGCTGGACGCCGGTGTGGACCTGCTGGTCATCCAGGGCACCCTGGTTTCCGCCGAGCACGTCTCCACCACCGACGAGCCGCTGAACCTCAAGGAGTTCATCGCCGACCTCGACCTGCCGGTCATCGTCGGCGGCTGTACCGACTACAAGACCGCCCTGCACCTGATGCGGACGGGCGCGGCCGGCGTCATCGTCGGTGTCGGCGCCGACGAATGGTCCACGACGGACACCGTCCTCGGCATCCGGGTGCCGATGGCCACCGCGATCGCCGACGCCGCGGCCGCACGCCGCGACTACCTGGACGAGACCGGCGGCCGGTACGTGCATCTGATCGCCGACGGCGGCATCGCCACGTCCGGCGACATCGCCAAGGCGATCGGCTGCGGCGCCGACGCGGTCATGCTCGGCGAGCCCCTGTCCCTCGCCGAGGGTGCCCCCGCCGGCGGCGCGTGGTGGCATTCCGCGGCCAGCCACCCGGCCCTGCCGCGCGGCGGTTTCTGCATCGCCGGGGAGCCGGACGGCACCTTGGAAGAGGTGCTGTACGGGCCGGCCAACCGCCCCGACGGCCAGCTGAACCTGTTCGGCGGGTTGCGGCGGGCGATGGCCAAATGCGGTTACCGCGACGTCAAGGAGTTCCAGAAGGTCGGTCTGGTCCTCGACCGATAGACCTTCCGGGTACGACCTACGGCCGGTGCGGAGGCAGCTCTCCGCACCGGTTCCGTCATTGCGGGGCGGGCGGCCGCTCGGTGCCGAAGAGCCACGCCTGGAAGAGGTCGTCGAGCTGCTTGCCGGAGGCGGCCTCGGCGGCGGCGATGAACTGGTCGGTGGTGACGTTGCCGTCGCGGTGCTCGCTGGTCCAGGATGTGACCAGCTTGGTGAACGCGTCGTCGCCGATGGTGCGGCGCAGCGCATGCACAGTCATCCCGCCCCGCTGGTAGACCGAGATCCCGAAGATCCGGCTGGCCCCCGGGTCCCCGGGCGGCTCGCTCCAGTCGAACGCCCGGTACGTCCGCTCGAAGATCTCCTCCGCGGTGTCCCCGCCGTCCTTCTCGGACCACAGCCATTCCGCATAGGTGGCGAACCCCTCGTTCAGCCAGATGTCCTGCCACCGGCTCAGCGCCACGCTGTCGCCGAACCACTGATGGGCCAGTTCGTGGGCCACCACGCCCGGGTTGACCCCACCGGCGAAGAACGTGTTGCCGTACACCGGGCGGGTCTGGGTCTCCAGTGCGTACCGGATCCGGTCCTCGTCGACCACGACGCCGCCGTTCGCGCCGAACGGGTAGGGGCCGAACCAGGTGGCGAGGTGGTCGGTGATCTCGCCGGTGCGGGCGAGGGACCGGGCGGCCGCCCCGTCGGCGGGCAGGGAGTCGGGGATCGCGGTGATCATCGGCTTGCCGTCGTGGGTGCCGGTGGTGATCCGGTACTGCCCGATCACCACGGTGGACAGGTAGCTCGCCATCGGTGAGTTCTCGGACCAGCGCCAGGTCGTCCAGCCGTCCTTCGTCTGCCGTTCGCCGGGCACGCCGTTGCTGATCGCTTCGACGCCGTTCGGGACGGTCATCGCCAGCCGGAAGGTGGCCTTGTCGGACGGGTGGTCGTTGACGGGGTACCAGGTGCTGGCCGACTCGGGCTGGCCGAGGGCGATGGCGCCGTCCTGGGTGCGCAGCCAGCCACCCTCGCCCAGGGTCTCGTTCTCGAGCGGCCCGGGAACCCCGGCGTACCGGATCACGACGGTGAACTCGCGCCCGGTGGGGATGCCGGTGGCCGGCGTGATCACGAGTTCGTTGCCCTGCGCGGCGGCGGTGGCGTCGGCGCCGTCCACAGTGACCTTGCTGGTGGTGAGGCGGGCCAGGTCGAGGTTGAACCGGGACAGGTCCTGTGTGGCGGTCGCGGTGATGGTGGCGGTGCCGCTGAGGCGTCCGTTGTCCGGTTCGTAGCGCAGGTCGAGGTCGTACCCGGCGACGTCGTATCCGCCGTTGCCGTATTTGGGGAAGTAGGGGTCGCCGGCGCCGTCCGCCCCGGGCCGGAAATCCGGCGCCCGGGTGGGACTGGGCGCCGGGCCGGGGTCAGGGGTGTCCGAGCACCCGGCGAGCAGCACCACCGCGGCCAGCAGGCCGGCACCCCGTCGCGTCATGAGATCGAGGTTACGTCTACCCCTTGTCGATCAGCCCGGGATGCTGCCGCAGATATGCCGCGGCCTGGTTCCGGGCCACCGCCTTGATGAAGCCGCGGCCCTCTTCCTTGAGCTGTTCTCCCAGGTAGCCACCGCCCCGGCCGATTCCGTCGCCGGGCAGGTCGACGGTGGTGATCTTCGCGGGGGTGAGGTCCCGGAGGGCGTACGCGTACTCGAACGGGGTACGCCCGCCCACGTACACCAGCGACTCGCCGAGGGCGTTGATCACGCCGCCGAGCCGGCCCGGGTCGGTGAGGTCGAGGGACAGCCCCTTCGTGACGATGGCCTCGATCATCTGCCGCTGGTGCCGCTGCCGGTCGTAGTCGCCGTTGGGCAGGCCGTAGCGCTGGCGGGCGTAGTCGATCGCCTCCCACCCGACCAGGCGCTGCCGGCCGGGGTTGTAGACCTTCTGCGGGCCGACGTGGTCCCCGCCTCCGGGGGCGAGCGGGCGCAGTGAGCCGTCCGGTTTGCGGTGCCGCGACCGGACCCGCTGGTCGATCGTCATGTCGATGCCGCCGAGCTGGTCGACGAGTTTGCGCAGGCCGCCGAAGTTGAGCACCGCGCCGGCCTGGAACGTCTTGATCCCGGTGTATCCGCTGAGGGTCCTGGTGAGCAGCTCATAACCCTGCTCGACGCTGGTCCGGTCGGAGCCCGGGATCCGGGAGCCGCGGCTCATCGCTTCGGTGATCTTGTAGCGTCCGCCGCCGAAGCCCGCTTTCGGGAAGGCCGGCATGTCGACGCGGAGGTCGCGCGGCAGCGAGTAGAGATAGCCCGAGTCGAGTCCGGCGTCGACGTGCAGCAGCAGGATGGCGTCCGCGTGCGGTTCCCAATCCGGGACGGACACCCGGGTGTCGACACCGATCAGCACCAGGTTGAGCGGGCCTTTGATGTCGGCGCCGGGGGAGGGCGCGGGTGAGGCGGAGGCCGAGGGTGCGGCGAGGGCTCCGGACGGCGATGCCGCGCCCACCGGGGCGGCGGTGGGCTCGGATGATCCTCGGCTCACCGCGATCGCCACGCCCACGCCCGCGAGCAGTGCGATCACCGCGCCGGCGATCACCGCCCACGTGATCTTGCTGTTCCGCATACCGGAACCGTAGAGGACAACCCTGTGCTGCTCAATGGCGGTGCACATCCCGTTCAATGGAATCGGGGATTGCGGAATTTAAGATCGCCAGTACGCTGACCCGCGCGATGCGTCGATACGCGACCGTCGCTACGGGGAGGGTCTGTAGCGAATGAAGTCTTTGCACCGGCGAGCCACCGTCGGCTTGGCGGCCGCCTCACTCGCCGCAGGCCTCGGTGCCTACGGCGTGGCCAACGCGGCCACCAGTCCGCCCACGTCCACGTCCGCGGAGCAGGTCCGGCTCATCGTCGGCCTCAAGGCCGGCGTCGACGCCAAGGCGAACCTGTCGAGTCTGAGCGCGCTGGGCATGGCCGGTCTCGACGCGCGGCGCGGGACCTTCTCCCGCGACCTGCTCGCCGAGGTGGGCGCCAAGTCGCTCCAGGTCCCGAAGAACCGGCAGGCTTCCCTGATCGCCTCGCTGAAGCGCGACCCGGATGTCGCGTACGTGCAGGTGGACACACAGGTGAAGGCGTTCGCCGCCCCGAACGACCCGGTGTACACGAACAATCGCCAGCCTGAGCTCGGTCAGATCCGGATCCCGACCGCGTGGAACACCACCACCGGCGGCCCGGTGAAGGTCGCCGTGATCGACACCGGCGTCTCGGCAGTCGGCGACCTGTCCGGCCGGGTGCTGCCCGGCTACGACTTCGTCAACAACGACACCAACGCCTCGGACGACGGCGGGTTCCCGCACGGCACCGTTGTCGCGTCCCTGATCGCCGCCACCCCGGACAACGGGACCGGCATGGCCGGTGTGTGCGCGCAGTGCGAGATCCTGCCGGTCAAGGTCCTCGACGCCGGCGGCTCGGGCTGGAACACCGACATCGCTCAGGGCATCATCTACGCCGCCCAGCAGGGTGCGAAGATCATCAACTTGTCGCTCGGTGGCCCGGGCAACTCGCCGGCGGTGCAGGACGCGGTGGCCTACGCGGCCGGGCGTGGGGTGCTGGTCGTGGCGGCGGCCGGCAATGAGGGCACCAGCGCCAAGCAGTACCCCGCGGCGTACGGCGATGTGCTCGCCGTCGGCGCCAGCAACACCCGGTCCGGGGGCCAGGCCCGGGCGAGCTTCTCGAGCTACGGCAGCTGGGTGGATGTCGCGGCGCCCGGCATCACCGCCGGCATGCGCAACAACGGCTACTACTGCTGGGACGGCGACCGGTCGCGCTGCTGGGACCGGGACTACGACGAGTACGAGGTGCAGGGCACGTCGTTCGCCGCGCCGCTGGTCGCCGGTGTCGCCGCGCTCGTCGCGTCGAAGAACCCGCGGTACAACGGGTGGAGCCTGATGAACTCGATCCGCGCCTCCGCCCGGTACAACGGCTGGACCGAGAAGGGCCTGGTGGACGCGAACGCGGCGCTCACCAAGGGCACCGACACCACGGCGCCGGTCGCGACCGGCATCAGCCCGGCCCAGAACGCCAAGGTGCGCAGCACCGTCACCATCACGCCGACCGGCCTGAAGGACAACTGGTCCGGCATCGGCAAGATCGATTTGTACGTCGACGGCAAGTGGCACAGCTGGGACTACACCTACCCGTGGGGCCCGAAGCTCTACACCAGGAGCCGTAACGGCGCCGTCAAGGTGCAGATGAAGATCACCGACAAGGCCGGCAACGCCCGCTGGACCGGAGTTCGCACGCTCGTCGCGGACAACGTCCTGCCGTCCGCGACGATCACCAAGGCGCCGAAGAACAAGGCGCGCGTGAAGGGCACCGTCTCGGTCTCGGTCAAGGCCAGTGACAAGTCGGGCATCAGCAAGGTCCAGCTGCTGGTGAACGGCAAGGTGGCGGCCACCGACACGACGGCGGGCTACAAGCTCTCCTTCAAGGTGGCCAAGCAGAAGAAGACGATGAAGGTCCGGGTCCGGGTGTACGACAAGGCGGGCAACGTCCGTTATCTGACCACCCGTACCTACTACCGCGCCTGACGCTCCGCTTTCACGAGGGGCCGGTCCGTAAGGACCGGCCCCTCGTCGCATTCCGTGTTCATCGCCGCCGGTAAACTCGCCGGGTGAGTACCCCGCGTCCCGTTCTCGTCGTCGACTTCGGCGCCCAGTACGCCCAGTTGATCGCCCGCCGGGTCCGTGAGGCCCGCGTCTACTCCGAGATCGTCCCGCACTCGATGCCGGTGGCCGAGATGCTGGCGAAGAACCCTGCCGCGATCATCCTGTCCGGCGGCCCGTCCAGCGTCTACGAGCCGGGCGCCCCGGTGCTCGACGCCGGCCTGTTCGACAACGACGTGCCGGTCTTCGGCATCTGTTACGGCTTCCAGGCGATGGCCCAGGCGCTCGGCGGCACGGTCGCGCACACCGGCTCCCGGGAGTACGGCCGGACCCTGCTCGCCGCGCAGGGTGGCACCCTGCTCCGCGACCTGCCTGCCGACCTGCCGGTCTGGATGAGTCACGGCGACAGCGTGGCGGTCGCGCCGGAGGGCTTCGCGGTCACCGCGTCGACGCCGGGCGCCCCGGTCGCGGCCTTCGAGGACCTCACCGCGAAGCGGGCCGGTGTGCAGTTCCACCCCGAGGTCGCGCACACCGAGCAGGGCCAGGAGATGCTCAAGCGCTTCCTGTACGACATCGCCGGCATCGAGCCGACCTGGACCCCCGGCAACATCATCGATGACCAGGTCGCTCTGATCCGCTCGCAGGTGGGGGACAAGCAGGTCATCTGCGGTCTTTCCGGCGGGGTCGACTCCGCGGTCGCCGCGGCCCTCGTGCACAAGGCCATCGGTGACCAGCTCACCTGCATCTTCGTGGACCACGGGCTGCTGCGCGCCGGCGAGGCCGAGCAGGTGGAGAAGGACTACGTCGCCGCCACCGGCATCCGGCTCAAGGTCGTCGACGCCTCGGACCAGTTCCTCGGGCACCTGGCGGGGGTCACCGACCCGGAGCAGAAGCGGAAGATCATCGGCCGCGAGTTCATCCGCACCTTCGAGGCCGCGGCTCGTGAGCTGGACGCCGAGCGGCACATCGAGTTCCTGGTGCAGGGCACGCTTTACCCGGACGTGGTGGAGTCCGGCGGTGGCACCGGCACGGCGAACATCAAGTCGCACCACAACGTCGGCGGCCTCCCCGACGACCTGCAGTTCGCGCTGATCGAGCCGCTGCGCACCCTGTTCAAGGACGAGGTGCGGGCGCTCGGCGCCGAGCTGGGCCTGCCCGAGGCGATGGTGCAGCGGCACCCGTTCCCCGGTCCCGGCCTGGCGATCCGGATCATCGGCGCGGTGGACCGGGAGCGGCTGGACATCCTGCGCCAGGCCGACCTGATCGCCCGCGAGGAGCTGACCGCGGCCGGGCTGGACCGGGGTGTCTGGCAGTTCCCGGTGGTGCTGCTCGCCGACGTGCGCAGTGTCGGTGTGCAGGGCGACGGCCGCACCTATGGGCACCCGGTGGTGCTGCGGCCGGTCTCCAGCGAGGACGCGATGACCGCCGACTGGTCGCGCCTGCCGTACGACCTGATCGCCAAGATCTCGAACCGGATCACCAACGAGGTCCGCGAGATCAACAGGGTGGTTCTGGACGTCACGAGCAAGCCACCGGGCACCATCGAGTGGGAGTGACTGTCAGTAGTGGATCTATAGCTCAGGGCAGGTGAAATCGTCCTGAGCTGCCATTACTCACCGCTATCCCACTGTCAGGAACCCGACAGAAGTTCTTGAGAGGTAACATAATCCGGGCAGAATTGCCGCCCGTGACCCCCGCACTGGAACCGCTCCGCAGGATCGCCGCCTACGCCGTCGCGCATGACGACGCGGGCCGCATCCTCCTGGTCCGGGCCTCGACCCGCTCCGGCACACCCGGAGTCTGGTCGCTGCCCGGCGGCGCCGTCGACCACGGCGAAGACCCCAACCACACCGTCGTCCGTGAGACGGCGGCGGAAACCGGCCTCTCCGTCGCCGTCTCCGGGCTGCGTGACGTCCTCGCCGACATGCGCTCGCTGCCGCACCGAGGCGTCACCATCCACACCGACCGGCTGATCTACTCGGTGTCGATCCGTGGCGGCAACCTGATCGACCGGGTCGGCCAGGCCACCGACCTGGCCCGCTGGCACACCCTCGAAGAGGCCCAGGGGCTGCGGCTGCGACCGTTCACCGCGGCCGCGCTCGGGTTGCCGGCCGCCTCCGCCGACCTGCGGCCCGAGGAGGTGCCCGACTTCCCCTCCTTCTACGCCTATCGGGGGCCGGACGGCCTGCATAGGGCGCAGCGGTTCGCGGCGTACGCGATCGCCACCGACCCGTACGAAAATCTGCTGCTCACCAGGATCTCGCCCGGATATCCGGGTGCGGGTTGCTGGCACCTGCCCGGTGGCGGGACCGACTACGGCGAACAGCCCGGCACCGCGCTGATCCGTGAGCTGGTCGAGGAGACCGGGCAGCGGGGCCGGCTGGTCGAGCTGCTCGGCGTGGCCAGTCACCGGGACGCCGCCTCGCTCGGCCCGGAGGGCTACCCGATCGACTGGCACGGCGTGCGCGCCTTCTACCGGGTGGTGGTGGACGAGCCGACCGAGGTGGCCATCCACGACGTGGGCGGCTCCACCGACGAGGCCCGGTGGATGCCGCTCAAGGAGGTCGCCGAGCTGGCCGCCGACCGGTTGACCGAGGTCACCGCCGATGCGTTGCGAGCCGCGCGGCTAATCTAGGCGCGGTGAAGATCAGGAGAAGGGCCGCGGCGTACGCGGTGTGCCGCACCGCCGAGGGCCGCGTGCTGCTGACCCGCGGATCGGCCGCCAGCGCCTTCCCCGATGTCTGGTCGCTGCCCGGCGGCGGCATCGAACACGGTGAGCACCCGGACGACACTGTCGTCCGGGAGTTCGCCGAGGAGACCGGCCTCGCGGTCCGCGTGATCCGCCCGCGGACGGTGCTGGCCGACCTGACCCGCCTGCCCGACGACTCGATCGAGCACGTCGACCGGATCATCTACGACGTCGACGTGGCCGGCGGCGACCTGCGGCCCGAGGCCGACGGCACCACCGACCTGGCCGCCTGGGTCCAACCGGCGGAGGTGGCGGACCGGCCGCTGCTGCCGTTCACGGCTCGTGTCCTCGGTATCCGATTCTCCGACGCCCCGGTGGCGCCGCCGCCCGGTCCGGTTCCGGCGGTCCCGTCCACCCGGGTGCAGCGATTCGGCGCGTACGGGCTGGTCACCGACCCGGCCGGCCGCGTCCTGCTGACCCGGATCGCCCCGGGATATCCGGGCGGGGGCCGCTGGCACCTCCCCGGTGGCGGCACCGACTTCGGCGAGACCCCGGAGCGCGCGCTGGCCCGGGAACTCTATGAAGAGACGTCACAACGGGGCCGGATCATGAATTTGCTGGGGGTCGGCCATCGGTACGACCCAGCCGCGATGGGTCCCGAGGGCGTCCCGATGGACTGGCACGTGATTAGAGTGTTGTACCAGGTCAGAGTCGATGAGCCGACCGTCGCCGCAGTCACTGAGGCGGCCGGCGGCTCGACTGCGGAGGCCGCCTGGTTCGCTCCCGCCGAGCTCGACAACCTCCCCCTCACCGAGCTGTCACGGGATGCTGTGGCTCACACGGGCTAAAATTAGTGTCCGGAAGGCTGAGTGAGCGTCCGTCGGTCCGTCAGCGGGATGAAACCGTCGGTTGTCGTTGTTGTACTCGAGGATCGTTCGCCCTCTCGCCAAGGCCGTCCGGCTGTGCGATGGTGTAGTCCGCAATTTCGCTGGTCTCTTGACAGTCCGGCGGAACACCCGAACTCCATGGAGGAAGCACGTGCCGAGTACCCCTTGGCGCCGGCGTCGTTCGACGGATAGTCCCCGTCCCGCCGGACGTCGTTGGGCAGGCCGGCTGCGCCGCGGCGGAACGCTCGCCCGGCAAGCCCTGTTGGTTCGGGTGGGCCGCCGCTCTGCCGAGACCAGGAGGTCCGCGACCGCGACCCGGGCCGAGGTGCTGTACACCGGGCCGGAGCTGTCCCGGACCCGCACTGTGCCGGCGCCCAGCGCGCTGGTCGACGCGCCGGCAGCCGCCGCCGAGTCGACGTCGGAGTCGATTCCTCTGCTTCCGGGTGAGCACACCTTGTCCCGCCGCGTGAGCTTCGCCGTGGTCCAGGGCTGCACCCTGGCCAGCCTCGGCCTCGGCCTGATGGCGATCTTCCTGGCCATGGACGGACAGCCGCGGCTCGCGGCCGCGTTCCTGGTCGCCTGCGTGATCTTCGACGGCCTGGACGGCGCGCTGGCGCGCAAGCTGGGCGTGCAGAGCCCGTTCGGCGCCCAGATGGACTCGCTCGCCGACATGTGCTCTTTCGGTCTCGCCGCGCCCGTCGTGGTCTATGCCTCACTCGTCGACTCGGTGCCGCAGGCCGCCGCCGCGGTCGCCTGCGCGCTGGTCGCCGGCTGCGCCGCGGTCCGGCTGGCCCGGTTCAACGTCTCGCCCAAGGACGGCCGGTTCTTCTGCGGCGTGCCCACCACGATGGCCGCCGCGGTGCTCGCGCTCACCGTGCTGATCGGGCTGCCGCTGCCCGGCATGGCGCTGCTCGGTGGCGTGGCGCTGCTGGCCGTCGCGATGGTCTCCAGCTTCCCGTACGCGAAGCTCGCCCGGATCGTGAAGCTCCCGCCGTGGCTGTTGCTGCTGCCGGTGGTCGGCGCGCTCATGCAGCCGCGGATGACCTTCGTGCTGATCGTCGCCACCTACCTGGTCAGCGGCCCGGTCCTCTGGATGCGCGCCAAGCGCGTCTGACCCGAAACAGACAAGAGGCCGCCCTTCGGGGCGGCCTCTTCTTGTTGATCGACTCGGGCACGCAGCGCACCCCGAGCTGCGAGTTCTTGTGTGGGGAGTTCGGGCGCGGAGCGCACCCGAACTCCCCACGCTTCTGGGGTGGAGGGGGACCAAGCGCTCACGCCCGGCGGTCGCTGCACGGCCTGGGGCGTGCAGCGACCTCGCGGTGTGGGTACGGGACTTTGCTGGCCGTACTGAACAGGGGTTATTTCCAGCGGGCGATGACGGTGGAGCCGCCGATGACCCGCTCGCTGACGCTGACGACCGCCTCGGCCCTGTCGGCCGGCAGATAGACGTCGGTGCGCGAGCCGAACCGGATGAGGCCGAACCGCTCGCCCTTGGCCAGCAGCGTGCCGACCGGGGTGCGCTGCACGATGCGGCGGGCGATCAGGCCGGTCCGCTGCGCGACCACGACGGTGCCCTGCTCGGTGTCGAGCACGGTGTAGGCGGCGACGTTGTGCTCGGCCGCGGCGGTCATCGCGTTCGCGTAACCGCCCTCCTCGACGAAGTAGTCGGCCACCCGGCCGGCCACCGGCGAGCGGTTGACGTGCACGTCAAAAACGGACAGGAAGACCGCGATGCGGAGCCACTCACCGGGGCCGAAACGCTCGTCCTGCATGCGCTCGACCGAGAGGACCTTGCCGTCGGCGGAGGCGACCACGGCGGACGCGTCGCCCGGCACGTCACGCTCCGGGTCGCGGAAGAACGCGGCGACCGGGGCGGCGGCGATCGCGGGCAGCAGCCAGAGCTTGGACTTGGGCCGCGCGCGGCGGGCGACGTAGGCCAGGCCGAGCGCGATGCCGGCCGCGGCGACGCCGTTGGAGTCGATGTGCATGGTGCGGGTGACCGGGACGCTGGACGGCCGGTACGTCGGGGCGAGGGTCGCGGCGGTGGTCACGTCGGCCGGGCTGAAGCGCAGCTTGTGCACCCGCAGCGGCGGCTGGTTGCGGACGACGAGGTCGGAGCCGACGCCGAAGAGCGCGCTCTGCCGGAACAGCTCGGCGGCGGCGCCCGCGGTCCGGCCCGGCGCGGCGGGCGTGGCGACCGACAGCACCGCGCCGTCGGAGAGGTGCTTGCCGAGCCGGTCCAGCAGGGCCCGGGTCTCGTCGGCGGTGCCGGTCAGCGGCTCGCCCAGGATGACCACGTCGGCCGGCTGCGCCTCGTCCAGCGACTCGACGATCTTCACCCGGTCAGCGACCCAGCTGCCCAGGCCGGTGATGTGCCCGCGCAGCACGTCGGTGCTGCTGTGCTCGCCGGGAACCAGGGTCAGGGTGTCACCGGGAAGCAGCGCCTCGACGGCGGCCGCCACCACGGTGGAGGCGTGGTCGGCGCCGATCAGCAGCGCCGACGTGGCCGTGTTCTGGCGGGCGAACTCTGCGGTCAGGGCACGAGCGGCCCGGGCACCCACACCGGGTACGGGATTCGGGGTCATTCCGCGAGCATATTGCCCTTGCGCTGCTCTTCGTCCAGGCGGGTGGCCGGGTTGTCGAGCAGCTCCTGGACGATCGAGGCGTGCATCTCCGGCGGCAGGTCACCCGGCGTCTCGACGACAGCCTCGGCCGGGACCGGCCCGGGCACCTCGCGGCGACCGGAACGGATCGCTCCGAGCAGCCCCACCATCCCGAAGAAGATGAGTCCGCCGGCGACGATCCAGCCGAGGGCCGGCAGGTGCAGCGTGACCACCCGGGAGATCGCCCACCAGAAGGCGATCGCCAGGAAGAGCAGGCCGAAGCTGAGCGAGACGGCGTCCATCCGGTGCGGCTTCATCGGGCCACCTCCACGTTTCCGACATCCATCTTGACGTTGAGCAGCAGGGTCCCGCCACCGGCGCCGTCGGCGCCGAGGTCGGTCGTCGACAGGGCGCCGGGGTCGTTGTGCTGGGTGCCGAAGAGCACGGCGCGGCCGCCTTCCACGCGCACCTCGGTGCTGACGTCCACCTTCGGCGGGAGCAGCACCCGCAACTGGCCGAGGTTCATGGTGATGGCGGTGACCTGTTCCGGTCCGGTGAAGTCCACCTGGGTCAGGTCGAGCGTCACGTTGCCGAACGTGAAGTCGTAGCGGTCGGCCACCTCGGCGAGACTGGCCGGGCGGTAGACGCTGGGCGTGACGTCCTGGCCGAAGCGCTCGATGCCGGTGGAGGCGACGAGGCCGAAAGTGACCACCAGAGCGAGCACGATCAGACCGCGGGCCCGGCCGAACCAGGTGCCGACGATGAGCCCGAGCGCGATGGTGACCAGCGCGGTGGCGAAGTAGACGGAGATCGCGACGCTCACCCCGGCCATGTCGAGCACGGCCAGCACGCCCATCACGAGCACGACCGCGAAGAAGGTGAGGCGGCCGAGGACCGAGCGCTCCTTCGGCGGCTTCGGCGGCTTCGGCTTGCCGGCGGGCGGCTGCGGGGGAGGAGGCGGGGCACTCGCGTACGGGCCGTGCGGCGCGAACGGCGGGCGGTAGCCGCTGATCGGTGACTCCTTGGTGATCAGCGGCGGGGCCACCGGCGGAACCGTCGGCCGGGCGGGCGTCGGCTGCGGGGTCACCGGTTCCGTGGCCGGCGCGGCTGCGGGCGGCGCGGTGAAGGCCAGGGTCGGCTCCTCAAGAGGCGGCTCGGCAGGTGCCGGGTCAGCCGCCGGAGCCGGGCCGGGCGGCGGGGGCGGCGCCGCGGCCGCGGGAAAGGCCGCATCGTCCCGCCCGGTCACCCCACCCCGCTTGATCAGCAGGAAGGCGCCGATGATCACCGCGGCGGCCAGCATGCTGGCCCGTGCTCCGCTGTTGACGATGAACGCGAAGGTCATCAGCGCGGCGCCGCCGAGCAGCACCACGGAGATCGGCTGCATCCCGGAGCGGCCCTTGCCGAGCAGCGACTCGATCGGCGAGGCGGTGTCGCCCTCGGACGGGATGACCAGCCAGCCGATCAGATAGAGCAGCACGCCGGTGCCGCCGAGCAGGCCGAGCACGGCGAGCAGGACCCGCCAGAGCACCGGATCGGTGTTGGTGGCCCGGGCGAGCGCCCCGCAGACGCCGGCCACGTACCGGCCGTTGCGCGGGCGAACGAGCTGCTGGCGCGTGAAGGCGGCGCCGGCGTTGGCCAGCCACGGCGGAACGTTCGGCGGGTATCCGCCGGTCCCGGACTCCTCGGTGCCGGCCCTCGAGCCGGAGGCCTCGGCCTTCGGGTCGAAGGTGCCGGCCGTGGAGTCGACACGGTCGGCGCGCGGTTCGGCAGCTTCGTCGTTCATGCCTTCGATCGTGCTGCTCCCGTCACCCGACGCGCTTCCGGCGCCGACCCTGAGGCCACCCTGAGATCCTGGCCCGGATTACCGGGGAAGTCCCCGTGGCCCGGTTCCTCGATGCGTGTGACGATCGGAGGGCAGGAAAGGGGAATCCGATCACTACCACGACCGTAACGCCGCAGCCGCGCCGGTTGTACCGGCCACGCGATCACCGCATCGTGGCGGGCGTCGCCGTCGGCCTGGCCCGCCACCTCGGCGTGCCGGTGCTCGCGGTCCGCATCGCCCTCGTGGTCCTGCTCGGGTTCAACGCCCTGGGACTGCTGCTCTACGCCGCGTACTGGGCGGTGCTGCCGCAGGAGGCGCGCGGCGACGAGGAGACGCCCCGCCGCGACCTGGCGGCCATCATGCCGTTCGCCGCCATCGGCCTCGGCGTCATCCTGCTCCAGGCGCTCGTCTTCGACGACCAGGTGGCCACCACGGCAGGCTGGATGATCGCGGTGATCGCGGTCGGCGCCGGCGTGATCTGGCACCAGTCGGATCCGAGCCGGCGCGATCAGGGCGCCGACAGCCACATCGCCGCGGCGCCGTGGTTCGCGGCCTTCGTGTCCGAGAACGATCGCCGTTCCTTCCTGTTCCGCTTCATCGGCGGCGGCATCCTCGTGGCGGTGGGCATCATCGGCGTGGTCGCCGTCTACGCCCCGGCCGAGTCGCTGTCCGCCGTTTTCAACGGCGTGATCTTCGCGTTCGTCGGGCTGCTCGGCGTCGGTGTCGTGGTGGCGCCGCTGGTCTGGCGCACGTTCGGGCAGCTGCGCGCCGAGCGCGAGGGCCGCATCCGCGAGCAGGAGCGCGCCGAGCTGGCCGCCATGATCCACGACCAGGTCCTGCACACGCTGGCGCTGATCCAGCGCAACTCCGCCGACATCAAAGAGGTGCAGCGCCTCGCCCGCGGGCAGGAGCGCAGCCTGCGCAACTGGCTGTACAGGCCGACCGGCTCGCCGGCCGAGCGCTTCGCCGCCGCCCTGGAACAGGCCGCCGCCGAGGTCGAGGACACCTACGCGATCACCGTGGAGACGGTGGTGGTGGGCGACACGCAGAGCGACGAGCGGGTCGGCGCGCTGGTCGCCGCGGCCCGGGAGGCGCTCGTCAACGCGGCCCGGCACGCGGGCGTGCAGACGGTTTCGCTCTATGCCGAGGTGGAGGAGGATGAGCTGAGCGTCTTCGTCCGGGATCGTGGCGCGGGCTTCGAGATCGACGGTGTGGCGGATACGCGGCACGGTGTCCGTGGCTCGATCATCGGGCGGATGCAGCGCCATGGAGGAAAAGCCGAGATTCGCAGCGCGCCCGGTGAGGGGACAGAGGTCCGCCTCATGCTCCCGGTGTACCGGGAGAGCGTTACCGCAGGTAAGGAGACAGCACGATGACCGAGCCTGTCACGGACGCCGAGTTCCGGCGCCTCACCGTCTTCCTCGTCGACGATCACGCCATGTTCCGCGCCGGGGTGCGCGCCGAGCTCGGCGCGCACGTCGACGTGGTGGGCGAGGCCAGCACGGTGAGCGAGGCGATCAGCCGGATCGGGTCGATGCAGCCCGACGTCGTGCTCCTCGACGTGCACATGCCGGACGGCGGTGGCCGGGCGGTGCTGGAGTCGGTGCGGCGCAGCCATCCACAGGTCAAGTTCCTGGCGCTGTCCGTCTCGGACGCGGCGGAGGACGTGATCGGCCTGATCCGGGCCGGTGCCCGGGGTTACGTCACGAAAACCATCTCCCCGGACGAGCTGGCCGCGGCCGTGCGCCGGGTCGCGGACGGGGACGCGGTGTTCAGCCCGCGGCTGGCCGGCTTCGTGCTGGACGCGTTCGCCTCCCGGCCGGACGTGCCGGTCGCCGACCCCGAGCTGGACCAGCTCACCAACCGCGAACGCGAGGTTCTGCGCCTGCTGGCCCGTGGGTACGCGTACAAGGAGATCGCAAAAGAGCTGTTCATCAGCATCAAGACGGTCGAGACGCACGTGTCCAACGTGTTGCGCAAACTCCAGATGAGCAACCGCTACGAGCTGTCACGGTGGGCCGCGGACCGGAGACTCGTCTAGGAGTACGTCAAGTGACTTTCCGGTGGTACGTTCGGCTGCGAAGAGTGGCCGAAAGGGCACAAGCGGGAGTCCTTGCAGGTCAGGACGGTCAGAATGGCTGAAAGAACGATCTTTGCGTCTCCGCCGGGACGTAAACGGCTAATATCGGCTTGATAACGGCGCTCATCGGTTTCCGTGCCCCTGTGTCACAGTGGCAGCTACTCACACAACCCCTCGTGAGCGCCCCTGAAGGAGGCACTCCCATGCTTGGGAAAAGCCCATGGAAGATGGCGGTCGGAGCGACCGCCATCGCCTTGTTGGCCGCCGGTTGCGGTAGCGGCGGGTCCGATGACTCGGCCGCTACCTCGAATACTGTCTCAATCGGCATCGCCGAGCCGCAGCACCTGCTCCCGTCGAACACGACGGAGTCCAACGGTGCCGAGGTTCTCGCGTCGCTCTTCTACCCGCTCGTCGACTTCGACGCCGAGAACAAGCCCGTCGAGGTCGCCGCGGAGTCGATCACGCCGGACGCCACGAACACCACCTGGACCGTGAAGCTGAAGCCCGGCTTCACCTTCCACAACGGCGAGCCGGTCGTCGCACAGAACTACGTCGACGCCTGGAACCACGGTGCCTACGGCCCCAACGGCAACGGTGGCGCCTACTTCTTCTCGCGCATCGACGGGTACGAGGCCCTGCAGTCCGAGGACCCGGACGGCGAGGAGGGCCCGAAGAAGGCTCCCGAGCCCAAGGCCAAGAAACTGACCGGTCTGACGGTCGTCGACGACAGCACCTTCACCATCAAGCTGTCGGCGCCGTTCGCCTCCTTCAAGTCGCTGCTCGGCTACACCGTCTTCTACCCGCTGCCGAAGGCGGCCTTCTCGAGCGACGGCGTCATCGCCGAGGGCTTCGAGGACGCCATCGTCGGTAACGGCCCCTTCAAGATGAAGGGCAAGTGGGAGCACGACTCGCAGATCGTCGTGGAGAAGGTCGCCGACTTCAAGGGCCAGGTCCCGAAGATCGACGGCATCACCTGGAAGATCTACCAGGAGGACGCGGCGCAGTACGCGGACCTGGTGGCGGGCAACCTGGACGTGCAGACCCAGATCCCGGTGGAGAGCCTCGCGAAGGCCTCCGCGGACCTCGGCGACCGCTTCCAGAAGAGCCCGAACTCGGTGTTCCAGTTCGTGGGCTTCCCGACGTTCCTCGAGGAGTTCAAGGACGTCAAGGTCCGGCGCGCGATCTCGATGGCGATCAACCGCCAGGAGATCACCGACCAGATCTTCCTGGGCTCGCAGACCCCGGCCACCTCGTTCGTCTCCCCGGTGGTGGCGGGTTACCGCGAGAACACCTGTGGCGCCAACTGTGAGTACAACCCGACCGAGGCCAAGAAGCTCTACACCGAGGGCGGCGGCCCCTCCGAGCTGAAGATCACGTACAACGCTGACGGCCCGCACAAGGCGTGGGTCGACGCGACGTGCAACCAGATCAAGGCTTCGCTGGGCGTCAACTGCACCGGTGTGGGCGAGCCGAAGTTCGCCGACCTGCTCACCAAGGTGGAGAAGAAGCAGCCCGTCGGCCTGATCCGCCTCGGCTGGATCATGGACTACCCGCTGATGGAGAACTACCTCGGCCCGCTGTACGCGACCGGCGGTTCCTCCAACTACTACGGGTACAGCAACCCGGCGTTCGACAACCTCCTGAAGGAGGGCTCCGCGGCCAAGACGCCGGAGGAGTCGATCGCGAAGTGGCAGCAGGCCGAGGACATCCTCGCCCAGGACATGCCGGTGATCCCGCTGCGTGTCGGCCAGAACGTCTTCGGTTACTCGGAGCGGGTCACCAACGTCAAGGTCGACCTGTTCCAGAAGACTGAGCTGTACGAGATCGAAGTAGTGAGCTGATCCAACCGCTCGAACGGTGGTGGCGTCACGGAGGATGTGAAACCGTGGCGCCACCATTGTGTTGACCCCACCCTCCCCGTCGCCGAGCTCACGAGGCCGGCGCTCTTCCGCGGAAGAGGCTAAACCCGTATGTTCCGCTACATCGTGCGGCGCTTACTGCAGATGGTCCTGACCTTCTTCGGGGCCACCTTCGTAGTTTTCGCGCTGATGTTCGCCAACCAGGACGACCCCCTCCAGGCGTTGGCGGGCGAACGACCCATCACTGAAAGTCAGCGCATCGCGCTGACCGAGCGATACCACCTGGACGAGCCCTTCCTCACCCAGTACTGGTATTACATGAAGGGCCTGCTCACCGGCGACTTCGGCACGTCGCTCACCGGTCGCAGCATCGCCGACACGCTGGAGACGGCCTGGCCGATCACCCTCAAGCTGGCGGCCATGGCGGTCGTGATCGCGGCGACTGTCGCCATCACCGCCGGTGTCTTCTCGGCCATCCGCCGGGGCGGCACCTTCGACAACACCACTCTGGTCGCCACGCTGGTGCTGCTGTCGATGCCGATCGTCGTCATCGCGCCGTTGTCCCAGCTCCTGTTCGGCATTCAGCTCGGCTGGTTCCCGCCGACAGCCAACGCGAAGGCGACCTTCTATCAACTACTCCTGCCGGCGATCGTGCTGGCGACCTCGGTCCTCGCCACCCAGCTACGGGTGACCCGGACCTCGGTCGCCGAGAACCTGCGGGCCGACTATGTGCGGACCGCACGGGCGAAGGGCCTGTCGTCCCGGCGGGTCACCTCGGTGCACGTGCTCCGCAACTCGCTGATCCCGGTCATCACACTGATCGGTGTCGACCTCGGCAATCTGATGTCCGGTGCGATCGTGACCGAGGGCGTCTTCAACATTCCCGGTGTCGGCTTCAACCTCGCGAAGGGCATCCGCACCGAGGACGGCCCGCTCGTCGTCGGTTTCGTGAGCGCGCTGGTGATCGTCTTCCTGGTCGTCAACCTCGTCGTCGACCTGCTCTACGCCGCCCTTGACCCCAGGATCCGCTATGAGTGACTTGAATGCTGTGACCGCGGCCGAGGTGCCGGACCCGAGTGCGGTCCAGCCTCAGCCCAAGCGCGGGAAGTCCGACAAGCCGCGCAGCCTCGCCGGCGACGCGTGGAACGACCTGCGCAAGAGCAAGATCTTCTGGGTGGCGGTCGTGCTGGTCGCGATCATCCTGCTGATGGCCGCCTGGCCGTCGCTGTTCACCTCGGCGGACCCACGCGCCTGCGCGCTGGCCAACCAGCACAAGGGCGCCACGGGCTCGGCCTACTTCGGGTACGACTTCCAGGGCTGCGACGTCTTCGCCCGCACGATCCACGGCGCCCGGTACTCGATCATCGTCGGTGTGGTGTCGACGTTCATCGCCGGTGTCATCGGCATCGTCATCGGCCTCTCCTCCGGCTTCTTCGGCGGCTGGGTGGACGCGCTGCTGTCCCGGTTCATCGACGTCATGCTCGCCATCCCGTTCCTGCTGGCCGGCATCGTGCTCTCCACCCGGCTCTCCGCCGATCCGAACGACAACGGCCTGATCGCGGTCATCCTGACGCTGGGGCTGCTCACCTGGACCTCCGGCGCCCGTGTCATGCGGTCCGCGGTGATCTCGGCGAAGAACCAGGATTACGTGGCCGCCGGCCGGATGCTCGGCGCCGGCCCGGGCCGGCTGATGCTCCGGCACATCCTGCCGAACTCGATCGCGTCCTTCATCGTCGTGCTGACGATCCTGCTCGGCATCAACATCGGCGTGGAGGCGACGCTGTCGTTCCTCGGCGTCGGTCTGAAGGGCGACGCGATCAGCTGGGGTATCGCCATCTCCGAGGCCACTCCGTCCGCGCGTGTGGCAGCCGCTCCGCTGGTCTGGCCCGCGACGTTCCTGGGCCTGACGGTGCTGGCCTTCATCATGCTGGGCGACGCCATCCGCGACGCCTTCGACCCGAAGTTGCGGTGATACGGCATGACCGACTGCACCGAGTGGCAGCAATCCGCAGCCAGCCCTTCGGCCTCGCAGACGAGGGCCAAGAGGGCATGCCAAAGGAGACACGGTGACTGACATAAAGGCGGAGATGGACGTCCTACCCGGCGTCGACCCCCGCGCGCTCCTGCTCGAGGTCAACGACCTGCACGTCGAGTTCCGCACCCAGTACGGCGTGGCCAAGGCCGTCAACGGCGCGAACTTCCGGCTCTCCCCGGGCGAGACGCTCGCCATCCTGGGCGAGTCCGGTTGCGGCAAGTCGGTGACCGCTCAGGCGATCATGGGCATCCTGGACAGCCCGCCCGGATTCATCACCAAGGGCCAGGTGAAGTACCGCGGTGTCGACCTGCTCACCCTTTCCGAGCAGCAGCGCCGCAAGGTCCGGGCGAACCGGATCGCAATGATCTTCCAGGACGCGCTCTCCGCGCTGAACCCGGTCTACACGGTCGGCTTCCAGCTCGGCGAGCTGTTCCGGATCCACCGCGGCATGTCCCGTGGCGACGCCAAGAAGCGGGCGATCGACCTCCTCGACCAGGTCAAGATCCCGGCTGCCAAGGCCCGGGTCGGCGACTACCCCCACCAGTTCTCGGGCGGTATGCGGCAGCGCGTCATGATCGCCATGGCGCTCGCGCTCGACCCCGAGGTGCTGATCGCCGACGAGCCCACCACGGCGCTCGACGTGACCGTGCAGGCGCAGATCATGGGCCTGCTCGCGGATCTGCAGAAGCAGCGCAACATGGGCCTCATCCTGATCACGCACGACATGGGCGTGGTCGCGGACGTCGCCGACCGGATCTCCGTGATGTACGCGGGCAAGGTCGTCGAGGAGGCGCCGGTCTACGACATCTACGCCCGGCCGGCGCACCCGTACACCCGCGCGCTGCTCGAGTCGATCCCGCGCCTGGACATGAAGGGCCAGCAGCTCAACGTCATCCGCGGGTTGCCGCCGGCGCTGACCGACGTGCCGCAGGGCTGCGCCTTCAACCCCCGTTGCCGGTACGCGAAGGACCCGTGTCGTCAGGATCCGGCGCCGCCGCCCTACGCCGTCGCGCCGCACCGTACCGCCCGCTGCCACTACTTCCGGGAGGTCCTCGGTGAGTGAGGTAGTCCTCGAGACCAAGAGTCTCGTCAAGCATTTCCCGATCAACCAGGGCATCGTCTTCAAGACCAAGGTCGGCGCCGTCCAGGCCGTCGACGGCGTCGACATCCAGTTGCGCCGCGGCGAGACCCTCGGCGTGGTCGGCGAGTCCGGCTGCGGCAAGTCGACCCTGGCCAAGCTGCTGGTCGGCCTGGAGAAGCCGACCTCGGGCTCGATCATGGTCCGCGGTCAGGACATGGTCCGGCTCAAGGGCGGCGAACTGCGCCGGGCCCGCCGCAACATCCAGATGGTGCTGCAGGACCCGTACACCTCGCTCAACCCCCGGATGACGGTCGGCGACATCATCGGTGAGCCGTTCGAGATCCACCCGGAGGTGGTCCCCAAGAAGGGCCGCGAGCGGGCCGTCCAGGACCTGCTGGACACGGTCGGCCTCAACCCCGACCACATCAACCGCTATCCGCACCAGTTCTCCGGCGGTCAGCGCCAGCGCATCGGCATCGCCCGCGCGCTCGCCCTCAAGCCCGAGATCATCGTCTGCGACGAGCCGGTGTCCGCGCTCGACGTGTCGATCCAGGCGCAGGTCATCAACCTGCTGGAGCGGCTGCAGAACGAGTTCGGCCTGTCGTACATCTTCATCGCGCACGACCTGTCGGTGGTCAGGCACATCTCCGACCGCGTCGCCGTGATGTACCTCGGCCGGATCGTGGAGCACGGGTACGACACCGAGATCTACGATCAGCCGACCCACCCGTACACCCAGGCCCTGCTCTCGGCCGTGCCGGTCCCGGACCCGCGCCTGCGCGGTCACCGTGACCAGATCGTCCTGGAGGGCGACGTACCGTCGCCGGCCAACCCGCCCTCCGGCTGCCGGTTCCGCACGCGCTGCTGGAAGGCGCAGGACGTCTGCGCCAAGCAGGACCCGGCGCTGACCGTTCGTGATCGCTCGCCGCATCCGAGCGCCTGCCACTTCGCGGAGGTCCGCGACGTGGTGCACGGTCACTGACAGCTTCATTGTTTCTGGTACGGCCCGGACTTCGGTCCGGGCCGTTTCCTTTTTCGGGCCGCCTCCGCCTCTTTTTCGGTGGGCGCAGTCGTCCGCAATGTCGCCAACGAGCGGCCCGCGGGCCAGGCATCCGGCAACCCGGCGAAATAGATCATTTACCGGTCGAACCTGGCCGAAGATCAAGGAGAAGTTGACCAAAAGTACGGGTAAGTGGCCTTTAATAACTTGTGTCCGTTATGGCATCGTCTATCCCAACGGAGCAAACAACCCGGAGGGAAAAATCAATGAGCAAGATCGTTCGGACACTGACCATGGCGGGCCTGGGACTGCTGGCCGGGGCGTCGCTCGGGGCGCCGGCCCTGGCGGCCGACAGCACCACCAAGACCGCCGGCAAGACGTCGGGTGCGCAGGTCCAGCAGCACGGCGGCCGGGAGTACGTCGCCGGCTTCTACCGCACCCTCGGCGCCTGCAAGAAGGCCGGCGCGGTCGGCGACTGGGTCGGCAAGTGGGACAACCCGCGCTGCTACCCGGTGCGTGTCGGCTTCCGCCGGGGCATGTGGCTGCTGAAGGTCGAGCAGGAGCGGCGTCACGGCCACTTCGGTAACGGCGGCCACTTCCGCGACCGGGGCCACTTCGGCGACCACGACCGGCGCGACTTCCGCGGCATCGGAATCCGTGGCAACGGCTTCGGCGGCCACGACTTCCGCGGCCACGACCGGGGCCACGGCTTCGGGGACAAGGGTGGCATCGACTACCGCAACGGGATCCGCGGGAACTGATCACGCACGTGGCCGGGCCCATGCCGAGAGGTGTGCGCCCGGCCGCGGCGTTTCCACCGGCGGGCGGCTGCGGCAACAGCCGACCCGCGCCGGCGGTGCACCACGTGGCCGGGCCATGCCGAAAGGCGTGCGCCCGGCCCGCGCGCGTCCACCCTCCAACCACGCTCGGCCCGCGCATCCACCCTTCAACCGCGTACGTCCGACCGGGCTCGCCCACCGCCTCGCCCAGCGAGGATCATGTTCGGGTGCCGGCTCGGGCTGCTCGGCCGGCAGCCGGGCAGGCAGAACGTCCGAGGATCATGCGTGGGTGCCGGTTCGGGCAGACGAGGCCGCGCCGGGCCGCATTGCGGACCGGCCAGCGGAGCCCGCAGCCACTCGGACCGGCGCCGCGGGACCGGCTAGAGGGGGCCGCGGCCGGAACGGAGCAGCAGGAGCGCGACCTGGGTGCCGTCCGGGCCGAGCGCGTTGCGGAAGTGCTCGATGATCTCGCGCTCGCGGGCCAGCACCAGCCGGGTGCCGCCGCTGGCCATGCGGGTCTTGCCGACCTCCTGCGAGAGGCTCGCCCGTTCCAGCCAGAGGTCGATGATGGTCTGGTCGATCTCGTTGATCCGCTCGCGCATCTCGCGGATCTTCTCTGCGGCCGGTGCCTGGGCCGCGCCGGTGGCCTCGTCGATCACGTCGGCGGTCATGTCCTGCTCCTCGGGTGCTGGTGTCCCGGTCAACCCGGCCCGGGCAGCATCAAGCCCCGGGCGGTGAAGCCCGGGGCTTGATGTAGGTCTGTGGTTCAGGAGCGACCTACGGCTGCCGGACCTCCGGTGCCGTAGTAAAAAAATCGCGCCTGCTGGATCACGAGCTGAGTATGCCTCCGTCACGGACCGGCCCGCAAGGAAACCGCCCGAGTGTTGGGACAGGACTTCCCTGGTCCCGCCGAGCCGCCACCGGCCGAACGAGGCCGCCCCGGGCGACCGAGCCGGCCGCCCCGAGGGGAGCGGCCGGCCGGGTGATCACGGCGTGGCGGAGACGCGGTTGGCCGGGCCGGGCGCGATCGGGCCGGTGCCGAGGTACGCCACGAGCGCGTCCACGTCGAAGCCCGGTGCGGTGACGCGGCCGGTGCCCAGCGTCAGGTTGCTGAACCCGTCGCCTCCGTTGGCCAGGAAGTCGTTGGTGGTGACCAGGTAGTTGGCGGCCGGGTCGATCGGGACGCCGTCGAGGGCCAGGTCGCTCACCTTGGACCCGGGTGCGGCCGACGCGCTCCAGGTGTAGGTCAGACCGGCCGACACCTGCAGGATCCGTTGTGTGGTCTGCCCGCCGAAGCCGACGAACTGCTGCTCCAGCACGTTCTTGAGCTGAGCGCCGGTGAACGTCTGGGTGACCACCAGGTTGTTGAACGGCTGGACCGTGAACGCCTCGCCGTACGTCACGACGCCGTAGTCCTCGCCGCCGCTGGACTGGTCGGCGTCCAGGTCGGCGCGGATGCCACCGGGGTTCATCAGCGCGATCTGCGCGCCGGCGCTCCGCGTGTGCGCCAGCTGCGCGTCCGCGATCACGTCACCGAGCGGGCTCTCCCCGGCCGCGGTGGCGGTCCGGACGATGTCCGCGCTGATGCTGCCGACCGTCCGGTTCGCGATCGGGGCGACCGCGGTCCGGTACTTGTCGGCGACCTTCTTCGCCGCGGCGTCGACGGTGTCGAGGTTCTTCACGTACGCCCCCGCGGCGTCCCGCACCCAGCCACCGTTGCCGTCCGGCACGCCGTTCTCGACGATCACGTTCTTCGCGGTGATCTCGACGAATCGGCCGGTCCGTTTGCTGAGCGTGTAGTCGATGTCGGTGACCAGCTGACCGTTGGTGCCGGCGCTGGTGACGACGGTCTCGGCGCCGGAGCTGTTCGGCAGCTTGCAGGAGTAGAAGCGGTGGGTGTGCCCGGAGATCACGATGCTGATCGCCGGGTTGAGGCCGGCCACGATCGGCACCACCGGCCCGGTGAAGCCGGCGCAGTCCGACACGCCGGGCGTCGGCGTGGCCGAGGCCTGGGAGCCGCCCTCGTGCAGCAGCAACACCTGCGCCTTCACCCCGAAGAGCCGCAGCAGGTTGCTCCACTTGTTGGCGGTCTCGACCTCGTCGGTGAACCGGACGTTCCTGATGCCGGCCGGGTTGACGATGTTCGGGGTGCCCTCGAGGGTCATGCCGATGAAGCCGACCGGGACACCACCCACGTACCTGATGTCGATCGGCGGCAGGATCGGCAGGCCGGTCCGCTTGTCGATGGTATTGGCGGCGAGATAGGTGAAGTCGGCGCCGCCGAAGCCGTCGCCGTCCTGGCAGCCGTCCGCCGGGTGGCAGCCGCCGCGCTGCATGCGGATCAGCTCGTCCACGCCTTCGTCGAACTCGTGGTTGCCGACCGAGCTCACCTGCAGCCCGATCTCGTTCATCAGCTCGATCGTCGGCTCGTCGTGGAAGGCCGCGCTGACCAGCGGCGTCCCGCCGATCAGGTCGCCGGCGCCCGCGGTGATCGTCGACCGGCCGTCGGTGGTGGCCTCGGCGCGCAGCCTCTTGAGGTACGTCGCGAGGTATTCCACGCCACCGGCCGGGGTGCTCGTGCCGCCGGCGTTGACCACCGCGCCGCTGCCGGTCGGCGGATCGATCGCCCCGTGGAAGTCGTTGTAGCTGAGGAACTGGCCCTTGACGGTGGGACCTGCCGCGCCCTCGTACGCCGCCGTCACCGGGGTGAACTCGGACGGCGGGGCGGCGGCAGCGGAGCGACCGTCCGGGATCGCCACGACGACGCCCGCGACTGCCAGGAGGGCCGCGGTCAGAACCGCCCGGCCCCGGCGCTGGGGAGGAGCCATGTCTTCGATCCCCCGATCGGAGTGATTTTTTCGCCGACCTGGTCAGCCTGGTCGATCGGCTGACTCAGCGCTACCACTTCAGGGTGACAAATGAATTGCCGTGCGCCGATGCGTACCAGGGTCGGGCTCGGAATTCTTGTCGGTGGGTCGGCATACACTGTCTCCCGCGATGCGACCTTCCTCTGAACCTTCCGAAGCCCTGTTCTCCCTGCCCGCGGTGCGGGTTCCGGAGGCTCCCCGGCGTGCCCCCGAGCATGCGCAGTCCCGGCCGGCCGCCCGGCGGCTGGATCCGGAGGCGCTGCTGACCGGGCTGAACGGTCCGCAGCGCGACGCCGTGACCCACTCCGGCGCGCCGCTGCTGATCGTGGCCGGCGCCGGCTCCGGCAAGACCCGGGTGCTGACGCATCGGATCGCCTATCTGCTGGCCGCCCGCGACGTGCACCCCGGCCAGATCATCGCGATCACCTTCACCAACAAGGCCGCCGGCGAGATGAAGGAGCGGGTCGCCCATCTGGTCGGGCCGCGCGCCCGGCTGATGTGGGTGTCGACGTTCCACTCCGCGTGCGTGCGGATCCTGCGGGCCGAGCACGAGCACGCCGGGCTGAAGAGCACCTTCTCGATCTACGACGCCGACGACTCGCGCCGGTTGATGCAGCTGGTCGCGCGCGAGCTCGACCTGGACCCGAAGCGTTACACCGCTCGCGGCCTGGCCGCCCAGGTGTCGAACCTGAAGAACGAGCTGATCGGTCCCGACGACTACAAGACGCAGGCGAAGGGGCCGAACGAGCGGGCCGTCGCCGAGGCGTACGAGCTTTATCAGCGCCGGCTCCGTGAGGCGCACGCGCTGGACTTCGACGACATCATCATGGCCGTGGTGCACCTGTTCCAGTCGCACCCGCACGTCGCCGAGGTCTACCGGCGCCGGTTCCGGCACGTCCTGGTCGACGAATACCAGGACACCAACCACGCGCAATACACCCTGATCCGCGAGCTGATCGGCACCGAGGACCCGGGCGAGCTCTGCGTGGTCGGTGACGCCGACCAGTCGATCTACGCGTTCCGCGGCGCGACGATCCGCAACATTCTCGAGTTCGAGCGCGACTACCCGGACGCGCGCACCATCCTGCTGGAGCAGAACTACCGGTCCACCCAGACCATCCTCTCCGCTGCCAACGCGGTGATCGACCGCAACACGTCCCGCAAGCCCAAGCGGCTCTGGAGCGACCAGGGTTCCGGCGAGCAGATCGTCGGTTACGTCGCCGACACCGAGCACGCCGAGGCCGACTGGGTGGCCCGCGAGATCGACCGGCTCTGCGACAACCACGAGACGCGGCCCGGCGACGTCGCGGTCTTCTACCGGACGAACGCGCAGTCCCGTGTCTTCGAGGAGGTGTTCATCCGCGTCGGCCTGCCGTACAAGGTGGTCGGTGGGGTGCGCTTCTACGAGCGCAAGGAGGTCCGCGACGCGCTGGCCTACCTGCGGGCGGTCGTGAACGACGACGACACGGTCAGCATCCGCCGGGTGCTGAACACGCCGAGACGCGGGATCGGCGACCGGGCCGAGGCCTGCATCGAGGCGCTGTCGTCGCGGGACCGCATCTCGTTCGGGCAGGCGCTGCGGCACGCGAAGGACGCGCCCGGCATCTCGACCCGCGCGGTCAACAGCATCGGCGACTTCGTGCAGCTCCTCGACGACCTGCGCGACCTGGCCGCCACCGCGCCGCCGGAAGAGGTGCTGGAGGCGGTGCTGCAGCGCTCCGGCCTGCTCAGCGAGCTGGAGGAGAGCCTGGACCCGCAGGACCAGGGCCGGGTGGAGAACCTGCAGGAGCTGGTGAGCGTCGCCCGGGAGTACACCGAGCGGGTGGAGTCGCTGGCCGAGCCGGACGACTCCGACTCCGAGACGGGCGGCGGAGAGACGGGCGGCGGGTCGGGTGGGGAGCAGGCGGCCACGCTGGCCGGCTTCCTGGAGCAGGTGGCGCTGGTGGCCGATGCTGATCAGATTCCCAGCGACGACCCGGACCACCAGGGCGTGGTCACGCTGATGACCCTGCACACCGCCAAGGGCCTGGAGTTCCCGGTGGTCTTTCTGACCGGCCTGGAGGACGGGGTCTTCCCGCACATGCGGGCGCTCGGCGACAACACCGAGCTGGAGGAGGAGCGCCGGCTGGCCTACGTGGGGATCACCCGCGCCCGGCAGCGGCTCTACCTCTCCCGCGCGGTGACGCGCTCGGCGTGGGGCCAGCCGCAGTACAATCCGCCCTCCCGCTTCACCGACGAGCTGCCGGCCGAGCTGGTCCGCTGGGAACGGACCGGCGGGTCGTACACCTCCTGGTCCGGGACGGGCGGCGGGGTGGGTGGCCGCGGTGGGGGAGACCGCCAACGCGGCGGAGGCTTCGCCGGGGGTACGCCCAAAGCACAGCGCATCGCGGAGCGCCTGGGGATCGACGGGAGCAAACTGGCCACGGCGAGTGACCTGAAAGCGGGGCCCAAGGTCGATCCCGGGGACCGGGTCAACCACCAGAGGTACGGACTGGGCCGGGTGGTCGCCGTGGAGGGCCACGGCCCCGGCACCCGGGCCCAGATCGACTTCGGTGATCAAGTGATGTGGCTGGTCCTGCGGCACGCCCCGATCGAGAAGATCTGACCCTAGTGCTCGTGGGTGTCCTCGGCGGCTTCCGCCTTCCGGGCGGCGGAGGCGCAGCCGGGGATGTCGACGCCGTGGTCGCGCATCCAGGCGGTCGGCTCCACCGGGTTCTGGAAGTGCTCCTGATGCACCTCGAAGTGCAGGTGCGGTCCGGTGGAGTGCCCGGTCGAGCCCTCGTCGCCGATGTGCTCGCCGGCCGTGACCCGCTGCCCCACCTCGACGGCGATCGCTGACATGTGCCCGTAATGGGTGAGGTACCCGTTGCCGTGGTCGATCAGGACCGCATTGCCGTACCCGCCGTTGGGGCCGGCCGAGACGACGACACCGGCGCCGGCGGCCACGATCGTCGCGCCGTGCGGCGCGGCGAGGTCCACACCCGCGTGGAGGCGGCCCCAGCGCGGCCCGAAGCAGGACGTGACCTGGCCGGCCGCGAGCGGGTTCACCCACTCCGCGACGGAAGCGGCGGCCGCGACGACGACCGGGCGCTCCTTGCGTTCGGCCGGCGCGGCGGACGGCCAGGCCGACTGGTCTTCGACGCCGGTGCCGTGCGGGAAAGCCTTGCCCGGCGCGTCGTCGCCGGCCGGCGCCTCGATCGGCAGGGCGGCGTACGGGTGAGCCGCGGTCACGTGCCCGGCCGGGGAGCTGCCGCCGCCACCGATCGGGGCCGCGGTCGCGGAGACGCCGGCGACGCCGATCCCGGCAGCGAGGGTGGCGCCGAGCGCGGTGACCGAGAGGGCGGACCGGCTACGGGTGGCGAAGAGTTCCGGGAAGGCGGGGGCGCGGTGACGGTGCAGCAGCTCCTGACGGTGCTTGCCACCCGTGCCTGATGACCTGTGCTGCCCCACGCGACGCGCCCTCCCCGACTTCCGTGACTTTCGCTGTCACGTACCTGTCGGTCCGGGGTGGGGGGACACTGAAGGCTGTTGCGGGGGTTCTACCAACATGCAACCGAGCGCTACCCGGTCGCGAAAGCCGCCCAGCCGTCGCGTGTGAAGTTCGGCCCGCATACGAGCCGCAAGTTCACACACTGGCCGTGCGTGTGAAGTTCGGCCCGCATACGAGCCGCAAGTTCACACGCGGGTTGGCCTTGCGGCCTGGGGGAGCGGATCGGTCAGGAGGCGGCTTCGGCCGCGACCATGCCGGCGTACGGCGACTCGATCTGAAGCTTGATGTCGACCGCGTTGTCCTTGAGGAAGACGATCGGGTCGACCGGGTTGCCGCCCACGTGCACCTCGAGGTGCAGGTGCGTCCCGTAGGAATACCCGGTGTTGCCGACCTCGCCGATCACCTGGCCGGCCTTGACCTGGTCGCCCTTCTTCACCAGCAGGCGCCGGGAGTGGGCGTAGATCATCTCGGTGCCGTCGGCCTGGCGGATCGTGATCGAGTAGCCGTAGCCCCCCGCGTACCCGGCGGCGGTGACCTCGCCGGCGTGCACCGCCTTGTAGGGCGTGCCGTCCGGGGCGGCCAGGTCGATGCCGGCGTGCAGCTTGCCGAACCGGACGCCGTAGGGGGAGGTGAACTCATAGTCGTCGATCGGCAGGACGTAGATGTCCTCGGCCGAGACCTCGGCGGCGGCGAGATCCTCGGCGCCGCGGTCGTTGCTGCGGGAGGCGCGGGAGTCGTCCTCCGCGCGGCTGTCGAGAGCGTCCGCCGCGATCTGCGAGGTCTCGAGGCTCTTCAGGATGTCCGGGCTGACCGCCTTGGCATCCGGGAGGTTGGAGGCGGCTCCGAGAGCCACCACGCCGGCACCGACGAAAGCCGACGTGACGACGACTGCATAACGGCTGCGCGGAGGGGTAGGAACGCGGCGGCGGCCGCGATAGCGATCGGGCTCAGACGACAAGCGCTGGCGCACGAACAACCCTCCGTCAGTGGCATTGCGGCGGCACCACCATGCCCCGCCTCAGCGGTGAACGATGGTTGGCCGGGCCCTCGCTTAGGAGTGAACCTGTGCGACAGCCGTGGGCCACGGTAACGAAACGGCAGCCGGGTCACAAGTCGCAGCGCCAATTTCATGACAGTTCCTGGTCAGTATTGATCATCGATTGTCCGAATTGGTTACCTTTCTCATGGGCCGATATGGCAACCGTGTGTGATCGCCTATAAAACGGAACGTAATGTGACCGGGAGAACTATTCAACTCGCTTGCCAGGTCGGCCCGGCGCTACCCCGGCCCGGCCTCGCGGGTTACCGTTCGTTCAGGTGACCACGGAGGGCGGCCGGTGACGGGCGTCTCGCGCCGGGTCGGAGCCCGAAGGGGACAGCATGCAAGCACGGATCAGGGTGGTCGTCGCGAAACCCGGCCTGGACGGGCACGACCGCGGCGCCAAGGTGGTGGCGCGGGCGCTGCGCGACGCCGGCATGGAGGTCGTCTACACCGGGTTGCACCAGACACCGGAGCAGATCGTGGAGACCGCCATCCAGGAGGACGCGGACGCGATCGGCCTGTCGGTGCTCTCCGGGGCGCACATGACGCTCTTTCGGAGAGTGTTGGAGTTGTTGGCGGAACGTGACGCAGCTGACATCAAGGTATTCGGCGGCGGCATCATTCCGGAGGACGACATCGCCGAATTGAAATCACTCGGCGTAGCAGCGGTATTCACTCCCGGTGCCACAATGGCGTCCATCGTCGAATGGGTGCGCGCCAATGTGCCGGAGCCGGTGGCCTGATTTCCGGTGGCCCGCGCCGTCCATTTCTGCCGGCGTGGGCCGTACCCGGTGAGGTCCCGTGCCTGGTGATCGCCCTGCGGCGACGTCGCCGGCGGCGGCCGGCCGGTGCGCGCGGGAAAGATCCGGAGTCAGTGCGAGGCGCTGCGGTTGTCCCGGCCCCAAGGGCAAGGGGAGAGGCCGGACGCACCCCTCACACGTCCGGCCTCTCTATGCGCGATGCCCCGCCGCCACCCCTCGACCGACAGGGCATCGGCCGCTTCCTTGCCGCGCGCCGTAGCGCTCCGACATCACACTCAACGACCCCCTCACACGCCGGTTACGCGCGCCGGTATGACTTTTTTCGCCGGAGATCACCCGGCCGGATCGATCAAGGAGAATCGGCGGCCACGGTGACCGGTGAGTGTGGAGGGGCGGGGGAGAACCGGGCCGTACGCACCGTTCACACCAGCCACGACTGCCCCGGAGCTGCGTTTTCGCCACTCCGGTGTGTGGTCTTGCACAGCGTGTACCCGCGCGGTCGCCGGGGTCGAATCGGTCGCTAGTCTGCGGATGAGGGCCTTTCCGTACCTTGCGGAGGGCCGGACGATCCTCACGCTGGCGGCGCCACTGCGACGCGCCGCGCACACAGGTCGGGACGCAACGGTGCGGCTTGCCGGCGCTTGGCGTCGCGAGCGAAAGGAGACACGTGGACCTGTTCGAGTATCAGGGGCGCGACCTGTTCGAACGGCACGGGCTGCCCGTGCTGGGCGGCGGCGTCGCCGAGACCCCGCAGGAAGCCCGGGCGATCGCCGAGCGGCTGGGCGGCAAGGTCGTCGTCAAGGCGCAGGTCAAGGTCGGTGGCCGCGGCAAGGCCGGCGGCGTGAAGCTGGCCGACGGCCCGGACGAGGCGCAGGCCCGCGCGGGCGATATCCTGGGCATGGACATCAAGGGGCACACGGTCCACAAGGTGATGCTGGCCGAGACGGCCGACATCCAGGAGGAGTACTACTTCTCCTACCTGCTGGACCGGGCCAACCGGACCTTCCTCTGCATCGCCAGCGTCGCCGGCGGTATGGAGATCGAGACCGTCGCCGAGGAGGACCCGGAGCGGGTCGCCAAGGTCGCGATCGACGCCAGCAAGGGCGTGGACGAGGCGAAGGCCCGTGAGATCGTGACCGCCGCCAAGTTCCCCGCCGAGGTCGCCGACCAGGTCGTCGACATCGCGGTGAAGCTGTGGCAGGCCTTCGTGGCCGAGGACGCCACGCTGGTCGAGGTCAACCCGCTCGCCAAGGTGGGCGACGGCCGGGTGCTCGCGCTGGACGCCAAGGTCACGCTGGACGAGAACGCCGGCTTCCGGCACCCCGACCACGAGGGGCTCGAGGACAAGTCCGCGGTCGACCCGCTGGAGCAGGCCGCCAAGGCGAAGAACCTCAACTACGTCAAGCTGGACGGCGAGGTCGGCATCATCGGCAACGGCGCCGGCCTGGTCATGTCGACGCTGGACGTGGTGGCGTACGCGGGTGAGAAGCACGGCAACGTGAAGCCCGCCAACTTCCTCGACATCGGTGGTGGTGCCAGCGCCCAGGTGATGGCGAACGGCCTGGAGATCGTCCTCGGCGACCCGGCCGTGAAGTCCGTCTTCGTCAACGTCTTCGGCGGCATCACCGCCTGTGACGCGGTCGCCAACGGCATCATCCAGGCCCTGAAGCTGCTCGAGGAGCGTGGCGAGCAGGTCGCCAAGCCGCTCGTGGTGCGTCTCGACGGCAACAACGCCGAGGCCGGTCGTGCCATCCTGGACGGAGCGAACAACCCGCTTGTCGAGCGGGTGGACACGATGGACGGAGCGGCCGAGCGCGCCGCTGAGCTCGCGGCTGCGGGGAAGTGAACTAATGGCTATCTGGCTCACCAAGGACTCCAAGGTCATCGTCCAGGGCATCACCGGCTCGGAGGGTTCCAAGCACACCCGCCGGATGCTCGCCGCGGGCACCAACGTGGTCGGCGGCGTGAACCCGCGCAAGGCGGGCACGAAGGTCGACTTCGACGGCACCGAGCTGCCCGTCTTCGCGACGGTCGCCGAGGCGATCCAGGAGACCGGCGCCGACGTGTCGGTCATCTTCGTCCCGCCGGCGTTCACCAAGGCCGCGGTGGTCGAGGCGATCGACGCCGAGATCCCCCTCGCCGTGGTGATCACCGAGGGCGTGCCGGTGCAGGACTCGGCGTCCTTCTGGGCGTACAACGTGGCCAAGGGTGAGAAGACCCGGATCATCGGCCCGAACTGCCCGGGCATCGCCTCGCCGGGCGCCTCGAACGCCGGCATCATCCCGGCCGACATCACCCCGCAGGGCCGGATCGGCCTGGTCAGCAAGAGCGGCACGCTGACCTACCAGCTGATGTACGAGCTGCGCGACTTCGGCTTCTCCACCTGCGTGGGCATCGGCGGCGACCCGGTCATCGGCACCACCCACATCGACGCGCTGAAGGCCTTCCAGGACGACCCGGAGACCGACGCGATCGTCATGATCGGTGAGATCGGCGGCGACGCCGAGGAGCGGGCGGCCGAGTTCATCAAGGCCAACGTGACCAAGCCGGTGGTCGGCTACATCGCCGGCTTCACCGCCCCGCCCGGCAAGACGATGGGCCACGCCGGCGCCATCATCTCCGGCTCCGCGGGCACCGCCGACGCGAAGAAGGCAGCCCTGGAGGCGGCCGGTGTCAAGGTCGGCAAGACGCCGAGTGAGACCGCACGGCTCATGCGTGAGGTCATGAGCTGAGCAGCATCTGCGAGCGCGCCGCCGGACGGGTCACCGGGACCCGATCGGCGGCGCGCCGCTGTTTCTGCATCGCCGTGAGCGCCGCGGCGTGAAAAAGTAGGCGGCGATGCCCAGCACAACCGACCGGCCCGACGGCTCGGAAGACCCCTTCGCGGTCGCCGAGGCGCTGCAGTCCGTGGTGCGGGACACCGAGCCGCTGGTGCCCGGCGAACGCGAGCCGCGAGACACCGAGGACATCGCGGCAGCCGTCCCGGAGCAGCGCGACACTGTCGTGGTCGACGACGAGATGCTCGGCCGCCGCGACACGGTTCTGCTGCCCGGCCCCCGGCGCCCCCTCGACCAGCCGGTGCGGCGGGCGCCGATGCTGGTGGCGGTCGCCTTCGCGACGATCTGGGCGGCGCTGCTGACCTATCTGCCGGTCGCCGCGGTGATCGGCCTGGCCCGGACCCTGGAGGGCTCCGGCGGGGTCGCCGGCGCGGCGCACGCCGGCCTGGCGGGCTGGCTGCTCGGCCACGGCGTGCCGATCGGCACCTCGATCGGCCCGCTGGCCATCGCGCCGCTGCTGCTGACGCTGCTGGTGCTCTGGCGGCTCAACCGGGCGGGGCTGCACGTCACCCGCGCGATCGGGGCGCGGCGCTCCGGTTCGATCGGCCGGGCGCTGCTGGTGGCCGGCGCGCTCGGTTGCGCGTACGCGATGGTGGGCTGGCTCGGCGCCCATCTGGTCGACGGTCGCGGCACGGACGTCTCCACCACCCGCGCCGCGCTGCACTTTCTCGCCTTCGGCGTGGCCGGGGCGCTGATCGGATCGCTGCGCGGCACCGACGCGATCTCCGTGCTGGCCCGGCGTGTCCCACCAGTGATGCGGCACGGCATCCGCGCCGGTTCGATGGCCGCCTTCCTGATCCTCGGCGCCGGGGCGGTGGCCGGCGGGCTCTCCCTCGCCCTCGGCGGCGGCCAGGCCGCCGAGATGATCGCGGCCTACCGCACCGGCGTGGCCGGCCAGGCCGGCATCACCCTGATCAGCATCGCGTACGCGGTGAACGCCTCGATCTGGGCCGCGGCCTACCTGCTCGGGCCGGGATTCGCGCTCGGCTCCGACTCGACGATCCGGCTGACCGAGGTGACTGTCGGCCCGCTGCCCACCCTGCCGCTGCTCGCCGGGCTCCCGGCGGGGCCGATGGGCGCGGCCGGCGCGGCTCTGCTGACGCTGCCGGTGATCGCCGGCGCCGCCGCGGGCTGGCTGCTCACCCAGCGCCTGCGGTACGGGCGGGGCGGCCCGCGCCGTCCGGGACGCCGGGGTGGCACGGACGTGGTGGAGCCGCCGTGGCTGCTGCTGGTCGGTGCGAGCCTGATCGCCGGGCCGGTGGCGGGCGCGGTGCTGGGCCTGCTGTCCTGGCTCTCCGGCGGCGCGCTGGGCGACGGGCGGCTGTCCGAGATCGGGCCCGCTCCGCTGCAGGTGCTGCTGATCGGCACGATCGTCGCCGGGGTGGCAGTGGCCCTCGGCTCGGCGGCGGCACGCCTGTTCGGCCCACCACACCCACGGCGTGACACCCGCGTGTGAAGTTGCGGCTCGCATATGGGCCGAACTTCACACGCAAGACCGCCGTTGATCGGTCTGATGGTGCCGACGGCCCGGCGCCGAAGCGCCGGGCCGTCGCGGTGGATCAGGCGTTCTGCTGTTGCTGCTGCTCCGTGATCCACTGCTGGACGTCGAAGTCCTGCAGGACGAACGACAGGATCATGAAGAGGATCGCGAGCGCGAGGCCGACCGCGCTGGTCGCGATGCCGGCGATCGCGATGCCGCGGTTGTTCGCGAGTCCCTGGTCGACCTTCTTCTTGCCCAGGAAGCCGAAGACCAGGCCGATGATGCCGACGACACCGCTGATGTACCAGCAGCAGGAGATCGGGATCGAGATGATGCCCAGAATCATGCTGGTCAGGCCGAGGCCGTTCTGCGGTGCGGCGCCGTAGGGCTGCTGAGGCGGTCCATAAGCAGGAGGCGGGTATGCCACTTTTTACTCCTCCGGTTCGCCGCGAACGGCGATCAAGTACATGTTCAGTCTGCTGGCGCAGCGTAATGGATGTAAGCCGATCCGCGTGTCCCGGAATGCCCCGTTGTCAGCGGCCTCTCCCTGCGGAGATAGGGTGCACGGGTGATTGACCCCGCGCCCGCCCGCCTGGTCGTCCTGATCTCCGGTTCGGGCAGCAACCTGCAGGCTCTCCTCGACGCCACGGCTGATCCGGCATATGGGGCGGAGGTGGTGGCCGTCGGCGCAGACCGGGACGGCATCGCCGGACTGGAGCGGGCCACCGCCGCGGGAATCCCCACGTTCGTGGACTCGGTGAAGGCGTACCCGACCCGTGACGACTGGGATGCGGCGCTCACCGCGCACGTGGCGTCCTTCACCCCCGATCTGGTGATCTCGGCCGGTTTCCTGAAACTCGTCGGCAAGCAGTTCCTGGACGCGTTCGGCGACCGGTACGTCAACACCCACAACGCGCTGCTGCCGGCTTTCCCCGGCATCCACGGGCCGCGTGACGCGCTCGCGTACGGCGTGAAGATCGCCGGCGCGACGCTGTTCTTCGTCGACGCCGGCGTCGACACCGGCCCGATCATCGCTCAGGTCGCCGTGCCCGTGCTCGACGACGACACGGAGGAGACGCTCACCGAGCGGATCAAGGTGGCCGAACGGGCCCAGCTGGTCGAGCAGGTCGGCCGCCTGGTCCGCGAGGGCTGGACCATCCAGGACAGAAAGGTACGTGTTCCGTGAGCGTTGACGAGGGCCGCCGGCCGATCAGGCGGGCGCTGCTGAGCGTCTGGTACAAGGACGGGATCGTCGAGCTGGCGCAGGCGCTGCACGCCGCCGGCGTGGAGATCGTCTCGACCGGCTCGACCGCGTCGACCGTGGAGAAGGCCGGCGTGCCGGTGACCCGGGTGGAGTCGCTGACCGGCTTCCCGGAGATCCTCAGCGACCGGGTCAAGACGCTGCACCCGAAGGTGCACGGCGGCCTCCTCGCCGACATGCGGCTGGAGAGCCACGTCGCGGAACTCGCCGAACACGGCATCGAGCCGTTCGACCTGCTGGTGAGCAACCTCTACCCGTTCTCCGAGACGGTCGCCTCGGGAGCCGACGTCGACGAGTGCATCGCCAAGATCGACATTGGTGGGCCGGCCATGGTGCGCGCGGCCGCCAAGAACCATGCCTCGGTTGCTGTGGTGACCTCCGTCTCGGCGTATCCCCTGATCCTCTCGTCCTTGACGGACGGCGGTTTCACGCTGACGCAGCGCAAGCTGCTCGCCGCCCGCGCCTTCGCCGACATCGCGGAGTACGACGTGGCGGTGGCCAACTGGTGCGCCACCGTGCTCGCGCCGTCGGAATGGCCGGAGTTCGCCGGGCTCGGGCTCCGCCGCGGATCGGTCCTGCGGTACGGCGAGAACCCGCACCAGCAGGCCGCGCTCTACACCGACCCGGGTGCGCCCGCCGGGCTCGCGCAGGCCGAGCAGCTGCACGGCAAGGAGATGTCCTACAACAACTACGTCGACGCGGACGCCGCCTGGCGCAGCGCGAACGACTTCACCGCACCGTGCGTGGCGATCATCAAGCACGCGAACCCGTGCGGAATCGCCGTCGGCGCCGATGTGGCCGACGCACACCGCAAGGCGCACGAGTGCGACCCGGTGTCGGCGTTCGGCGGGGTCATCGCGGTCAACCAGCAGGTGACCCTCCAGCTGGCCCAGCAGGTCAGCGAAATCTTCACCGAGGTGATCGTGGCGCCGTCGTTCGCGGACGAGGCGCTGTCGCTGCTGCGCGAGAAGAAGAACCTGCGGGTGCTGGTGGCGCCGGCCTGGAACCCGCCGCCCGCCGAGGTCAAGCAGGTCGGCGGTGGCTTCCTGGTGCAGATGGCGGACCGGATCGACGCGCCCGGCGACGACCCGTCGGGGTGGACGCTGGCGTGCGGGGAGGCGGCGTCCGACGAGCAGCTGGCGGACCTGGTGTTCGCGTGGCGGGCGATCCGCAGCGTGAAGAGCAACGCGATCCTGCTGGCGCGCGACGGTGCGACCGTCGGCGTGGGAATGGGGCAGGTCAACCGGGTGGACTCGGCGCGGCTCGCGGTCTCGCGGGCGGGAGTGGAGCGGGCTTCGGGGAGTGTGGCGGCTTCGGACGCGTTCTTCCCGTTCCCGGACGGGCTGGAAGTGCTGATCGAGGCGGGGGTCAAGGCGGTCGTGCAGCCGGGTGGGTCCATCCGGGACAACCTGGTCATCGAAGCCGCGGAGAAGGCGGGGCTCACGGTTTATCTGACCGGCACCCGCCACTTCTACCACTGACGACCCTCCCGCCGCGGCACCGGCCGGCTGGCGTCCATCCACCCCTCAGATACTTGATCACGTGGTTGGGTGCCAGCCGAGCTGAGCCGGCGCAGCGCAGTGACAGCAGCGCCCCCAGTCGATGCGCCTTCGGCCGCCGCGGAGCGGGGACCGTTGCGCCTCGGGGCACGGGGGACAGCATGGCCGGAAGCGGATGATCTTGTCGGAGGGCCTGTGGACAGGCGCAACATCAGTGGCTTACGTCCCGTTCCGCCGACCGGCTCGTAATGCTGCGTTTACCGGCTGATACGGTCGCGAAAAATCGCCAGGACACTGGGAGTGAGAGCTATGGGCAAGAAGGTAACCGTCGTAGGCGCCGGTTTCTACGGGTCCACGACCGCGCAGCGTCTCGCCGAGTACGACATCTTCGAGACGGTGGTGCTCACCGACATCATCGAGGGCAAGCCCGCCGGCCTCGCGCTCGACCTCAACCAGTCCCGGCCGATCGAGGGCTACGAGACCAAGGTCATCGGCGCCACCACCGGACCCAACGGTGAGGGCTACGAGGCGATCGAGGGCTCCGACGTGGTCGTCGTGACCGCCGGCCTGCCGCGCAAGCCGGGCATGAGCCGGATGGACCTGCTCGAGGTCAACGCCAAGATCGTGCGTCAGGTCGCGGAGAACATCGCGAAGTACGCCCCGAACGCCGTCGTGATCGTGGTGTCCAACCCGGTCGACGAGATGACCGCGCTCGCCCAGATCGCCACCCAGTTCCCGAAGAACCGCGTCTTCGGCCAGGCCGGCGTGCTCGACACCGCCCGCTTCACGAACTTCATCGCCGAGGAGCTCAACGTCCCGGTGAAGAGCGTCAAGGCGCTCACGCTGGGCTCGCACGGCGACACCATGGTCCCGGTCCCGAGCCGGTGCACCGTGGACGGCAAGCCGCTCTCCGAGCTGCTCCCGGCCGACAAGATCGAGGAGCTGGTGGTCCGCACCCGCAACGGTGGCGCCGAGGTGGTCGCGCTGCTGAAGACCGGTTCGGCCTACTACGCCCCGTCCGCCGCCGCCGCCCGGATGGCGAAGGCCGTGGCCGAGGACTCCGGCGTGGTCATGCCGGTCTGCGCCTGGGTCGACGGCGAGTACGGCATCAACGGCGTCTACCTGGGCGTCGAGGCCGAGCTGGGCGCGCAGGGCATCAAGAAGATCGTGGAGGACAAGCTCACCGACACCGAGCTGGCCGGTCTGAAGGAGGCGGCCGAGGCCGTACGCGCGAAGCAGGCTGACGTCGCCAACCTCTGATCTCCGCCCGCGAGATCTGTTCGGGAAAGGCCGGGGCCGTCGCCCCGGCCTTTCGCCCTTTCCGGGGTACGCGTGAAGCGTCCCGAATCCAGCCGATGCCTATCCGGCAAGGGCGAGTGCCGCGCCCAACGTGGCGACCATGATCGCGACGACGACGACGATGACCGTCCAGCGCAGGCCGGCGTCCTCCCGGAGTGCCGAGCGCGGCTGCTCGTTGAGCGCGAGGACCGCGACCAGGCCGATGACGATGAGGCCGCCGAGGGCGCCGTTCTTGAGCCCGGCGACGAAACCACCGCCGCCCGGCCCGCTGACGATTCCGCGCAGGTCGACGTTGTCGATGATGGGCGCGAGGTGCCAGGTCAGCGGGGTCAGCACGGCCACGATCGCGCCCGGCACCCATCGCCGCCAGGTGTTGAGGCGCATCCCGGGCAGCGCCAGTGCGAAGAGCGCGCCGAACGGGGCGAAGTAGATCAGCCAGCCGGCGGCCGCCATGCCCTGGACCTGTCCGCCGGTGAGGCCGCGGGCCGCGTCGACCAGGGCGGCGCCGATCTCGTCCGCGACGATGAACAGCGCGATCCAGCCGGCCGGCAGCAGCAGACCGGCCGCGTCCTGGACCTTCTCCAGGGTGCGGCGTTCCCTCCACGGCACCGGTTCAGCGGGTTTCTCCACCGGGGGCATGCGTCGCTGCCGCTCTCGGGCCAGTCCCCGGGAGCGGGTCCGCCGCGCATCGGACGTCATGAAAATGATCGTAGGGTGTGGACACCAGACTGCTGGCCCGTGGCGCTGCGGTGGCCGTACGCCCGCTTTCGCCTGATTCGATGGGTCCGGGCCGGCCTGATAGCGCTTATCGGCAGTTCGGATCCGCCACTCCTGGGAAGGTAAGGGGAGAACGCGGGTCCGGGGCCGCCCGGCGATCTTCAACGGGCGGGCAGTACGCTCGTACTGCTAAGCATGTGTTTCGGGAGAGGAGCGCCGGCCGATGGCGAAAATCAAGGTCAAGAACCCGGTCGTGGAGCTCGACGGCGACGAGATGACGCGGATCATCTGGAAGCAGATCCGTGAGCAGCTGATCCTGCCCTACCTCGACGTCAACCTCGAGTACTACGACCTGTCGATCCAGTACCGCGACGAGACCGACGACCAGGTGACGATCGACGCGGCCAACGCCATCAAGCGGCACGGCGCCGGCGTCAAGTGCGCCACGATCACGCCGGACGAGGCGCGGGTCGAGGAGTTCGGTCTCAAGAAGATGTGGCGGTCGCCGAACGGCACCATCCGCAACATCCTCGGTGGCGTCGTGTTCCGCGAGCCGATCATCATGAAGAACGTCCCCCGGCTGGTGCCCGGCTGGACCAAGCCGATCATCATCGGCCGGCACGCCCACGGCGACCAGTACAAGGCCACCGACTTCGTGGCGCCGAAGGCCGGCAAGTTCACCGTCACCTTCACGCCGGACGACGGCTCCGAGCCGATGGAGTTCCACGTCGCGGACTTCCCGGCCGGTGGCGTCGGCATGGCGATGTACAACTTCGACGAGTCGATCCGCGACTTCGCGCGCGCCTCGTTCCGGTACGGCCTGGCCCGCAACTACCCGGTCTACCTCTCCACCAAGAACACGATCCTGAAGGCGTACGACGGACGGTTCAAGGACCTGTTCGCCGAGATCTTCGAGACCGAGTTCGCCGAGCAGTTCAAGGAGGCCGGCCTCACGTACGAGCACCGGCTGATCGACGACATGGTCGCCGCCGCGCTCAAGTGGGAGGGCGGCTACGTCTGGGCCTGCAAGAACTACGACGGTGACGTGCAGTCCGACACCGTGGCCCAGGGCTTCGGCTCGCTCGGCCTGATGACCTCGGTGCTGATGACGCCGGACGGCAAGACCGTCGAGGCCGAGGCCGCCCACGGCACCGTCACCCGGCACTACCGGCAGTGGCAGAAGGGCGAGAAGACCTCCACCAACCCGATCGCCTCGATCTTCGCCTGGACCGGCGGTCTCAAGCACCGCGGCAAGCTGGACGGCACCCCCGAGGTGACCCAGTTCGCCGAGACGCTGGAGCGGGTCTGCATCGAGACCGTCGAGGGCGGGCAGATGACCAAGGACCTGGCGCTGCTGATCGCCAAGGACGCCCCGTGGCTGTCCACCGACGAGTTCATGAACGCGCTCGACGAGAACCTGGCCCGCAAGCTGGGCTGACCACGCGGTGTGTGAATTTCGGGCTCGAATCGAGCCCGAAATTCACACACTGGTCAGGCGGCGTCGCGGAGCAACTGGGCGGCGTTCTCCGGGACCACGTCGTTGACGAAGGCGCCCATCGCGGACTCGGAGCCGGCCAGGAACTTCAGCTTGTCGGCCGCCCGCCGGATGCTGAACAGCTGGAGGTGCAGATACCCCAGCTCGCGCCCTTCCCCGACGACCGCCTGGTGCCACGCCGAGATGTACGGCATCGGCTTGCCGAACAGCCCGTCGAACCGGCGCAGCACGTCGAGGTAGAGCGGCCCGAACGCGTCGCGCTCGGCGTCGGACAGGGCGGGCAGGTCCGGGACCTGGCGGTGCGGGGCCAGTTGCACCTCGAACGGCCACCGGGCGGCCGCAGGCACGTACGCCGTCCAGTGCTCGTTGGCGGCGATCACCCGTACTTTCGCCTCCTGCTCGGCGGCCAGGACGTCGGCGTAGAGGTTGCGTCCGCCGGTTCTCTCGGCGTGCCGCGCCGCGGCGCGGAGCATGGCCGCGGTCCGCGGGGGAACGGTGGGATAGGCGTAGATCTGGCCGTGCGGGTGGTGCAGGGTCACGCCGATCTCGACGCCCCGGTTCTCGAAGGGGAAGACCTGGGCGACGCCCGGCAGCGCCGACATCTCGGCGGTGCGGTCCGCAAGCGCTTCGACCACGGTGCGTACGCGAGTGGGCGGCAACGTGCCGAAGGCGGCGTTGTGGTCGCTGGTGAAGCAGACCACTTCGCAGCGTCCGAGTCCGGGCCGGACCGGCACCATGCCGGTGAGTTCGGTGATCTCGTCGGGCGCGATCCGGTCGCTGAACGACGGGAACTGGTTCTCGAAGACCACGACGTCGTAACTGGGCGCGGGGATCTCGCCGGCGAACCGGTCGGTGGTGGGGCAGAGCGGGCAGGCGTCGGTGGGCGGCAGGAACGTGCGGGTCTGGCGGTGCGCGGCGATCGCGATCCATTCGTCTACGAGGGGGTCGTACCGCAGTTGCGAGGCCGGGGGTGGCGGCGGCAGGTGCCGGGTGTCGGGGTACGCCGAGCGCCCGCTGTCCGGGGACTCGTCGAAGTAGATCAGCTCCCGGCCGTCGGAGAGGCGGACGGCGGAGCGGGTCGGGGTCACTGGGGGTTCACCACCACGAGTTCGGAGACGGATTCCACGAGCAGGGTGCGGGCTTCCTCGTCCAGGCCGCTGTCGGTGATCAGGACGTCCGCCCGGCCGAGCGGCACGATCGAGGAGATGCCGACGGTGCCCCACTTCGTGTGGTCGGCGAGCACCACCAGGCGTTCGGCGGCTTCGACGAGGGCGCGGTTGACGTCGGCCTCCATCAGGTTGGGAGTGGTGTAACCCGCGCGCTCGCTCATCCCGTGCACGCCGAGGAACAGCACGTCCAGGTGCAGGGCGCCGATCGCGGACACGGCCACCGGGCCGACCAGGGCGTCGGAGGGGGTTCGGGTGCCGCCGGTCAGGACGACGGTCTGGTCGGGGCGCCCGGCCCGGTAGAAGACGTCGGCGACCGGGATGGAGTTGGTCACCACGGTCAGCGAGGGCACGTCGACCAGGCGTTGCGCGAGCTCCGCGGTGGTGGTGCCGGCGGAGAGCGCGATGGCGTCGCCGGGGGAGACCAGCGTGGCGGCCCGGATCGCGATCGCCGACTTCTCGTCGCGCTGCCTGTCGGATTTCGCGGCGAAACCTGGCTCGTGCGCCGAGCCAGGGCTTACCGTGGTGGCGCCGCCGTGCACCTTCGCCAGGAGGCCACGGTCGGCGAGCGCCTCCAGGTCGCGGCGGATGGTCATGTCGGAGACGCCGTACTCCGAGGCGAGCTCGCTGACCCGCACACCACCGGTGGCGCGGACCCGATCGAGGATCGCGGCTTGTCGCTGCTGGGCTAGCATCCGCAGGACCTGAGCTTCTGACCCGCCGCGGCGAGCAACCGAACTAATTCGAACACACTCGAACATTACCGTGTGATCGGCTCGGTGCGAAAGAGTGAGTCAGATACCTCTGCCGCGCTTGTGCAGAGCGGACAGCACGTTCTCCACCTTCACCGCGCCGGTCATGGCCGCCAACGCGATCGCGGTGCGCGGCTCCTTCCAGTTCGCGCGGACCGCCTCCTTGCTGTACTGCCAGGCCTGGCTGCGGTTACCGGTCGCCGCGGACCAGCAGGCGAGCTGGCCGTAGACGCGGGCCGCGCCGGGCCGGCAGCCGCTGATCTCGGGGTGCCGCTGCATCATCCACCGCAGCGACGAGATCTTGGTGGCGTATTCGTACGCGTAGTGCGAGGTGCGGCCCCAGAGGACCCGCACGAGGGGCTCGTCGAGATGCACGATCGGGGACCGGCGGGCGGCCCGCAGCAGCAGGTCCCAGTCCTCGTTCTGACTGCCCGGCGCGTCCTCGGCGACCAGGCCGATGCCCTCCGCGGTCAGCGCCTCCCGGCGGGCCAGGAACGACGACGAGTGCAGCATCGCCATCCGGGACCGGGCCAGGTCGTCCACGGTGACCCGGCTGCGGCCGGCGAGACGTGGTGTCGAGCGGCCCTCGAACTCGACCTCGATCGCGCAGGTGGCGAACTCGGCGGCGGGTTCGGCGAGCAGTGCGGCGACCTGACGGCGCAGCTTGTCCGGCAGCCATCGGTCGTCGTCGTCGCAGAACGCCACCAGTTCGGTGTCCAACGCCATCAGGCCGGTGTTGCGGGCGCCGGCCAGGCCGGGCGCGCGCCAGTTGGTGAGGACCAGGACCGGCACGTCCTCGGTGGAGGCGAGCAGGTAGTCGGGCTCGGTCTGGTCGTACACCACCACGACCTTGATCTCGCCGGGGTAGTGCTGTTGACGGACCGCGGCGATCGAGCGGCGGACCAGCTCGGGGCGGTTCCGGGTGGGGATGACGACCCCGACGGACGGCCAGTTCATCGTGCCTCCACGTTGATCGGGTACCCGTACGCGCGCAGCATCGGCCCGCACACCGCGCCGACCAGGCGGCGCTGTGTGCTGGGCAGCGCGTGCTTCCATGCGTCGTCGCGGCGCAGCGGCAGCCGGCCGACGGTGAACCGCATCGGATTGCCGGCGGCGCTGTGCCCGACCTTGAGGTCGGCGTGGCCGGGGCGAAGGAAGTCGAGGTCGCTGGGGTGCAGCGGGACGCCGGCGAAGTCGGCGAGGCGGATCAGGCCGGCCCGCGGGTCGGCCAGGAACTCCTCGTAACGGATCCGGCGCACCGGCACGCCGCGCCGGGCGAGCAGGCCGAACGCGGCGTTGTGCGCGTTCCAGAGCAGCGCGGAGCGGCCCGGAGAATACCGGGTCATCTCGTCCGTGCCGTCGGTCTCCGGGCGGGCCACAGTCTTGGTCCACGAGTACGCCACGCCGCGGGCGTCCCGCACCACGTGCACCACCCGCAGGTCGATGTCGTCGGCCCAGCGCAGCACGTGGGCCAGCGCCGAGTGCTTGGAGGAGTCGACGACGACCCGGGTGCCGGCGACCTCGGCCGCGGCGGCGTAGATCCGGGCGTAGAAGGATGCGTACTCCCGGACCTCGGCGGGGGCCGTGGTGGCCGAGGCGAGCCGGGGGATGTGCCTGGTGCGCTCGACGGCGTCGCGCAACGCGTGCACCCGGTCCACGTCGACGTTGGCCCAGCCGTTGAAGGCGATCTCACCGATCCGGCGCCAGAAGGTGCAGCCGGAGAACCGGGCGCCGCACCCGCATCGTTCGTCGTCGCGGACGTCGCGCTGCCACAGGTGCACGACCTCGCCGAGCGCGCACATCCCGGGCAGCTCGCCGAGTAGACGTTCGACGAGCGTTGTTCCGCTTCGTCCTAATCCACCCAGAAAAAGCACCCTTGCCACTTTGGCCACCTTCGCTCGTTTCGCTCTGGTAACGAGTGAAGCAAGCAAAAGGAGGCGTTAGGTGACTATCGAGGCTTTCGATCGCGTCCACCTGGACGGAACCGGCATCGACCGGATCACCGAGGACGAGGTCGTGGCCGTGGTCCGGGACGCTCTCGCCCACGGCCGGGGCGGGCGGATCATCACTCCGAACATCGACATCCTGCGCCGCGCCTCGCGCAATCCGAAGGTGCGCCGCCACCTCGACAACGCCGACCTGATCTGCGCCGACGGCATGCCGCTGATCTGGGCCAGCCGCCTGGGCGGCGCCCCGCTGCCCGAGCGGGTGGCCGGCAGCAGCCTGATCTGGTCGCTCTCCGCGGGGCTGGGCCGCGACCGCCGCTCGATCTTCGTCGTCGGTGGCGTGCCGGCCACGCACGACGACGCCGACGGCGCCACGCGGGCGGCCGCCCGGCTGTCGGCCGCCAGCCCCGGCCTGCGGATCGCCGGCGCGATCAGCCCGGAGTTCGGTTTCGAGAAGAACAAGGCGGCTTTCGCCCGTTTCCGGGCCGCGGTGGTGGCGGCCGAGCCGGATCTGGTCTTCGTCGGCCTCGGCTTCCCCAAGCAGGAGAACGTCATCGCACGCCTGCGTGACCACCTGCCGCGGGCATGGTTCGTCGGCTGCGGCGCGGCGGTCAACTTCGTGGCCGGTGACGTGCACCGTGCGCCACGCTGGATGCAGCGGACCGGCCTGGAGTGGGCCCACCGGCTGGGCACCGAGCCGCGGCGGCTGGCCAAGCGATATCTCGCGCACGACGCCCCTTATGCCCTGCGCCTCCTCGCCCGGGCGCCCCGGCGCCGGCCGTGAGGCTGCGGGATGCCGCGGAAGGTGTGGCATCGGGCGCCGGAGGTGCGGGCCGGGCGGCTGATCACGGGCTGGGGGTAGAGGGCGGCCTCGTAGTCGCGCTGCCACGGGAACTTGTCCCACGGGTCGGGCCAGACGATCTGGTGAAGGTGGACGCGCTCGTCCCCGTACCGCCGGAGGGCGGCGCCGGGGAACACGTCCTCGGTCGGGCCGCCGGCGACGATCACGACGGTCTGGTCGGCGATCAGATCGTCCAGCGGCTGGCCGTGGCGCAGCTGCAGGCCCTCGTCGCGGAGCCGGACGGCCAGCTCGTTGAGCAGCGCGTGGCCGACCTCGGGCGGCAGGCCGGTGACGGTCAGCTCGGCGAGACCGAAGCCGGTCAGGCCGACCGTGTAGGCGAACGGGACCGCGTCCTCGGGGTCCTCGTCGGTGGGCACGACGTGGACGACAGCCCACCCGTACTCCTCGATGAGCTCGCTCTGGTGGTCGAAGAAGTCGTCGCGGAAGGACATCGGTGACACCCCCGGGGTCGCGCTCGTACTGACCTGCTCACTATGGAACAGGTGTACGACACTTTCCGGCCGGCGTGGGGGGGGGGGGGGGGGGGGGGGGGGGGGGGGGGGGGGGGGGGGGGGGGGGGGGGGGGGGGGGGGGGGGGGGGG
>NZ_JBVYOQ010000020.1:0-153110 GCF_056134165.1 Actinoplanes sp. 13 | reverse complement strand
CGTCAGCCTCGCCTGCGCCATGATCTGCTGGCGCCGCTTGATCAAATGGACCACGTAGAGATCGCGTTAGGAGCTCTAACGGCCGCGCCTCGGCCGGGTTGAGGTCTAACGCATAGGACGGCAGCCGAATCACGGTTAACCACGGCCAGGCGGCTACTAGTGGTCCGCCGCTTGTCGCCGAATCCTGCATATGCGTTACGGGCTGCGCAGGACCACCACACGCACCGAGTACGACGGGCTGTCAGCTGGCTCGACGTCGTACCTCACCCGGGCGATCTGCCGATCGTCGAGATAGAGCGCTACCTCCTGAAGCGCCCCAAGGTGGGAGAGATCAAGGTTGACGGGGCTGCTCTTGTCTTGCAGGACGTCGCCGGTGCCGCCCAGATAGTTGGTCGCGTCGCCGGCAGGGCGACCAAGCGGCGCTCGAACAGTTACGTCGAGACCGACGACGTCACGGGTTACCTTCCAGCCGACCGACCTCGAGGCAGTTGCTGCCGCCTCTAGCAACATTCGAACTCGATCATGCTGTTTGTGGTTAGCCGATAACAAGGACAACGCCTCATTCTTGATCGGTGGCCATCCCGGCACGTCAAACGCGATATCCACCACATCGTTCGAGCCCATCAGCACAGTCTCGATGAATCAGTGCCCTGCGGGAAGACGACTGTTCTGCCCCTGTCCGCGCCCGGCTATCCCGCGGAGGTACGCCACCAGGTAGTCAGTTGCTCCGCTACAAAGTTCGTCTCGACCCGATCGACTGACATGCCGAAGTGATCGGCAAGCTCGTCATCCAGGAACTGCTGGATGGCGTTGACGTCCTCGCCCGCAGCGAGGCGGCGGAGCAGAGGCGAGATCATGCAGTCGTACTCATCAGTGTTTATTTCAGGATCGAAGACACCGATGAAGTCCCACTCGTTCAACAGCTGACGGAGTTCATGCCACCGGCGCTCCACCCATCCATAGTCCCAGTATCGAGCACGCGAGCGCGCATTCCAGGCCGGGCCAGCAGGCATCCGCTTCTGCCGCGACCCGAGCGGGCACGGCATGCCGACATGGTTTTGACAAGGGGTGCCGTCTGCCGACTTGCGCCCCGTCAACCCAGTCACGAGGTCGGGCACGAGGTCGCCCATAGTCGACGCCGTGCTGACCCGGTGGCCCATCGCGCTATTGCATTCCCATTCTGCTGCGGTACTCCTCCTCGTCCTTGAAGTATGCAAGCCGGTGGGTGGTGAAGTCCCACCCGACAAAACCTTCACTGTCGTACAGAGACGGGCCGGACCACCGAACCGGCTTTTCGGTCGAGCCCTCAGTGATGATCTGGTCCGCCCCATTCACCGAAGCGTCGATGACGATCTGCCCCTCGTAGAGATATCCCGCCGGGGAGTCGGCCTGAATCATGGCCTGCGTGAATTCGCCACCGCTGAGAGCCGCTGATGCGGGCGGCATCAGGCTCGTCTCGTTCGAGTCGCCCCGCTGAACGGTGGTGGTCATGGTGGCGGTATCTACGATGATGATGAATCCCTCGTATACGTTGTCCCCGCCAGCGTGAGCGCATCGGACACTGGTCGTCGCACCCGCCGGCGTCCGTTTGAATACCTTGAGACGTACGTCCTTGATGGCAACGATGTCCTGCTGACCTGCGGACATCTCGACCTTGTACTGCAGCGGGGGGTAAAAGCGCGGATCTCCCAGCATCCACTGCTCCCAGTCGTCGCAGTGGTACCAAGGGCTCGCGGGCTGCGTCCCGGCCGGGACAGCCAGCTGGTCCGCCTCGCCGGCGAAGACGGCACCCTGGGCCCAACCCGGCTGGAATCGCACCGACAGGCTGGCTCGCGACAAGGGTTTCGGCGCACAGTTGATTTGAATGTTCGTGCCCTGGCCATTGCAGTCGCCGTTGATCGCTTGCCCGGGCGCGGCGCTCGACCTGCCATCTCGTGCTTGAGTGTCCGATGCGTCTGACTGGGTCAGCAGGACCGGGACGACAAGAGCGGCCACGCCAGCGATGGCGCCGATCCCCTGCCATACGGGATTGGCGAGTCGATTGCGCCAGGCCTTCGCAGCCGGTGTTCGGGAATGCGCGTCGGGCGATCGGCCGCCAGTCGTCTCTTCGGACACTCCTTCAGTGTGCGCGCGACCGTCACGCCTATCAAACGCGTCCACGGCATCACCGTTGAGCCGGGTACGACACGCGTCGAAGGTCCTCCCGTGCCCGTCCTGAGCCGTCTCGCGTCGGCGGTCATCTGCCGGTAGACGACGTCGGAGAGCCGGCGTTTCAGGGCGCGCATGGCTTCCATGGTGGTCTTGCCGGCGGCGAGTTTGCGCCGGTAGTAGCGGCGGCCTTCGTACTGCCGGTCGAGTCGACCAGCTCGGTGAGTTCCGCGTTCGCGACCTTGATCTTCTTGTCGATCGTGACGAGCTCGTGGATCAGTTCGAAGGCCAGCCAGCGGCGGGTCTTGCCGACGACGTCACGCGGGCGGACGGTGTTGAGCAGCGCCCGAGCCTGCTGAGCGGACAGGAACTTCTTCGCCCCACCCGGCACCAGCTCGAGCAGCAGGTGATGCAGCCGGGACACGACCTCGGTGCGGGCACGGCCAAGCTGATCGCGCCGGTCGACCAGCAGCCGCAATGCCACTGTCGTGTCGTCGACGACAACCTGCCGCACTTACCTGCATGCGGAGATCCCGTCGAGGGGTGGGTTTCGCGTTTGTTGAAGTGGTTTGGGCAGCGTGCTGCTGTCTCGCCGCTCTGGGGCGAGTTACGGATCTCGAGGCGAGGTTCTGGGTAGTCGCGGCTCCTCTGAGTCGGGTGTTGGTCGCTCGCATTCGGCCGGTGCGGGTGGTTGGCGGGGGTGGCAGCCAGACTTACCTATGGCCGTCGGACCAGGGTTCGTGTCCGCGACATGATGATTGATCGGGTGGCCCCCTCGCCGGGGTGCGGCCGCTCATTCTCACTGGGCCGTCCGCGGTCACCGCTTGCGCGCAGCGGTGGTGGTGCGGTCTGACAGTGCATTGAGGGAGCTGGCCGCGTTGGTGCCCGTCATCGTGAGGTCGGGCTGGCCGGTCCTCGCCGGATCCGCCCCGGGCTGGGTTAGCGGGCGATGGTGGTGGGTGCGGCAGGCTGAGCGAGGACGGTGAACGCGTCGTCACCGAGGTCGGTCAAGATGTGGGTGGCCTGCCGCACGATGCGGCGGGCCTGAGACAGACACGCGCGGTTCGCGTCGTAGCGGTCCTTGACCTGGGAGTAATAGCCGTAGCCGGGTGCGCAGGAACGGGCCGAGGTCTTCGCGGCCTCGAACAGAAGCCAACGCAGTACTTCCGGGCCTTGCCGGGACAGCCGGCCGGGGCTGCGTTTGCCGTCGGAGGAATGCACGGTGATGTCCAAGCCGACGAACCGGACCGCCTTACGCGACGAGGAGAACCGGTCCGCGCCACCGAGCCAGGCGCACAACGCGAGCGAACTGAGCGGACCGACCCCGTAGATCTCGTGCATCAATGCCCGCGCACCCTGCAGGCCGCGGGCGGTCGACAGCAGCCGCCGGCGCAGACGGTCCAGGTGATCGGCGAGGACGTCCATGAGCGCCAAGGCGGTGTTGACCTGTAGCCGGCCCGAGATCGAGAGCTGTTCGCCGATGATCGCTGTGAGCCGGGCCCGGTCGCCGCGGACGATTCCCGCCTGGCCCGGCGCGGTGGTGCCCTGGTGGAAACAGACCGCCTGAATGCGTTGTGCCCAGCCGGTGTGCTGGGTCCGCAGATCCTGGTAGAGCTCCAGCATCGCCCGCCACTCCAGGACTTCCGGCGGCGGGATGTAACACTGCCGCAGCCGGCCCGCGGCGAGCAGCTCGCGCAGCAGTTTCGCGTCGGCCTTGTCGGTCTTGGCCCGCCGTTTCGGGCCGCGCAGCACGGACGTGTCAGCCGGCTCGGCCAGATGCGCGACCACGCCCGCCTTGGCCATCTCCTCGGCGATGTACCGCCAGCCGGTGCACCCTTCCAGCGCGAACGCCACCGACCCGTGCACCGTCGGATCGAAGCGGGTCAGCCAGCCAGCCAGGTGCTCCCGGTCGGCCGGGGTGATCCGGCCGCGTTCCCACTTCCCGTTCTCGTCGTCGACCCAGTCGAATGTCAGCTGCTTCCGGTGGATGTCCAAGCCGCCTACGATCGACATTCGGGACCTCCTCAAGCTCCGTGACCCTCGATGTCCAACGCAGCGAAATCTGCGTCTGAGCTGAGGAGGCCCCCGATCCCGCCGACGGTCAAGGACCCGAACGGCGTACACCTCGACTCAACCCACCGACCGCAATCGGCCGATGCATGTCATCTCACATGCCGCGATAGCGCGTTCTGAGCGCTCGTTGCGCAAAGCGACGTGCCGGGCGGCCGTCATCGCTCGGGGAGAACCTCACGAAGTTGTACCGTCGCCCGGCACGCTTCAAGGGTAGGTACTTGTTGATCAGCCGCCGACGAGCCACTCTGTGAGGCGCGGCGAATTACTCAAGCCGCCCTTCGTTACTTTCCGTAGAGCGATGGCGTGTCGTGGCCGTCGTTTCACTTCCATGGCTGCGGAACGGCCCGGTGGGCGCGGCGGCGCCGACAGCAGGGCGCGGGCGGATGACCCGGGTCTTGGGGGAGCCGATGCTGTGGCCGGCGTGGCCTCTACCTGTACGCACGGGAGCCAGCGATACTCGGCCGCTGTGACGCGTTGTCACCGGCGCCCAACGTCCGGATCTGCCGAGAACAGTGCACCCAGCGCGTCGGTTTTGTTTGCCTATATCGGCTGTATATTCCAATAGTAGAGATTGCGGGTACAGTTTTCCGGCCTGCAGAATCATCTTCAGGGGACCTCCGACGTGATCGCCCGCAGGGATCCTGCAGGTGACTTGTTTGCGCGTCCGTGCGATTATGTAGAACGTGGCGTTCATTGTTGCGAGTCCGGACTGGGGCGATGTGCCGACTACCATCGGGGTAGTGGCCTCCTTGGGTGCCCTTGCGGCCGCCACCTTTGCGGCTCGAGCTGCGTTCGGTGTTCTTAAGGTTGAGCGCCGCCGAGATGCAGATCAGGACGCAGCGCAGAGCCGGCAGCAGGCCGAGCGGTTGGTCGCCTGGCCCACGCTGCTTCCCGAGGAACCCGAATACCGGGCGTCGGACCCGGTATGGGGTGTCACCGTCCGAAACGCCAGCGACCTACCCTTCTACCAAGTATGGGTTATCCTCGAGCCGTTAAATCATGGCGCAGGCGAGAACATCACTATTCACGAGCTAGTGCCACCGGGGACCTTCGTCCAGTTTGGTAGGGAGCTGAGGTCACCCAAAGATTTTGAGGACTCAGAGCTTCTTAGCGATCCTCCTCCTAGGCCATATGTCATTGCACTTGAGTTCGACGATGCCGCAGGACGAAGATGGCGACGAGATGCCAATGGCCTCTTGGTCCGCGTCGAGCGGCGCCCGACGCCTAATCCGGCTGCCTAGTAGTGCTTTGTCACTTTCGAGTGGCTGATGGTGACTTGTTCACGGACGGACAAAACCGCACTGTCACCGTAGCTCAAACGGATCTCCTGCTGGAGTACTAGCCAAAGGCTCACTCTGCGCGGATCCTGGCTACACGTAAATGTTGTCGACTGGAGAATCCGCTTTGCCTAGAGCATGCGTCTTCTGTGGGTCTGAAGGACGCCTCACTAACGAGCACGTGTTCCCTCAGTGGATGTCGCGTGCACTGAACCTTTCCGCAGACGACGAGTTGACACACACCATCGATATGCGCGAAGAGGGTATAGTAAGCCGTCGCGTTAAGCAGCTTGACATCAAAGTAAAGGTTGTTTGCACTACCTGCAATAACGGTTGGTCTGATCCCCGGCGGCGCGGCTCTCGACCTCACCGCGGACAAAGCCGCCACGCTGCTACGCACCGTCCGACCGATGACCGTCACCGATAAATGCCGCCGCGACCTCGCGCGAGACATGATCGCTGACCTACGCCACCTCGACCGGCGATTGCAGGACAATCACACCGAGATCCGGACGGTCCTCGCCGAGACGCACTCCACCATCACCGACATGCGCGGTGTCGGACACCTCATCGCCGCCAAAGTCCTCGGCCACGTCGCAGATGTGACCCGATTTCCGACCGCCGATCATTTCGCCAGCTACGCCGGCACCGCACCGCTGGAAGCTTCCAGCGGCGAACGTCGCCGCCACCGGCTCAACCCCACCGGCAATCGACAGCTCAACAGCGCCCTGCACACCATCGCGCTCGTCCAAGCCCGCGATCCCGGCCCCGGCCGCGTCTACTACCAGCGCAAACTCGACGAAGGAAAGACCCCCGCCGAGGCCCGGCGCGCTCTCAAACGACGCCTCACCAACGTCCTCTACCGCCACCTCATCAACGATCAAACACGGTTGGCAGCCGGCATGGGTTGACACACAGAGGCGCTCTTGAGCCACTCCGCGCCGCGGTGACCGGCGGGGCGCATGCCAGATGAGAGTCACACCAAGAACTTGCGGTGGACAGCCGCGTGCGAGCGATCCCACCGGTCACCTCGACCAAGCCTGGCCGGGCTGCGGTCGTACTTCAATGAAACAAGTAGCCGCGAACAAGGCGCTACCGCTTCTGCGCTCTGTATCGGCGGAGCAAGGCAGTGAGCCTTTTCCAACCTGATCTTGCAGGTCAGAGCCCGTCGTCAGGGGTCGGTGATCGATGAGGGCCAGGCTCCAGGTAGGACAGCAAGTCGACCAAAACCCGATGCCCCGACCGGGAGCCTCGCCATGCTGTCTTACCCGTCCACGATCTCGTTGTCCAGCCGGACCCTGAGCCACCTCGCCGACCGCATCCGCGGCCACCGTCGGCAGCGCAAATCCCGATGGAGGAGGCTGAGCCCCGGCCGCCAGGCCTTGCTCGCCCTGGCACATCTGCGCAACGGCGACACCTATACCCGCCTCGCCGCCGGCTTCGAGATCGGCATCGCGACCGCCTGGCGCTACGTTCAGGAAGCGATCACCCTGCTCAGCGCAGCGGCCGAGGACCTGGACACCGCCATGCGGCGCATCCGCCATCTGGCCTACGCGATCTTGGACGACACGCTGATCCCGATCGACCGGGTCGCCGACCAGAAGCCGTACTACTCCGGCAAGCACAAGCGTCACGGCGTAAACGTGCAGCTCATCGCCGACGCGCTCGGGCGCCTGGTGTGGGCGTCGGCCGCGTTGCCCGGTGCCACTCACGACCTGACGGCCGCCCGCACCCACGGCCTTACGACGCGCTGACCAGCGCAGACGTCACGACTTTCGCCGATAAGGGCTATCAAGGCGCCCGCGGCAGTGTGCGCACTCCGTTCAAGCGGCGCCGCTTCCGGCCGAACCTGTCACGCCGGCAGAAGGCGGTCAACCGAGCTCACGCCAAGATCCGCGCACGCGGTGAAAGGGCGATCGCCACGCTCAAGACCTGGAAGATCCTGACCAAGCTGCGTTGCTGCCCAAGCCAAGCGACCGCGATCGTGCAGGCCATCCTCGTTTTGCACCACGTCGAAGCCAACCGCTACGCAGGATGAAAAGGGCTGTGAAACTCGGTGTTGGCCGGCCTGAGGTTGGCTGGCGGGGTCGGCGTCATGATCGCGACCGGGTGTGGCTCATGAAAAAGGTTGCCCCGCAGGGTGCTCTCAGTGAGATCTGCCCATCCGGCCGGCGGTCGGGCGTCGGCCCTGCCCTCTCTCGGTGGCTTGATCAGAAGCTTGCCCGACCCGTTGCAGCGGGTCGTGGCTCATCACAGTCCTGCCTCGAGAGCACCTTTCCTGGGCCGACGCCGTCACGACGTCTCCCCGGGAAGGCAGTACGCCGCAATGGCCATCGTCGCAGACCAGTACGACTTCATCGTCGGCGTGGACACCCACGCCGCCTCCCACACCCTCGCGTTGGTCGTCGCCGGCACCGGCGCGATCAGTCAGCAGGCCCAGTTCCCGACCAGCCCGGCCGGGCTGCGCCGTGCCGTCGGCTGGATCCAACGCCACACCCGACACGCGGCGACGCTGATCGTCATCGACGGCGCCGGCTCCTACGGCGCCACCTTGACCGAGCAACTCGTCGCGGCTGGATTGACCGTCGCCGAGGCACCCGAGATCGCGTCCATGACCCGGCGCCGCCGAGGCAAGAGCGACGCCGTGGATGCCGTCGCGATGGCGCAGGCCGCTCGCAACCTCGACATCGACCAGCTGTGCTGGCCGCGGCAGGCCGGCGATCGCACCGCACTACGAGTCCTGGCAGCGGCTCGCGAGTAGATGAGCGGTGAGCGCACCCGGGCGGTCAATGCGCTGACCGCGCTGCTGCGCACGGTCGATCTGGCTGTTGACGCCCGCCGGGCCTTGACCGCCACGACGATTGCGACCGTCGCGGCCTGGCGCACCCGCAACGACGGCACCACGCCGGCCGTCTGCCGCGCCGAGGCCATCCGGCTGGCCCGGCGCATCCGCGTTCTCGACGCCGAACTCGCCGCCAACCACGCGGCACTTCAGCAAGCCGTCACCGCGCAAGCACCGCAGCTGCTTGCCCTGCCTGGCGTCGGCGCCGTCGTCGCCGCAACTGTCCTGCTGGCCTGGTCACACCCCGGACGCATCCGCTCCGAAGCGGCGTTCGCCGCCTTGGCCGGCGCGTCACCCCTACCGGCTTCGTCAGGAAATACCACCCGCTACCGGCTCAACCGTGGCGGTGACCGCCGCCTGAACCGAGCGCTCTACACCGTCGCGCTGGTCCGCATGGGACACGACCCTCGCACCCGCGACTATGTTGCCCGCCGCACCAGCGAGGGCCGCACCAAACGCGAGATCATGCGCAGCCTCAAGCGCTACATCAGCAGACAACTCTTCCGGACTCTGAACGGCGCCAACCCGGCCCCCAGCACCACTTGACAGCTATAGAAGCATCTCACTGCACCACGGTCGACAAACACCTACCTGGCACGGGGAACAAGATCAGGTATGCACTCGATCGGGAACCTACTCCGCTACAGGCCTACGGCCCCACGCGCAGGCCCGCCCACCCGAGCCACCACCGATTCTGCGCCGCGGCCATGCCGGTCGCACGACCACGGATCCCAGGGAATTATCTCGGGATTAGACAGTGCGTCACCGGCGCGCTCAACCTTTGCCACGGCACCGAGAATGTCATCGACTAAATCCGGTGAATTGCTACACCTGACGGCACCCGTGACGGCAACGTGGGCTGACTACCGCACCCCCGCACACCTCCCGAACAAGCAACAACCACTCTACGTATCCGCGACGATCGCCCGGCGCAGCTATCTGATCAATAAGTCACCTGCATGACCGGCCGCCCCTGAATCTTGGCAATGAAGCCGTCATCCTGCACCATGACCACAATCCCTGTCACGGGTGACACAATTATCACGTGTCCATCCATCATGTATGAGCCAACCCGACTTCCAAAATCCTTGACGAAATCTCTCAACTCAGAGGAGTCGACGAAATATGGCCCCCTCCGATAAGAATAAGAAGCATAGCTGGTGTCATTGACCACGACCAGGGGACCAACTAGGTCGGAACAGTATCCGAGAAGTTCATCCTCCACTTCGTCCATGTCGCGATGCTCCACGTCGAATGGTGACCAATCTTTCTCCGAATGACCACGAATACCGTCCGGCGAATATCCGGTCGACCCCGGAACGATCGACGCCAGTAGCTTTATTGCAAAATCCCAATTGGGATGCGGCGCCGGCTGACGCATCAAGAACCCCCATCCCATCTCTTCTTATACTGCTCATGCCCCTTGACGAAGAAATAAGCCAGCGTCCGCCATCTATTTCCCTTCCCCGCCGCTCCGGGCTTCTGAACGGGAGAGAACGCATTCTCCGGTTCCATGATCTTGACATGCGGACCCTCATTAGTATGCGCATGCCCGATCGGGTTGAGCTCGATCTTTTGAAAGCGACCGTCCGGGAGCTGCCCAGAATAGTAGTCATCCTTGTCGTGATCCAAATGCAAGAAGCCGAAGTGTTCAGCGACACTGTCTAGATCTTTGAGGTCGTCCACGAGGTAGCGCACTACCGTATCGCCAGCTGAATTTGTGTGCGATTTGTCCGTATAGTTTACCGGGCAGGAGGCAAGCCGATCGTCGAAGTCGTTGTTGTGTACGAGTACCGGGCTGTTGTCGGTGATCACATAGTACGTGTGGATGTCGGCGACGGTGAGGTCGCGCATGACCTTTGAGCCGGTGAAGTTACGGACGGCGGTGACGTACTGGATCTGTCCCTCCGGGCCAACCAGCGTCGACTCACCGGGAACGAGTTCGGCCGCGTCGACCCATGCCTTGGCGGTCGCGTCCCAGAAGGGGTGATGCGCCGTGGTCTCGAGAATCGACGAGTCGGTTGGGCCGCGGGTACTGCGTCCTTCGTTCCCCTCGCTCACCCGCTCGGTCCCGGCGTCGGGCCGCTGGTCAGACACCGTTACGTCGGTCAGTTCGACGTCGCGGTTGGTGTGCAACAGGGTGACCTGTCGTGCGCCTTCCGTGCCGTTGGCCGGGTCCTTGGCCATGACTTCGTCGCCGATGCCGATTTCGGAGATCGGCCGGGTGGACCCGTCAGCCATGAGTACGCGGGTTGCCGGGTCGAAGCTGTGATGTTGCTCCGATGTCGCGGGCTGCGCGTCGCCGTTACAGGCCTTTGGCTGGGGGTTCTGCTCGGCGGTGGGTTCCGGCCTCTCCGCACGTCCCTGCTCTCGTGGTGGTTTCGGCTGTGCCGCCTTGGTCTGCTTTGGCCTCTCCTGGCTCTTCGGCTCCGTCTTCGGCTTCGGCTTCTCGGCCTGCTTCGACGGTGCGGGCCTCTCCTTGGTCTCCGCCTTGGCCTTGGCCTTCTTCTTGACCGGTGGCTTGGCCTTTTTCTTCGGCGGTTTTGGCTTCTTCGGCTTTTTCTGCATCAGGTCGGTCATGTGCTTGCGCGCCTGGCTGATCAGGTTCTGCGCTTGGCGCATGGCCGTCTGGGCGCCGTCGATGATGCGTTTCCACATGCGGTAACCGCTGAGGGCGCGGTCGACGGCGTTGAAGATCGATTTGCCGATCTTGAAGGCTTTGACGGGTCCGACGGCACTCAGCGCTAGTTCGCCGCAGGCCCAGAGGCTGCCGTTGAGGCATCCGACGATGGCGTCATAACCGATGATGTCGAGCAGCATGCCGACGCCTACCTGGAGCAGGATATCGTAGAGCTGGGTCTGGCTTTCTCGTTCGGCGCGCTGGTACTCGGCTTCCTGGCGGGCGATCTCCGCGCCGGTGGCCTTCATGTCACGGTCGCGTTGTTCCATCGCGGCGGTGTACTGCGCGAGGGCCGCCTGGTACTTCTTCAGTTCGCAGGCGTAGTCGTACTGGCCGCACTTGCCATCGACGGAGTTGCCGGTGGTGTCGGTGTTGGTCAGCGGGCTGGCTTCGGCGTAGGCGAACCGGTTGGCCGCGCCGGAGCTCGGTGTGGGGCTCAGGGTCGCGGTGTCGCGGGTGTCGAAGGCGCCGGTCTCGGGGTCGTACCAGCGCGACCACATGTTGACCTTGCCGGTGCCCTGTTCGGTCCACTCCTGCTGGTAGCCGAGTCGGCCCACCATGCCGCCGCTGGCGAGGACCTTGCCCCACGGGTCGTAGGAGACCGATCCGGTGAGTGTGCTGCCGGTGGCGGTGAACTCGCCGACGACGTCGGTGTGGATGTCGGTCCAGGCGTAACGCTGGTTGGGGCCTGATGCGACACCGACAAGGCTGTTCGCGGTGTCACGGACGTAGGCGGTGCTGCCGTCGGCGGCGAGGTCGTTGCCGAGTCCGGTGTAGGTGAATCCGGACTGGACGAGTCGGCCCAGGCCGTCGTAGCTGTAGCTGGCAGTTGCGCCGGTCTTGGTGCCCTGGGAGATGATCTGGTTGAAGGCGTCGGTGACGGTGTCAGTTCGGACGCCATTGGCGGTGGTGGCGGCGAGGGTGCCGCGCGGTGTATAGCGGTAGGTGGTGCCGGTGGAGTCGGCGGTGAGTTGGTTGCGCTGGTCGTAGGTGAAGGTCTTGGTGCCGGCTTGGACGCGGTTGCCGGACTTGTCGTAGGCGTACAGGACCGGGGTGGTGCCGTTGTCCCAGCCGGTCAGCCGGTTCGCCAGGTCGTAGGTGTAGGTGTTGGTGGAGGCGCCGTTGAGTCCGGTGGTGGTCTTCTTGGTCAGGTTGTCGTTGGTGTCCCACTCGTAGGCGATCTTGCCGAGGCTCGCGCCGGCCGGGGTTTTCAGCTCGTCGCTGGTGGGGCGGTGCAGGTCGTCGTAGCCGAATGTCCGGACGTTGCCGCCGCCGTGGGAGATCCGGTTGACCTGGGACAGGTCGTTGTAGGCGTAGGACATGTTCACGCCGGCGGTGGCGTTGATCAGGGTGGAGAGGCGTCCGGTGCCGTCGTAGGTGTAGTCCGTTGTCCCGGCGCCGTCGACGCGACGAGTCAGCGCGCCGTCGCCGTTGTACTCGTATGACGACTCTCCGGAGACGCCGCTGATCTTGGTGATCAGGCCTCGGTCGTCGTAGTCCACGGAGTTCTGTCCCGCTGACCCGGTGAAGGATCTGATCCGGCCGGCCTTGTCGTAGGTGAAGGAGCGGTCGGTGGTTGCCGCCTCGGCACCGGAGCCGGAGCTCTTGTTCAACCGGCCCATGACGTCGTACTCGGAGGTGACGGTGACGCCGCCGGGCGAGTTCAGCCGGACCAGTCGGCCGCCGGCGTCGTAGGCCATGGTGAAGGTGCGGTCGGCGGCGCCCGGGGTGCTCGTGGTGGCGGGTTCGACCTGGGAGGCGACCAGGCCCCAGGGGTTGTACGTGGTGATGAAGTTGTTGCCACGGCCGTCGGTGAAGCGGGTCTGTTGCCCGGCCATGTCGTAGCCGAAGGTGGTGACGATCGCGTCCGATCCGTTGATCGGTTCGGTCTGCGAGATCAATTGGTTGAGGGCGTCGTAGGTGAATACCTTCCTGGTGTTGCGGGCGTCGGTGGACGACACCGTGTTGCCGGCGGCGTCGTACTCCTGCGAGGAGGCGCGCAGCCTGGTGCCGGCGGCGGAGTGGTCCGCGCTGCTCATGATTCGGCCGGCGAGGTCGTAGGTGATCGTCGAGTAGGTTCCGTCGGGCGCTGTCGTCTTGACCGGGCGGCCCACGCCGTCGTACTCCGTGGTGCTGGTCTTGTTGTTGGCGTCGGTGACGGCGGTCTGCTCGCCGGCCTTGTTGTAAGTGAAGGAGGTGGTGACGCCTTCGGCTGATTTGACGCTTGCCGGCCACGGGCTGGTGGCGTCGTACCGGTATTCGGTGGTGTGTACCGCCTGGGGTTGGCGGACCGTCTGGGTGGTGGTTTTGGTGCGGCCCAGGTAGTCGAAGGTGCTGGCGGCGACGGCTTCGTTCGGGTCGGTGTGCGTGAGCAGGTCGCCGTTGGCGTTGTACTCGTACGTGGTGACACCGGTGTCCGGGGCGATGACCTTGGTGGTGCGGCCGAAAAGGTCGTACTCGTACTCGGTTCTGGCACCGAGCGGGTCGATGGTGGCCGCGATCTGGCCGACGTTGTTGTACTCGACGGTGGACTTGGCCTTGATCGGCTCGCTGGCGCCCGGTGGGGTGTAGTCGGGCAGCTGCGTTTCGACGATCCGGCCGAGCCCGTCGTAGCGGACGACCGTCGTGTTGTTGTTCGGATCGCTTTGGTGGGTGACTTCGCCGAAGGTGTTGTAGCCGATGCGGGTGATGGCCTTCGCCGTGATCGGGTTGCCTTCCCCGACCACGGTGCTCACCTGCGGCGCGTGGGTCTGCACAGCGCGGCCGACTTCGTCGTTGACGATCGCCGTGGTGTTGCCGTTGGGGTCGGTCACGGAGGTGACTGACCCGTCCTGAGACAGGGTGTGGCTGGTGCGCAGTGCGCGGGCCTGGGCAGCGGGTGCGGTGCCGGCAACGATCTGGGCGAGCTCGGCGGCGCTGACCGCCTTCTGATATGCCTGGACGTCGTCGATGAGGCCGGTGAACTCGCCGGTGCCGAGGTTCGGCGCCAGTCGCAGACCGGTCGCCCGGTTGTTGAACACCTTGGTGCTGGTAGCCGAGGCCTTCTCCACCCCGCCGACGTACAGCTTGACCGTTTTGGTGTTCGGGTCGACGGTGACGGCGAGGTGCGTCCACGTACCGGTGGTCGCCGAGCCGTTGGGGGTGGTCACTGCGGTGGCCCAGGTGGTGGTGCCGTTGGTCTCGCGTACCGCGGTGGAGGCTTGCCAGGCGTCGGTGTCGGCGTCGTACTGCAGCCGCAGCGCCGATGTGCCGATGTCGCCCGGCATGTCGGCGATGGTCCGGTCGGCGCCCTTGGCGCCCAGTTTGACCCAGGTGGCGAGGGTGTAGGGGCGGCTGGTGTCGACCACGGGCTTGTCGGTGGCGATTCCCGCGGTTGTGCCGCTGAGTGCCGCCGAGCCGCCCTGCTGGCTGGAGCCGCCGCGCTCGGTGGACCAGGTGACGGCGCCGGTCACGGTGCCGCGGCTGTTGCCGGCCGAGTCGGTGACCGTGGTGCCGGAGGTCTCGTCCAGTTTCCAGCGGAGCACGGGGCTGAGGCCGGCGGAGGTGTAGGCCGTCTGGGCCAGCGCGCGGCCGAGGCGGTCGTACATCGTCTCGGAGGTGCCGAGGACGGTGCTGCCACGAGTCAGGGTGGTGGTCAGGACCTCGTCGTTGGCCGAGTAGCCGTAGGTCGTGGTGCGGTCGAGTTCCTCCTCGCCGCCGGCAACAAGCGGGTCCAGCGTCGCGGTGGTGTTGCGGCCTGCGGCGTCGTAGGTGCGCTTGGTGGTGGTCTTGCCGTTGTTGGTGACCTGTGTTTCCAGGTTGCCGGCGGCGTCGTAGGTGTTCTGCTCGACCGTGAACGACTCACCGGGTTGTGTGCCGTGGCGGGTCACGGTCGCCAGCAGGTTGTTGTCGGTGTAGGTGTACCTGGTCACCCACCTCATCGCGTCGGTGACTGATGCGAGCCGCCCGCCGTCGTCGTAGGTCATCGACCGGATCGGTTCCAGGCTGGGCTGGCCCGCCTTGTCGGCGTACACGGCGAGTTCGTTGCCGGCGGCGTCGAACTCGGTGCGGACCGCGGTTCCGTCAGCGTGAATCTCGCGGATGACCCGGCCGTATGCGTCGTACTCGAATTCGACCTTGTCACCGAGTTCGTCGATCTCCGCGGTACGTCGGCCGCGCTCGTACTGGTAGGTGACGGTTCGGGGTGCGTCGCCGCCGGTGGCGTCGGCGACGGTTTCGGAGGCGAGCAACCCGTCTACGGTGTAGGTCAGTGTCGTCACCGGGGTGTGGTTGGCGCCGGTGACGTGGTTGAGCACTGCCGGGTCGGTCACCGTGACGACCCGGTCGAGCCGGTCGTGGGTGAACGAAGTCGTGGCGTTGGCGACGCCGTTGACGACGGCGGTCTCCTTGGTGGTGCGGCCGAGCCGGTCGTACTCGTAGCGGGTGGTCATGCCGGCCGGGTCGGTCACCTCGGCGATGTCACCGGTGGCGTAGTACTTGATGGTCTGCACGCCGCCGTCGGGTTTGACGATGCGTGACGGTAGTCCGGCGGGGGCCTTTCCGCCGTCGTACGACGCCGTGGTGCCGTCGGTGTAGGCGATAATTGTGATCCGGCCCAAGGGGTCGGTCATCGCGGTGCGGTTGCCGTTGGTGTCGTACGTATAGGCGGTCCGGTACCGGTTGTCGGACGGCGAGGTGGATCCGGGGCCGCGCTGTTCGATGAGACGGTCGTTGCGCGCGTCCCGTGCCGGGTTCTGCGTGGTGGCGTCCGGGTAGTAGCTGTTGTAGGCGGTCGAGCACTTGTTCGCCGACCGGTCCTGGCAGGTTGTCACCGAGACCACGTTGCCGCGCACGTCGTGCTCGTTGACGGTCATGTTCTTGTTGGGGTCGGTCACCGTCCGCAGGTGACCCTTGCTGCTGTAGCCGTACCGAGTCACCATGCCGCGCGCGTCGATGTCGGCGACCTTGCGGCCGTAGAGCAGGTCGTTGACGACCTTGGTGGTGTCCGGTCCAGCCACGGAGTAAGTCACTTCACCGAACGCGGTCGCCCTGGCCGCGTCGCGGGCCTGGTACTGGTAGCGGATGTGGCCGGCGTCGAGTTCGGTGCCGTAGAAGGCGACCTCGGCGAGGCTGCCGTTGTACCAGCTCGAAGTCCTGACACCAGCAGGGTTCCACGGGGAGTCGACGCGGCCCATGCCGAGGGCGTAGCCGGGCTGGGGTGAGGGCGCGGCCAGGTAGGTGGAGCCGGTGCTCGAGTGCACCTTGGCGCCGTCCAGGTAGAGAGTCTGGGTGGTGCCGGACGTGGTCAGCACGGCGTGGTGCCAGTTGCCGTCGTTGACGGTCTTCGTGCTCGACAGGCCCTGCTTCCACTTCTCGCCGAAGGTGAGCACTCCGTCGCACTTTTCGATGGACACCGCAGGTGGGGGCGCGGGCCGTCCCGGGACGTGAAGCTGCGGGCTGCGGGCCAGGCACATGCCGGTGTGCGGGTTGCGCAGCAGGCTGCCGTTGTACGGCTGCCACAACTGTGAGGCGCCGCCGTGGCAATACCAGACGTGAACAGGCGAGCCTGCTGCCGGGGTCCCGGCGCCGACATCCAGACACTTGTTGAGTGCCCGCAGGGTGCTGGCGCCGTTGGCGCCGGGCACGACGCTCCAGTTCTGCCCGCCAACGCCGTTGCAGGCGTAATAGATGACCGGCGTGCCGTTCTCGGTGCCGCCGCCTTCGATGTCGAGGCACTCGTTGGCGAAGTCCAGTGACCGGAACGGGCCGGTGGCCGTGGCCGACGGGGACAGCGCGCTCAGTTTGCCGTCCGATATCCACAGCGTCGGTGTCATGGGGCGGCCGGCCTGGTACCGGTGCTCCCCCAGCAGGACGCCGTTGGCGCCCTTAGTGTTGAACCACATCGAGACGGAGTTCGTGTTCGCGGGGAACACCTCGTCCGGCAGATCGACGAGGGCATTGGATCCGTTGAACAGGGCCGCACTGTCGGGCGCCTTGCCGAACGGGCCGGCCTCATTTCCCAGCCCAACCGCGCTGTAGGTGGCGAGGTCGCCGTTCACCTCGTTCACCGCCTGGAGCATGCCGCCGCCATCGGCCAGCCGCCAATAGTTCGTCGGCGCACCGCCCAGCACCGCGCTCTCGTACACCTTCGTCGTGCCGGTGATCTGCGGGGCGCTCGGCTTCCACACAGTGCCGTTGCCGTCGGTGAGCTGGCTGACGCGGCCGGTGACACCGTCGTAGGCAACTACGGCGGTGGCCTCGGCGGTCGGCCGGACGACCTGGGTCAGCCGCTTGACGGTGACGTTGGCGGTGAACATGTCTTTCACCGTCTGCGCGGTCACCGAGACGTCAAACAGTGCGACCTCAGCGATCGAGCCTGGCAGGTTGTCCCGCATGCCGACGTTGCTGTTGGTATTGGCGTGTGACTGGTTCGGCCAGCCGCCGCCGAGGAAGCCGACACCGAGGTAGGAGTAGGCGGCCCGCATATCTTGGACGGTGACCCCGGACTCCTGCTTGACCAGCTCTCCGTCGAGGTACAGCTGCTGCGCGTTACCCGAGGAGGACAGCACGACATGATGCCATGCGTTGTCGGTCACCTTGGCGCCGGAGTCCATCGTCTGGTGAGCCTGCGCCACGAACGACTGGTCGGCGCGCCGGGTCTTCCCGCACGGCCAGATCTCCAGCAGCGAACCCTTCGCATCGGTCTCTGAGTCGACGCACTTGCCAGAATAGTCGTGGATGATCTGACCGTCGGCCTGGACGTCCCACTTCTGGCTCAGTGCACTGGTGCAGGGCGCATTGACAAGGCGGACGCCGGTCGCGAAATCGCCGTCCAGGGTGTCCAGGCATCGGGTTCCGGTGTTCAGGGGACCGCCGGTGCTGGTGAATTGCAGTTGACGGCTGGAGGTCCAGGTCCACTGTTGGCGATCACTGCCCTCGCACGCAGAAAGTCGCGCCGGCGCCAGACTGGAGTCGAGGATCACCGCTCCGGTGAGGCATTCTTGCTGTTCTGGGGCGAGCAGGCTGCCGAGCGCCGTGCCGGGTTTCGGCGCCTTCGGGAAGCTGCCCATCAGATTGCCGTTGGCGCCGACGTACAGCGTCGGGTTGTAAGGGCTGTGGGTGGTGTTCGCGGTAGCGGTGGCCTGGTCCCAGGACTGGCCGTACAGCACACCCTGCCCGCCGGCCTTGAACCACATGCTGATGGCCTGGTTGGTGGCATCACCGACGAGCGTCGCCGGCAGGGCGACGTGCGACGACGAGCCGTTGAACTCGGCGGCCGTCGCCGTGCCACCCGTCAGCGGGCCGGGTCTGCCGAGCGTCACACCGACATACGTGCCCTTGTCAGTGCCGGCGTTCTCCAGCATGGTGCTGGCCGCATGTTGCCCGGTGGTCTCGGTCAGGCGCCAGTACGAGTGCGGGCGGATGTTGGCCACCGTGGTCGGGAAAAGGGAGCCGGCGCCGTCGTAGGCGTAGCTGTGGCACTGCGCGGAACTCGTCGGAGGGCAGACCCGGGCAAGCGAGTTACCGGAGTACTCGTAGGACCAGACGTTGGCCGAGTCCGGGTCGCCCGGGGTGGTCGGGTCGGTGGCAACCTGGGCGACGTGCGCGGCGCTGTTCGCGGTTGCGGGCGCCCAGCCGAGATACAGCGATCGCCCGGATGCGGAGGTCAGCTTGCTGAGCAGACTCCCGGTGTATTCGAACTTGAGTGCCCGACCGGCGACGTCGCTGATGGAACTCAGCGTGTACTTGCCCACTCCTTGTGCCTGGCCGAACGTATAGGTGGTGCCGTCCTTCTCGATCAGCTTGTAACCGACGCTTTCGGCGGAGAACGTGGCGGCACGTCCCGCGGGCGAGGTCCACGAGCCGTCGTAGTTCTTCCCGAAGGCCAGTTCCCGGCCGTCGGGATAGGTGAGCACCGCACCGGTGACCGTTCTGGTGGCGTTCACCGTGGTGGCCCTCTCCACCACCTTGGCGTCGACCATGCTGGACCAGCCGGCGCCGAAGGCCTGCCCGGTCCGCGGGTCGATGCTGTTGTACGACCGGACGATCTCCAGTGCGGGCCCGACCGTGTTGATCATCGCGTCGCGGGCCGAGGTCGTGTAGTTGCCGATCACCGGATCGACGCCGTGCTGCCCGTTGCTCTGCGACAGCCCCGCGGTGATGACCGGCTGCGGCACCGGAGTCATCATCAGATGCTTGACCGCATATTTGGCGTTGTCGGTCAGGCCGTCACCGGCGTAGACGGTCCAGTAGTAGCTTTCGCCCCGGGTGAGCTTGTCCGCCGGGATTTTCCAGGACTTCTTCGCGATCCAGTTCGAGTTGGCGACCTCGGTCTTGCCGTCCTTGGCATAGACGATGAACTTGTAGTTCAACGTCTTCGGGAAGTTGTCCGGGTCGTGTGCGTCGGCCAGCAGCTCCGGCGTCAGCGTCTGCACGGCCTGCCCATAGGCCGGATACTGCTCGTTGACCTGCGGCATCTCGTTCTCGGCATAGGTGATCTCGAGATACGGCATGTAGGCGTTACTCGCGTAGTTGGCCGACGTGAACCGCTTGAACGCCGCGGAGTCCGACTCCGACGCGGTCAGCGCGAGCCCGTGGTTGGGTATCGCGCCGGAGGACCAGCCCTGGAACGTCGCGGGGTTCAGCGACGCATAACGCCAGGCCCCGACGGAGCGGTTGCTGGCCGTGTTGTTGCACGCGGGCTTGTTGTCGGTGATCGTCAGCGTTCCGATCGGCGCGCTGTACGCGGGGCCCGCGGCGAGGCTGCCGTTGTTCTCCAGGTTCGAGACGGCCCACGCTTCTTTGATGCGTCGCACCTCGACGGGCTCGAAGCTGGTGCAGTTGTACGACCAGGTGTGGTACACGCCGAGTCGGGCACCCTTGATGTTCAGGTCACCGAACTCGCCCTCGAAGTCGCTGAAGTGGATGAAGGACCGCGACACGGTGGTGCCGCCGTCCCACGTGCCGACCGGCAGGTTGTCGCCGTTGTGATTGGCGGTGGAGTTGCTGTTGTCGACGAAGACGTCCCCGGTGTCCTGCGACAGCCCGTCGGGCCCGGTCACCACCGACGGGTCGACGCGGATCGGATACTGCCGAGCCGGGTCGTTGAGCCAGGCCGTGTCCGCGGTGACCCTCAGCGCCGGACCACCGTCGACGGTGATCAGCTGGTAGGCCACGGCGGACGACTGCGCCGGAGCGCCGGAGCGCGGATCGATCTTGGAGTCCTCCATGTAGCCGGGCGGGATCCGCATCTCCACGTCGCCGTCCGCGCCCACCAGATCGATGGCCCCATCGCCCTTGGGCCGGGCGGTGACTCCCTCCAGCTTGAGCGGAAACACCCACTCGTTGGCGGCTGCCGGGGACTTCAGGATGATCGTTTCCTTCAGCCCGTCGTTTAGCGTCTGCAGTTCCAGGTCGGTGGCCGGAAGGATTTCCGGATACGTCGCCACGGACCCGTCGACCACCGCCGCCACATCAGCGGCGCCGGCCAGGTCGTAGGCAAGCGTGTGCCCCGACACCGTCGTCACCGTGGCCAGCGCATCGTCAATCGACTCGAGACGCAGATCGGAGACGGCAGCCGCCGTGGACGGCGACGCTTCAGCGGAGGGAGACGCTTCGGTAGAGGAAGAGATTGCAGCTGACGGGGAGGTTGCGGCTGACGGAGAGACTACGGCCGCTGGCGATGATGCAGAAGAAGGAGACATACCGGGGGACGGCGACGCTGCAGCCGACGGCGAAAGCTGAGAGGTGCGGGATTGCGTTGAACGAGAAGCCGGAGCCTCACCTCCCGCGCCGGAGATGCCCACGGTTACGTCGATGGAGTTGGCGTCCATCGTCAGTCGCTCGCCACGCCGGACAAGGTCCGTCTCGATAGGCTGGTAGGAGCCGTCCCCGGCCCGGTAGTTGATTCGTCCCTGGGAGAACCTGCGGGTGAACGAGCCGTCATCGTTCTGGAACTCGTCGTACTGGGCCGCCGACTTCTTCGGCAGACGCTTGCTGGTCTGCTCGTCGAAGCTGTCCTCGCCAACCTGCTGGGGTGCCGTCCACGCCGGCGGCGTCGGCGGCTCGGTGACGGCTGGGTCCACCGCGCCGACGCCGCGTCCCGGTGCCCGGCCGGCGCCACCGTCAGCCCGTGTCTCGCTGGTGGAAACGTAGTGGTCGTCGCCCGTACCGGGGCCCATCTCTTGCCTGGGCAGGCCGGTCACGGTCGCCAGCGCGGGAGCCTGGCGCAACACCGAGACCAATCCGGACAGCGGCCAACCACCGCTGTCCGGCACGACCTCGGGTGGGATGCCCAGAGACAACCCGACCGCCAACGCAGTGACGGCAGCCAAACGACGCCTCACGAGCCCCCCGCTCTCACAGCCAATTCAAAGGCGAGGCGAAGCATGGTTGAAGATCATTCATGTGCGCAAGATCTTGATTTAAGGTTCCGCTAACCCGTAGCCTGCGCCGATGTCCACATCGGTAGCCCGCCGTGCACGGCCTGTCACGAAGCGGCCGACTTCGCGACGAAACCGGCACATCGCTGTCGGCGCCGCCCTGACGGCCGCCCTCGCCGGCGTCGTCACGTGGGCACTGTGGCCGGAACCGCCCCGGCAGCGCGAGTACCTCAACGCCACCGCCTGCCTCCTCACCGACCAGGCAGGACTCCTCGCCGAGCCGGCCAGCTCGACATGGTCGGTCATGCAGCAGGCCTCGGTCACCTCACTCGTTCAAGTGCAATATCTGCAGGTCTACGGACCACAGACCACAGAGAACGCCGCCACCTATCTCGCCTCCCTGACCGCCGGCCAGTGCGGCGTGATCATCGCCACCGGCAAAGCACCCATCGACGCGGTCACCACACACGCCGCCACCTACACCGACGCCCGATTCATCACCGTCACAGGCGGCACCGCAGCACCCAACGTGCAAGTCATCGACGCCACATCGCCGGACGCGCTCCGCGCCGGCATCACCGAACAGCTCCGAGAGTTGGCCGACCAAGCGTCCTGAACCACGTGACCACAGCACTTGGGCGCGTCAGGTCGGGATCAGCCACGCCGCCAGGCGGTCCTGCTCGTCCTCGGACATGGGCCAGGTGGCGGGCTCGACCCAAGCGACGCGCCCGCGACCGCAGATTCGCGAACCTTCGTACATCCGGAGCACATCATCCGGCCCCACATCTCGCCAGTCCGGAGTGTGCTCGAAAAACAGCGCTACCACAATCGCCCGGACGCTTTCCCAGGACGGATGTAGGGACGCGAGAAGCCCAGCACGGGTCCTGCGGTCTGCTTTCCTCCAGGCCAGTCGGGTAGCCCCAATTCGGCCGATACGTGAACCGGCGTTCCGGAGCATAGCCGCCGAGCATGGGCCTTGCACGCCCACCGTCCTTCGCTGGCACAAGATCAAGGTCGATCCCGATCGCCAGCACGTTCACTGGTTCCATGAGCGGAGGATAGGAGTCTCTCGCGGCGAAGCCGCACGGATCCGCCGCGGCCAAAACGCCCCGACCAACACTCGTCACATTGCGTAGCAGGCGACTCAGTTGCCCAGCGGACCTCGGCCGGCGCCGGCCGGTGACGTCACAGCACTGCGCCTGCGGAACCTGCGTGCGACCAACGCGGTGGCGACTACGGCTGCGATCCAGACACTCCATTGCACCGGCTGCGCCATCACACTCGCCGCCGGTGGCGGCAGAACCGCCGTCTGCACGGCCGCGCCCACGGGAACGACAAGCGCGGCCACCACGCCGGCTCGACCGGGTCGCCCGATCGCAGCGCCGACGATACCCAGGGGCGGACCGAGCAACACGCTGGCGATCAACCAGAACCGAGACGCCACGCCCGACCAGGCGCTGCCGTCCAACAGCAGGTCCGCGCCGTAGTAGGAGGTGGTGGCGAACCCCAGCGCGAGACCACCCGCCAGAGCACCGCGCGCCATCCCTGCCGCCGGCCGTGCCTGCCGGCTCACCCACCAGCCCGCCAGCACGGCCGTCGCTGCCCACGCCCATCCGGCATCCAGGATCAGGCCGGCGAACTCCGCGGCCTGCGACCAGCCACCACGCTCAGCACTCGCGATGCCGCCCTCACCCAGCATCACCGGCACATGATTGACAACCGCGTCGCCGACGCCCAGCACCAACCCCACGACGGGGCCTACCATCCACCACAACCGCCCGCTGCACAGCATCACGCGATCATGGTGCCGGGCCCGCCCGGACGGCGTCGCCCCGCAGGTGGGCGACCGGGCCTGATTAAGATCAGATGAATTGAACTTGCTGCTCCGTGCGCGCTGACCTCGGCCGCGATCGTGGCTTACCGTAGCCAGGCCTCTGGGTGCTGGCGCCCCGCAAGTAGCCGAGTCAAGTGCGTTGGATACGCATGCGAAGCGCCAGCGTTGACCGCTAGCGTGACCCGGGATGCACGTCCAAGCGGGTGGCGGGCCGAATGGCAGCCGAAGACGAGCCATCCCATTCCGCTAATGATCCTAGTAGTGGGTGGGATTTCAACTTCGACTCGTTCGGCTCATGGCACGAGAGATAGTTGACCATGACTGGAATGCGTGCTCTCCTCGCGATGGTCTTGGCCACGCCCCTCTGCGGCTGCGGATTTGTCGGGCCCGGCGGCGTCGTGACGGGGCAGCCCATACCGTCGGGTTCAGCGGCTGCCGACGCGTGTGCCCCGCAGAACCTGGCTGCAATGGCGGGCAAGCCAGTGGTCGCCGCGATTGCCGCCAACCCGGGGCTGTCCGGACTCGCAGCCGGATTCAATCGGGCCAGCCTCCACACGTTCGACGACATGCCCGCACTTACCGTGTTCGCAACATCCGATGACTTCCTGATCAGCTTCCCGTTCCAAAACATCCCCATGCTGTGGGACAACCCCGATGCGCTGGCCCATCTGCTGAAGCAGTCCGCAGTCGCGGAACGCATCGAACCGCACAAGCTGCCCGGCAGCCACATCACAATGACCGGCACCCAAGCCGTCGTCACCAGCGACACGCACGGTCTGCACGTGAATGACGCGAAGGTGATCTGTCGGCAGTTGGATACCACCAATGCGGCGGTTTATATCGTCGACTCGCTGTTAGCCCAAAGAAGATCGGGGTAGACGCCGAGCACACCCGCCAGTCCCGCTCATGCGGTCGCCGACAACGTCGGCGCCGCATCGGCCATCCGACCGGCTACCTGCATCAAAGATCGAACGGTTCTCGACTGGCTTCCCTCACTACCTTCAGCGCTGTCCAACGCACTCTCGTGCCGCAGTCCGTGCGCGCTGGCCCGCCAACGAGCACATCACCGGGCGTAGCCGGGGTCGCGGACGCTGGACATCCGAATGCCGATGAGCGTGCGGGTCCGAATGCGTTCGCTCGGCATCGCCGCTTCCCTAGCTAGGCTGACGTGCGTGGGGCCTACCAGAGCACGTGTCACCGCCGAGCAGGTCCCTGCGCTGTTGCTCACTGCGCTTCCGTCACTGTCGGACGAATGGACCGAGATTGCTGATGACAACGCCGACCCGGGCTCTCCCGGTGGTCGTCTTGGCTACCTGGACGCGGCCTGGGTGGTTGGGCACCTCGCCGACCGCCTCGCAGCGAGCGATACGAGCGAGTTCGATGCCGCCTTCGACTACATCGAGCATCTGATCGTTAATGGCGACCCGTACGTCTCCGAACTGGGCGTGATCGGCTATCTCGAAGGTATGCAGATGCAGACCGTCGCCTCACGTGGCGTTGACCCAGAAACGTTCCGGCCCTGGCTCCGCCCGCTGTCTGCGAAGTACTGGGAAGCGATCAACAGGTTCTGGGAACTCGGTACTCCCGTCCCGAACATTGAGCCTGACTGACGGAAGGCGACGTCCGGTCACGCCGCGTCCGTCGCGTTGATCGCACCGGCATCTGGACGCCGATCACTCATCGGCAGGTATCAGCCACGCCCATCGCAGTTCGACGATCAAGAACGGCGGCCCGCCCGGCTGATGGTTCCAGACGTTGCCGGACCATCCCGTAGGCTCAAGCGCCTGCAAGCGATCGACGCACGCCGAGGTGCTGCCGACTGACGTGAGCTCGACGTTGAACTCCAGGTACTCCGCGATCTTCCAATAGACGCCGGACTTGCGCACATCAGGGATGCCGTAGCTGGTAAGCGAGTGGACAAGTGCCGCAGCCAGGTCAGCGCTTCGAACCACCGGAGCTTCGGCGAACAAGCGCATACGCACCCAGTCGGTAGTGCTCACCATCGCATCCTGTCGCGTCACATCGGCCATCGCACTCATTTGCCGCCTGTCGTACGCGGTGGCCGGGCGAAGTTCTCATTTTCGATACGGCTCGGTTTCGGTTGCCGACCGAGCGCGGGCTGCCCGAATCAGGCTGCCATCATGACGGGGTGACGTCGGTGCCGGAAAGCATGCCCTTTCGGTGGGATCTGATCACGCCGGACCAGTTGAGATCATTGCTCGACGGCACCACGACGCCCGACCTGTGGTTCCTCGACGATCTCTTGGTGTGTACCGGGAAGGTGCTGGCCCGCAGCCGGGCGCCTCGGCAAGATCTTGCTAAAATCCCTTTGCCTATATCCATACGAGATGCCATGATCCGTCGCATGCAGCCATGCCCGAGCCGAATGATGCGCCCCACTTCGGGGCTGTTCGGCGTGCGCTAGCACGATCTTCAACGACCAGGTCCCCGCCGTGCGAGGGCCTGGCTTTTTGTTTCTCGTTCGCGGCAGGGCGAAGGAGGAACTATGTCGACCACCGACCGTTTCTACATCACCACGGGTATCCCCTACGTCAACGCCGCCCCGCATCTGGGACACGCGCTGGAGCTGGTGCAGGCCGACGTGCTGGCCCGCCACCGCCGTTCACGCGGTCATCGAGTGCGGTTCCTGATCGGCACTGACGACAACGCTCTGAAGAACGTCACCGCGGCGCGCGCCGCAGGAGTAGACACCGCGACGTTCGTCGCCAGTAACGCCGCCCGCTTCGCCGCGCTACGCGACCCGCTGGCTTTGTCGTTCGATGACTTCATCGCCACCGGCACCGACACCCGCCGTGCCGCTGGGGTACGACGGTTGTGGCGCCAGTGCGCTGAGGCCGGCGACTTATACCGCCGCAGCTATACCGGGTTGTACTGCACTGGCTGCGAACAGTTCTACAGTCCTGCCGAACTATCCGACGGGCACTGCCTGGAGCACCTGCGAGAACCGGAAACCGTGCGGGAGCGCAACTGGTTCTTCCGGCTGTCGCGCTACCAGGACCGGCTGCTGCGGGTGCTGGAATCCGGATAGGTACGCATCGCGCCGGCAGCACGTCGTAACGAGGTACTCGCGTTCGTTCGTGCCGGCCTGGCCGACTTCAGCGTCTCCCGGCCGGCCGTACGCGCCGCCGGCTGGGGAATCGAGGTACCCGACGACCCCGACCAGGTCGTCTACGTGTGGTGGGACGCACTGACCAACTACGTCACGGCCCTGGGTTACGGCACCGATGACCCGGCGTACCAGCAATGGTGGACCGACGCCGCCGAACGGGTGCACGTCATCGGCAAGGGCATCGTGCGTTTCCACGCCGTCTACTGGCTAGCCCTGCTGCTGTCGGCACGGCAGCCCCTGCCGACGACCATCTTCGTGCACGACTACCTCACCGCTAACGGCGCCAAGGTGTCCAAGAGCCTGGGCAACACCGTTGACCCCATCGTCCTGGTCGAGCGCTACGGCACCGACGCACTGCGCTGGTGGCTGCTGCGTGAAGTCCCTCCGGTGGGCGACACCGACTTCACCATCGACCGGCTGGTGCACCGCGCCAATCGCGACCTCGCGCACGCGCTAGGCAACCTGGTCCACCGCACCCTGAGCTTGGCACACAAGTACCGCGGCGGGCAGGTGACCCGAACGGCTGGGTCAGCTCAGAGCGCACCGTTGGCCAGCGCTTATACCGAGTTACCCGTCCGCATAGATCACGCACTGGCCGGCTTCGACCTCCGCGCGGCGACCGACGCGATATGCGACGTCGTCGACCACGCCAACCGGCTGATCGACGCCGAGCAGCCCTGGCATCTGGCCCGCGCCGAACGCGCCGGGGACACCACAGCAGCCATCCGCCTCGACGGCGTTCTCGCCACACTCGTACACGCGTGCCGCGTGCTGGCTAACGAGTTACAACCCTTCATCCCCAACGGCGCCCGGCGACTGCATCAACAGCTCGGCGACGGTACGCACGTTGGTCGTGCCGTACCCGTCTTCCCGCGCTGGGAGGCACCGTGACGCGCAGATCGATGCAACGTCACCACTAGTCGCATGGACACAAGCCGTCAGCGCGTCGGCACACCGCATCTGGCGTGCCCTCTGCCAACTCACGCCGAACGGTGCCAACTCAACGCGGACAGGACACCGCTTCGCCGATCCTGAAGGTATTCGTGATCGTCGATCTTCTATCCAAGATACCTTGGTACTTCACTCGATCTCGACCTTGAGGCGGTCTTTCGCCACATGGTGGCTGCCCCCGGCCTCGAACCGGGCGGTCCGCCCTTATGAGGGGTGGTGGGCACCAACGCCCGACAGCCATGCACTCCACAGCGGAAACGGCACGAGGACGTGGAGGCCTCGGGGGGACTCGAACCCCACCTGAAACCCGCTTTGCAGGCGGGCAGCTCCACCCGGAACTCACCGAGGCCATGACGCACCCGCGAAGGGACTCGAAACCCCTGACCCCCGGTTCCGGAAACCGGTGTTCTTTCCACTGGGCTACGCGGGCATGGTGCGAGCGGGAGGACTCGAACCTCCTGAGCACGTATGCAACCGGGTTACAGCCGGCCCCGACTCACCGTCGTCGGCGCGCTCGCTTGGGGTGATCGGCCGGATTTGAACCGGCGTCTCCAGGACCACAACCTGGCGCTCTGCCATTGAGCTACGACCACAGTGCCCGATGACGGTGTTGAACCGCCGACCTCCCCCGTGTGAAGGGGGCGCTCTCCCGCTGAGCTAATCGGGCTTGGCTCCCTCGGTCAGACTCGAACTGACACCGATACGCATTAACAGTGCGCTGCCCTGCCGATTGGGCGACGAGGGATCGAGTAGAGCCGACGGGACTTGAACCCGCACACTCCGGGTTGAAGTCCCGGCTGACCTGGCATTAGTCGACGGCTCCGTGTCCGGCGCCGGGATCGAACCAGCGGCCTCCGCCGTGTCAGGGCGGCGCTCTCCCGCTGAGCTAGCCGGACGTGGTGGGGGAGGCCGGATTTGAACCGGCGATCTCCGGCTTATGAGGCCGGCGAGGACGACCGCGCTCCTCTACTCCCCAGTGCCGCAGGAGGGATGCGAGCCCCCACAGTCCGGATTGAAAGTCCGGTGCCCCTCCACTCGGGCGTCAGCGGCCTGCTGTTCGAGGGCAATGCGTACGCCGGGCGGGAGTCGAACCCGCGACCTTCGGATTAAGAGTCCGCAGCTCTGGCCTCTGAGCTACCGGCGCATGAGCGGAAGGGAGGAGGGTCGAACTCCTACGGGCGTTACCCCCAACGGTTTTCGAGACCGCGGCCGGCGCCATCTGTCGGCTGGCCCTTCCACAGTCTGGTCGACAGGATTTGAACCTGCGGCTTCTCGGCCCCGAGCCGAGCGCTCTACCAAGCTGAGCTACGTCCCGATTCCGGCGTTCACGACAGTCGACCGATCGCCGTTCGTGTGTGCCGAGTACCCCCGGACGGATTTGAACCGCCGACACCCGGATCCGTAATCCGGTGCTCTATCCGCTGAGCTACGGGGGCATATCCGAGCGAGGACGGCCGGTACGCCGGGTTCTGTCCCACGCCCCTGGGTGTGGTGGCGACCATCTATCTCGCCAGGTGCGTCGCCGGCCTGATCTAGCGTCCTACCCGCGCGCATGGGCCGGGTCGGCCGCGCCCTGTCTGGACTTGCTTCGGGCGAGGTTTACCTGGCTGGCCCGTCACCGGACCGCTGGTGCGCTCCTACCGCACCGTGTCGCCCTTACCGCCCAGGCCGGAGCTCGGGCGGCGGTCTGCTCTCTATTGCACTGGCTCGCGGCCTCCGCCGGGGTTGCCGTTAGCAACCGCCCTGCCCTGCGGAGCCCGAACGTTCCTCGGCACCCCGACGGGGCGACGCGGCCGCCTGGCCGTCCGTCTCGCGTCCTGGCGCACGGAATCGAACCGCGGACCTCCGCCTTATCAGGGCGGCGCTCTGACCGACTGAGCTACACCAGGGTGGCGGAGAGAGCGGGACTCGAACCCGCGAGGGGCGGACCCCAACCGCATTAGCAGTGCGGCGCCATAGCCACTAGGCGATCTCTCCATTGCGCCACCGACGGGACTCGAACCCGCGGCCCCCCAATGGACAGTCGGGTGCTCTCCCTCTGAGCTACGGCGGCATGGTGGAGCTGGCCGGACTCGAACCGGCTACCTCCCGCTTGCAAGGCGGGCGCTCTCCCAGGTGAGCTACAACCCCATGCGTACCCGGAGCGGGAGTCGAACCCGCAACCTCCGCACCCTGAATGCGGCGCCTCTGCCAGTTGGGCTATCCGGGCTTGAGAGCCAGCGGCCGGGCTCGAACCGGCTCCGCGCGATTACGAGTCGCGTGCACCACCCGTCGTGCTGCGCTGGCGTTGGGTGGAGCCGGCGGCCGGAGTCGAACCGGCCGGATCCCGATTACAAGTCGGGCGCTCCCCCGCGGGAGCCTCGCCGGCGTGCGTGTCCTCGGCGGGAGTCGAACCCGCACTGACCGCCTCCTCGGGACGGCGCCTCTGCCAGTGGGGCTACGAGGACATGGGTGAAGGGCCGGACGGGAACCGGCATCTCTCAGTGGCCTTCGGAGCGCTCAACCCTCTTGAGCTACTTCCCCCGCTCCCCAGTGAGGACTCGAACCTCGTACCTGCGCTCCAGATGCGGATGTCCTGCCGATGAGACGACCGGGGAATGTGGCTGGCCGTCGTGTGACGGCGGCCAGCCGGTCATGCGTGCACGGCTGACGCCCAGGTGGGCGTGCGCGGCTCGAACCGCAGCCGCATGCCCGCCTGCGCGGGCGAGCGGTCGGCCTTGCGCTGGTTGCAGGCGTAGCAGCACGCGACCGTGTTGAGCCATGTGTCCTGGCCATCCTGGCTGCGCGGGACGATGTGGTCGACCGTGGTGCCGGGCTGCCGACAGTAGCCGCAGCGGCGGTGGTCACGGGTGAGGACACCACGCCGGGACCACGCCGGGCCGTCGGTGCGGCGCCACGTCGTGTAGACCCAGCGCACGAGCCGGACGACGGTGGGCAGCGGCCAGATACCGAAAGCGCGGTCGGGAACGTGGTCGTGGACCTCGGCGACCTGGCGGACGAGCATCTTGACGGCGTGGCGGAGGCTGACCCGGGTCAGCGGCTCCATGTCTGCGTTCAGGACCAGGACGTCGGACACCCGGGTCACCTCCTTTCGTGATGTTGTTGTCGAGAGCGGACGACGGGACTCGAACCCGCGACCCTCACCTTGGCAAGGTGATGCGCTACCAGCTGCGCCACGTCCGCATGAGAGCCACCGGCCGGCCTCGAACCGGCCGCCTCGGTCGTACCAGGACCGCGCTCTACCAGGTGAGCTACGGCGGCGTGCCCTAGGCGGGACTCGAACCCGCACTGTGCGCCTTTTGAGGGCGCCGTCTCCTACCGATTGGACTACCAGGGCGATCGTTACGGGTCCGCCCGGCTGTGGCGCACGCGCCGCCCCGCCTGGGGGTAGGGCCGCGTACTGCGGCCCCTGTTGACCGTCTTCGCCATGGCGGAAGAGCTACCACCCGCCGGCCACGCCATCCTGACGCGCCCCTCGCTCCGGGTGCAGGAATCGAACCCGCGTCTGTGCCGGGGGCCAAAACCCCGTCGAGCCTGCCAGCAGCCCAACCCGGAAGGTGCTGGGGGTGCCGAGGCTCCCAGGGCGGCTACTTCCGCCCTCGCCCGGGGAGCAACTCCCGGGCCGCCGGGACAAGCGCGGTGCGCAACGCGGCCGCCGGCAGGCGGCGTCTGGCCGCCCCGTGCCTGCGCACCTTGAGCGGACGACCGGAATCGAACCGGCGACATCCAAGGTGGAAGCCTGGCGCTCTACCCGCTGAGCTACATCCGCATCGGCGAGAACGGGAGGGCCAGCACCGCCGGCGTGCCGGTCGGCGAGATCCCACGCTCGCTTGTTACCCGAACCCCGCGCGGGGCACGGCGTTGACCGTTACCTCTTGCGTTGCGGTCGGGAGTGCCACCGCGGTGCGTAGTCCTGGTCGGGCTCGAACCGACGATCTCCTGGCTGAGAACCAGGTGAGCTTTGCCGACAGCTCCACAGGACCATGTGCTGAGGTTGGGGACGGGGTACGTGGCCGGGCTCGGTGGTCCCGGGGGCTGGCCTGACGGCCGGGCCATCTCCACACGAACTCCTCCGCTCCCCACTACTGCGTGCCCGCCCCCGGGGTCGAACCGGGAACCTCTGGCTTTTCAGACCAGCGCTCTACCGAGCCGAGCTCGGCGGGCAAGTGAAGTGAGCTGCCGGGTACGGGCTCCTGCCCCGCCGGTGACGAGCCTGCGCGCCCGGTGGTGATCCTGGCGAATTGGCCCGGCTGCTCGCTTCGTCCCGGCAGCGCCTTCCGCGCCTCGCCCCGCGATCACGATCTGCGCCCGAGTCGTCACTCCGGAGTATTCGGCGCTGCCAGGTAAGTCTCAAGAGATGCCAACACTGGATGACGGTTACAGCCGCCAGAGCCAGTAGCCCGGTTCGCTCGGCCGTGGCGCTGTAACGCCGCCGCCGGCACCCCAGCCAGCGGGCAGGATCGTACGCCTCCCGCTGGTGCACCCCTTCCGGTGGAGCCTGCCGGAGTCGAACCGGCGACCTCGCGCCTGCCAGACGCGCGCTCTCCCTGCTGAGCTAAGGCCCCAACGTGCCGGCCGCCCCGTGCAGGCGGCGGCCGGCTTGATAGGTGTTGCCAGGGCCAGGCCGGCTGCGCGTGGTGGCGCCGGCGGGCCCTGTCTCTCATGCCATTTCCGCTGTGGAGTTCTCAAGTTCCGAGGCCCTGGCGGGTCTCGACGTGTCCATGCCCGCACGTCTTCTGCGGGGGACGAAGCAGGGGTGACAGGACTCGAACCTGCAACCTTCGGATTTGGAGGCCGCTGCGCTACCTGTTGCGCCACACCCCTATGCGGTTGTGCCTGGGAAAGCAGAGAAGCCGCCTTCCCCGGTTCGGGAGGCGGCTTCCGCGACGTGCGGTGAGCTCAGGCGCTCAGAGGCGCCTCCCTGATACGGGCTTGCTGAGCTGGTCTTCGGAAAACCCGGGGACCGTCATGACGGCGCAGCCGACCGAACCGCGCAGCATGGTGTACTGCGGGTTGTTCTCGGCGTGCCAGCGGCGCATGAGCGGGACTCCTGAGTGAGGTCGTCGGGGATGGGTCCGGGAATGAGAAAGCCGCCCGGTCCCGGATCGGGAGGGGCGGCGCTTTGGTCGCTAGCGAACTGCTAGCCGCGCCACCGCTGGTGTTCGTGGTTCATCGTGCTGCGGGTCAGGAAGCTGGATTTCCCGGCACAGGTCGTGACGGCCCCGCCGCGCGGCGCGGGCCGCTGCGCAGTGGTCGAGGCGTGCCACAACATCGGGTGCTCCCTCACATCGGGTCGTCGGTGGTGATTCCTACGGTAGGGATGTTCGGGGCGGAGAGGCAACGCGTTTATTCGCCTGACTCCCGGCCCGTCTCTTCACACCACGATACGCCGACGGGTATGCAGGTCCATAGGTTTTTTCTCGCGAGCGCCGGTCCTCGTCGGCTACGCCGCCTCGGCGACGACTACCCAAACACACTGACCGCCCGCGCCAACCTTGCCGCCTCCCACTCGCAGGCCGGCCGCACCCGAGAGGCGATCAGCCTGTTGGAGAAGGTGGCCGCCGACTCGGTGCGGGTGTTCGGTGACGAACACTCGAACACAGTCATAGCGACTGAGGTTTTACGCGCTTGGAGGCAGTCTTGATCATCACTGACTCTTTGCTGGCAATGCTCAGCTACTTGTGGTTTGGGGTACCCCCCAACACTGTCGGATTCCGTAGTCCACTGAACGGCTGACCACAGTCTCTGCACTACTTCGGGTTCTAGTCAGGGGACGGGTACGCGGGACACGTCGGGGCCGGCGCTGTTGCACCGACGGATCGTCCCCGGCAAGCCGGTTGTCGTGGCGGTGTCGACAACCGGAGCGCTGTCGAGATCGACTACTCGCTCGGGTTCGGGCGGAACCTGTCCCCGGACAGCATCGGCACGACGTCGCTCGTGCCAACCTCGGCCGCGATCTCCACGTCCTGTGGATAACCCTTTTCGACGAGCTCCCGGCCGCCGACGCAGTCGAGCAGCGCCGCGCGAACGTCCGCTGCAACGTGCCGGTACGCGGCCGCCGCGGCCCCGGCCTCCGGCGATACCCCGGTGACACCCTGATCGATCAGGCCCTGAACGTACGCTCCGGCACCCCACAGATCCTCCACCGCCGGCCGCAAGGAGCCGTCCGGCCAGCGTTCGCCGGCCGCGATCACTGCCACCGCCGCTGTGTTCGGCAGCTGCCGCGCTGTCCACCGAGCGGCCGCCGCTGCGTTGCGCAGCGACACGCCGATCACGGTAGAGCCGGCCTCCGCCAGGCGGCGCGCGATGGTGGAACCGTTCGGCGACGGCAGTACCAGCCGCTGAAGATCCTGCGCGGCACGGATCGTCGGTGGTGACAAGCTGACCTGGTGATCAGGGCCCACTTGAGAACGCCCGACCGCCAGCACCGCCTGGTGCCTCGCAGCGAACGCTGCGGCACGCTCGTCTCGCCATCGATACGGGAAGACCTCGACGCCTTCGTCGGCCGCGACGGTCAGGGCGGTGGTGAAGGACAGTACGTCGACCACGGCGACGATCGACGCTCCCGGCCCGACCGCGTCCGCGCCCGACGGACCCCAGTCACATCGCACCCGATGCGCGACCTGCGCCATGAAGTCAGCCATATCAATGATCACCTCAAGTGATGCTGCGGCGTGGCCGGGTGTCTATCTGAGGTACACCCCAACACCACCCGGAACCAACGCCAAATAGCGTCAGAATAGGGCCCTGAGTCGAGTTTCCTGACGCTTGTCCGATGCCTTCTTGGAGTTCAGCCTGACTGAACGAGGTCAGGAAGGCGAAAAATGCGCGCTGGCTACATCAGAGTCAGCGCCGTCGACCGGAACACGTCCGGCAGCTCGACGGGGTCGAGGTGGAGCGGGTCTTCACCGACAAGACGTCCGGCAAGGACACCGCCCGCCCTCAGCTCGACGAGCTGATCGCGTTTGTCCGCGACGGCGACGCAGTGATCGTGCACTTGATGGACCGACTCGCTCGCAACCTCGACGACCCACGTCGGCTGGTGCGAACCCTGACCGGCAAGGGCGTGGGGGTGGAGGTCGTCAAGGCGAGCCTCACGTTCACCGGCGAGGACTCCCCCGATGGCCACCCTGCTGCTGTCGGTGATGGGCGCCTTCGCCGAGTGCGCCCTGATCCTCCAACGCCAGTGCGAGGGCATTGCCGCGGCCAAGGAGCACGGCGTCTACACCGGCCGCAAACCCGCCCTCAACGCCAAGCAAGCTGCCGAGATCCGCCGTCGGGCCGCCGCCGGCAAGCGGAAGTACGCACCCGCCCCGGACTTCGGTATGAGCCGTGAGACGGTCTACAGCTTCCTCCGTCCGGCGGCCACCACCGGCTGACATCCCCCGTGGGTCCACTCGAGCGCAGCAGCTCCTCTGCGAGCCCTTTACCAGCGCATGCCGCCCCGCACCCGGCGGCTCGATAAAGAGCTTTCTAGTGCGGCAGTGAAACGGCCGCACTATCCGCGCGGCCGTCCTGAATTTGGTTTGGCGTGCTGCAGGTATCGCCGTACTACCAGGCCGCGAGAACGGGGAAGAGCAGGCCGGTGGCGCAGATACCGAGGGCGCCTCCGGCTAGGACCTGTCCAGTCGTGTGTTCACCCAGCCGTACACGTGCCCAGCCCACCGCGATCGCGACCGGCAGGCTCAGTGCCCAGGCTGCGCCGAAGGTGACGCAGAGCGCCGCCACGGTTCCCGCGGCGACCAGGGCGTGGATGGATATCCCCCAGTGCAGGAGCACCGTGACCGGCACCGCTACCAGCAGTGACGCCAGCATGGAGGCAATGAGAGCGACCAGCTGCTGGGGGGCGCCGGCCAGGGCGAGCGCGAGGGTGCCGCCGAGAGTGGACAGCAGGATTATCACCATCGGCCAGCGGCGTTGGGAGTGCACGATGACGTGCTTGTCCGTCCAGCGTCGTTGACGGACGCCGCGCAGGATGTAGTACATCGGCAGAATGCTTGCCGCCGAGACGGCGATCAAGCCCATGGTGATGGCCTGCGCCGGGGAGCTCGCGGAACTCCAGGCCACGGCCAGCAGCAGGCCGGCGACCAGGATGCCGGGTGACAGCACCTCGGTAAGCCCTCGCGCGAGGCGCGTGGCGGGACTCGGCGGGGCGCCTGCCGGGCTAGACGCGGGATTGCTGGTGGGTGCCGGATCCGCAGGCGGCCTGCGTGGCCGCGGAATAGAAGCGTGAGACTCGGCCAAGCCAGACGGCGTCGGTGTCGAGGTCTTCTCCGGCGTCTCGGGGGGCACTGTCTCCGCCTTCGCTGTGGAGTGGCACGGTTCTCAGGAGGTGTCGCGGTGAGGTATTGCAGCATGGTCGCGATGCCGGCCGCCATGCCAAGCGCTCGACGATCGCCTTCTGCCAGGTCCACAGGTGCCGTATCGGCGGCCGCACGGGCTATGACGGGATCGAGGTATAGGCCAGTCATGCGGCCCGTCACGGACCTCGGTCACCCAGCGCAGCAGGGCCACCGGCGACAACACGGCCGTTGTTGGCCACATCGACGGCATCCTCTAGCGGTGTATGCGCTCGGGCTTCAGGCGGCCCTGAATACAGGGCGACTAGAACTCGTCCAAGTCCTTCCACTCCCCGGTGTCCACCGTGCGCCACCCGGCTACGCGACGATCTCGCGTAGTTGATCGGATCAGGTTTACTCGCGGCGTCCAGCAGCAGGAACGGCACGACGATGTCGAAGGCCTCCCGCTGGGGGTGACCGTCAGGATGCCGCTGCCGCACAGCGTGCCTGCCACGATCGCGGGCAGGATCATAAGGATCCCTTGTCGTTGTCCGACCAGCTCGGGACGACTGCCGACCGCGCGCGCCGCGTGATCCGAGGCGAGCGAGAGCGGGAGGGTGATCAGCGATCCGCCGCCGGCGAATCGCCTTGACGGTTCCTGCCGTCAGCCCTGCGCCGAGCATCACAGCCGCGTCCCGAGCGCACTCGGTTGTCACGCCTTTCGGCCGGTCTCGGCAACGCAGAGGGCACCTCGATGGCGGCGCCGGATCGTTGCCCGCACAGACGGGTGACCGGCAGTGCCTGCCGCAGCTGGTTAACCGATGGGGTGAACGCCGGGGGTGTGCCCGAAGGCGCGGCGGAACACATCGATGAAGACGCTGGCCGACGACCAGCCACAGTGATGCGCCACGGCGGTCACTGGGGTGTTGCCGGCCAGGAGCACCAGGGCGTGGTGCAGGCGCAGCTGCGTACGCCATTGCGGGAAGGTCATCCCCAGGTCGCTGCGAAAGAGCCTGGACAGGGTGCGGGCGCTCGCGCCCACCGCGCGACCGAGTTCAGCCAGCGTGCGGTTGTCGCCCGGGTCGGCCTGCAACATGGCGCACAGGTCGCGTAGCGGCGGGCTGGTGGGAACCGGAATGTGGAGTCGCTGCTGTGGTGCGGCCTTCACCTGGTCGAGCAGCACGGCGCGCATGCGGGCTCGTTCGGGGGTGTCGACGGCGCTGTGCGTGTCGGCGGTGCTGCGGGTGTAGGCGACGATCAGTTCGCGCAGCAGGGGCCCTACGGACAGCACCGTCGGGGTGTCGAGGCCGAGCGGGTTAACGGTGGCAGGGAGTCCGATCAGGTGCAGGTCGAGCTCACCGTAGGCGCGGTGGGCGTGCACCGTTCCGGCCGGCACCCAGATCGCCCGGGTGGCCGGCGCGATCCACGATCCCGCATCGGTCGTCACGGCGAGCACGCCGCGGCCGGCGTAGACGATCTGATGCTCATCGTGCCGATGGGCATCGACCTCGCCTCCGGCCGCGAGTCGCTGGGTGCGGGTAGGCGCGCTTGATTGGTGGCGTACTTCCGTCATTAGTTGGCAGATTATCGGAAGTCAGCCACGGTCGGGATGGAGAGCATAGACGGGTGCGAAGAAGAAGAACCTTGATCGTGCTGCTGTCGATCAGCCATGCCTGCGTCGACATCTACCAAGGCGCCGTCGCAGCTCTGGTGCCGCTGTTCGTCGCCGAACGTGCCTACAGCTACGCGGCGGCATCCGGCATCGTGCTCGCCGCGGCCCTGCTGTCCTCGGTCGCGCAGCCGGCCTTCGGTGTACTGACCGACCGCTGGGCGATGCCCTGGTTGCTGCCGGTCAGCACCCTGCTGGGCGGGGTCGGCGTCGCGCTGAGCGGATTGAGCGGCAACTACGCCCTGACCCTGCTGTTCGCCGCGATCTCCGGCATCGGCGTGGCCGCCTATCACCCCGAGTCCGCGCGCATCGCCCGCGACGCCAGCGCCGGCAGCCACACCGCGATGGCCTACTTCTCCACCGGCGGCAACATCGGCTTCGCCCTGGCCCCACTCATGGTCGCCGGGATCACCGGAGCCGGCGGTTTGCGCTGGACCCCGCTGATGCTCGTTCCCGCTCTGGCCGGCACCGCGATGGTGTTGCCCGTCCTGCGTGCTCTTGCCAGGCGCCACAGCGCTGAGGGCGGAAAGCCGGCGCCGGTCGGCCGCGATGACAAACCCTCGTTCGCGCGACTGACCTTGGCCGTGGTGTTCCGGTCGATCGCCTTCGGCGGACTCAGCACCTTCATTGCCCTGTACGCCCAGCAGCGCATCAACGGCAGCGCGACCGCCGGCACGGCAGCCCTGTTCCTGCTCTTCCTCGGCGGTGTCGTCGGCTCGGTCCTCGGCGGTTCCGCCGCCAACCGGTGGGACCGGGTGACGGTGTCACGCTGGTCCTACGCTCTGAGCGCGGTCGCGATAACCTGCGTCGTTCTGATACCCGGGCCCGTCATCTTGCTGTTCGTGGCGTTGGCATCCGCCGGCCTCTACGTCCCCTTCTCCCTGCAGGTCACCCTCGCGCAGGACTACCTACCCACCAGGGTCGGCACCGCGAGCGGGATCACCCTGGGCCTGACCGTCAGCATCGGCGGCATCACCAGCCCACTGCTCGGGCGCCTGGCCGACACCACATCACTCCAGATTGGGCTGGCTCCCCTGATCGTCATGCCGGTACTGAGCTGGCTGATGTTCCGCACCCTTCGCGACCCGCGGCCGCCGGCCCACCACCCGCTATCAACTCCGAAGCAGAGCAACCCCGCTCTTAGCGATCCAAACCACAGACCGGAAATCGTCACTGGTCACTCAGAAGTGATACAGCTCTACCAGCCGGCCGGCCGAAGGGCGGCTTCGAGCATGTCTCGTGCCTCGTCGACGGCGAGTATGCGCGACAGCGATCGCTCCTCGAGAGCGAGGTCGAGGTCGGACAGCGCGTCGCGGACGATGCAGCGGCGGCGTGCGATATCGGTCAGCTCATCCGCCAGCAGCAGGCCGCGTCGGTACTCCGCGACGGCACGCTTCGGGCGCTCACTGTGCAGCATGACCAGGCCTAGGTCCAGTTGCATGACGGGATCCGGCTCCAGATCGAGGCCTCGGACGAGCGTCCGCGCCGCGCCGCCAATCTGGCGCGACTTAAACATGGCCCAGGCGATCGAGTGCAGAACCCATGCCTCCCGGGAGTCGATCGATTTTGCCAGCTTTACGGCACGTTGGAAGTCATCGTCCGCCGCCGCGTCCTGGTGCAGACGTCTGTGGGCGTCGCCGCGATGGGCGAGGGCACTGATGACGAGCGGATCGTCGTCGGGCGGCAGAATGTCCAGAAGAGCGACGGCGGCCTGAGGATCAGCCTTCTCGACGGCGAGGTAGGCGATGGCGAGTTGTAGGCGGGTCCAGGAGTCGTTCGCCGTGCCCGAATCGACCAGTGGCCGGAGGGTCTCGATCGCCTCCCGTCGGCAGCCCATGTTGATCAGCGCTGCGCCGCGAATCGATTGTGGCCACGCCTCGGTCGTCAGTGCGATGCTGCGGTCCAGCACGTCAACGGCCTCGGTGGGCCGGTCCGCAGCATTGAGCGCTACCCCGTAGACAGCCAAGGCGTACCAGTCGTCTGGTGTCTCCTCGACAAGCTCCTTGCCGAGATCGACCGACTCGGCGCGGCGCTGTCCCTGGACCAGCAGCAGTATCTGCTCTGCCCGGATCCACCGCACGCTGCCGTCAACCGCCAGCGCTCGCTCAACCATCGTAAGGGCCTCGGCGTTGCGGTTAAGGGCGCGCAGTACCGAGGCGTGTATGCCGAGTTCGAAGGATCCGTCCGGTCGCAGGCGGACGGCGCGCGCGGAGTGCTTGAGTGCGTCGGCCGGTCGACCGAGCCCGAGCAGCGTGTCGGCGAGTTCCGCCGCGACCTCGTCGCGTTCCGGCTCGCCGAGTGCTTCGAACCAGGGCAGCGCTTCGGCGTATCGGCCCTGTTCGCGCAGGACTTGCGCGAGAACCTTGTGTAGGTCCTCATCCCCGCCGCCCTCCATCGCCGCTCGCAGATCCTGTTCCGCCGCTGCGAGATCGCCCAGCTGCCGGTGCGCTTTGCCGCGGATGGACAGAGCGACGGCCTCATCCGGCTCGTCGAGCAGAGCACGGCCGGCGGTCTCCACGGCGGCCCGGCAATCGCCGCTGATCCGAAGGGCGTCCGCGACCACGAGCTGCGCTGGCCGCATCAGACCACTTTCGTCCCGGCCGAGTCTGGCGACCTCGGCGTAGTCGCCGGTCACGTACAGGGCCATCAGCAGGTAGGACAGCGCGGCGTGGGTTCCTCCCGGATCGGTGGCGGCCGCACGCAGGAACGGCAGTGCATCCGCGGCCCGATCCACCTGGTGGAGGAACCTGCCGGCGTAGAACTGCGCCTCAGCGCGGTCGGGGGCGGTGCTCACGTAGGCCTCGAGGGCCGGTAGCACCTCTATAGCGCGACCGAGTTCATGCAGCGCGGCCGCTCTCCCCCAGTGCAACCAGGAGTGAGTTGGGTCCAACTGAACGGCTCGATCTAAATCGGCGAGCGCCTCGGCAGCCCGTCCCTGCGCGAGCAACACCTGACCGCGGGTTCCCACCGCGAAGACGTGTGCGGGATCGAGGTTTATGGCTCTCTGGAGCGCATCGAGAGCTTCGGCCGGCTCATTGTTGAGCCGCAGCGCCTCGCCGAGCTCGAAGAGCAGGTCGGCACTCGCCTGGCTTCCTGCGGTCACCTGCCGCAGGAAGGGTAGAGCGTCGGCAGGACGTCCCTGTCGCAGCAGAAGAGCGCTGAGTATCGCAATGACGGCGCCCGCCTCGGGGTTGATCTCGAGTGCCCGGCGCAGGTCTCGTTCGGCCGCCTCCACATGACCGAGGTTGGTGGAGGTGATGGCGCGTAGCCGCAGGAACTCTACCGAGTCCGGCTCCAGCTCCACTGCCTGGTTCGCCAGATCGGACGCCTCCGTAAGCCGTCCCAGGTCGGTGAGCGCACCCGCCGCCACTTGAAGGCATGGCAGATCATCCGGCCGTCCGGCGAGCACCCGCATTGCGGCGTCCAGGGCCTCGTCTCGCCGGCCCAGGCTGTAGAGCGCCCGGACACGGGTGGCCTGTGCCCAGCCGCTGTCGTCCAGCGCGGCGCGTTCCGCCAGTGCCAGCGCCTCCTCGGGAAGCCCGAGCAGGAAGAGAAGCTCTGCGCGCACGCTCATGGCGGCGGGGTCGAGCGGGGCGATCCGGACGGCGTTGGCGGAGGCCTCATCGGCGTAGTCGAGTCGCTCCCGCGAGATGAAGCCGACCGCGGCGTTCGTCGCGTCGGCCGCCGCCATCGTGGGGAGCCCGAGCTCGGCCCGGCAGGCGGCGCGTTCGAAGAGCACGAACGGTTCGCCCGGCTTGTCGCGAAGGGCGAGGGTGAGCGCCGCCTCGGCGTCGGTGGGGCGGTCGAGCATGCGCAGCACACGTCCGTGTTCGAGGCGGACGCGCCAGGGCACCGTGGTGCGTCCCTCGATGGCCTGCTCGAGCGACGTCTGCGCCTCGGCGGGGCGGCCCAGCAGCCGCATCGCCGCGGCGATGTCCGCGGCGTCCTCGGGGTCGGTCCAGGCCGCGTCGGCTCGCGCCGCTGTCGCGATCGCGGTCGCCATCATGAGGAAGGTGCGTCCCGCGTCGTTGTCGTAGCGTTCGATCAGAGCACGGCCGTAGAGGGCGAGCGTGAGAGCGAACAGGTCGGCGTGGTGTTCGTATCGGTGGGGTCCCTCGTTGACATAGGGCTCCATCGCTTCAATCACCTCGTCGAAGTGACCGCGAAGCAGATCGATCCGGGCCTTCTCGATGGCGGCGCGAAGCCGCTCGTACGGGTGTCCGCCAGGAGGCGTGCTGAGCGTAGCGGGGGTCGAGATGCCGGAATCCCACCTGGTCTTCGCGTTGGCCCATGACTCGGTCATGCCACGCTCCTGCTCCGGCGTGCCGGCACCACCGGGCCGCCACCGGACTGATGTCCTGGGCGCTTCTGCGTCTCCTCGATGACCTGCCAGTACTGTCGTGCCAGGTCTCCCAAATCGTCCAGGGAGACCAACTCCTGTTCGCTCTCGGAGTCCTCGTGGCAGTCGCGTTCCATGTCCCGGCGGATCCGGGCCAGCCAGACGGCGTTCAGGACGTGACTGAGGCTGTCGTCGAGGCGGCTGCGGTCGGAGGCCAGTTCCGTGCCTTCCAGCATTTCCTGTGCCCACTTGTCAATCTTCGACCAGGCTTCCGGCGCGAGGCGCTTGCGCCACAGCACGTCGGCGACCTGATCGACCAGGACGTCGATGTTGATACCCGCCTCCGTGCCGTCGTGGTCTCCCCCCACCTGTTCCACCGCGGTCGCCCACTGATCGCTCAACCATTGGTGGATCGGGTCGTACGGACGCTCCTCGGCCTCTTCGCTCATGCGCTGCAACATTGCAAGCGCGATCTCGGCGCGCATGCAGGTGAGCCCTTTCTCGCTGGGCGCCTCGGGCGCCATCAAGTCGAGCCGCAGCAGAAGCAGCGCGCAGGCGTAAGCCGGGCCCATGGCGTTGGTGGCGATTGCGTCAACGAGCAGGATCCGGGCGCTCGCCTGGCGTTCCACGGGCACGTCGCCGATGAACCGCACAAGCGAATGCAGATTGCCGACCAGCGCGGACCCGAAGCCGTACGCGGCCAAGGGCAACGCCCACAGAGTCCATTCCGGGAACCCGATCCGGATGATGCGCGCCATGGTCACCTCGAGGGCGTCGTGGTGGGCCGGGATGGTCAGCGAGTTCCAGCTGAAGTCGCCGTGCGAACCGAAGGTGTGCACCAGTTCGTCGGCGATACGGCAGATGCCCCGGTCGTACCCGGCGTCGCGGAGCGCGAGACCACCGAGGAAGTCCACGTACTCGGCGAACACGGCCTGCGCCTGGGGCAGCTCGTTGCGGTACCGGTTCCAGGCGCGGTGCGCCGCTGCCGCGCGCCGAGCCTCGTCCGCACTGGCCGTGTCCGTGTCGAGACCGATCCGGATGCGGTTGATGGCCCGCAACCGGTCGTCCGCGTTGTCGACCAGGAAGTCCTGGATCGCGTTGCGTAGCAGGGTCTGTTGAAGGTCGATACGGTCGCGGATTTGCTCGACGGTCTCGATAAGACCCGTCGAGCACAGGGCTTCGAGCAGCTCGTCGATGCCGGTGATCGCCTCACCGAGCATCCGGTGTTCATTGCTGCCCGTGCGCGAACCGGATCGAGCTTTCGACACCTGCTCGCGGACGGCGGTCAGCTTGATGCTCAGGCTGCTGCCCTCGGGCCCGTCCTCCCAATTGCGCAGCAGTTGCTGGAGACCGGCGCGGATCTGCTGGACCCGCGCCACGACGTTCTGTACTTCGATGAGGTTGTGCTCCAACACCTGGAGGCGGCTACGCAGGATGATGTTGTCGGGCATCACATCGCCTTTCTCGGGCTCGGCAGCGGTCCGACGGCGAGCGCCTCACAGCGCCGGGCCAGCACGGGAGCACTCACGCCGGGCAGGGAACGGTTACGGACGCGCCAGGCGGCGGTGAGCAGATCGAGGATGCGGAACGAGCCTTGCGGCGCGGCTCGGCCTGGCACGGCCAAGGCTTCCTCCAGCATGTCGGTGGCCTCGGTGGTCTCGTGCCGGGTGCCGGGCAGGTGACGGTGCACAGCGTCTAGCAGCCGTGTGGTCAAGTCCCGCATCGCTGCGTCGACCGGAGGCTCGGCAGCAGCCTCGAGCAGGGCGAGCGGTCCACTGCCAGTGGCCGATGCCTGGACGTGGGCGGCCCATCGCTTCCGTAGCCGAGCGGTGACCGCCGCGTTGCGCGGGGCGAACGGCGAGCCGGCCGCGTCGATGCGGTCGAGCGTGCGCAGCACCGCCTCCACGCGGACTGTCGGCGCCGGATGCTGCGCTGTCGTGTGAGTCGGGTAGGTCCGGACTAGGCGTGCCGACATGAGAGCGCACGCGTACGCCGGACCCGTCGTCCACGTCGCAAATACATCGGCGAACAACTCCTGACGGTGCGACCAACCGCTGGAGTCGCCGTCTGTGAGCAGGTCCTCGATCGGCCGAACGGTGCGCCGGTACATGCCGCGCATGACGTCGCGCGACAGCGCGAACGCCACATGGTGGCCGAGCTCGTGCGCCACCAGCGGAACTGTCCAGATCGAGTCGGTTGGGTAGCGCAGCCGGGCGATACGGGAGAACGGGCTCAGCGAGTCGTCCGACCCTAGGATCACCGGAACGCCGGCCCAATCCGGCTCCGCCACAGCGATCTCATCCAACAACGTCTCGGCGAGGTCGCAGAGACCACGGTCCAGCCCGTCACGACGTACCAAGGCACCGGAATAGGCCTCCATGGCATCCCGGGCGAACTTCGCGACCAAATCGACCGGGTCCTCCTCACCTACGCGCGGCGCGTCCCGCAACATGCTGGCGAGCTCACCGGACCACTGGCGCAGACGCGGCACGCTGCGCTGAGCTATCGACGAGCTTGCTGATGCCAACCGGTCGAGCATCGCGTCGATCTGCGCGAGGTCGCGCTCCGCGGCACGCCGGCGTGCCACGGACAGCGGCGCGAGCGCGGGATTCATGGCGCGAAGGCGTCGAGCAGCGCGTCCACCTGGGCCTGCCGCGCCGCCGGGGCGGGTGCGACGGCGAGCCGGGCGACGTCGTCGCGTGCCAGAATCCGCCGCTCGAAACTCGATTCGAGGTGAGATGTGCCGTCGTGGACCCGCCGCGCCATCTCGACGTCCTGCTGGTACATCCGCTCGTAGTGGGTCCACAGATTGCCGCGCTGCTCGCGGGTCAGGTCGGCGCACTGCATGAGGGAGGCGGTGAACGCGGTGAACGCTGTGCGCGCGGCGTCGAGTTCGTACGCCCACAGGCGGTCCTGCACCCGGGCCCAGTGCAGCTGATGGAACTCGAATGTCTCGTAGTCGTCGCGGCTATCGAGCGCCCGTACGCTCACCAGCAGGAAGTCCTCGGCGTGATAGGGGGCGTCGGCGAGGTGGAGGCGGTTCTGCCGGACGCCGAGCCGGTCGGCATCCGACGGTCCGCCGTCCGCGCCGAACATCGCGAACCAGCCGGGCCGCAGGGCGCCGTCGCTGTCGTCGCCGTCGGTCAGGACGAGGTCGCGGTCGACGCCGAGCCGGAGTTCGACCTCCTGCATCCCCATCAGGCCCTCGATCCCGTTGACGATCCCCGGCGCGAGCGAGACGAACGACGACAGGCGTGTGACGTCGAGCAGTTTGGCAGTGTCCTCTAGGAACGACAGCGCCTGCTTCGCCCAGTTCTGATAGGCGGTGCGATAGAGCACGGCGAAGAGGCGGACGTGCCCGCCGACGTACGGCACAGGTCCGGCAGCCCGCTTGTTGAGCACTTCGACATAGGCGGGCTCGCCGCGTAGCTTGTCGGCGAGCATGGAGGCGCCGCCGACGAACGGCGCATCGGCTCGCTGACCGCCGGCCTGAAACTCGGTAAGCACGGAGGCCAGTGGCAGGAACTCGCGCCACCACTCACGCTGGTCGCGCAGATGCATCTGCGCGAGTCGGACCTCGAGATAACACCGGCCGGGCTCAAAGGCCTTCAAAGGGGAGATGGTCGATTCGGTCACCCTGTCGTCCGGGATGCGGATGTTGACATGGGGTTGCCCGGACTTGTGCCGGAGAGCTTCCACGAGATTGCCGATGCGCATGACTGCCGCCCCTCACCACGGCTGATAGTCGGACGCTGCCACCACGGCCAGTCCGGCAACAAGATGCGTGACATGTCCTGTTCGCGACAGATCGCGTCCGCGACGTCCGACACGGACTCCACGGCCCTGCATGTCCAGAGTGCTCGGGGTGAAGCCGTAGCCGACGGTCTCGCAGCGCAGCTGGCCGATCTGCGGGCTGCGGGCCAGCACGCACGCGGCGAGTTTCTGCCTTCGCCGAACTGGCCAATCTGCTGGGCGCTCTTGGAGGAGTAGACGAGGATGAGTCCTTCCGCGGGGATGCCGGGACCGTCGTCGGCGATGGTCAGGATCCCGTCGGCCCAGCTCACCTAGGCGTTCGGGTCTTCGTCGAGGGCGTTGGCGATCAGTTCGCACAGGGCGCGCACGGCTGTCCCTATCTTCATGATGATCAAGCTCCGAGGCACGTCAGGCACATGCGTGCGGAGCGAACTGATTCATCGTTATACAAGGGGTGTTCGGTATTTCAGGCATGTTCGTTACGTCGTTCCGTCCCGAGCGGGCAGCGCTCACGGACCGGATGGGGTGGGTGGTCGTGGTCGTGTGAGCCGACGACTACGTCTTGCACCATGAGGGCTCGCTGTTCATCGCCGGGCTACGGGAGGCCGGCCGGGCTTACAACACCGAGCGCACGTATGCGGGTCGTACGGCGCTTTTCCTCTCGTACTGCGCTCTCGAGCGGCTGGAGTGGGCACGGGTCACGGTGTGGCAGCTTGCCCGATTCCTGCATTGGCTGGTGGAGACGCCGCTGCCGTCACGCGTGCGCGGCGGTGGCGGGCCGGACCGCTTCCGCGACGCGAACACTGCGAGCGCGATCGTCGGGACGGTCTGCGAGTTCCTGCGATTCGGCGTCCGGATGGGCTGGGTCGAGCCCGAGTTGCTCGGGCAGCTCACCGAGCCGCGATATTTGCGATTCCTGCCGGCGGGCTTCGACCTGGCAGGCCGCCATCGCCCGCACCAACCAACCCGAACACCAGCGCCGCGACGCCACCCTCTACATCGACGAATGCCAAAACTTCCTCAACCTGCCCGGCTCCGTCGAGGACATGCTCGCCGAAGCCCGCAGCTTCCGGCTCGGCCTCGTCCTCGCCCACCAGAACCTGGCCCAACTACCCCGCGAAACCGCCGACGCGATCTCCGCGAACGCCCGCACCAAAATCATGTTCAACGTCGACCCCAACGACGCCCGCGAACTCGCCAAACCCACCAAACCCGAACTCGACGACCACGACCTGGCCCATCTCAACGTGTTCACCGCCGCCGGCCGCCTGCGGGTCGCCAACCGCGAAATGCCGACGTTCACGTTCACCACCAACCCGCCCGCCGAGCCCGCCGGCAACGCCGCCGCCATCCGTGAACGCGTCGCGCACGCTCACGAGCGCGGCCGCGGCGACACCCCCATGCAACAGGTCGCCCGCCGCGCCCTTCGCCGCCGCAACCCGTAGCAGGAGCGGGCTACCGGCCCGAGTGTCTTTCGGCTCTGCCCGGGGTGCCGTCGTGCTGTCGCCCGGCCATGAGTCGGCCAGGCGCGCGTTCCTAACCCACGCAACGTCGTCGTTGTCGTCCGTTAACCCATGGTTCGTTGACCTGCCGAGCCCGCAGCAGGCACCCTCAGTGAGGACTGACATCGATCATCATCATTGAGAGGAGAACTTGATGATCAGTCACACGGGGAGGCAGCGCTTGCTGGCCTTGGGATGCTGCCAACTGGTCACCGTAGCGCTCGTCATCGCAGGCACCGGATCGGCGCGTGCGGAATCCCAGCAGGACGACACGAAACCGGACCTGCTCAAGGCCGCCACCCACCTCACGAGTGCGCAACGTACGCTCATGGCGGCGCAGGAGCGCCTGGACGCGGCCGCCAACAAAGTCACGTCGGCGGTCGAGGCGCTGGGGACCGACTCCGGCTTCGCCGGCGTGCGTATCACACCACGAGACAACACGCTGACCGTCTACTGGCGGGGTGCGATACCGGCTTCGGTGGACCAGGTCCTTACCGGGCTTCGCAGCACCGTGCGCGTTCAGGTCACGGCAGCCGCGTACAGCCGCGAGCAGTTGCGCCAGGCACGGACGCGACTGTGGCGTGCAGCGGAATCGTCCAAGACCAGCATCACGTCCATCGCAGTGCCGGTCGACGGAAGCGCTCTACGGGTAGGGATGGCGGAGAACGAACAGTCCGCGGCCGCGAGGGCGGTCCTGTCCGCAACCGACGTGCCGGTGCGCATCGTGGAGCGTGGAGCCGTCAAACCCTTCATCGGCCGGCTGGACGACACCGCGCCGTTCTGGGGAGGCGCCATAATCCTGAACCAGGAGGACTACTACTGTTCGACCGGTTTCGGCATTCGGCAGGCCGACGGGCGCAACTTCACCCTGACCGCCAACCATTGCCGTCTCGGCGGCGCCACGCGATTCTGGACTCCGACGGGCACCGAGGTGGGCCTCACCTACGAGGCCATGCCGGGGCAGGACACCACTACCATTCACACCCAGCCCGAGGGTGGTTCGGGAGGGGCGGTCTACACCAAAGGCTCACCATCCGGCTACAGCGGCGCTGCCGTCAGCGGGTGGGCGGTCAACAACGTGGGCGCCTTCGTATGCACCAGCGGCGGGTTCTCCGGTGAGCTCTGCGATATCGAAATCACCGACACCGACGTCGAGGTCATGTCGCCACTGGGGCTGCTGACGTACATGGCGGAAGGCGAACAGGTTCAACTGCGTAGTGCCGCAGGCAACGGTGACAGTGGTGGTCCCGTATTCTCCTACAACGCCAACGGCAAGGTGACCGCCCGCGGCATCGTCTCCGGCGGCGACGGCGACACCGGCACGCCGTGCACCGGGATAGACCCGCAAAACCGCTTCTGCAGCTGGCGAATCTGGTTCGGCCAGATGCAACACGCCCTCAACAGCTACCGCGCTACCGTCATAACAGGTTGACCCATCAGGGGACCGCGCAACACCCCGGCCAACGCCTCGACCGAAGGGATGCGCCGTGGACGAGAAGCTGAACGCTGTGACTCGTGCCGGCTCCGAGCAGGAAGAGAAAGACGAAGACCTGGCCCGGCGGATAGCGGCACAGCATCCCTTCGCGGATGCGAGCATCACTCGGGCAGCAACGGAAAACAGCGCCCAGCGCCGCATGGTCTTCTTCGATCACTCTGCTGACGGTCAGGAACAAGCGGACCAGGCACCCGAGTCCGATGGCTGAGTCCCGTCGCGGCTGACGGCAGTCCCGGTTTCGAGTTCAGTCGCTGCACCGGGCGCCACCGGTCAAGGCTCAGAGCCTCCGCGTCACCAGGCGCGGAGGCTCTGAACCTTGCTACGCCCACGGCGCCGACTGTTCCAGTCGGCACGGAACGCGAGAACAAACGCTGAACCGCCCTTCTCACCAATGCACTCATCTCACGGCCGACGGGTTGATCGCGAACACCTGATAGCCGGCCACCAACAACGCCTGCACCCACGGGCCATGGTCCGTCTCGATACCACCCGTACCCGGGCCGCGGCCTGGACCGGATCAAGATCAGCCCACTCAGCGGGCATGTGTTCAGCGATCAACGCATGCAGCCGGGCGATGCCGTCGAGCGCTTCCGGCAACCGCTTACGAGCCAGCCGCTTGCCGTGCTCGTCGACCAGCTCGACATCGTGATGATCTTCGGCCCAGTCATCTCCTAGGAACAACACTCCGCGCCCTCCTCCCAGATGGACACATCCGTCGGGTCGGCAGCGCGGAAGAGACCCCAGCGATCTAATGGTCAAGTGCTCACCACGCCACGGCGGGGCACGTCATCCCATCAGTTGTCCAGTCTCCTCACGACCAGCAGGCGCACAGTCTGCCGCGAGACCTTTCCAGGCCCGATCCGAAGAGTGCTGACCTACCGGCCGCTACCGAGCCATCCTGCATCAGCAGGCTGACAGAACCCATTAGATCCGGATGGTCGGCAGCGAACTCGCTTGCCGCTCTGTCGATGCCTGTGACACGGTGCGGATCCCTGACCCCCGCTCCGAGGCCCAGAATGACCATCTACTTCTACGGTGCCGACGAGGTCCCGTACGGCCGCTTCTCCAACTTCTCCGGCCACGGCTTCGACCTCGACGGCCACTGGTGGGTGACCTGCGAGCACTATTTCCAGGCTCAGAGATTCCCCGGTACCCGCCACGCCGACCTCATTCGGCAGACGGCGACCCCGTTGCGGGCCGCCGAGCTGGGCCGCGACCGGTCCCGGCCGCTGCGCCGCGACTGGGATCGGGTCAAAGACGACGTGCTGCGCCGGGCCGTGACGGCCAAGTTCACCGCCCACGCCGACATCCGCGCCATCCTGTTGGACACCGGCGACGAGGAGATCGTCGAGGACACCAGCACCGACCACTACTGGGGACGCGGCCGCAGTGGCACCGGCAAGAACATGCTCGGACGATCTTGATGCGCACCCGCACCCAGCTACGCCCCGACCTCACCCAGAATGCCAGCACCCGGGGCCTCAGACAGCGGCGACAGCACTGAGCGCAACCACCGCGAACGCGCTGTCGGCGGCAAGAGAGGGCGTTCGTCGAGGTCCAAAGGTGGCGTGCCGGTACAGTTGGAATTCAATGGTCGCGCCATTCGCGCGACTGCGATCATGACGCGGTGAGTCAGTACTTCGATGATGCGATGACGGGCGAGACGCTGTGGAACCCGACTACGAGGGTGGCTCAGCTCTTCTTCCGGATGACCGAGGCGTTGGTGCCGGTTGCTGACCGGCCGTGCGGAATCGTCGATTTACACAACGACGAGTACGCGGTTGACCCGCCAGCGTTCGCCTCATTCGTCGACGCACTGGTGGCGCAGCATCTCGCGTCGAATCACACAATCTTCAAGGCGATGCTCGCTGGTTACCTGCCGCAGGCGGTGGTGATGGTTGAACGCAGCGGTCGGCAGCTGGCGGCGTTGACCGCTCCGATCGAACGATCCGCCAAGGCGGTCTCGCTCAACGTCGACGCCTTCGACCCGGCGCCTGATCAGCGCGACCTGATCCGGATGGCAGCCGCAGCCGAGCGCTCGATGCCGACGCACTAAGCCTGTCGGTGCGCTCTCGGCGGCAGATCAGTGCGCAGGATGCGAAATGCGCATCAGGGCCGGTTGGTACCTTCATCGGTGGTGCTTTCCAGCGAGCGAAGTGCGGTCAGCAGGCTGTCGAGTTGACCCCAGGCCCGCGCGCTGGCGATGTGGTCGATGTAGTCTCGCGACTCGATGATGAGCCCGTCACGGATACGCATCACAAAGACACACGGCACGGTAAATGCCTCGCCCGTCTCGTCGACCCGCCCCTGGTAAGCGAACTCAGCGACGATCACCTCCGGGTCGGCGGTTTCATGGATCGTGATGTCGACCGGCTTGCGGTTCAGCGTCCGGGCGACGGGACGCGGCGCGGTGAAGTGCTCGTGGAGCTCACCGCGGCTGCGCAACGGCGGCGGGTCGAGCGGGTGGAACGGATGCGTGACATGGGTCTGTTCGGCGTACAAGCCGGCCAGGTCCTCGTACGGACCGTCACAAACGCCGTTCACCAGTCGGAGGAAAGTCTCGCGAGGACTGCTCATACCGGGCTTCCTTCGAGTCGGTAAATGTCGTCCGGGCATGCCGAGAAAACCACATCGGAGAAGCCCGAAAACCATTGACGGCCACCCTACCGAGCCCGCCCCACTTCGACTGCCCCGCAGCGCTCACATCGGCACGACAGGACGGCCACGCCGCCGCCAGCTACCGAAGGTGACGGCAGGTTGGCCCGAGCGCGGACAGCGGCATGACAGCGAATCGGGATCTTCGTCAGTGCGCGACTGGAGTGTTCTGCCCCAGAACTATCCGCCACCCCGCCTCGGTCCGCCGCAACACAGCAAGGAATACGGCCTCCATGGGATCGTCCTGTCGATCCGGAGCCCTGCTGTCCGGACGCCGGGAGCGTTGACGTGAGTGTACGGCGGCAATGTTAGAGGCGAGATGGGTAACCCTCTCTACGGTATAACTGACATCGATGCCTGCCAGCGGGCCTCCCTCGGCAAAAACGGTCTGTTGGGCCCGCAGCAGAGCGCCCTTGTCCAGCACCATGTTCCCCGCGAAGTTCACGAACACTGGATCCGTAGCGAACAAGTCGTTCATCGCGTACGCGTCGTTCGAGTTGAACGCAGCCTCGTACTGCTGGATGACTTCGATCAACTCCTGGTATGCCTCAACGTGCACGAGGCCCCCTTCTCTTCGGTGATTGCCGGAAGTCTGCAATCTCCACCGGACTTCAAGTCAAGAACGGCGCGGCGATCAATGAGCCTTTTCCACCCTGACGGTGCTGGTCACGGCAGGGTGGGCGGCCGGTGTCGACCTAGGACGAGGCTCCCGGTAAGACAACAATCGACCACGATCAGATGCCCCAACCGGGAGCCTCGCTGTGCTGTCTTACCCCGCCCTTACCCCGCCAAGATTCCGCTGTCCAATCCGAGTCTGACCCACCTCGCCGACCGTATTCAGGCCCACCGCCGCGAACGCGGCTCCCGATGGCGACGCCTCAACCCCCGGTGAGCAGGCATTACTCGCTCTGGTCCACCTGAAACGGCGACACCTACACCCGCCTCGCAGCCGGGTTCGGCGTCGGCGTGGCCACAGCCAGGCGCTACATCCGGGAAGCCGTCGACCTACTCTCGGCCGACGCAGATGACCTGGCCCCACCAGGAACCGCATCCGCCGGCTGGCCTTCGCCATCCTCGACGGCACCCTGATCGCGATCGACCGGGTCGCCGACCAGCGCCCTTACTATTCCGGCAAGTACAAGCGGCACGGCGTCAACGTGCAGGTCATCGCCCGCGCGGCCGGCGGGCTGATCTGGGCCTCGGCAGCGTTGCCGGGCCGGACCCACGACCTGAGCGCCGCCCGCCAACTCGGCATCATCGACGCGCTGAACAGCGCAGACGTAACGACGTTTGTGGATAAGGGGTATCAAGGCGCCGGAGGCACTATCCGTGTCCCGTTCAAACGCCACCGGTCCCGGCCGAAACTCCAGCCCTGGCAGAAGCTCTATAACCGGCAACACGCCCGGATCCGGGCCGCGGAGAACGGGCCGTCGCCACCCTGAAGACCTGGAAGCTACTGACCAAAATGCGCTGCTGTCCTCGCCGGTCCACCGCAATCACGCAGGCCATCCTCGTTCTGCACCACGTCGAGACCAACCCGCTACGCAGGATGAAGAAGCCTCATTTCTTGTACAGCTCGTATTGCCCGCCGCCGGTGTTGATGATCGTCAGCTTTTTCTTTCCGGCATAGGTCGAGGAGCTGTATTGCCAGATGTATGAGCTGACCTGGCCGTGGAAGTTGATGAGTTGGTTGTCGGCCTCGAAGATGCCCGCGTCGTTGTTGGCGCGTCCGCCGAGGCTGAGACGGAACGTGGCGTCGGCTCCGAGTACCAGGTCCACGTCGTGGACGAAGTTGTCCCCCGCGTACTGGTTGCCGCGGCCGGACCACTGGCCGACCAGTACCTTCGGCACGGAGCCGGCGTCCGGTGCCGGCGTGGAAGTGTTCGGACTTGGGTCTGGCTCGGTAGTCGGCTCCGCTGTGTCCTCTGCTGGCGGAGTGGTCGTGGGCTTGGTCAAGGTGGGCGAGGTGGAGAAAGGCGGGGTGCTGGTAGGCGAAGTGGAGGTGGTCGGCGGCGAGGAGGTGGGCGGCTGCCGATGCAGGACGTTGAAGTAATCACGGCCCAGGGCGAGGGTGGCGACACCCAGTCCGGCCACCGTAACGACCAGGGCCACGATGGCGATCCATGCCGCCGCGACTTGCGGGTCCCTCGCCACCCAGGCTCGTAGACGCCTCACCGGAACTCCTCATGATTCCCGCTTCGTGACATAAACACAGCGGTGTGCCTGCCGAGCGACAAGGATGCCATCCGCGGCACGGGCTGACCACAGTGAGCCATTTCAACCTGTGTAGCGGTTGACTTCGGCGTGGTGCAGGGCGAGGACGGCCTGCACGATGGCGGTCGCCCGGTGCGGGCAGCAGCGCAGCTTGGCCAGGGTGTTCCAGATCTTGAGCGTGGCGATGGCTCGTTCGCCCCGGGCGCGGATCTTCGCGTGCGCCCGGTTGACCGCCTTCTGGCGGCGTGACAGCTTCGGCCGGAAGCGACGCCGTTGGAAGGCATGCGCACGCTGCCACCCCCACCCATGCGGTTACTCGGAGCAGTCAATAGGCCCGTCGCGTCTGACTCGCGCAGACGCGCCGACGTCGATGGTTGCTGTGTACTTGGCGTCATACGCGGCTGCAGTCCAAGGCGTACGCCGACCCTGGCCACGGACACCGCGACGCCCGCCAACTGGTCGCACCGCTGCGCACTAATGGCGGAACCCCATGCCGATCGCGCCTGCTGCCGCACATCCTGTGCCTATCCCGGCGGATCGCGCCGCCGGTGAACCACGGCGCCCCGCTGGTCTGCGCTCCACACCACCGGCCCCGCACCACCATCGGGTGCCTACCCACCTCGCCAGCGTGACCACCGCCGCCGGCCGGCGCACCTGAGCGGGTCCTGCCTCCCGGCCTACTGCCGTCTCCCACCTCGACAGGGGACTCGTCCAGGCACTCGTTCAGCCACTCGTTGTCCCCGCCTGCGCAACGAGCCCCCAGACCAGTTCCGCGCCGCCTCTGATCACCGCGCTGAGCTGCCCTTCTTCGCCCGAAAGCCTGCCGGCGTCAGCAGCGACTTCCCTGCCGGGATCTGTCCTCCATGAAAGGGGAACCGCCTATGCCCCGATCCACGTCCGCGTTGCACCTGCTCACCGTCTACGCGCACCTCACCGCCCGCGACCGCGACATCCTCGCGTTGCTCGACGAACACCGGATCGCCACCACCGGCCAGCTTCACCGCCTGTTCTTCACCGCCGTGCGCACCTGCCAAATCCGGCTGCGCGAGCTGCACCACCTCGGCCTGCTCGACCGGTTCCGGTATCCGCGGCCCGGAGGTGGCTACGACGACTGGCACTGGGTGCTCGGTTTGCACGGCGCCCGGTACATGGCCGGCACCCACGGCCGACCGTTTCCCACCGAACGCGGGCACCGTGATCAGGTGCTGCGGTGGAGTGGCTACCCGCAGCTGGCGCACCTGCGGACCACCAACGAGTTCGGTGTCCGGCTGGCCTGCACCGCCCGTACGGACCCGGCGGTGCGGCTCGACCGGTGGTGGTCGGAACGCACCGCCAACGCCCGGTTCCTGCGTGTCCGGCCTGATGCCCACGGGCTGTGGACGGCGGCGGGAACCGCGGTCGGCTGGTTCCTCGAATGCGACATGGGCACCGAAACACTGACCCGGGTCGTCGCCAAGCTGGACGCCTACGAGGAGCTCGCCAGCCCGGCCTGCGGGCGCTGCTCACTGTCCCGTTCGACCGGAGCCACGGCATGGTCATCCTCACCGAAGCCACCCCGACCGTTGCGCACGTCGTCGCCGACCAGGTCGCCGCCCACGCCTACCAACTTCCCCAAGCCGGAGTGCTGCTCGGCGACCTGCAACCCACCGCCGACGGCTGGCAGGCCACCGCCTACAGCAGCCACCACGACCCCTTCACCCGGCCCGCCGCCGTCGACCGGCTACCCGTCGCCGACAGCGAAGCCGCCGCCAGCCGATCCCTGCTGCGCTGGTGGGCGCTGCGCCACCACAACCACGCCCTCACCCCGGACGAGCTCACCGCCGACCAGCAGGCCGACCTCATCGCCTGAGCAGCTCGGCCACTCACCCACCGACCCGCCCGCAGCCCACACCGGGCCGGGCAGCACGAGAAGGAAGGACACCGCACCACCATGAAACAGCTCAGCCCGTCAGCACGACTCGCCCACGAGGCCCTCACCGCAGGGCCGGCGACCGCCGACGAACTCAGTGCCCGCATCGGCCGCAGCCGGGCCACCACCGACAAGGCCATCACCGCCCTCGCCGACGCCCACCTCATCACCGCCGTCGGCGACGAGTCTACCGATGACGGCACGCCGGTCCGCTGGCAGCAGACCGCCACCGACCCGCAGCCCACCCCCGACGACACCAACCCGGTCGTGCTCGACGAACCGGACGCCGCTGCCAACGGCGCCTCCGACGAGGACAACCCCACGCCGGAACCCGAGGAACCGGCGGCGGACACCGACGACGGTGACACCCCGGAGACAGCCGCCGACACCGGTGACACCCCGGAGACAGCCGCCGAAACCGGTGAGGGTGAGGCGCCGCCGAAACGATGCCGCGGCTGCCAGAACACCCTGCCTGCGGTGTGTGACACCTGCTGGCAGAAAACCCCGTCCTACTGCGGCACCTGCCGGCGCACCATGCCGCAAGCAGGACGCGGCGAACCCGTCATCCTCTCCAACGGGCTGCCCAAACTGCGGCGCGGCGAACTCGAAGCCCTCGTCGCCTACGTGCTGAAAACCCAGCCGCTGCCCACGTTCGCCGGCATCACCGGGTGGACCGGCGGCCGTGTCGCCGTCCCCCCGCGCCGCCCTCACCTTCCTCACCCTGCCCGGCGACAGCCACACCCACAACCTGATCACCGGCTGCGGGGCCGTCGACGCCTACCAGCAGATCAGCGCAGCACACCACCGCGAACCCGGGGACTGGCGCACCACCCTGCACGCCCGGCTCGCCGCCGACGCCCTAGGCAACGGCCGCACCCGGCTGATCATCCCCGGCGACCCGGACTGGCCCGACACCCTCGACGTGCTCGCCCACCCGAACAGCGCCGCCGCCCTCGGCCCCGGCCACGCCCCGCCACCCGCCCTGTGGGTCCGCGGCCACGCCGACCTGGGACAGGCGCTCCAGCAGGCCATCACCATCACCGGTGCCCGCGCCGCCACCAGCTACGGCGTCCACGTCGCCACCGACATCGCCGCCGGCTGCACCGAGCACGGCCACACCATCGTCGCCGGCGGCGGCTACGGCACCGAAGCAGCCGCCCACCGCGCCGCCCTCGCCGCCGGCGGCACCACCACCGCCGTCCTCGCCGGCGGCCACGACCGGCTTTACTCAGCCGGCAACAACGCCCTGTTCCACCTCATCGCCGACCGCGGGCCGCTGATCAGCGAACTGCCGCCCCACATGGAAGCCACCCGGCGTCGCTACGGCACGCGCATCCGGCTACTCGCCGCCCTCACCCACGGCACCGTTCTCGTCGAAGCCGGCCTACGCGGAACAGCCACCGCCATCCTCGACACCGCCGTCAGCATCGGCAGACCCGCCATGGCCGTACCGGGACCCGTCACCTCCGCAGCGTCCGCCGGCTGCCACCTCATGCTGCGCAACCCGCACGTCCACCTCGTCACCGGCGCCCACGACGTCCTGTCCACCATCACCGCGCCATAGCCACAACCCTGGTGGCCGCCCTTCGGCGGCCACCAGGGCCCTTTTCGTGTTTACGGCGACAGGAGACCGCCATGCGAAAAATCATCATCCGGGTACTCGCCTGCTTCGGCGTGTTCATGGCGGTACCCCTGATCGGCGCAGGACCTGCGCTCCGTAACGCGGCGTGCGCGCCGACCGTCCCGGCCAGCAGTACCGCGGACGTTGCCGTCGGCACGTGGACGGCCGAGCAGACTTCCCATGCCACCACCATCGTCACCGTCGGGCACGCCCGATCCGTGCCCGCTCGCGGATGGGTCATTGCTGTGGCCACCGCAATCCAAGAATCTGGGCTACGCAACCTTCCCGGCGGTGATCGCGACTCCATCGGCCTATTCCAGCAGCGACCCAGCCAAGGGTGGGGTACCCCCGACCAATTGCGCGACCCCGGGTATCAGGCCACCAAGTTCTACATCAAACCCACCACCATCAACGGCTGGCAGCACATGTCCGTCACCGACGCTGCGCAAGCCGTCCAAGTTTCCGCCTACCCCGACGCCTACGCGAAATGGGAAGACGACGCGACCAAACTCGTCACCCACATCACCGACACACACGATCTGCCCGCCACCGGTTTGGCCGCCTGCCACGGTGAACCGTCAGCGCACGGCTGGGCCCGACCCGTCGACGCGCCCATCGTTTCCACCTTCCGCAGCCCACGCAGACCCGACCACGACGGCGTCGACCTCGGCGCCGCCCGGCACACCACCATCGTCGCCGCAGCCGCCGGCACCGTCACCCGTGTGCGCTGCAACGCCATCGACACGGACACCGGCGCCGACTGGGGCTGCCACCGCGACGGCGACCCCGACCGCGTCAGCGGCTGCGGCTGGTACGTCGACATCACCCACCCCGACGGCGTCACCACCCGTTACTGCCACATGAGCCGCCAACCCCTCGTCACCGTTGGGGAACCTGTGCTTGCGGGGCGGCCGTTCGGGGAGGTCGGCTCCACCGGACGCTCCAGCGGACCCCACCTTCACTTTGAAGTTCACCTCAACGGCGCCGCCATCGACCCCGTGCCGTGGATGACGGTACGTGGTGCGCCGCTATAGAAGGGGTGCCGGCACGGTCACACCTGATGATCTCACAGCAGATCTCACCCAAACTTTCTTGCGATGGCCAGCAGTGAGGACGGCCGATTGGGGCACTTCGAGTTTGATCTGCAGACATCAGTTTCATTAGGCGGCGACTCCCCCACTACGAGTTCGCATGTGGGGTGCCGTCTTCCCAGACGCAGGGTGAGGTGCTGCCGATCGACATGTCGAAATGGTCGCCGCGGTTCCAGCTGTTGACGATGACGATGCGATCAGCATCCGGGCAAGCACCGGCAACGGCACGGCCTTCATGGTGGAGGTCATCGCGCCGTCGTGTCCCTTCCCGGTTGCGGTGCCGGCCTGGCACCGGATCTCTGAATGCCGCGGCTTGGTGAGTGGGGACATGACGGTGGAGAATCGGCTGTCCGGCCCGGCCATGGGGAAAGATCCGTAGCGGCCGGCCGGGGTGATGATCAGCCAGCCGGGTGCCGGGCGGCTGGGGTCAGCAGACCCGCGACGACGGCGGCACCGGCCGCGGCGAGCGCCGCCACGAGGAACCCGTCGCGGAAGCCGTCGAGACTGTCGCCCACGAGGCCGGCGGCGGCGACGCTGGAGACGACGGCGGCTCCGATCAAGGCGCCGAAGTTGGGGATAGTGCTCACGATGCCCGAGGCGATGCCGGCCTCGTGCGGGGCGACCTGTCCCAAGGTGGCCCTCCTAACCCCATGCTGGGGCCAACCAAGCCGTCACACCTGTGTGATCTCCGAGTCCCTGGGGCCAAGTCGAGCCGCTGGCCCTACCACGGGTGCTGCTCTCGATCGCCTTCTGCATTGCGTCGCCGAGACTCGGCTCGATCACTCCTTCGCCTGGACCACGGTTCAATACCGCTCTGTCCTCATGCCGACAACTAGTCGATGCCGTGGAGCGGCTGTGCATCGGCGTTGCTTTGCTAGCGTCCGTTGGTGTGACCCGCGGCATCGGCAAATCTTGGAAGTCGCTGGTCGCTGCAGTAGTTCTGACGGCTTCAACCACTGCCGCCTTGGTCTGGATGGCGTCGTTCTTCGAAGACGAGGGACGGGTGAAGTCGGACCAGTGGGCGAGCATTTTCGCCCTCCCGGTTGCCGTTCTGACTCTGGTCGCGCCGCTGATCGCGTATCTGATCCGGCGGGACCGCCCCTCGGATGAACCCCCTGAGTCGGTCTCCGCGGATCGGTTACGCTCTGCCGTCGAGCGTTTGTGGCGACGGGAGATTTCGGCCCGGCAGCTGTTTCTGCCCCATCCGTTGGTGCTGCGATGGACGACCTACCACGACCTGCAACTCGGAGCTCGCAGCAACCGTCATCCAGCGCGAAGTATGGCCGGGTCGCTGATGCCTGACAAACCCGGCCAGCTTCCCGCCGCAGCCATGGCCGATGCTTTTCAGGATCAGCAGATACGCCAGTTGGTCATCCTGGGATCGGCTGGTGCCGGGAAGACTACGGTGGCGATCCTGTTCACGCTTGCCATGATCGATTCCGGTAAGGCCGACGGCGCAGTTCCGGTGATACTCAGCGTCTCCGGCTGGGACCCGGCGACCGGGGAAACCATCGAAGAATGGATCGTGCGTGCGGTGGCCAGTGTCCATCCGCAGGTTTCCGAGCAGGAGTGCCGTCATCTGTTGCATAGTCACCGCTTGGTGATCGTGCTCGACGGTCTCGATGAGGTGGCGGCGGGAACGCGCTGCACGGCACTGGCGCAGCTAGAGCAGTGCGCCGCGGTCGGCCTGCGTACGGTGATCACCACCCGGTTGGAGGAATTCCAAGACTCCGTGCTAGAACACGGGCCTCTCCCCCAGGCCGAGCTGGTCTGCATCGGACCCGTTTACACGGCCGACGCGATCAGCTATCTTACCGCGCGGGAGTTCACCGACAGCGTGCGCTGGACCCGCGTCGCCGACGCCATCCGAGCAGACCCGGCCGGCCCTCTCGCCACAGCCCTGTCCACGCCCTTGATGATTTCGCTGACCCGGCAGGTGTATCAGGACTCCCGCAGCGATCCCAGCGAACTGCTCGACCTGCCTTCCTGGGACGACCCCGCTGCTGCGGAATCCGACGACACCGTCCAAGGCAGGCTGCTGACCCGCTTCCTGCCATCGGTCTACGAATCTCCGGTACGAGCACGACTAGCGGAGAACTGGCTCGCGGCATCGATCCGTTACTTGTCGTCGGGCACCGACGGCGATCCGAACCTGCAGTGGTGGCGTCTTCCGGCGGCGGTCCCCCGAAGGGTGATCGCGCTTCTGCTCATCCTGGCGACAGCCGCCACCGGGGCAGGTATCGGCTTCACCGCAGGTGTGATCTCGAGTGTCACCAACGCCGACGGTCAGTTCCGGTGGTCCAAGCTGTTCGCCTGGGCATTCATCGCGGGCACCGTGGGACTGATGGTCGGGTTACTGACCGGCCTACCGGCAGCCAGGGCCGCACATGCACCGTTATACCCGGAACAGCGGGTCTCCGGTCCGCGAGCGATCGGGACAGGCCTCGCTGAGCTTGTCGTCATCGGGGGAACGCTCTCACTGCTCAGTGGCCTGGTGCTGCTCGCGCTGCTGCCGATCTTCCCCGTACCGGCCGCCCGCACCGCGCAAGCGGTTGTCGGCTGGCTCCAGCAGATCAGCGCCGGCACGACCGACGTGATCGGTCCAAGCCTCCTGGTCTTCTTCGGCCCGCTGATCCTGGTGGTGATCACCAGCGGATTACGTGCCGGGCGAGCCGGTGTGCCGCGGCAAAGCATCCCGAATCTACGGCGATTGCCGGGTCGCTTGGGAGCCGCAGCCGGTGTCGGTCTGCTGCTCGGATCGCCGTGGGCATTGATCGGACTGCTTGGATTCGTGAATCTGAACGTCGGCAAGGGGCTACTACTCACCGCAGTCTGCGCTGGACTGGTTGCGGTCCCTCTCGGGATCGGGCGGTGGCTGAGTTCTCCTGTCGAGGACGTCGACGAGCACACCTCACCGATGTCGGCGTTGGGCAACGATCGTCGTGCGCTGCTGCTGTCGGCGGGCGCCGTCGGTGTCGCTGCCGCCCTGATCATTCTGGTCGTCATGTGGCTGGTGGGCGGTGCGACACCACAGCAATACCTACTGGGCATGTTCATCACGGCAACAGCAGCAGCTGCGACCGTCTTCTTCAGCTCCGGTTCACTGTGGTTGTCCTACACACTCACTGGTGCCTGGCTCGCGCTGCACAGGCAGTTGCCGTGGCGGCTGACGACGTTCCTGAAGGACGCCCACCGACGAGGTGTGCTCCGGCAGATCGGCCCTTCCTATCAGCTCCGGCACGGATTGATCAAGGAGTCTCTGCAGCGTGACCAGGCCGCCGACCAGCCGCTACCGACAGCGCCCCGCCAAGTATGGGGGCGCCGCCGAAGCGCCGTTGTGGCGTCGGCAGCGGCCGTAGCGTTACTTGCCTTTCCGGCGGCCGCGTATGCAATTGTGACCCTTGGACCGGTGGGGGCCAAGTGCCTCATCGGCCATTGGCGGGAAACGTCCAATCGTCAGTACGACTTGAGACTTCGCGCTCTTGTGGTGACAACCGGGCGAAGTATCCGATTCACCGAAGATGGCAGCGGAATTCTATATCTCGACAACGCCGTATCAGAAACGTTCGACCGCAGTCGGGTGTACAGGAGCAGCTATGCAGGAGCCTTCCGATTCCGTTATGAAACGCGAGGTGAGCAGATCATTTACCATGCCGGCACGTCCTCGGCAGTGAGGATTTCCGGCTCCGGCGCACGGCAGCCCGTAATGCTAGTTCTGTCGGACGACGAGTTCCGGTGCGCCGGGGACCAGTTGACGCTGAAGCCAGTTCCGCCGGGGCCGGTCGTTGAACTCGAACTTGAACGCATCGAATAGCCTTCGCGCGCAGGACACGCCTGGTCCTGTAGATGCAGCCTGATCATCCGGCCTTCGACAGTGACGGTGACCGGGCCGACACCTCCCTCGAAAATGAATGTCTGCCGGTCCGGCCCGGAGCTGGCCAGAACGGCAGCCGTGCCGACGGTTGGAAGTTTCAGAGACAGCCACTAAGCGCCGGCTGAGTCCGCGGCAGGCACCTTCCTTCAGGCATCTGGCAAGGGATCACTATTGCTGTCCCGGGCCGGCTGGGGTGACGTCCACAGCGGCGAGATGGGCGCGGATCCGCTCGGTTTCGGGCAGGCCGAGGTCGGTATAGAGGGCGAGGGCGTCCCGGTAGTGCTTGCGTGCGAGGTGAACGTTGCCGAGAGCGTCGTGAGCGTGGCCGAGGCCGGCGTGGGCGCGGGCCTGTTGCTCGCGGTCGCCGATGTCGGCGGCGATGGCGTGGGCTGCGGCATGGTGCATACGGGAGGTGGTCGGCTCGCCTGCGGTTCGGGCGGCTTCGGCGAGGCCGTTCAGTGCCCACGCCTCGCCGTACCCGGAGCCGGTTGCGCGGTAAGTCTTGAGGGCCTGCTGGTGGCATTCGGTGGCCCGGTCCGGTTGTCCGAGGCGGGTGTGGAGGGTGCCGATGCTGTCCAGCACGCGGGATTCACCGGTGTGGTGGCCGAGTTGCCGGAACAGGGTCAGGGCCTGGCGAAGATGGTCGCCGGCCGGCCCTGCCTGACCCGACCGCATTTCAACATCGCCGAGGCTGCCCAGTGTGTTGGCCTCGCCGGTACGGTCGCCGGACTGACGGAACAGGGCCAGGGCCAGCGCATAGTGATCGGCAGCTGCCCGGTAACGACCCAACCGCCCTTCGACGTCGCCGAGGAAGATCAGCGTGTTCGCCTCGCCGATCCGGTTCCCCACCCGCCGGTGCAGCACCAGCGCTGGCCGGTAATAGTCGACGGCCTTCGGGAAACGGCCCAACTGTGCCTCGATGCCGCCGAGGGTGGTCAGGGCGCGGGCTTGTCCGCCTGGATCGTCGGCGCGCCGGAAGAGTTCCAAGGCGCGCTGCGGGTACTCGATGGCAGGTGCGGGACCCCTGAGCCGCCAATGGCTGAGACCAAGGTCGATCAAGGCGTGGGCTTCCCCGGTCAGGTCGCCGTTGTGGCGGGCGGCGTGTTCGGCCTGGCCGTGCACAGTGACGGCGTCGGTGTCGTGGCCGCTGGAAAGGTAGCGGTACAGGGTGCGAGCGAGCCGGATGGTGTGCGCTGGCCATCCTTGGGTGGCGGTGTGCTCGGCGACGGCGACCAGGGTGGGCCGTTCGGCCTCCAGCCAGGCGAGGGCGGTACCCGGACGGGTCAGGCCTAGGGTGCCAGTGCTGGTGTGAGGGATCCGGGGGCGAAGGGATGCTTCCGCGGGGTGCAGGGTGTCCATCGCGGTGGCGGCAGCGGCGAGGTAGTGGTCGAACAGCCGCGTCAGGGCGGCACGGCGTTCGGGTGGCGAGTCTTCATCGTGGGCCCGGGTGGTGGCGTAGGCGTGGACGAGGTCGTGAAAGGTGTAACGGCCGGGTGCTGTCTGCTGCAGTAGGTGGTTCTGGTTCAGGTGGTGCAAGATCGCCGCAGTGGTGGTCGGGTCGGTGTCGGCGAGAGCCGCGGCGGTGTAGAGGTCGAAGTCCTGTCCGGGGTGCAGGGCGAGCAGGCGCAGCAGCCGTTGCTGGGCTGCGGGCAGGTGTTGGTAGGACAGGGCGAGGGCGAGTTCGACGCCGGTGTCCAGGCGCCGGTGATGGTGGCGTTCGTCCAGCCGGTCGGCGTGGTCGGTCAGCGTCCACCCGGGTGTGTTGCGGATGTGCTCGATGATCAGGCTCAGCGCCAGGGGTAGGTAGCCGCAGCGCCGGGCGATCCTGGCCGCGGCGCGCGGATCCGCGCCGACGGGAACCCCGGGTACGGCCTGCGTGAGGAACGCCAAGGCCTCATCGGGGGTGAACACGTCCACGAACAGGTGCGTCGCGGGGTGCAGGCCGGTCAGGCGGCGCCGGCTGGTGACCATGGTGAGACAGCCCGGTATGGCCGGTAGCAACGGGCGGACCTGCTCGACGGCGGCGGCGTTGTCCAGCACCACCAGGGCGCGGGTGCCGGCGAGGCGATCGCGGTAGGCGGCAACCCGCGCGGCGAGCCTGTGGGGGATCTGCTGACCGGGCATCCCGAGCAGGCGCAGAAACCCGTCCAGGACGGCTGCGGGGTCGGCCGGCGGCTGGGCCGGGTCGGGATCGAAGCCGCGCAGGTTGACGAACAACACCCGCTCGAACGGCTGCTGCTGGTGCAACAGGTGTCCGGCATGCACGGCCAGCTGGGTCTTCCCGACCCCGGCCATCCCCTCGATCGCGGAGATCACCACCGCGTTCCCGGCCTGTGCCGCGTGGCGGAGCCGGTCGAGTTCGGCGGTGCGGCCGGTGAACCGAGCCAGATCGGGCGGCAGGCTGTCCTGCACCCGCACCTGGGACACCGCCTCGATCTCCCCGCCCACGACACGCAACGCGTTGCGCCACTGCATCACATACCCGGTGTCGGGGTGCAGCGCCTCGACCACAGCGAGCACCAGGTCGGTGTCCAGGCGACGCCGGCCGGGACGGAAGCAATACGCGACGGTGGACTTGCCCGTCAGTTCGCCGGCTGGCCTTCCGGCTGCAGTCCAGGCCGTGTTGACCCGGTCTTTGATCGTCTCGTAGGAAGGGTCACCGGCCCAGATCTTCAGCCGGCGCAGGCGCTCGACAAGATCTCCGAGGCTACCGGCCTGCGCTGGATCAGGCAGCGCCGCAAACGCATCTCTCGGCGCGGTCACCGGATCCCCTGGCAGCGGCATCGTCTACTCCGTGATCGATAGACGTCTTTGTGTTCGCAGGCTAGCGACCTCTCCACCCAACGGTCGTCGCCTAACAGACAGTCCACGCCATCCGCTCCGTAGTGGACCCGTCAGTGCAGCCAGGACCCGGCGTCCGAATTCGTCCGAACTCCACCCTCGCCAGGAATCGGCTCCGGACACTCAAGAGCCAGCGCACAACCGCACGTCACTCCACAGTAAGGAGAAACGATGAAGAGGCTCAGAGTGATCAAAGTAGTGGCGGCTGCCCTGCTGATGACGGCTGCGACTCTACTGGGACCGACCGCGCCGACGGCAGCCGCTGCGGCATCGGTGACCATCCGCAATGCCAGCAGTGCGGACTGTCTGGACCAGCACTTCAACGCCGGTAACCAGCCAACTACCACCATCTACTCCTGGCCGGACCCGTGCCACTACATCGGCAATCAGCAGTGGACATGGGTGCATGTCGGCGGCAATTCCTACCGGGCGATCAATTACCGCAGCGGCTGGTGCTTGTCCGCACCGAACGGAAGCGGCAGTAGGGTGTACGCAGAGTACTGCGTCAACCCGCTGCCGAATAAGCAGAAGTGGACACCGTTTGCCACCCCTTACGGCACGAACGTGCTGGTCAACGCAGCCTCGGGCCAGTGCATGCGGCAGGGTCCCGGTGCCGACGTGTACGTAGCGCCGTGTAACCAGGACGTGTCATCCCAACGCTGGTGGTGGAGCTGAGAAGCGGCTCCAGCCCACTGCGCGGCGGTGACGTCGTCTGTTAGCCACGTGGAGAGGTCTCTCGTCAGCCCGAGAGGCCTTCTCCGCACAGTTGCACCTAATGCTTGACCTACCCGCGCGAGTCTCCGCTGCGGTCTCGTTCGTTACACGATGCTCAGTCCGTCCCGTCCCGTCCGGACCGGGTTGAGCGCCTCTGGGTGCCGTGCAAGGCGTAGCCCGGGGACCGGTCGAGGACCATGACTCGCCAGGCCGAGGACGAGGAGGGTGTGCACGCGCTGAGCAGCAACACCAGAGGCACGAGGCCGCTCAATGCGGTACCGACAGCGCGGCGCACCGAAATCGACGGAGCAAGGGGTGAATCGTCCATGCGGTCAGGCACCACCCTTCACTCGCTGATTGCCTCCAGGCCAGCCCTGCTCAGGGGTGACCCCGGTGTTCGCACGTCGCTGGCGGGACTGCTCGATAGGCTCGCCTCCACGACGGACCTGAGCCGATCCGAGCGCACTCAACTCGCCGGGCTTCAGTACGCGCTACGCATCGCCGGCCGATAGAAGGGAGCTCAGGTGCCAGAAGACGTCGAAGCAGTCGCCGCATTCGCGTACGTGCTCGGATTGTTGAAACGTCTCCGCCGCACCGGCTGATGGCATGTCGGAATCCGCGACCCCGAGTCCGTCGCCGAGCACACCATGCGAACCGCCCAGGTGGCGGCTCTGATCGCGGCGGAGGAAGGCGCCGATCCGGCCCGCGCGGCGTCCCTCGCGCTATGGCACGACACGCAGGAAACCCGCACTGGGGATCTACCCCACACTGCGTCTGCCTACCTGACAAAGCCCAATCCTCGCCAGATAACCGCTGACCAGACCGCGCATCTGCCCGACCGCTCCCGCGAGATGGTCCGCACCGCCGTCGACGAGTACGAATCCCGCCAGACCCTCGAAGCTCAATGTGCCAAGGACGCCGACAAGCTGGAGATGCTGCTCCAAGCCATCGAATACCGCGACATCGGCGTGCGCCGAGTCGACGGCTGGATCAACTCCGCGCGCAAGGAACTCAAAACAGAGACGGCGCAGCGGATCGCTGAAGCCGCAATAGCTCTGTCCCCGCTTGCATGGCGTGATCGTTAGACGCTCCCTGTAGCCAGCGCATGCTGCGCGGCGGTGGCCGGCTCAAGGAAGGCGTACGCGGATAATTCGTCGGCAGGAAGCTGCAGCGGGGTGGCGGCCGTGATTTCGCCTGCATCGAAGGTCATGCTCATGAGTGCGCGTGGCCCGGGCCCCGGCGGGCGGCGCCAGTGGCGCGGTAACTGGCGTAGACCGCCTGTTGATTTGTTCGGACCGACTTTTCGTCAGGCGGCGAGGATGGCGGTGAACCGTTGCTGGGCGAGGTCGAACTGGTCGTGGATGTGGGTTTTGACGTCGGCGGCCAGAGGTGTGTCGGAGCGGTCCAGGAAGCCGCGGAGGATGGGGACGGCCGCGTTGTATTTGCGGGCGGAGCGGGCTACCAGCGGGCCGGCGGAGTGGATGATGCCGACGCCGTTGTCGGTGAAATCGGACAGCTTGATCACCCGCGCCCAGGGGTCGGTGTGCAGTGACCGGATCAGGTGGTCGGTGTAGTGGCGGATGCGGTCGGCGCCGGGCGGGCACGGCGAGGTGGTGACCGCGGCGACCAGGGCGGCGACCCGCGGGTTGTACCGTGCCGCGATGGCCTGGATCGCGGGTGCGGTCGGTGGTGGACCGTGCCGGGGTGAGCCGATGATGGCCCACGGCTGGTCCTCGACCGTGTCGTGCAGCAGGGCGGCGATCAGGACGTCCGGGTCGGCGATCCGGTATCGGCAGAGGATGCGCAGGGTCACCCGGAGCGGGTGGTTGATGTACGGCTCGCGGCTGCGGCGTTGCCCGCTGTGCAGGTGGCCGGCCCAGGCGCAGGCGTCGGCGACGGCGGCTTGGTGGGTCGTCGGGAGCCGGTCGAGTTCGAGCAGGAGCCGGCGTTGCAGGCCGGGCTCGCCGTAGACCTCGGTGACGGCGTGCAAGGGCATCACTCGGAGCTGAGCTGCGGATATCTGGCTGACGTGCGTGTGGCCGGTGGTCATGCATCGATGATTGCCGCTCGACGATCATCAGCGGAACTATGTTGTTGCGTACCGGCTATAGGGTTGTTCTATGAATGGTCTGCGGGTGTCGTCCGACGCGCTGGCCGCGTTCGCGGTCTTCGCCGACCACCTGAACATGACCCGCGCGGCGCGACAGCTGCACATCAGCCAGCCGTCGCTGCACTCGAAGCTGGGGACTCTGGCCCGGGAGCTGGGCCGGCCGCTCTACCAGCGGGCCGGGCGGCGCCTGGAACTCACCCCGGACGGCGAACGCGTCGCCCGGTTCGCCCGCGAGCATCAGGACCGGCTGGAGCTGTTCGTCAACGAGCTGCGCGGTGTGCCGGCCGACCGGCCGCTGGTGATCGCGTCCGCGCACACGGCGTTCCTCTACCTGCTGGGGGACACGATCCGCGGCATGCTCAGCGAGCGGCCGAGCAGCATCAGACCGCTGCACACCAACCGGGAGCAGACGCAGCAGGCGGTCCGGACCGGCCGGGCCCATCTCGGCGTGTTCAGCTTCCACGTGCTGCCGGCGGACCTGGTCACGGCGCCGATCGCCACCTATCCGCAGGCGCTGCTCATGCCGGCGGACCATCCGCTGGCCGCCCGGCGCAGCCTGCGCCTGCGGGACCTGGCCGGAACGGAACTGATCGTGCCGCCGCCGACCCGGCCGCACCGCGTCAACCTGGAACGGGCACTCACCGACGCCGGTGTCGGCTGGACCGTTGCGGTCGAAGCCGAAGGCCTGCCGATGACGTTGCGGTTCGCCGAGCTCGGCGTCGGGCTGGCAGTGGTCGCCGGCTGCGTCGAACCGGCCGCCGGGCTCACCGCGCGCCCGATCACCGACTTGCCGAAAGTCACCTTCTACGCCGTCCACCGTCCCGGCGCCCTCGACGACCCCCGCGTCGCCGAACTGCTCACCCGGATCCGTGCCGACGTTCCCGGCGCGGCTACCACCCCTGTCCGTGACACCAGATCAACGGGCAAGCGACGACCATGAGTTCAAGCCGCCCTCATCGATGCCGCGACGAAGCCGCCCCGGGTTCGTTCACCGACTTCGACCTGCCCTACTGCTTGACCGGCCTCAGTTCGTATCTGCTCCACCACCTGCCCGGCAGCAAAGAGCTGACCGTGTGCTCGAGCAGTCGTCGCGCTCACCCCCGACCGGCGGCACGCAACAACCGTCCCCGGCTGGTAGGTCGACACAGACCCGGACACCGCCGTGCCGGGCACCGGGCGGCCACGCAAGCAACGCGTAAGGCACACGGGGCCGCCGGCATGCTCGCCCTACCCGCGCGGGCAATCCTGCGCAGGCGCCAGGTCGACGGTCGCATCGACGCGATCCACCGACTGCTCGACTGGTTCGACCGGTGGCAGTACGACACCGGAGCCGGCCCGGCCTGGCCACCATGGATCACCCTGCAGGACAGTTGGTCAGTCCGCGTCAGGGAACGGACCGATGTGCCCATCGGCAATGCCGGCCAACGCGGCGATCATCCGTTCGAGGTCCCATCGAAGATCGAGGATGGGCCGCAGACCCCACTGTTTGTAAATCTCGCTCAGGCGTCGAGGAAGAGGCGCATGGTCCTGGCCGGGGCGGGGACTGCCACAATTCTGCTGGGTGAGGCGATCGTGAAGTCGCCGATGTGCCGGCACTCCTGCTCCGACCAGAACTCCTTACGAGCCTTCGTCGTCGGGCCCATTTGCTCGAAGAACGGGGTGACTCGGAAGAGCGGCCAGACCGGATCCGTGCGCAGCGCCTCCAGATCGACCTTGCCGCCGGCGGCATACTGAATAAACCCTTTGATCATCTTGTTAATCGCTGTGATCGGCCAATCGTCCCCGCGGCGGGTGATGTCGGAGTACCAGACTGGATTGAAGCCGTTCTTACGGGCCGCGGTCTTGGTGATCGCCAGCCCGTACGGCTCGAAACGAACCTGCCGCCTCTCGATGTCTTCCAGCATCATCCAGGTGTGCTCCAGCAGGGCCTCGGTGAAGCACACGGCCTTTGGGGTCGCGATGTCCTTCAGGATGTGTTCGTAGGCGGCGGCGGGACCGAACGCGGTACGAGCTTGGACGACCTGCTGCTCCGCGATAGTGAGAAGGTTCTCGCGCGCGGTCACCTTTCCGTTGTTCCTGGTCAGGTGCACCAGAAAAGTCGACAGATCGGTCCGACGATGTAGAAGTTCTTCGATCGCCATCTGTACACAGTGCACCACGGATCGTGATCGACCTGCTACTGCGTTGCCGGACGCAGAATCCCGACAGTGCTCTCGCCCTAGGCGCTTCGAGATGCTCGGCCCACTCCGTGTTGTTCGTGAGTATCAAAAGTCGCCAGACTAGCCACAACACCCATAACGGGCACGGCGCTCACCGATGCCATGCGCACAGCAGATGTGGTTTCGTGTAAATGAACCGCGATGGTGAGGCGGAGGGTTGATGCACGCGATTCGCTGGTGGTTCGCCGTGAGCATGTCCGCGCTCGGCTTCGCCGTGACATGGCTGCTCGCTGACCTGGCCCAGTTGGACACTCAATCCGCAGTCGGTGTTGCAACGGTGGCGGCCACCCTTATCCTCGCACCGCTCGCAGGGTTCGCGTCCACAAGTAAGCAGCCCTCGCAGGCACTTGGAACCGCTCAGCTGACGCAGCCAGATGAAGCCCCTTCGCGGCCTGAGGAAGGGGGCCACTACCCGCCGATAGTGCAAGCGCAGTTGGTGGTGGGGGACATTCCGATGGAGGCCGTCGCTTGGCAGGAACGCATCCAGTTGCTGGACCGCCTTGCGATGCTCGCAGCAAGCGGACGGCCGGCGGTGGTATGCGCTGTAACCGGTCAGCGCGGCATCGGCAAGACACAACTCGCAGCGGCCTACGCCCGGCAGCGGGCCACGGACGGCTGGCCGGTCGTGGCATGGGTACCGGCTGACAACGAGCTTTCGATATTGACCGGACTCGACCAGCTGGCTGCGGTAGTCGGGGTGCGCCAGCCAGCGTCCGACGCGGCCAACGGGGCGGCCAAAGCATTGGCTTGGCTGCGGGTGCACCCGGGGCCGTGCCTGCTGATCTATGACAATGCAGTCGACCCCGAACTGATCCGGCGGTTCATCCCTACAGTCGGTGCCGTTCAGACTGTCATCACTACCACAGAGCTGCAGTTCGCGAATATGGGCGTCACCATCGACGTGGGCGTTTTCACCGCAGCTGAAGCAATGGCGTACCTGCGAGAGCGAACCGGAATCGTCGACGACGCTGGCACGCGAGCCGTTGCTGAACACCTGGGCTACCTGCCCGTGGCGTTGTCCCAAGCCGGCGCCGTAATCGGCTACGGCCGTCGATTTGCCAACTGTCGGTCCTACCTTCTCCGTCTGGATCAGGTACCCATCAGTGAGATGCTGCATCGGCCAGCCGGTGATCCCTATCCACGCGGCGCCGCCGAAGCAATCGTCGTTGGCCTCGACGATCTGGCTACGGACGATGCAGCCGGTAGCGCCCGCTCTTTGCTTGACCAGCTCGCTGTCCTGGCGCCCAGCGGCGTGGGGGCGGCTCTACTCAACCGCCTGGCCAGCCCATCGGGCGGCTGCAGTAATGACGCGGTGGAGGTAGTCGCCGTACTCGCGCAACGCTCCCTAACAATGCCGACACTTGATCAACAGCGGACCATCGTGCATCGCCTGATCCAACGCGTGGTCCGCGACCGAGCGCGTCAGATCGGTAGCCTCGACGCAGCCGTTATCAGGGCGGCGGAAGCCATCGACGCCGCGGCTCGGCACGCCTCCCGACGCTGGCAGGACCGAGGCGATCTCAGTGAATGCGCCGAACACGCCATGGCGTTGAGGCAACACGCTTCCACAAGAAGCGCTCAGACCGTGGTCGCACGATCCCTTGGCATTCTGCTGTCCATGAACAACAACGCACACAACTGGACCACCAGTGTTGCAATCGGGCCCACGGTGATCACCGACTGCCAGCGATTGCTAGGCCCATCTCATTTGCACACCCTGGACTCGCGTAACAGCCTCGCCGCCGCCTACCACGCGGTGGGGCAGCTAGATGAGGCAATCGCGCTGCACAGCCAGACGCTGGCCGAACGAGAGCAGATACTCGGACCACGTCATCCGGAAACGTTGACCTCTCGCAACAATCTCGCTGTGGCCTACCGTGCCAAGGGCCGGCTGAATGAGGCAATCGCGCTGCACAGCCAGACGCTGGCCGACCGAGAACAGGTGCTCGGCCGAGATCACCCCGACACCCTCACCTCCCGCAACAACCTTGCGTACGCCTACCGCGCCGTTGGGCGGCTGGAGGAAGCAATCGCGGTGTACAGCCACACCCTGGCCGACCGAGAGCGGGTCCTCGGCCGAGACCACCCTGACACGCTCTTCTCGCGCAACGGCCTCGCCGGCGCCTATCGGGGAGTAGGCCGGGTAGACGAAGCAATTGCGTTACTCACCCAGACGATGGCGGACAGAAGGCGAGTGCTCGGCTCTGACCACCCCGACACACTCCTTACACAGAACAACCTCGCGTTCTCATACCAGGCCGCGGGCCGGCTGAACGAGGCAATCGCGCTCTACAGCCTTACTCTGGCTGACCGTGAGCGAGTGCTCGGTCAGGACCACCCCGACACACTTCTCACTCGCAACAACCTCGCTGGCGCCTACCAAGCGGTGGGGCGACAGCACGAGGCCATCGAGCTCCACACCCGCACCGTAGCCGACTACGACCGGGTGCTTGGCCCTGACCATCCAGACACCGTACGTGCGAGGAATGACCTTGCTGACGCCCAACGCGAGACACGGCAATAAGCGCGGCCAGGCCGCCACGGGACATACGAGCTCGCGCTCCGGTTGAGCTGTCGTTAGTCAATCACCACCCTCATCACCGGCGACCTACCCCCGGCGCAGGCAACGCGCGTTGCGCAGCTCTGGACGATCGACCGCGCTCGCAACCTGGAGCTGCTGCCCGGCGTTGCACGGGCAGCTGACCCGCACCGATCCGACCGATGTCATAGCCTGGGCCAGTTCGCCCACTGGGGCGGTTAACCGAAGGGTGCAGCGCCTTTTGCCGACGTGCTTTCGGCGAGGTCAGGATTGCCATACACCAACAACGGAGCCGACCGAACCCATCCGGCCATGGTTGCGCCGACCATCCCACTAGCCGAAACACCGTACATCTAGATCAGAAGTCTGAGGCGCCGATGGCGTCTCAACCGGACGGCATAGTCTGTCGAGGTTTGGCGTAGCGGCCTTCAACGTGGATGCGAACACGTTCCCGCATGAGGTAGACGACGAAGGTCGCAAGGATGCCGAGGAGATACGGAAACGCCGGCCACTGGCCCGCTCGGTACAGTAGGTGGCCAGGTGCACTGCGCAGGACCCAGGAAAGTGTGCGAACGCGGATCTCACCGGCGTTGTCGCTCACCGGGATGTCCACCACGAACTGTTCCTGCTTACCCGCCAGCGTCGGACCGATGCCGGACGCAGCAGGGTAGGTCTCCACGATCATCCCCTTGGGCGCCCGGATCGTGGCGCGGGACTCGCCGGCCCGAGGCGTTAAGCGAAGAAAGGCCGAATTGAACTCGCTCAGCGTGATGCCCCCGATAGAGAAGCTGTTGATCCGTCCACCGAAGACAGGAACGTCGCTCGCGTAGTACGTGGAACGACTGAACCTGGGGTCACCGTCGAGCACGTCCTGCAGTTCCCAACCTTCGACTTTGAGGGCTTTCCGGACCTGATCGGTGACCAGGGCGTCGACAATCCTGCTGATGCCAGGACACAGTGCAACGAGGCAGCGGGCAGTAGCGTCGTCGACGCTCATCACCTCTTGCACTTCGTTGACGGCGCTCACGCTGTCTTCCTTGCGCAATGCTGCCAGTGTCTCCTCAAGTGTGAGGTTCCGGGCCATGTATGGCTCGTCGTTCGACCAGGGTGAAAGATCGCCTACCCACCCCTGCTCCACGAACGATCGCAGTTTCGCCCGGGCCGCCTCGTCAAGCCGCCAACGCTCCGCCGTGCGCCAGTAGCCGTCGCTGTAGTACGCCTCCATCTCAAACGGCACGCTGACCATGACGGGTTCCCCTTCCGCTGGAGTAGCACCGCTGTCGACTACCACATGCGTATACGCGAGTACGGAAAGCAGAAGGGTTCCTGCCAAGCACAAGCAGGCCGTCTGAGCAGCGACGCGAAGGCGCCGGCGCCCGGTTCCTGGTGAGACCGTCGCGCAGAAGCCGACGAGGCACATGGCCGCGAGGGCAAGCACGACGGATATCACGACCAGGTACAGCGTCGTCGCGATTCCGGTGCCGGGCAGTGTGCCGAACACAGCCGCAAGGACGGCGTATGACGTCATGGGTGCCAAGGTCAGCAAGACCGGCCCGGTCCGCCCCCGTGTCACCGTCAATGCGTGCCCGCCGGCCAGCGAGCCCAGATGCCCTGCGGCCGCAACCAGCACGAGGAGCAGTGGATGCATTCCCACCTGGCCAGCGGCCGGCTCGGAGAATGCAGCCGTATAGGCGATGATGGCCACCATGTAGACCGCGGTCGTGAGAGTGGAGACCGCTGCAGTCCACACCCACATCGAGCCCGCGAGCGATCGGTATGAGCGGGTCGCTAGGCCTGGGATAACGACGACGCCGACGATGCAGTAGACGAGTAGGACCATGTGCTGACGGGCGAATGACGGGTCCTGGGGGTCCAGGTCCCTCCAGCGAAGCCAGGCCTGGCCGACGAAGATCACCGTCACCCATAGGCTCCAGCCGATCCAATAGGGCGCCATCCGCCGCTGCCGCCAGATGGGAGTGACTGCCAGACCAGCCAGGCAGCCACTGATGAGGGCATAGGAAGCGTGTTGGCCCCCTGCGAACAGCCCGATCGTGAGGAGCAGGATGCCGCCCGCGATAGACCAGCGCGCGAGACGAGTCCTCGCCCACGGGTTTGCACCGTGCATCATGACTGCATTCGACACATCGACAAGGTTCGCTCACGGGAGCTGGTCCGTCGATACGGCTACTGGAGGACATGTGGCAACAATTGGACTTCAGCGTCGCTACGACGTACTGCCTTCATGACCGGCTAGGGGATTGCCGTTCGCAGTAGTCGACACGAGTTCGCCGCCACAGCTACCGGCCGCTGTCGACAGCGCCATGAGTTCGTTCGTGCCAGTGATCGGACCACCTGCCGGGAGGTGATCCCCGGCTCGGCGAGCCACACACGGTGAGGCAACGGCAGAGTGCCAGGCGTGAACCACCAGATAGACAGGCACAGACGCAGAAGGGCTGCCGGGCCATGCTGGCGAACGTGGTTGGCGCCGGACGGGACGAGGCATGCCCGCACTGTGGTGAGGTGCTGCTGCTCGTGGGATTCATGCTCTGCCTTCGTGCCAGTGACCAGAGACGGGTCTGTCGAACACCAACGCTGCGCAGGCAGGGCCGGCCCATCGCAGCGTTGGAAGTCTGCGAAGCAGCCTCGCCGCCGATCCGCATCAAGCTCACGTGCACATCGAGCATGCAGAGACGTTGCTGGCTCTGTTGCGCAACGACAATGCGCTCGCCGCCGCGGAGCAAGCCGTCCGTCTGGCGCCGAACCGGTCGTCCAGTTACCAGATCCTGGCGCAAGCCCTCGTCATGGAGCAGCGCTACCCCGAAGCCCGAGTCGCTGCTGACCACGCTGTGGCGCTGGAACTTCGATCAGTACCCGCGTTGGTGATGGCAGCGAACGTGGACCGGCTCTGGTCAGTACGACGACGCCAGCCGGACGGTACGCGCTGCGCTCGCCATCGACCCGCAGGACTACGACGCCCGCTGGCTCCTTGCCATGATCGACGCTGAACATCTCCGGACCCGCCGCTCCCTACGCTTGCTGGGCGGCCTTGCCCGTGAACGCCCCGCCGAGCCGAACGCGATGGCGATGACCTGGCCCATCCGGCACCTGATGGCCACCCTGAAACGGTGGTTGGCCAGGGCGGTGACTCTCACGCTGGCGGCAGCGCTCATCGCGAACTGGTGGACGCCGGCGATGCTGCCCAGCCGGGTGCTCGCCGGGTTGTGTGCGGTTGCGGTCACCGGTTACATGCCGCTGGTCCTGATGCCAGCAGGGCGGACTCCGTGGCGATGTCTGCAGTCATGCCGCCGCTGATGGGACGAGCCGCCTACGCAGGCGCGGTCACCGTGGCCGTCCAGGTGAGCCTCATGACCGCGTATGCCGCGACGGGCGCCTGGTGGCTTGCCCTGCTGGCCGTCGCAGCGGCACCGGTGCTATGGCTCCTGGATGCGGCAATGACCATCGGCGCCGGAATAAGCGACCCCGGTGGCCGGCAGGCGCTGCAGGAGGTCTTCGACGACCTGCGGCAGTAGTGGGCCGACACCCGTAAAGAATTGGGCGACAGCTGGCGTGACGACGGACACCCGGGACGTTGACCACGACTCGGCCCGGTACCCGGGCCCCTGAGTTCCCGCCTCGAGGCGAGGAGACAGGAACGGGCACATAGCGGATCGCTGGTTCAGGGCTCCGCTACCGCGGCGGCACGTCGCAGGTTTGCGGCGATCTGCCGGGTACGGCCGTGTTGCCCGCCCAGCCCTCGCTCGTACTGCGTCAAGGCGACCGCCAGCAGCTCGCGGGCCTCCGCGAGATGCCCCTGCGCCTGCAGTGTGACGGCCAGGTTGTTCATCGACAGAGCGGTCGCCGGATGCTCGGCGCCCAACACCCGGCGCCGGTCATCGAGAACCCGCCGATGCAGCTCCCGCGCCTGGTCCAGGTCGCCTGCGACCCGCGCCACCTCGGCCAGATTGTTCAGGGTCACCAGCGTCTGCGGGTGCTCGTCGCCCAGCTCGTCGGCCTGAATCCGGTGCGCGGCGCGATACCGGCTTACCGCACTCGCGACGTCGCCCTCCTCCAGATCAAGCTCCGCCAGGTTCAGCATCGGCGGCAGCCCTTCGACCGTCGCCGACCGGCCGGCCGCCATCAGAATTGCCGCTGCGTCTTCGTAGTACTTACGGGCGACCCCGAAGCGTCCCTGGTCCCGGCAGACTACGCCGAGGTCATTGATCGCCGTGGCCACGTTCGGGTGCCCGGCGCCGAAAATCTTCTGCGCCTGTTCCGCCACCCGAACCAGCAGCTTCTCGGCCTCAGCGTGCACGCCGACCTCGCGCAGCGCGCCGGCCAGGTCCTGCCGGAACGCGAGCGTGTACGGGCTGAGCGGCCCGAAGACCACCTCCGCCTCGGCATGGGCGGCGCGCATCATGTCCAGACCGGCCGAGTACTCGCCGCTGCGCAGCAAGTGCCGGGCCACGGCATTACGCAGAGTCGCCGAGGCCGGTACGGTCACGCCGTATTGGTCCGCGTGCGCAAGGACCGCTGCGGCATGCGGGACGATCCCCGCCATCACCGGCCAGGCGGCCGGGTCCTCAACATTCGGGGGAAGTGCCGCCGCGACGACGCCGAGCGCCGCGTGGACCCAGTCGGCGGGCTGCCAGGCCAGGGACCTGTCCGGGGTACGCGGATCGCCGAAGATCCGGGCGTTCCGGATGATCCGCCGCAGCCACCAACCGGTGCCAAGGTGGTCGCGGATGGTGTCGCCGGTCAGCGCGTGCATCCAGAGCTGGTCATGCTCGGCGTCGGTGGTCACCAGCGCCGTCTGCCGGAGTACGCCGATCGTGGCGTCCAGCTTGATCGGGTCACCGACGGCCACCGCCAAGGCCCGCGGCAGCTGATCGGCCGCGGCCGCGATCCAGCCGCGGGGCACGCCGGCGCTCGGCGCCAGGAACGCCAGCAGGCGTACCAGTTGCACCGACGCCGGGTTGCGACCGGCCACCTGCCGGACGGCCAGCCGGAGCGTTCCCTCGACCGGCAGGCGATCCGGGGGACCCCCCTCGCGCAACATGCGAGCCCGGTCGCTGCGAAGTCGGCGGACGTACTCGGCCAGCCCGACCCCGGTCAGATGGCAGTAAGACGCCGCCTGTTCCAGGGCCAGCGGGAGGTCGCCCAGCATCTCGGCGATCTCCTCGGCCGCGACCACGTCCCGGGAACCGGTTCGTTCGACCAGGAACCGCGCGGAACGGTTGCGAGGGAACGGGGTAACCGGCACCGGCACCGCGATCCGCTCAAAAGCGGGATTGCGGGAGGTGATGATGACGCGCCCGGTAGCGGACGAGGGGATCAGCCCGACAAGGTCCTTTTCCGACACAGCGTTGTCATAGATCAGCAGCCAGCCGTCGCGCTGGCCGAGGAGATCCACGGTCTCGGCCGCGGCCCGCTCCTGATCTGTGGCGCGAATTTGCAGCCGACGGCCGAGCAGGGCCAGCCCGGCCACCACCGCGAGCCGATCGTCAGCCGCGATCCACCAGCCGATCTCGGTGCCCGCCCGAGCGTCGTGCGCGTACGCCCGGGCAAGCTGGGTCTTGCCGATACCAGGTATGCCGTGCAACACCACCGCGGGCCGCGCCATCCCGGCGAGCTTGCGCCGTACGGTCCGCAGCTCGTCCGCCCTCCCGAGGAACTGCCGGCTGGGCGGTGAGATGTTCCAGGTCGGTCCCGGGCCGTCCCGGTCGGCGTCCGGATCCAGGGCTACGCCGGGCGGCTCGGCGCCGGGTCGCTGCCGCAGGCTGAGCCAGGTGACCAACACACCGAGACAGATGGCGCCGATCAGGATCACCGGCTTCGCCGCCCGGATGCGCTCGGGCAGGGCATCGGTGGCCATGTTGGTGACCACCGGCAGCACCACGACGGTGAGCATCGAGATGGCCCACGGGGTGAACCGCGGCTCCCGTCGCGGAGCGGTCACGTGTGCTCCGCCGGCGCGTTGGTGGCAAGCCGCTCGGCTACCAGGGCGGGAGACCGGTTGAGTGCGGTGGTGCGCGCCAGCCGGATGGCGGCCAGCATCCCGTCGTACGGCGTGGGCCCGGACAACAGGCGAACCAGCACCGGCATCAGCGAGATCGCAATGAGCAGCAGTCGCAGCAGCCAAATCGTCAGGGCGGCATACGCGCTCTGGTCGGCCAGTTGGTCGAGGGCCGCGAGGCGGTTCAGCAGTGAGGGCTCCGCGCCCTGCAGGCGCAGCTGCTCGTCGATCGGGATTTCGAATATCCGCAACACCAGGGGCTCGGCCAACAGAACGCTGGTCATGACCGCGATCGCAACCCGAGGAAGTTGTTTTCTCAGCCGTGGCCACAGTCGCTCTTCGCCCGGCGCCAGCAGAACTAACCGGTCGAGGGACAGGATGAAGAGCGCCCAGACCGCCACCATGAGGGCTGCCGCCCACCAGGAGGACACCACCATCGAGACCACAGCCGCCATCGAGAAGGCGCCGAACAGCGCCGATCCGACCAGCAAAAAGCCCTGGGCAGTCAGGCGCACCCGCTCGTGGGGCACTTCGTCCAGGACTCGCTCGTCCACACCGATCAGCCGGCGGACCCCTCGTCCCACAAAGTCGTCAACGCGGCCGATGACGTCCCTCCTCTGCCGACGGTGCGCCGAGCATCGTAGCGCCCGTGCTCGTCCAGCAGTCGATCTTCGGCCTCGGCCATACGACGATTTCGCGCTGCCCGGCCAATGCTGCGTGCTGTGCCAACGCCACCAGAGTGCGTTCGCGGGTGGTGAGGGGTGCCGGGCGAGTCGGTGGGGCGCCGGCGAATCTGAAGGGATACCCGAGCCGCACTCGGGATCGACGGTCTCGCGCACAGGAACCAGGGCGTGCAGGCCGCATCGTTCGAGGAGCCGGCCGTGCTCTTCCGCCCAGCCGGTCGGCGAAGGATTGCTGAGGCGGTCAAGGCGGCGGCCTGGCGCGCCTCCCCGCGTGACGATTGGCGGCAGGCTTACTGCGACGTCCAGCGCAGGTCCACGCCGACCGCGGGAACGGCGCTGACCACCGCGACGGTGGCGGCGAGCTGGTGGCGGTCCGTGGCGGCGGCCGGCGCTGATCAGCGATGAGGACGACACAGCCGGCTGATACCCGGTCCGGTCGTACGCCACTGCACGCAAGCCCTTTCGCTGATGTCGGATCATCCCCGCGTGCCGCACAATCAGTCACACTCTGGGCGTTTGGCGTCTATATCTGTTGGCGGATCCAGGTGGCGCAGGTCTTGTCGACCTGCGTGAACGTTCGGCCGAACGCTTTTCAGGCGGTGTCTTTGAGGTCGGCGTCCTCGCGTAGCACCATCCGCATGAAGGAGAGCATCTTGGTTTCGCCGTGCTGGGCCGACATGCATGCCACTGCGAGTGGCTCAGCCCGTATTAGGCGTCGGTAGCGCGCGGTGATGCCGGCAGGTTCGGACCCAGCGCTCCACGATCGCGTTCATCCGAGGCATCGGGCCGCCGGTGTGCACAACGGCTCGTCGGCTCGCTGCAGCGCTTCGTCACGTCCTTCGCGGTCACGGTGCCGCTCCCTGTCCGCGGTCGAACCGGAGGCATGACCGCCTCTCGCCGTCGTGACGGCTACCAGCAGAAGGTCCGAGGATTGGCCGCAAACCACGCGGGTGTACATCGACGGCGACCCGGTCTTAAATCGGATGGTGTCGACTCGGGGCAAGCTGCGGCTGTTCGTGTTCATCTTCTTCACCGTGTTCGCTGGCGTACTGGTGGGCCTGTCGCAGAATGTGGTCACCGAAGACGCCGCGCCCGCGGTGCCGGGCATGAGTATCGTGCGTGAACATCCCTGGGAGGTGCTTTTCGCCGGGGTCGTTCTCGGCGCGCTGGCGGCCTGGTGGGTTGCGGTCAGCCCAGTCGACGCATCCTCCGTTCCACCACGGGAACTACATGCGAGCCTTCGCGTCCCGATCCAGCGCAACCTGGAACTGCTGAAGCGTCGGGCAAGCGTCCGCGCGTACGTCGACCTGCATCTGACCGACGGGAACGCGGCCGTGGCGACCCTGTTGCGCCGAACGCGCCTACTCAAGGGCGAGCGGATTCTGCTGCTCACGGGCGCTGCTGGCGCCGGCAAGACAGCGGTCCTGGCGCAGACCGCGACCGAATGCCTGCCGGGCCGCCGACGTTGGGGCCGGCAGCGACGACCCGTGACGCCGGTGTACGTCGACCTGGCGGCCTACGTGGCGCAGCCGGTTCGGCGGCTCCGCGAGTATCTCGCGCAAACGATGACCACGGACGAAGAACTTCGCGTACGGCTGCTGGACGCGTGGCGTCCGGGCGGCAGGATGGCCTGGTTGTTCCTCTGCGACGACTTCGACCGCGCCGCCACCGTCATCGACCCCGATCGGCTCCTCGGCGAGGTGCAGGACTTCCTTGCCGCCGGCCGCAAACGCGCCAAGGTGGTGCTGACATCCCGCTCGTATTCACCCGGTGAGGGTGTCGCCGTCCTCGAACTCGCGCCGCTCAGCTATGGGATGCAAAGGCGATTCCTGGCCTCTGACCCCGAACTCGCCGAGGCGTTGCCGAGATGGAGCACGGACAAGAGCTTCCGGCCGTACCTGACCAGTCCAGGCTGGCTCGACCTCCTCCTGAGCACGCCGCCACGGCCGGGAGCGGAACCATCCCGGGAGCTTTATCCGCTGATGACCGAGCTCGTCGATCGCCGGCTCCGGGCGATCGGCTCGGCCTTGGGCGGTGAGGACGACGCCATGCTTGAGCGCCTTGCCCTGCTTCTCGCCGAGACGCCGTCGATGGCGGCCGACCTCGCGACCGTTCACCGCGAGGTGAGCGGAATCCCCGACGGGTTCTCGTCCCGGTTGCGCCGGGCTCAGCTCATCGACGGTGACGAGACGGAACCGATCCAGTTTCGACATTACTCGATCATCATCTATCTATTGGCGCGACGTCTGTTGCGGGACCCCGACGCGATCCGGTTGCCGGACCCGCTCACGTTCGCTTCGGCCGCCTCCCTGGTGCTGGTGTTGCGAGTCGCCGACTCCCCGACGGTCACCCGCCTCGTCGACGAGGCCCGAGCCCTCGTCGCCACCATCAATGCCAAACTCACCTCGACGGACGGTTTCGTTAACTCGGAGGCCATGAACCGTGCCGTCGGCAACGCCATCCAGACGTTGCGCCACATCGATGCCGGGCTGCAGCACCGGCCGGAACTCGTGTCGGCGGAGTTACGGCACGAGACCGGTGAACTGCTCCAGAAGATCGGAATCCGCGAGGCCTGGAGTGATCTGTCCGACGCGTTGTCGGCGCAGGCCGCCGCGACGAACTTCACCGAGGAACTGGTTTCCGGCACCGGCTTCGCCGTGGAGCGCGCGGCCGGGCGGCTGGCGACGACCCCGGGCGCCATCGAACTGATTCCGGTCGAGGACCGGCTCAAGCTGATGGTCATTGTGGCGCTCGGCGGTGCCGACCGATTCGACGCCGGACCGTTCGAGGATCGGCGGCTACGCTGGGCAGCCTCGGTCGGCGTCGTGGCTGCCGTCGTGTTCGCGATCATCTACGGCGTGGGTGGCCTTTTACAGCTCCAGCGGTATCCGGCGGCTGTCCTGCAGATGCCTGTATTCCTGCTGGTCACCGGCAGCGTCACCGCCGCACGTCGCTACCGGGCCGTCCGTCGCTGGTTCTTCGCCCGCACCGAGGGCAGCGCCACGGCGTGCGCATGTGTCGGGGCGGTCGGTTCTATTGCGACTTTCGTCTATCTGGCCTTCGCTCTGGCGACGTTTTCCCTCGGGCTGCTGCCGCTGGTGGTGGTGCTCCTGCCCACCTGGCCGGCCTGCGCATTGTTCTACCTGGCGCACGAACCGAACCCGATCGCCGGCCGGGTGGCCTTTCCCTACCCCTGGATCGCGATGCCGCTCTGGCATTTCCTCCGGAGCTGAGGCCGGTCCCAGCTTTTGACGGCGACGCCGCCGTACATATGAACGTGCTCCTCGGCCACCGAGCGGGCCGCCGCGTCCAGGCGTCAGTGGTCGGCCAGCACCCCGCCGGAGTCGATCAGGTCCAGGCTGCAGAAGAGGTACTGGCACTCGGCCAGAGTGTGAGCCAGCCGAGTTGGTGGCCTCGCAGCGCGGCGGGCAGATGTGGGTCGCCGCCGTAGGCTTCGTCGCCAGCGACCCACCGGCACGGCCGTCCGCCGGTGATCGCGGTTTCGATCAGGCGGCGTGCCAGCTGCGGTTTCGTAGCGAAGGTGACGGTGTCGGGCACTCCTGCTTCTGTTGGTCGCAGGGGGCCGTCGGTCCAGGATTTCGGCAAGTAGAGAGCGACATCGACCAGGGTGTGCCCGAGCGGCGAACATAGGACAGGTGCGCCGCGAGCTGGCAGTTCTCGATCTTCCTGGCCCCGGAGTATTGCCGTTGCACGCCGACGGTCTGGGTGCCCTTCTTCAGATCGCCGGTCTCGTCGACCAACAGGACCCCGTCCGGATGTCCGAGCCGGCCGTCACGAAATCCCGCACGTCAGCACGAACCCGGTGTCGTCCCAACTGGCCCGGCCGATCAGAAGCCGTAGTCGAGGACTCGGGCAACTACTCCGATGGCTTCTACCGCAGCTTAACCAGCGACTACGGTGGCACCGTCTGCCGCTGATCTGGCTCACCGGGCCGGTGCCGGAAGACAAGATCGATGCCGAGCGCGGCGGCGTATTCGTGCACGTTGCGGAGGGTCGGCACCCGCCGGCCCTCCTCGATGGCGCGTAGGGTGGCTGGCGTCATTCCCATTACCTGCGCTATTCGCGCCGGGTCGATCCCGCGCTCGACGCGGATAGCACTGAGGTGGATCAGAACGGTGCCGGGATCAAGGATGACCAGTTCGGATCCGTTCTCGCTCGCCTCGTTGCCGCCGCGCCGCTTGCGCCACCACGCTCGGCCGCGGAGGAAAGCGAAGACGCCGGCGATGCCCGCCACGAATGAAGTGATGGACGCGGTGACGGTGCCGACCCATTCCGCCACCACTTGATGCTGTCCTTGACCGGGACCGTGACCTTGACAGTGGCGGTGTACGACGCAGTGGCGCCTCGCGCATCGAAGACGTTGACGTCGGACTTATTCATGATTCGTACCGCTGGCTGCAGGTCCATGGTGAGCTGCTTGATGCCGCCAAGTTTGGGCGTGACCTGCCACGACCACCGTGCGGTCCCGTTGTCGAGCAGCAGCTGAGTTTCCCAGCCCCGTTTATCGATGGCGAAATCAGACTCGGCTCCGCGCAGTTGAGCTCGCACCTCGCAGGTCACCATCACCGGCTCGGCTGTGGCGCCCTCATGCCCGGGCAGAGCTGATGCTGGAGCCAGGCTCTCGTTGAATGTGACCAGAGCTTCCACTGTCTCCGATGTACCTTGCACCATGTCGAGCCTCGGGTCGAAGATCACCCGTGCGGCCGCTAATTGACCAGCCGATTCCCGGCACCTGGCTTCGTAGATTTCGAGGTCTATGCTTGCGGACGGTCCCGATTGAGTGCCCGTGGTTGTCGGCTGCGCACCGGCCACGGTGGGTGCGGGCTGGCCTGTGTCGTCCGGAGGACCGGCGCACTGGGTCAGCAGGACGGCCAATAGGATGCAGCCCAGCAGGATTCCCAGCGCGAGCGCGGCAACGTGATTGCGGCGTCCGGGCTGAGCATGCGGTGAATGGTTGTATGACATCGACACCCGCTCCTCAGCCTCACCGTAGACGTCGGCATGCGCGCGCCTGGACCTCTGACGGGAAGCTGTCAGTCGCCGGTGCGGATGGGGGTCCAGGCCGCGATCGGGGAGGTCTGCGCTCCGAATTCGGTCGGATCGCTGACCTGAAATTCCTCGTTCGGGAGGACCTGCAACGGTGCTGAACAGGAGTAACCACTCAGGCGCAGGACTCGGCGCTGGCCGCGGGGATCGCAGGCGGATTATTGTCTGGCCAAGGCTGGCAAGAGATTGCTGCGGCGCCACCCTGGGTCTTTCTGGCGGCAGCAATTGAGGGAGAAGTCGCACCCGGCTTCCTCGCAGCGAAGCTGATCCAAGTCATCCTCCCGCTCGCGATCGTTGCCTGGCTGGCGCATGTTCAGCGCCTTTGGCGAGCCTCGCTCACACTGCTCATCGCAATGATCTCGACCGCGACGCTGAGCGCGTGCTCTGGCAGCTTCTCCGGGACACCGCGAACCGGCTCGGCTGAACACGCGCCCGTTCGGCCATGGAACGTCACTGCGGGTAGGCCGGCGCGGCATGCTCGATTTTCGCGCGGTGTGTCGCGCGGGCCGCCGTGTCGGTCTCCTCCACATACTCAGCTGGTCTCTCGAGTGCGTCGTTCGCGACGATGCTGCCGTGTCGGCCGGCGGCGGCCGTTGAATGCGCGGCCCTCCCCTGGTGCGTGCCGATAGAACTTGCCTGTCGAAGTCGTGCAACAGTTCGTGCCCGTCGAGCGTGTTGGTACGACAGGAGGTGGGAGTGGTCGAGGACTTCGGGTCGTTCGCCCGTGACCGGACGCCCGCGCTGCTGCGCTATGGCTTCGTCCTGTCGGGCAATCCCCATGATGCCGCTGACCTGGCGCAGGAGGCGCTGGTCCGGTTGGGCGTGCGATGGGCGAGGGTCAGCGCGCAGGGTGATCCGGAGGGCTACGTTCGCACGACGATGGCGCGGTTGCACATCAGTTGGTGGCGTCGGCGTCGGCGAGAGCATCCGGTGCAGGTCTTGCCGGAGCAGAGTTACCTCGACGCTGGCATCGCCGAGGCCGATGGTGATCTTGGTCTGTGGGGTGCGGTGACCGCCCTGCCGCCCCGGCAGCGGACGGTGCTCATGCTGCGCTACCACGAGCAGCTCAGCGACGAGGAGATCGCCCGAATGCTGGGGGTTTCCCGGGGGACCGTGCGCAGTCAGGCCGCTCGTGGCCTGGACAAGCTGCGCCACGTCGCCGAGTCGCAGGTTGAAGTACGAGTCAACGGGAGGTAGCCGCGCATGCGTAGGAACTTGGAGGACGATTTGGCCCGTACGTTCCGGGCTGCCCGCATGGCCGCTCCGGACTCTGGGTCGGGTTTTTCGGCGGCGCTGGCCGCCCGCCGGCGCCGACGCGCCCGGACCAGGATGGCCGGAATGGCTGGCGCGTTCGCGGCGGTGGTCGCGGTTGGGGCCGGGGTAACCGTCTTCAGCCCACCCGTCACCCGGCAGGTGGAGCCGGCGCAGCCACTCGATGCGGCGCCGCTGCCGACCGGATCATTGCCCACCGTCGACTTGTCCGCGGCCAAGCCGTACCGCGACCTGTGGCCGGACGCGCACGTCGAGCTGCCACTACGGTTGCCGGACGGGCGGCGGTACTCGGTCAAGGGGGCATTGGGTGGCGACGCGTACCTCGTAGTGCCGTGGGACGAGCAGAGGAATTTCCTGCCGGTGGTGCTCAACGCCCGGACCGGTGCCGCGCGGGAGCTGGGAACGGTTCCGACGTCCGGCTATACCGCGTACGACCAGGTCGGAACATACCTGACCGAGCACTACATCGTGTGGGTGGTGGCGGCGCAGGAAGAGGACGGTGCCAAGTATCAGGAGGTGTGGAGCGCGCCCAGGGATGGCGGCGCGGCCGTGCGCCGGGCGAGGTTCGGCCCGGGCGACATGACGGTGTCGGTCGCCGAGGTCGGCAGGGTCTTCTACGCCAGTACCGAGCTCTCTGCGGGGGTCGGGGCTGTCTACCGGATCCCGGATGGCGGCGAACCGCAGCAGGTGGCCGGCAGTGACGGGTACGTCCTGCGGGACGGGCCGTGGGCAGTGCGCAGGCCGGTGAGGTCGACGGAAGTGAAGCCATCGGATTCGGCAGCGGCTCCGGTGGAGGCTCTCCAGTTCTGGAACGTGGCCACCGGTGAGCGCCGCACACCGCGCACCCTGAACGGGGTCACCATGATCGACTGCAATCCGCGCGTTTGCGTCGGGCGGGCCGCAGGGAGCCTGGTCAGCTATGGCATCGACGGCAGTCGACCGCTGCGGACGACCGGCGACGCAGTGGACCCAGCCGACATGGACACGTGCAACTCGTGCCCGCGAGGAATCACCGTGTTCTACGACAGCTTCGGCCGATTCATCCAGCTCCAGCTCAAGTCCGGCGCTTACCTGTGGGACCGGAAGACCAACACAGTCGGTACACAGCAGGACGGGTCCTCCGGCGACGGGGATGTGATCGACGCGGGTCAGCCCGGCGGCAAGCAGCACCTACTCCTCCTCGGTCGGATCCGCTGAGCCCAGCACGCAGAGCGTGAGTACCGGATAGATCCCGCAACGCCGCCACGGCACCCGCCTGGGACGGACTCATCGATGTACCGGGTGCTGCGTCTTGTGCTGCATTCCCGCGAGTTCTGAGAAGTTCAACCGTCGTATTCCTCGTATGCGGCGAGATCTAAACAGCAAATTGACCCGGCGAGGAATGCATGTCCATTAATAGAAGTTCGTCGATTGATTTAATGATGGCGCGGCCCGTTTCCGCATCCGACGGTGACAGCGTGCGCCGCAGGTTAGCGGGGTTGGACGCGATTCGCGGCCTTGCCGCCCTGTACGTGGTGGTGAGCCATTGCCGGTTGCTGACATTTCCTGGGTATCCGGCCAACACCGGACCGGGATGGCACCACTGGCTGCTGCACGGCCGTCTCGCGGTGGTCCTATTCATCACGCTGTCAGGGTTCTCCCTGGCCATCGCACCGGCCCGTGACGGATGGCATTTGCGCGGCGCGTTGCGGTTCTTCCGGCGCCGCGCGTGGCGAATTCTTCCCCCATACTGGGCGGCCCTGGTCTTCAGCCTCGCGATCGCCGCGACGGTGACACCCTTGCCGCTCTCCAACCCGCCAACCGCCCGCTCGGTCGTCGTCTATGGCCTGCTGATGCAGGACTTCCTCGTCGCTCCGGTGCCCAACGGCGCCTTCTGGTCAATCGCGGTAGAGGCAGGACTGTACTTCGCATTCCCACTCCTGCTACTGATGCGGCGCCGAGCGGGAGCAACGGTGACGCTCGCCGCCGTCACCGTCCCGGTGATCGCAGCCGGCCTGCTACACCCCAGCCTGTCCGCAGCGCACAAATCGACGGGTTTCACCCTGGAACTCGCACCGCTGTTCACCCTCGGCCTGATCACCGCCGGGATCCTCACCGCCAACGACCGCATCCGCTGTTGGCCGTGGCATTGGCTCGCCGCGCTCGCCGCCACACCCGTAATAATGCTGATAAACGTCAAAGGCTCCGTCTGGACGGTAAACCACTACTACTGGATCGACCTCGCGATCGGCCCCGCGATAGCCATGCTGCTAGCCGTGGTGGCCACCCAACGATCGTCTGGGCTGATGCGGCTCCTGGACAACCGTCCCATGCGAAGTCTCGGCAAAATCTCCTTCAGCCTCTACCTGATCCACCTTCCCATCGTCTCGATAATCAGCCGCAGGCTTGTGGCGCCACACGTCCCACCCGGCATGCCGGCCTTCTGGACCACACTGATACTCGCGGTGCCAGCGGCCGTAGTGACAGCCTGGTGCTTCGCGGCCATCTTCGAAGGACCGTTCCAGCAGCACCGCACCGTGGCCTCGCTGAACCGCTCTTGGTGCAGATGCGCGAAGAAGTAGCACATCTGTTCGCACTCGGCATCCTCGGCCGCTCTGCGTGGGTCCGCCTCGACCGCCTCGTAGAACTCGCGGCCGAGCGCGACGACGAATCCGCGGGCATAGAGGAAGCCGCCGTCGGATCCGTCGGTTACCGCTTGAATGTCCGCCCGATCGATGTCATAGAGGCTTCGCTCCAGTACCCGGTCAAGGTTCACCAGCTCCGGACTCGACATCTCAGCGCTGCGCATGCGCAGCCGGTCGAAGAACGGTTCGAACCTCCACGGACTGACCGGCAGCCTATTCCGAATCGGCGCTAGAGCGATCATCGGCAGCCGATGGCCGGTCAGCGACCGGCCAGCGCGTCACTTGATGACGCGGCTGCACCAGGAGCTGGAAAGCACCGGAGACTCCGCCGACCTGTGCCTACGACGCGCCGGCGAGCAGATGCGCAACGACGGAGCACCCGTCGAGGAGTGGGCGGCCTTCGCACACTTCGGAGTCTCCTGAAAAGACCGAAAAACGAAAGGATCAGTCGTGGAGAACATGGTTGAGGTGTCGATCGGAACGGTGGACGAGGACGATATTTCCGAGATAGAGGCCGCGCTTGCGGAGGTACACCCGCAACGATGGCCGGCGAGCCGCGACATCGACACTGTACTCACCGTCACCGCAACGAGCCTGCAACTGATCACCGCCTTCCTCGCTCTGAAGGATCAACTGGCTCGCAAAGGCGAGACCGCACCGATAGTTGTGATCAAGAACCTCCAGCGAGACGAATTGCCCCTCGACGCGGCGACCACCGAGACGCTGGAAACACTGCTGGCCAACGAGAGCGATCATCGGCAGCCATGAAGGCGGCGAGCTGTCAAAATCCCGTTCCAAATCTTGGCACGACCCGTGCCAATTCTAGGTCAGCTTCGGTTCAACGCGCGGCCGGCTGCGGCAGCGATTGTGGTGGCCAGAACCCAGCCGCTGATCATGAGGAGCACTGTGACACTCTTGTCGACACCGGTGGGGGCAGAAGCCGGGCAGGAACCAGGCGAGCCAGACGCTCAGGCTTTCGAACGATTCGCCATGGGTCTTTACCGAGGTCGTTGCTTTGGCGCGCGAAGGACCGTCGCTGATTATGAGCGCGTAATCGTTAAGGAACGCAACTGTAGAGGTCCAGCGGTGTGGCGGTGCATGCTTGTCAGCCGTATCGGACGGTTGTGGTCCGGCGAGGAAGCGGTCCTGGCGGGGTTGCCGACGCTGTAGGAGATTGCCGATGTGTACGGGACGCGGCGGTGTCAGGAGTTCTCGATCTACTCGGATGGCCGGGGTGGCTGCGGCGGTGAAGGCGCTCCTGGCCTCGCAGCGGACGACGAACCAGTCGGCCGGTACGGGAAACGCAGGTGACCGTACTCCTGCGCACCGGCACGCGCGTCCCCGCCGTAAGCCCGTCCGGGGTCAACAGCTGCTTGGGTGATTGCCCGCCATCGATCAGTGCGAGACACTGCGGGCGGACAACCGAGAGGGTCGGTCTTGGGTTCGGGTCGGTTCAGCTGGCTGCTCGGCGCCGGTCCGCTATTCTTCGCTGCACTCTTCGCGTGGGCGTTCGCGGGCGCCTACTCGACCCTGGCCGCTATCTCTCTCGGTGTGCTGCTGGGCGCCGCGACCATCCTGGCGGCGGTGGCGATCGCCGTGAAAGCGACGGCCGACAGCGTGGACCGGTTCCTGGAGCGTATCCGGCTCCGGCTGGAGCGCAGCGTCTCCGGCTTCCTCCGCTCGCGCTATTCGGACACGGCGGAGCTCGAAGGCGGCAAACCCGAGTTTCAGCGGCTGCGGGCGTCGTACCCCACTTTCTGGCCACAGGCCGTGCGTGCTGCGGCAGAGCCGCCCATCGACGTCTTCAACGCGCTCAGCGATCGTCGCCGCGCCGGGGTTCGGGGCCTGTTCCGGTCGGCCCTGGCGGCGAGTGTCCTGCTGGTCCTGCTCTGCGCCGTCGTTATCTCGCTGGCAGAACCCGTGGTCCGGCTCTGCCGAGCCCTCTACCGGGGCACCGTGATGCCCTCCGACGTGACGCGGCGTTGGACTGCTGCGGTGCGCGCGACGGAGCTGCCGCAGTTCGACTTTTATCTGCTGCTCGGGTGCCTTGTGATCGCGGTGGTTGCGCTTGTGCGGGCGCACCGCGCCGGCTCTTGTCCTAGATCATGCCCGCGGTGCAGTGGAGCACCGCAAGCGACACGATCATCCAGGACCGGCTGCGCGCCGCCTTCGAGAAGCATGCCGACAATCCTGGGCGGACGCCCGTGCTGCCGCGTATGCCGATCTCACCGACGCTGGCCGATGTCAGCGCTGACCGCCTAGTCGACCGCTCCGAGATCGAGCAGATCCGAGCTCTGGTCTTCTTCCTAGGCGCCCACGCGGTTGCAATCAGCGGATCACGGGGCGTCGGCAAGACCACGACGCTGCGCTCGCTGACCGAGGAGTCGCCGTACCGGGACACGTTCGGCTTAATGATCTCGGCGCCGGTGCGCTACGAGCCACGGGACTTCATGCTGCACCTCTACGCCCAGCTGTGTGAGGCGGTGGTGCGCAGGCTCGGCCGGCAGAAACCGCCAACGCTGTGGCGGCGCGGATTGCGTACGCTTCGCCGGCTATCCGTCATCCTGCTCAGCCTCGCGGTCATGACCTGCTTCCTAGCGGTGGCCTTCCCGGGGACGCGGCGGCTGGTAGTCGACGAGCGCCCGCTGCCCCAGTTGGCCGGGACCTACCTGGTGCTCGGTGTCGCATGCTTCCTGATGGCCCGTCGTCTCTCGGACAGCGGCCAGACCGGAGGGGTACGCCTGTCCGCCGAAGCCACCCGGCGGCTGCGGCAGATCCGCTTCCTGCAAACACTCTCGGTCGAGCACTCCGGCCAGGCGGCGCCGCTGTCGGTGCAGCTCGGCTGGAAGTGGGGCCGGCAGTGGGCTGAGCAGCCGCTGAGTCTGCCCGATGTAGTGGCCGCCTATCGCGAGTTCACCACGGAGGTGGCAGCCTGGTGGCGTGACGAGACGGACGGCCGCGGGAAGCTCGTTATCGCAATCGATGAGCTGGACCGGATCGCCGAACCAGAGCTAGCAGAGCGGTTCCTCAATGAGATCAAGGCCATCTTCGGGGTGGAGCACTGCGCCTATCTGGTGTCGGTCTCGGAGGAGGCGCTGGTCAACTTCGAGCGGCGGGTGGTACGCACCCGAACAGTCTTTGACAGCGCCTTCGACCAGGTCGTTCACTTGCGCCCGATGCTGATGTCCGACTCGGTTGCTCTCCTGCGGCACCGGTTGTCCGGCGTACCGTCGTGTTTCTGGATGCTCTGCCATTGCATGGCCGGCGGCATGCCGCGGGACGTGCTGCGGGTGGCTCGAATGATGTTCGAGCTGCACCGCAGGTCGAACGTCGGCAAGGAGCTCGACGCGGTGACCGCCCAGCTGGTGGCCCTCGAGGTCCAGGCTGTGAAGCGGGGCTTCCAGCAGCGGGTAGCGCGCGACGTCGCCGAGGGCGGGGACCCGAAGCTGGTGAAGCTGATGTCGGACCCGCAATGGCCGAAAATTACGATCCGCGGGCTGCGGGCGACGGCGGACGAGCTGCTCGCCGACCCGGAGCCGACAGAATCATCCACCGCGTTGGCTGCCGCCCTGCTCTACTACTCGGTCGTGCTGGAGGTTTTTCGCCGCGACTCGCAAATCGTGGCCGATTGGCGGCATTCGGACCTCAGCGCGGTTCGCGACAAGCCGCTCGACGAGGATCCGCTCGCCGTCGACCTGGCCCGCGCCCACCAGCAGCTCGCAGTCGACCCGCCGACGGCGCTGCAGCAACTACGCCAGGTCCTGGGACATCTAGGGTCGGGATGACGTGCGGACTACGCCGATACTGCTTACGGCAACGACCAGCGCGATCGCCCCTAACTCGTCCCGGCGTGATCAACGAAACCAGCGACCGGCCCCGACCGTCGGCCAAGGTATGGATCTTCGTGGTCAGCCCGCCGCGGGAGCGTCCGATGCCTTCGCGTGCCTGTGTCTCAGCGATGCCGAGCCCCTTTTTGCCGCCCCGGCAGCGTGCTGATGGGTGCGCACGATCGTGGCGTCGATCTGCGCGTCCCAGTCGATGTCGTCGTCGAGCTCGGCAAGGGCGACGACCTGGGCTTTCAACCGCGCCCAGGTGCCATCCGCAGCCTACCTGCGAAACCACTGGTACGGCGTCTTCCACGGCCCATACCGTTCGGGCAGATCCCGCCACGGCGAACCGGTGCGCTTGACCCAGCAGATTGCGTTGATCATCTGCCGGTGATCACGCCACCGCCGGCCCTGAACCGGCTTAGCCGGCAGCAACGGCGCCAGCACAGCCCATTCCTCATTCGTCAGATCACCACGCGCCACACCCGGTCCAACGATCGACGCGCATGATCGCCACGATGATCTAAGAGACAGAACCTAGCCGGTTCGCGTGCTCCCGAGGCGCTCCGCGGGCCTGGCATGCGGCGTGACGCCGCTGGTGACGGCGTGTGGGCACGCGTGGGTACCGGTGGTCACCCGTGGTCAGCGGTGGGCATGCTATCCCGAGCCTCGCGCCCTCGTAGCTCAGGGGATAGAGCAACGGTTTCCTAATTAGCGGTACCGACCAGATCGCAAGGTCACTACCTGCGCATGTAGGCGCACGAAGTTGACGGCGTGGCCGGTTCGCTCGACATGTGGTCGCCGGGTCGGCGCTAGCGACAATGCATGACCCCGACCAGACGGCGGAGTCCAACCCAACCGGGTCAAGTCCGCGAAGCTAAGTCCGAGACCGTCTCTCTCCGCGGGTCAGCCATCGACGATCACGCCGTCGTGGGCAGCGGCGTAGTCGATGTCCATCGGTACGAATCGTTCGTGGAGGGCGATGCCGAAACCGCGAGTGATCTCGTGGGCTGGAGGTCCATGTTGAGCTCGTCGATCTCTTCCCTCCATTCCGGCAGATCCGCCTCGACCCACGCGGAGAGCCCGTACTCGGGGCTGAGCGGCGGAAGGCCGTCGTGATACGTCCAGTCCTGGTCGGGTGGCAATGGCGCCACCTTCGTGTCCGCGCCTGCCGGGACGTACAGAATTCGCGCGAACTCCGGCTTCTCCCCCCGTCCTGCTCCTTCATCGGAGCGGGGCGGGGCCTTCGTCGTATCCGGGCCTCTTACCACTCCCATCGGGCATGAGTCAGGCCGTCAACGCTGTACTCGGCGCCGTCTGGCGCGCCAGTCGCGCGGACGTAGTTGATCCATCCCTTCCGGCAACCCCCGGGCGTCAGCTCGCTCTCAACGAAGGCCGGCGCGAGCAGGCCGCCACCGAAGATCATGTCCTGCGACAGCTCTTCGCCGCCGCCGTACGACAGCGCCCATGGCCGGGTGGAGGCATTGAACGGCTCGTCGCCCCCGTTGCACGTGCGCACCTGGATCCCGTAGTTCTCGCCGTCCGCCTTGTGTGCCAGTACGGTTACGGACACCTTCACCCCATCCGGGTCGACGAACCGGTGTACCTGCCCCACCTCGAGTACGGCTCGGGTCGGAGCGCTGGAAGGTAGCGTCGACGCCGGCCGGGTCGGCGCTTCGCTCGTGGGAGGTTGCGCCTGGGATTCGTCGGATCCGCCCCTGGCTGCGACGGCCGTTACCCCGGCGGCGCCGGCGAGGACTGCGCCAGCGGCGACCAGGCCGATGGTGCGTGACGAGGTGCGTTGTTGCGGGAGGGTCACTGCGGGCTCCTGGGTAGGCATCGTCTGTCCCAGGGTCATACCGCAGAGCACGGCCGCGCAGGGCGTCCGGTGGCCGATCGTCGCTCGCCTATGGCCGATCGGGCGATCTCAAGCCACGCCGTCCGGTCGGGTTGTAGCCGAAATTCTCTCGGAGCTGCGGTGGCTCATGGTGGGTCCGGTTGACGATCACACCAGTCGTGGTTTGATGGCGAGCCAAGCGCGGAGCCGGTGGCTCAAGGCTGGATCGTTGAGGTCGGCGAGGTGTGGTTCGGCAGCGTTGATCAGATTCTTGGCGCGCCGCGAATCAAGCAAAGCCTGACGTTCCAGGGCGCGGATGGTCTTCCGATCCGTGAGCAGAGCGATCTGGTCGATGGAGACGGCTATGGCGTCCAGGCATGCCTGAACCACGGTGTCCGCCGACGGCAGGGCCGACTCTGCCATTCCGGCATCGCGCATACGCGAAACGAAATAGGCCATTCGCTCCGCGACCTCGCCCTGGCCGAGTGCGGGACGGGCCTGGGCCAGCACCCAAATCTTCAGCTGAGTCCATGCGACGCGCTCCGCCGCCCGGTTCTCCCGTCGCTCATCTATCAGCAGTAGCAGGTGCAACCACCAGTTCGGCTCCTCGCCCGCGGCCTGACGCCGATCCAGCCATCGCCTGCGAGCAACCTCGTCCGACTGCAACAGCCGGTCGAGCTCCGCGCCGGAGACCGTCTCATCTCGCACCCCGCCAAGAGTGACGACCTTGGCGACGAGAATCAAGAACGCCACCACGGAGCCGTTTCAGCGTGCGGTGCGACATCCGGATCTGCCGCAGTCCGTGCGCCGATATTCTCGACGACGGGTTGCCGATGGTGCCGGCGGCAGGGTGGCCCGGCACTCGGACAGCGGAGAGGCTCTCGCCTTGGCAGGTCATTCGCTTTCCGGTACAGGCTCCATCACGTCTCCCCATACGCGGTCCACCCACGGGTTTCCCATGGTGCCCAAGCGTCCGGCCACGACCTCATCGACGAAGTCCGGCCGTGCGGCCCCGACGGACTGCTCGGACCACCACAGCGAGTCGCACTCCGTACAGAGGCAGAACCGTGAGTTGTCGTCCTTGAACCGGTAAGGACGAACCCAATCCTGGCCGCACTGGGGGCACGGCGTTCGAGAAGTCACGATGGCCAAAGTATCTTGGGCCTTGCCCCATCGGCACGGGATACGACCGTCCGGCGACGCCCTCTCCTGCCGCAATCCGAGTGTTCAACTGCGCCACCTCTCGGACAGTTAAGCGGCATTCCACGCTCGCAGTAGCCGTATAAGACAGCGCGGCAGAGCACGTTCCGTTGCCCCACTGATTACTCGGGTTGCAGTGGCGGCCATGACGTGATCGAGTAGAGCGTGGCGTCAACCCATCTGCCGGACATTGAGGCGTTGCCCTACTGTCGAAGCATGATCGAAACTTTCGGGAACCTCGGTGACGGAATCGGTGGTTTTGCCACGGTATTCCTCTTGGTGTTCGCAGTCATGGGAGGCAAGTCGGCACTACACGACTGGCGGGAGCGGCAAAGAGCCGAGAGGTTGAAAGCCGAGGAAGAAACCCTCCAGATCCGCCTCGACCGGGAACGCCATCAGTATGGCTGGAAGAGGGGAATGCATGCAGTCTACGGCGTATCTAACGTGATCGATCCCGAAGAGATGGCTCGGGCGGTTAAGGAATTGACAGAGGGTGGACCGTGCGAATATGCGATTATCCGCGTCGAGCGTTCCGCTAGTCGCGCAGACAACCTACGTAGATGGATTGATAATGACGGGCATCTCACGTATCCGCCGACCGATGCTGAGTACGAGATGCTTGCCGCTGCTCGTACGTCAGCAAGCCTCAATGATTAAGCACTTTCTGAAGGGTTACAGACCTCTCGAAACCGCGGCTCCTCGGCTTGACAACTTCAACCGGGGTGACATCCTGCGGTGCCCACCGGCTACCCATCTGGGATCCGCTGATCGCGTGGAATCTAGCCTCGCCTGCCGCCGACAGGGCGTGCCAGCGGCCTCAGCGCCTCGGCATCAAGCGCTCGGCTGCAGCTGCCATCCGGATCAGGTCGCGCTGATCAGCCGCTGGGTAGAAAGCGTCGATGTTGAGCGAGATCGCGTCGACAGAACGGTCGATTGGAGCGGTCAAGGCCGCCAGTTGCCGCCCGCTGCGCTCGACCATCACCATCGCCTGCGGCAGGTAACCAGTGAGCATCGCCTTGAAGATCGTGTGATCCGATGCGAGATGCTGCGCCACCAGCACGTCGACAAACGTGGCGAACGCCTGCGGGTCGACCGCGTACTCGTCGTTGTGTAGATCCACGACTCCGCACGGCCGGTCAGCAACCGGCACCAACGCCTCAGTCATCCTGAAGAAAAGCTGAGCCACCCTCGTAGCCGGGTTCCACAGCGTCTCCCCCGTCGTCGCATCATCGAAGTACTGGCTCACCGCGCCATGATCCCAGCCGCGGGAATGGCACAACCATCGAACACCGCCTGTGCCGGCAACGTCGCTCGTGCCTCGACGAACGTACCCACCTGCATGACGGACGGTCGTCCAGTGCTGATAGGCGAGAATTTCAGCAGCGAGTCGCGCCCGGCGGGCGTTGCGCGCTCAGTCGCCGACGAACACGAGCTCGCCGTGCTCCTCGGTGCAGCGTTCGGCCATCAGGCGCAGCCGCATGAGCCCACGGTGCTCGGGACCGGGCGCTGCCTGGGCGAGCAACAGGTCGACCTCCGCGATAAGTTGCGGCATCTGGCTTGCACCGAGGCGGGTCTCGCCATGCGGATCAACCCGATGGGTCTGCTGCACCGATAGGTGACAGAACAAGTCACGCGGCCTGACTGGCCGGTGGGGTCATGACCTCCTGGAGTTTCGAATCAGTTCGCTCCCTCGGCTCCACTTCGATTGTGCAGTGGGTTGCGCATTGGCTGATGCCTGCTTCGCCCTGTCCTTCCTCCGTTCCATCATCAAGATCGTTCGACGTCTGGATGTCCGCCACGCCATCAGCGCCACGGCTTCGAGGTCGTGGCGGGCCACGTGTCGCGGGCGGGTTGCGATTCGCGTTCTACGGGCGGATCTCGACGAGTGAGTATCAGGATCCGGTGTCGTCACGGGCCTGGCAGCTGGAGGCGGCGCAGCGGCTGGTCGCCGGCAGGGGCCGGATCGTGGTGGAGTTCTTCGACCCGGGTGCGTCGCGGAGTATGCCGTGGGCCAAGCGTCCGCAGGCGGCCGCCTTGCTGGCCGCGGCCGCCGACCCGGACCGCGCGTTCGATGCGGTGGTGGTGGGTGAGTTCGAGCGGGCGTTCGCCGGCGGGGAGGCTCGCCGGGTGATCGAGACCCTGCACAGCTGCGGGGTGCAGTTGTGGCTGCCTGAAGCCGAAGGTCCGGTCGACCTCGAGGAGCCGGAGCATCGCGCGCTGATGGTGATGCTTGGGCATCAGTCACAGCGGGAGGTGCTACGGACCCGGTTCCGCGTCCGCTCGGCGATGGCCGCCCAAGTCCGCGAACAAGGCCGCCATCAAGGCGGCCGCCCACCGTACGGCTACCAGCTGGTCGACGCCGGGCCACACCCGAACCACATCCAGGCGAGCTGGGGCCGGCGCCGACACCGCCTCGAACCAGACCCGGTGACCGCCCCGCACGTGCGAGGGATCTTCGCCCGCCGTCTGGCCGGGACGAGCACCGCCGGGATAGCCCGGGAGCTCAACGAACGGCGCATCCCCTCACCAGGTGTCTACGACCGGGTCCGTAACCCGCACCGCGCGCAGGCGGTGTGGACGCTGCGCACGGTCGCCGCGATCCTGGCGAACCCGCGCTACACCGGCCGGCAGGTGTGGAACCGGCAGTTCACCGACCACCGCGAAGCCACACCGGGCGACCGGCGCACCAGCCTGGGCCCGGTCCGGATCTGGAACCCCCGCTCGGACTGGGTGATCTCCCCAGCCCGCACCCACCCCGCGCTGGTCAGCGACGACGACTTCACCGCCGCCCAGAACATCACCGCCCAGGCCGTGCCCGAAGACGGTTCCCATCGCCGCTACGCCCTGACCGGTCTGTTGATCTGCGCCACCTGCGGACGGCGGCTGTCCGGGCACTGGGTCAACGACCGGCCCGGCTACCGCTGCCGCCACGGCCACACCAGCGCCCGGTCCGCAAACACGGACGCGCCCCGCTGGATCTATTGGTCGCAGGCCCGGCTCGTCGCGCAGTTGATCGCCGGGAACGCGGCGCTCACCGGCCTGGACGGCGCCGCCGACCTGGCCGCACATCTTCGGAGCTGTGACGCGGTCATCGTCTGCGGCCCCGCAACGGTCACCATCGCAACCGCCGACAACCGACCGCCCACCCCGCTGGCAGGAAAGGACGAGCCAGAGGCGGTAGACGCTGCGGACGAGCGGCCGCCTGAAGGAAACCAGCGTTCAACCCTGGCTGAGCAGCGCGAACAGACCCACGAACTGCCGTCGCGGAGCATCGGAAACCCGCATTCGAGCCTGGCAGCAAGAAACCCCACCCGACCTCGCGGCGCACGCGATGATCGATATGGGGTTTAACGTGTCCGAGGGGGGACTTGAACCCCCACGCCCGATAAAGGGCACTAGCACCTCAAGCTAGCGCGTCTGCCATTCCGCCACCCGGACCTGCTGCTCAAGAACTTAACAACCCCCGCGACCCACCTGACAACGAGGTCCCCCCACCAGCCCTTCAGGCTCGTGATATAGCGCGTTCGAGGCCGTCCAGGATGAGGTCGAGGCCGAACGTCACCTCCGCCTCGCCCGGGTGTCCGCCTCCCGCGACCAGGCGCGTCATCTCGGCCATGTGCGGATGGTCGGCGAGCAGATGCAAATGGGCGGCCGCCGTCGAGGCGTACTCCGGTGTCGCTATCGGGAAGCTCAACTTTCGCATGGTGAAGCCGTAGACGAAGCTGTCCATCGTGCTCCACGCGTGATCCGCCAACCGCCAGGAGAAGCCCGCCCGGCGCAGCACGCCCAGCGTCCAGTCGATGAAACGCAGCATCGCCGGGCCGGTGTTGGTCTGCGACATCAGCAACGCCGGCGCCCACGGGTGCCGCATCAGGGCCTCGTGCAGGGCTATTCCACGCTGCTGCATCGCCGCCTTCCAACCCGGCTCGGCATCGGGAAGGACAACCTCGGCGATCACCAGGTCGGTGATCCCGGCGAGCACCGCGTCCTTGTTCGCCACGTGCCGGTAGAGCGACATCGCCTCCACCCCGAGCTCCTGCCCGAGCCGCCGCATGGTTAACGCGTCTGTCCCTCCGGCGTCGGCCAGCACCAGGGCTGCGTCCAACACCCGCTCCCGACTCAGCGGAGCCTTCACCACGGCCGTCTCCCTTGCGCCCTCATGCGATGCTTACGCCGTAAGCTTACAACGTAAGCAGGAGGTCACCGTGCAGGCGCTCATCCAACCGGCCTACAACCGCGTCGAGGTCACCGAGATCGAGGCCCCCACTCCACGACCCGGCGAAGTGCTCGTCCGCGTCCACGCCGTCGGTCTCAACGCCGCCGACCGGCTGATGCTGTCCGGCTACCCGTACGCCATCCGGTTCGGGCTCGGCGGTCTCCGCAAGCCGCGGCAGAACTTTGTAGTCGGTCGCGCACTTGCCGGCCGCATCGCGGCCGTCGGCGCGGACGTGACCGGTTTCAGCGTGGGTGACGAGGTGCTGGCCGAGTCCCCGGGCGCGCTCGCCGAACTGGTCCGCGTCAAGACGACCCTGCTAGCCCCGAAACCACGAGGCATGTCCTTCACCGACGCGGCCGCGCTCCCGCTCAGCGGAACCACCGCCCTCCAAGCACTCCGAGGCCAGATCAGAAGCGGCCAGCGAATCCTCATCACCGGCGCCGCGGGCGGCGTCGGTACCTTCGCCGTCCAGCTTGCCAAGACCATCCACGGCGCTCACGTCACCGCCGAATGCGCCGGCCGCAACGTCACGGCGCTGAAAGAGCTCGGCGCCGACAAGGTCATCGACTATGAGACCGCGACGGCGCTGCCGGCGAACTTCGACGCGATCCTCGATCTGGCCGGCAACCACACGCTGCCTGAGCTGCGCACTGCCCTCAGACCCGGCGGCGTGCTCCTGCTGTCGGCGGGCACGGGCGGTCGCTGGCTCGGCCCCGGCCGACGCATCCTCACCGCCGTGATCACCGCACCGACCACCGGCCGCAAGATGCGCCCCGTCGTCGCCCGCCCGGACCGCGACGACCTCACCACCGTGGCGGGGATGGTCGAGAACGGACAGGTCCGTCCGGTCATCGACACCGTCCACCCGTGGGCCGAGGTCACCGCGGCGATGGACCGGCTCGCCCGTGGGCGGGTGACCGGAAAGCTCGTCGTGACGCTCGCCGAGGATGAGTGACGAATTGCAGGGGCGCGGATCGGCCCCGGCACTGCGAGAATGCCGGGATGGACGACGTGCGAACCAGATCCGACGACGAGGTCCGAACTCCGACGATCAGCCGCCGCGGTTTCTTCGGCCGGACGGTCGGCCTGGCCGGCGCGGCGGGCGTGCTCCTCGCGCTCACCGGCTGCCCAGGCGGCGACGGTGGCGACGACGATGACGACGGTGGCGACGACGACGATTAAGAGCCGATTCAACCACCTTTTTTAGTACGCCCATGTAAGCGCCCGTGACTACACCGCGACCTCACTGCCGCTCCAGGCGCTGCCGCGACCGCCGGGCTTACCCGGTGGTCCGGCTCGCGCGCGCCCGATCGCGGGACGGTGGGCCGCCGGGCGGCAGATAGACCGCGGAGGCGTGGGACGCCCGGCAGGCGATGAATCGCGGGGGCGTGGGACGCCCGGCAGACGATGGATCGCGCCGGTGTGAAGCGCCGGGCGGCAGATGGATCGCGCGGGTGTGCGACGCCTGGTGGCGGGTAGGCAGCGGCCATGCTGAGGAATGCGGTGTGGCAAGGTGCGCTGGCCGGGCTGGCTGGTGCGGCCGTCATGACAGTGGTGGAGAAGGCGGAGCAGCGGCTCACCGGGCGCCCCGACTCTTACGTGCCGGCGCGGGTGCTGGCGCGCCTGACCGGGGCGCCGGAGGGTGGGCGGCGGCCGCCGCGGTGGATGAACCTGGCCATGCACTACGGGCAGGGCGCGCTGGCCGGTGTCGTGCGTGGGGTGATGGCACAGGCGGGGCTGCGCGGCGCGTGGTCGTCGGGGATGTTCACCGTCGTGCGGCTGACCAACGATCAGATCTTGGAGAACGCGACCGGGGTGGGCGCGCCGCCGACGACGTGGCCGCGGGCCGAGCTGGCTGTGGACCTGCTGCACAAGACGGTCTACGGCTTCGTGACCGGGGCGGTGGCCGACGCGCTGGCCGCCCGCGACGGTGACGGGCCGGGGCAGCGGCACGCCCGGATGCGCCCGGGCCGGCAGTCCGACGTGGGGCCGCTCCCCCGCCGGCTCAGCGCCGGCCGGTGAGCCGGCGCGGACCAGTGAGCCGAAGCGGACCAGTGAGCCGGCGCGGCCCAGTGAGCCGGCGCGGCCCAGTGAGCCGGCGCGGCCCAGTGACGGGTGAACAGCGGCTGAGCTTGCCGCTGTCTGCTCCCCGCACCTCCACCGTCAGGCCAGGAGAGCGACGATGAAGCCGGCTACATAGATCAGAGCGAACGAGCCCGGAATCCATTGTTCGATGTGACTCAACGGCCAGTACCGGGACGGAGTCTCACCCCTACCCAGCGCTGTCCATTCGGCTCGCCAGTACGGAGATGCTGGTAGCCGTTCCTCCAGCGCGCCTATCACGATGTACTTGGCGGAGTTCAGCTGTCGATAAGAGCGCAACAGCCAGTACCAGGCAGCGCATTGCACGAGGAGACCTGCCAACGGCACTGCCAGGAACCCGGCGTCGGCGTTCGGCGGCTCCTTCCACAGCAATCCGGCCGCAGTGATCACCAACGTGTTGAGGGTCAGAAAGAAGGTATTCGTCAGACCTCGCCGGGCGCTGACCCGGTCCGCCATCTCCACGTACGTCTTGTACTGCTCGAGGATGGCGGTTTGGTAGGTCTCCCCGTGGCCGGCGTACCGGCCTGCGTCGGTGTCCGTCCACAACGTCGGGCTCACCTCGTCGATGCTTGCGGTCGTGACCCGCACCGACCGGCTCAGGAGCCCCTTGACATTCACGCCGCCGACTCTCGCCCGGCCCACGTCGCCTTCGGCTGGGCACGGTGCCCCCGGCCCGCCGGCTCCTGGTCCACTATCGGACGACCGATGAGCCCACATCGAGGAGTGAGCAGGCGCTGAGACCCGCGGCCTTCAGTCATCATCGTTCTCTGATCTGTCCAGGGGTTCAGTACCGGGATCAAGGAGGAGGTGAAGCGCACCGTTGAAATCGGTGTCGTGGTCTGACGCCGTCCGCTCCAGAAGTTCGTAGATCTTGTCATCGACCACAATGGTCCACGGCGTCGGTACGGCCTCGGTCATCGGCTGCTCCCTCAACTCTTCAAGTCGAGCCAGATGTTGTCGCTGGGCATGCCCGGCCTCATCGGCATGTGCATCCGCGTCTGATCAGGCTACCGCCGCACGTGCCTTGTCCCGAGGAATCAGGGCCCGCATATTGGCGGCCGGGTGCCCGGGGCGGCATCTGAGGTCAACCGCGTGCTGCCCCACGTTGCTTGCGACCAGCACGTGTTCAGGTCGAAGCTGACATCGGGGCGACCCGGTTGAGTCGGCCCGGTAGCCGAGTGCGGCGAAGAGGCGAGGTCGACATGATCGCAGAAGTGGTCGCTGGTGAGAACAGTGTCCACCACGAAGGCGCAGTAGTGGCCCGCCCAGCCTCACACCCGGTCATCCGTTGATGGAAGCCTCAGGGCGAAGGGTGAGGGTTCATGCCCCTGCTTGATAGCGATCGCCGCATCACCGATGGTCTTCATCGCTCCGGCGCGATCTCCGACCGCATCGATGAACGCGAACCCCGGAAGAATGGCCTGGGGGTGCCCTCCGGCCAATCGGACGAGGCCGATGCAAGGATTGTCGAACGTGCGTTGGCGATATTTGAGCTCCCGAAGAACCCAGTTGTCCTCGGCCGGCTTCGCGGTGACGTCGGAAGAAATGAGGGCTACGACCAGTCTCGTCTCCTGGAGGAGGTCCCGGAGGCGGTCATCGAACTTGTCGTGCGCCTTCGGCGGTGGCTCGACATGGACGCTGAGCCCTCGGCTCTTGAGGTACGTCTGCCATGCCAACGCTTCCTCGCGATTAGCCGAATTGTAGGCAATGAATACATCGACAGAATAACATTGCCGAACAGTTGCTCTCTTGAGATTGTCCACCAAACCGCTCCTGGCAGCCACCGGGAGCCGACTTATTCCTCGAGCCTTTATCTGCAGGACTCGGACCTGTTCACTTTCCATGCTTACCTGAGAACCGGCGACGACGAATCGTCGCCAGGGGGTGACCACGGCGCCGGGAAGGTTGACGTGCAGCACCGGCAGGTCGTTGAAGAACAGGGTCGCGTCTGGTGCGACCGTCGGCGCCACCGCGCCGGAGAGCAGGATGAACAATCCGCCCGCACCGTCATCCAGATCACGGAGATCTACGGAGTACGCGTCCCGGGAGATCGTGTGCAGCCGCACATGCTGCTGCATCATGCGAAGGTTCTGACGCCAGCCGCCTTTGGCCAGAGGACCACTGCGGTTCTCTCCCAGGAGAAACTCCAGCCGATGGCTGACGTGCTCAAGGACTCGAGCATCCGTGAATCGGCTGATCTGATCGGCCACTCCGCGAAGGCCTGGCGGCACCCGGCCTTCCAGATGTTGCGCCGCAGACAGCCCGGCATCCTGGCTGCTTATCGCCAGAAGAGCGGTGTCCGTCAGGGAGATGACATCGGCGGTCCGCCGGCCGCCCATAGCGAAGGCGAGTTCCCCGACGACGTCCCCCTCGCGCATGGTGAAAGCAGGCTTCCCCTCGTGAACCTCGTTTGAATTCGCCGGACGGTAGACACCCAGTTCTCCGCGCAAGATGACGAACATGGTGTCGCCGGCTTCGCCCTTGTGGCAGATGAACTCGTTGTACTTACGCTCCACGAGTTCGCTTCTGCTCACCAATTCGGTCATCGAGTCCACGTCGAGATATGCGAAGATCGGATTTGCCCGACGGGATTTGCGGTCTCCGAGGACCTCGATGTACTCCAGGTCCGAAGCCTGGAGCGGACTCCGCGTCAGTGCCCTGCTGACCAACTCGTCGCGGCTGTTCGTCTGGAAGATGCGCTTGATGTAGTACAAGGCGTCCCAGCCGGATCTCTGGCTCGCGTCGACTTCTTCGTGCTCCTGCGTCCGGTCCGGATCGGCATCCAGGTCCTCCTCCTCACCGTACAAGAAGTGCGACGGGGCGCCGAGCGCGATGGCGAGTCTGTCGTAATCCAGCCGGGTGCCCAGCTCCCAATCGGACTGCAGGCCGGGGAGCGAGGCAAGATAAACTGCCTCGTATTGGTCGAGACCTCGCCGTAGGATCCTTTTCTCGGTGAACGTCGAACGCTGCTCCGGTTTGGCCGCGGTGTAGGCGTCAACGAAGTTTCCCGAGGCGACAGCCGCTTCGCCGGGGCAGCGCGAGAGCAACCATGCGGTGGCGTTGATGCCGTCACCTACAGGCTGCCGCCTCCCATCCGCGCCCACCACAAAAGTCAACGGTCCGAAGTGCGCAGCAATCCTCAGCGCGGTTTGCGATTCCATGCTCCATTGCCTCAACGCCGTCAGGATGCGCCAGCAGTCGCTCTCCCAGTCGTTGCGGGTGAAGATTACGTATCCGCCGTCGCCGCCGGAGGCCCACACATAATTTTCCGAATCGCCCACGCCCAGGAGCTCACCGATTCTTCGGTTCATCTCCTCTATACGTGCCCGCTGCATCGTAGCTTCGGCCTGAGAGTGTCCGATGATGTCGCACCCGACGACTGCAAATTGCTGGAACGAGACCTCCGGAGCACTTCCGAGTCGTTCCATGTCGCTCCAATCTGCATCCTACGAGATTGTGCGTCCGCAACCCGACGGCGCGTATTGCACAGGGATGGTACTCCCATCAATGTCTTAAGGGGACCCGGCGCATGCGATGCCGCCGGCCGGGCCAGGGGGAACGCCGACCGGTGCACCCGGCGAGGCGGCAAGGCCGCATCCGACGGCCGGATCTGCGCCGAGCGGTAGATCCGGCCAGGTCAGGGTACGTAGCGAGGGTGTCGCTCAACTCGGTGGACGTGACCCGGCCGCTGGCACCCGACGTGCCCGCGGCACCGCACAGCGCCTCCGGTGAGGCGGTTGCCACGCATGATCTGGCGGCGGTGGCGCCACCGCCGCGGCCGGCGCGGCGGTGGATGCCGAAGCGGGTGGTGGCCACCCCGGCGGCGTATGACCACGCGCACGGCCGGCGCATCATGGCGCTGGTCGAGGAGCAGGGGCTCGAGGTGGAGCGGCTGCGCGGCAACCGGTTGACGGGGCTGCGCGGGGAGACCGAGCGGGAAACCTACGCGCGGGCGAAGTCGACGATGGCGATCGTGGTGAGCCCGCCGTCGCGGCGCAAGCTGCAGCCGATCGCGCCGAGCGCGGACTGGCGGTTCGACCTGGCCGAGGGCTGCCCGGCGCACTGCCAGTACTGCTATCTGGCCGGTTCGCTGTCCGGGCCGCCGGTAACTCGGGTGTACGCCGACCTCGACGACATCCTGGCGGGCCTGGACGAGTACGTGGGCCGGGGCACGATCACGTCCCGCCGGGAGGCCCGGCGGGATGAAGGGACCACGTTCGAGGCGTCCTGCTACACCGATCCGCTGGCGCTGGACCATCTCACCGGCAGCTGGCGGCGGGCCGTCGAGCATTTCGGCGCCTGGGACGCCCCGGTGCAGCTGCGCTGGACGACGAAGTTCGACGACGTGGACGGCTTTCTCGGGTTGGCGCACGCAGGGCGTACCCGGGTGCGGATGAGTGTGAATTGCCTTCCGGTGACGACTCGGGTGGAGGGCGGCACCAGCCGCCTGGAGGATCGGCTCGCCGCGCTGGGCCGGCTGGCTCGGGCCGGCTATCCGGTGGGTGTCACGATCGCGCCGATCATCGCGGTGCCGCAGTGGCGGGACCACTACGGGGAACTGCTGGACGGCATCGCCGCGGCGGTGCGCGGCGTGGACGGGCTGGATCTGACCGCCGAGCTGATCACCCACCGGTTCACGCCGGGCAGCAAGGAGGTGCTGCTGGGCTGGTACCCGCGGACGAAGCTGGAGATGGACGAGGCGGCGCGCAGCCGCAAGCACGGCAAGTTCGGCGCAGTGAAGTACGTGTATCCGGCGGAGACGATGGCTGAGCTGCGGACCTGGTTCCACGAGGAGATCGCGGTGCGGCTGCCGGAGTGCCGGGTCCTCTACTGGACGTGAGATGCGTGTCGCGCCGGGTTGTGTCAGGGTGACGCATGGAGCGCGTCCTGAGCGACCGGTACGAGCTGCGATCACTGCTGGGCCGCGGCGGCATGGCCGAGGTGTGGCAGGGCTACGACCGGCGGCTGGGGCGCAGCGTGGCGGTGAAGGTGCTGCACACCGACGCGGTGGCCGACCCGTCGCTGCCGGCCCGGTTCGACCGGGAGGCGCACACCGTCGCGGCGCTCTCGCACCCGAACATCGTGGCCGTCCACGACGTCGGCGCCGACGACGGCGTCTCCTACCTGGTGATGGAGCTGATCCAGGGCGGCAGCCTGGCGCAACGGCTGGCCGGCGGGCCGCTGCGGGTGGCCGAGGCGGTCCGGGTCGCGATCGGCGTGTGCGCGGCGCTGGAGTCGGCCGCCGCGGCCGGGGTGGTGCACCGCGACGTGAAGCCGGCCAACATCCTGTTCACCGCCACCGGCCAGGTGAAGGTCTGCGACTTCGGCATCGCCCGGGTCGTGGGGTCCGGGCAGGCCGAGCTGACCGGTTCCGCCCAGATCGTCGGGACCAGCTCCTACATGGCGCCGGAGCAGGTCACCGGGGACACCGTGGACGCGCGCACCGACCTGTACGGGCTGGGTTGCGTGCTCTACGCGATGCTGACCGGCCGGCCGCCGTTCACCGGTGACAGCCCGTTCCGGATCGCCTGGCTGCACGTCGAGAGCGTCGCCGCGCCGGTCTCCACGCTGCGGCCCGAGGTGCCGGCCGGCTTGGAGCGGCTGGTCGAGTCGCTGCTGGCGAAGTCCCCGGCGGATCGGCCCGCCGGGGCGGGCGAGGTGCGGGCCATCCTCGAACAGCTGGACCTGCAGCCGACGGCCATCGACACAGCACCGGTGGTCGGGGCACCGGTGGTCGGGGCACCGGTGGTCGGGGCACCGCCCGGTGAAGCACCGGCCGGCCCGGAGCCGGAACGGGCCGGCGGCGAACCGGTGCGGGCCGCAGCCACGGTCCCGACGCGTACGCTGCCCGCCCTCACCGACCCGCCGACGATGAGCCCGGGTGTCCTCGCGCTGATCGCCGCCGTGCTGGTCGCCGGGGTGGCCGCCATCCTGCTCGTGACCCGCTCCGATCAGTCCCGCCTGCAGGCCTCCCCCACCGTCAGCCCCACCACGGCGACGACCACCAGGGCACCGGCAGCCCCCGCCCCGAGGACGTCGTCCCCCACCGCCGCGGCCCCGCAGACGCAGAGCACGAGCGCCACCACGCCGCCGGCCACCACGCAGTCCGCTCCCACGCCGGCAGACGCCCGCCCGGTGGGTTCCGTGGCGGCGGTCCAGGCGGTGATCGACGAGCAGGTGGCGGCCGGGAACCTCGACGAGAAGGGTTCCCGCGACCTGCGCAAGGAACTCGACAAGGTCGCCGAGGAGGCCGCCGAGGGCGACCAGGAGAAGGTTGCGAAGGAGATGGCCGACCTGCTCGACGAGCTCGACGACCTGCGGCGCGAGGGCCGGCTGCGGGACCCCGGTTACGACGCCGTCCGGGCGAGCATCTCAGCGCTCTCCGCGGCAGGCTGATCCGTCAGGACGCGGCCTGATCGATCGTGGCCGCTTCCGGCCACGGTGATTGTGCCCGCCGCCAGGGACCCGACACACTGCGAGTCAGTCGACAGTGGACACGGGGGTCCGATGCTGTATCGCGTTCTCGGCCGCCTCGAGGTGCGCCGTCCCGGTGGTGAGCTCGTCCCGGTCGGCCGCCGCAAGCAACGGGCGCTGCTGGCGATGCTGCTGCTGCGGGCCGGCCGGGTGGTGCGGACCGCCGAGATGGAGGAGGCGCTGTGGGGTGACAGCCCGCCCTCCTCGGCCCGGGCCAACCTCCACTCCTACGTGTCGGCTCTGCGCCAGGTCCTCGACACCGCAGCCGCTGCGGGCGGGACTCGCCTGACGAACGTCCCCGGCGGCTACCGCCTCGACGTCGCGGCGGAGGAGTGCGACGCGATGCTCTTCGCCGCTCTGGCCGCCGACGGCCGGCGAGCCCTGCAGGAGGACCGGCCGGTGCGCGCGGCGGACCGGCTGGCACGCGCGCTCGCCCTGTGGCGCGGCCCGCCGCTGGAAGACCTGGCCGAGCTGGACTGGTTCGGGCCGGAGACGGCCCGGCTGGCCGAGTCCCGGCTGGCGGCCACCGAGGATCACGCGCAGGCGCGCCTGGCGCTGGGTGAGCACGCCGTGCTGGCGACTGAACTGCCGGCGATCCTGGCCGCGCACCCGCTGCGGGAGCGGCTGTGGGCGCCTTACCTGCGAGCCCTGCACGGCAGCGGGTCCCGGGCCAAGGCGCTGACCGAATACGCCTCGCTGGTCGCTCTGCTGCGCGCCGAACTGGGTGTCGCGCCCGGGCGTGAGCTGCAGGAGCTGCATCGGCGCATCCTCGACGACGAGCAGCCGGAGCAGGCCCCGGCGCCGTACCCGGCGGCGGCTCCGGCCCACCTTCCGCCCGCCGTCGCGGACTTCACCGGACGCGACGAGGAGCTGCGGGTGCTGCACAAGGTGCTGTCGCCGGGCACCGATCCGGCCGGCCTCACCGTCGCGGGCATCACCGGCATGGCCGGGGTCGGCAAGACCACGCTGGCCGTCCACGTCGCGCACACGATCGCCACGGACTATCCGGACGGGCAGATGTACGCCGATCTGGCCGGCACCGACATCTCCCCGCCGTCGCCCGCCGAGGTGCTGGGCCGCTTCCTGCGGGCCCTGGGCGTGCCGGGTCCCGCGGTGCCGCCGGACCCCGCCGAACGCGGTGAGCTGTACCGCAGCATGCTGGCCGGGCGCCGGGTGCTCGTCGTCCTCGACAACGCCGGCTCCGAGCAGCAGGTCCAGTCGCTGCTGCCGGGCTCCGCCGGGTGCGCCGTCCTGCTGACCAGCCGCCGCTGGCTGCCCGGCATCGCCGGCGCCCGTTGGACCCAGCTCGACGTGCTCCGCGGTGACGAAGGCGTGCGGCTGCTGGCCCGGATCCTGCCGGACGCCCGGGTCGACGGCGACCCGCACGCCGCCGCCGACGTGGTCCGGCTCTGCGACGGGCTGCCGCTGGCGGTGCGCATCGCCGGCGCACGGCTGACCTCACGGCCGCAGTGGACCCTGTCGCATCTGGTCACGCTGCTGCGCGACGAGCAGAGCCGGCTGGACCGCCTGTGCGTCGGGGATCTTCAGGTACGCGCGTCGATCGCCCTGAGCTATCACGGTCTCACCGCGTCGGCCCGCCGGCTGTTCCGGTGGCTCGGCGCGTTCGACGTGCCGGACTTCCCGGGCTGGCTGGCGGAGGTGCTGTCGCCGGACGGTGCCGACGACCTCGACACGCTCGTCGACACGCACCTGCTGACCCTGGTCGGCATCGACGTGGCCGGGCAGGCGCGGTACCGCTTCCACGACCTGGTGCGCCTGTTCGCGCGGGACCGGTCCCGCGCCGAGGACGCGCCGCAGGGGCTGCGTGACGCGGTCAGCCGTGGGATGGGCGGGTGGCTGGCGGTGGCGGAGCGGCTGTCGGTCCGGATGCCCGGGCCGTGCTTCGCGTCGATCCCTGGGAGCACGCCCCGGGCCGGCGTCGCTGAGGTGACGGCGGGTCTGGACGGCGCGGACCCGATCGTTTGGTTCGACGCGGAGCAGGCGGCGGTGCAGGCGCTGATCCGGCAGGCGTGCGGGACCGGCGACGACGAGACGGCGTACGACCTGGTCCAGCAGATGGAGAAGTACTTCGACGTGCGGGGCATGTACGCCGAGTGGGAGACCAGCAGCCGGTTGGCACTGGACGCGTGCCGGCGGGCCGGCAATCTGCGGGGCGAGGCGGTCGTACGCCGTGGGTTGGTTGATCTGACGACCTGGGTGACCGAGTCGCACGGTGCGGAGGCGATGGCCCGGTCGTCGGCGGAGGCGGAACAGGTCGAGGAGCTGTTCCGCCAGGCCGGCGAGTTCGGCGGGATGGCCGACACGGCGGTGATGCGGTCCTGGTCGCTGACGGCCACCGGGCGCCACGGCGAGGCGCTGGAGGTCGCCGGGGTGGCGCTCGGGTGGGCGGTGCAGGCGGGGCACGTGGGTGGGCAGGCGCGGGCGCATCTCGCGCTGGCGGTGGCGTGCGGGGAGTCGGGGCGGCTGATGGAGGCCGTCGGGCATCTGCACCAGGCGCTGGCGTGTGCCCGGGAGCTGGGCAACCCGCGGTGGGTGGCGACGGCCCTGCAGTTCCTCGGGATCGCGCACGGGCGGGCTGGGCAGTTCGAGGAAAGCGGCCGGTACCTCGAGGAGGCGCTGGCGATCTCACAGCGGCACTCAGACTCGTACACCCTGATCCTGACCTTGATCGTGAAAGCCCGGGTGGCACTCGGGCGAGGCGATGACGCGGCCCGGCCGACCGCCCTGACCGCGCTGGCGGCGGCGCGCGAACATCGGATGACGCACCATGTGGCGGAGTCGCTGGACGTGCTCGGGGAGATCGAACTGGTCGCGGGGCGGCCGGCTGAGGCGGCGGCATATCTGCGGGAGTCGGTCGGGCTGTGGCGGGCCCGGGGGTGGTTGCGGTTCCAGGCTCAGGCGCTGGTGCTACTGGGCAGGGCGCTGGAGGATCGGGAGGGTGAGGCGGCGCTCGTGGAGGCGGGCGAGTTGTTCATCCGCCTCGGCGACAGGGAGCGGGTAGCGGAGGCCGCACGGCTCCTCGCTGACCGGAAACGGTAGCCGCTGTCCGGCGGGCTTTCCTCGGCGGGGAGGCGCACGGAGCTGCGAAAATTGTAGCCTCGCAACCCATGGACGACATCGCACGCTTCTACCGGCAGCCGAGCTCGACCTCCGGTCTCGGGCGGCACCGGGACCGGGTGCCCGGCCTTCCGGCTGACCCGGAGGCTCTCGGTGCGATCGTGCGCGGGCTGCTGATTCACAACCACACGGCGACGGTCCAGGGACTGCGGTTCTCCGCCGGGCGCATGTCGCACATGGGAACCGTCGGCGCCGAAGCGATCCTGGACAACGTGATCGGTGTCGATGCGGCACCGCTGGATCGCGAGCGGCCGGTCGAGCGGAGGATGTACGGTTTCTGCTATCACTTCGCGCTGCTGCACTGCGCCCTGCTGCGTGCGACCGGCACACCGGCTCGCATCCGATGCGGCTTCGCCGGCTATTTCGCGGCGCAACGCTGGATCGACCATTGGGTGGTCGAATATTGGAATGGTGCCGGCTGGGTGCTGACGGACCCGCAAACCGGGCGCAGCAACCTGACTGGTGACGACTTCCAGGACGGTGTCACCGCGTGGAATCGCTGTCGCGGTGGTGCTGTGCAGCCGGCCGTTTACGGCAACGGAGAGCTGTGGGGCTGGGACGAGCTCCGGGGCAGTCTGATCAACGATGTCGCCGCGCTCACCAAGGTCGAGGTCGCCGGCTGGTATTGGTGCGACCGCCTCCAGGTGGAGCCCCTCGACCAGCCGCACGATGACCTCGACAAGTCACTCGACGTCCTCGCGCGACTCGCGGCCGCCGCGGACACGGTCGAAAAGCTCGAGAGCTGCTTCGGCCGGTATCCGGAGTTCCAGCCGCCGGCAGACGCCGTCGCGCGATAGGTCCACCCGGAGCCTGACCTGATCCGGGCCTGCCGCAACCAGCGTCGACCCCGGCCGGCAAGGGCCTGTTGCCCATGCCGGCGGCCGAACATCCGGGGTGGGCACCGTCGTGGGCGCCGGTACGGTGACCTGATGGTCGAGTCTGCTTGGCTTCCGTTCCGCAACATCAACGGCCTTTTGCGGCCGAACCTGGACCGCTCGGCAGGCCTCCATGTCGTACGCGATGCGGACGAGTGGACCCGGCATTGGGCGGCACCGTCCTCTCACCAACCATCCGAGCCGCCGGCGCCGGCAGTGGACTGGCAGACCGAGATGTGCGTCGTCGCCGCGCTGGGGACATGTCCCAACAGCGGATACAGCGTCCTGATCGATGCGGTCCAGGTCGTCGGCGATCGGATGACGGTCCTGGCGTGGGAGATCCGGCCCGGCCCGAACTGCGTGGCGTTGTGTGTCATCACCCATCCGCTTCATGCAGTGGCGGTGCCTGCCCACGCCGGCCCGGCCGAGTGGGTCAGGCGCATCGCCTACCAGGACTGTGAAGCGACCGATTAGATGAGCCCGCCGTATCAATGAGCCACGAACTGGCCGGTCGTGCCTCGCACGACCACCCGCGTCGGCAGCGTGACGTGCGGGTTGCCGACGTCTCCTTGCGCCAGGATGCGGTGCACCATCTCGCCGGCCACCTCGCCCTGTTGTCTCACCGGCTGGTGGACCGTCGTCAGGTCGAACATGTCGGCCAGGTGGTGATCGTCGATGCCGACGATCGACATGACGTGCGGGACGGACACCCCCGCCCGCCGCAGGGTGCGCAGCGCCCCGAACGCCACCTCGTCGGAGAACGCCACCACCGCGGTCGGTGGTGACGGCAGGCTCAGCAACGCGCTCATGCCGTCGACGCCGCCGTGGCTGCCCCAGGGGCGGTGCACGACGTAGGACGGGTGCACCTCCAGGCCGGCCTCCGCGATCGCCTCGGTGAAACCCTGCAGGCGGGCGCCCGGCGCGGCGTACTCGAGGCTCCAGTGGCCGGTTGAGTTGATCATCGCGATGCGTTGGTGACCGGCCCTGATCAGCTGAGCGGTGGCCTGGCGACCGGCCGCGGCGTCGTCGATGCGCACGTGCGGGTGGTCGCGCAGCGTCCCGCCGGCCATCACGACCGTGACGCCCATGAGGTCCAGGCGCCGGCGTTCGTCGTCGCTGATCGGCAGTGCGATCAGCACCAGCGCGTCCACCTGCCGGCGGGCGGGCAGCTCGTCGAAGAAGCGTCGCCGCTCCCGCTCCTCCTGGACCTCGTAGAGCAGCACGTCGAGGTCGGTGCCGCGAAGGCCGGTCACGATGCCGTCCAGCATCGAGGCGTAGAACCAGTGCGAGACGTCGGGGGTCACGACCGCGACCCGGCCGCTGGAGCCGCGGGCCAGCCGGGCCGCGTCGGGTGAGACCGCGTACGACAGATCCGCGGCGAGGCTCTTGATCCGTTGCCGTGTCTCGTCGGACACGCCGGGCCGGCCGCTCAACGCCCGGGACACCGTCGCGATGGAGACGCCGGCGCGTTCCGCGAGGTCAGCCATGTTCAACGTCACGGGCAACACGGTAAAGGACGTAAGCGCTTGCGTCACGTATCAAGCTCTTCAACAGGACTTTCACGGAATACATTGACATCTATCGTGGCGAGTTCCACTCTTCTTCGTAAGCGTTTACGTTCGTGACGACCCGCCACCGAGGAGAGTCCCGATGACACCGATACATAGACGAATCGCCGTGCTCGCCGCGGTCGCACTCCTGGCCACCGCGGCGTGCTCGGACGGCGAACCGGAGGCGACGGCGTCCGCCGGCACCGCGCCTCCGTCGGCACCTGCTTCCGGCGCGCCCGCCCGCCAGAACGCCGACCTGGTGATCTGGACCTCCGAAGTGGCGAGCCGTGCCGTCACGCCGATCGCCGAGGAGTTCGGTCGCCGCAACGGCATCACCGTGGCCGTCCAGGTGATCGCCGCCGACCTGGCGGCCAACGCGATCACCGCGAACACGGCCGGCAACGGGCCCGACGTGCTGACCCTGCCCAACGACTTCCTGGGCGGCGCGCTGCAGAACGGCGCGATCTCACCGCTCCCGCTGCGCGCCGAGGACCTCAGCGCGTACGAGAAATCCGCCGTCGACTCGGTGTCGCGCAACGGCCAGGTCTGGGCCCTGCCGTACGGCATGGAGAACCTGGTGCTCTATCGCAACACCAAGGCCGTCCCCAAGGCGCCGGCAACGGTCGAAGAACTGGTCTCGACCGGGCAGGCGGCGGTCAAGAAAGGCACGGTGGACCGCGCGCTCAGCCTGCCGGTCGGGCAGGAGGGCGACGCCTACCACATGCACCCGTTCTTCACGTCGGCCGGCGGCTCGCTGTTCGCCATGGGCGCCGACGGCCAGTACAAGCCGGAGAAGGTCGGCATCGGCAGCGCGGAGTCGATCGCGGCCGCCGAGAAGATTGGCGCGCTCGGCGAGAAGGGCTCCAAGGTGCTGACCCGCTCGGTCGACGGCACGAACGCGATCGCGCAGTTCACCGACGGCAAGGCCGCCTACCTGATCTCCGGCCCGTGGGCGCTCGCCGACATCCGCAAGTCCGGTCTGGCGTACGACATCACACCGGTCCCGCCGTTCGCCGGCGGCAAGCCGGCCGCGCCGTTCCTCGGCGTCCAGGCGTTCTGGCTCATGTCCAACGCGAAGAATCCCGCCTTCGCCGAGGAGTTCGTCACCAAGACCATGAACACGCCCGAGGCGATGACGGCCGTGTACGAGCAGGACCCGCGCCCACCGGTGCAGGTGGACGTGCTCAAGGCTGTCTCGGCCAAGGACGCGGACATGGGCAAGCTCGCGGCCGGCGCCAAGAACGCGACGCTGCTGCCGGACTTCCCGTTCATGTCCGGGGTGTGGCCGCCGCTGGGCCAGGCCTACGCCGCGGTCGTCGGTGGCGCCGACCCGGCCTCGACCATGCGGAAGACCGGCCGGACCATCCAGAGCGTGGTCAAGGCTCAGTGATCTCCCTCGGCCTCAAGATCCTCTGCTTGGGTATGGGGGTGGGCACCGCCGCGGCGCTCACCCCCGCCCTGGTGGCGGGCCGGCACTGGGCTTTCCTCACCGTCGCCTGGACGATCGTCGCGGTGCTGCTGGCCACCTACGCGACCCGCCGGGCGCTGGTGGCCAAATACCTGGTGCCCGGCTCGATCCTGCTCGTCCTGTTCACCGTCGTACCGGTACTCGCCACGATCCAGCTGTCCACGACCAACTACGGCGACGGCACGCGCACCACCAAGGAACAGACCGTCGCGCGCGTGCTGGCGTACTCGGTGGTCCAGGCGCCGGACTCGCCGGTCTTCAACCTGACCGTGGCCACCACGGGCGACCCGGTGGCCGGGCCGTTCACCTACCTGCTGGTGGACCGCGCGAGCGGTGACGCGTTCGCCGGCACCCAGGACGGCCTCGAAGAGCTCGACGAGGCGACCATCGCCGGCGGGTACGTCACCGCGGCGCCCGGCTACACCATCCTGACGCCGTCGCAGGTCAACGTCGCGGCGCAGCACCTGAAGGAGTTCAGCGTGCCGGCCGGCGACGGCGCGATCCGCCGGCGCGGCCTGCGCGAGGCTTTCCAGGGCCGCACCGTGCTGCGGTACGACAAGGGCAGCGACAGCATCACCAACACGGACACCGGCGCGGTCTACACTGTGCAGCGGCAGGGCGACCGCGAATACTTCGTCGACGGCGCCGGCACGCGGCTCTCGGACCAATCCTGGCGCGCGGACGTGGGCTGGGCGAACTACCGGCGGGCGTTCACCGACTCCCGGATCCTGGGTGGCTTCCTCAAGATCTTCGGGTGGACGGTGGTCTTCGCGGCCGGGTCGGTGGTGCTGACCTTCGTCGTGGGGACGGCCCTGGCCGTGACGCTGAACGACCGGCGCGTACGGGGTCAGCGGTGGTATCGGTCGGTGCTGCTCCTGCCGTACGCCATCCCGGGTTTCATCAGCATCTTGGTCTGGTCCGGCTTCTACAACCAGGAGTTCGGCCTGATCAACACGCTCACCGGGCTCGACGTGAACTGGCTCGGCGACCCGTTCTGGGCCAAGGTCGCGCTGCTGCTGCTCAACACGTGGCTCGGCTTCCCCTACATGTTCCTGGTGGCCACCGGCGCCCTGCAGGCCATCCCGGCCGACCTGAAAGAAGCCGCGACCATCGACGGCGCCGGCGGGCTCGCCGGGTTCCGCCGGATCACCTTCCCGCTGCTGCTGGTCGCGGTGGCGCCGATCCTCGTGGCGACGTTCGCGTTCAACTTCAACAACTACAACGTGATCGAGCTGCTCACGCACGGCGGGCCGTTCACGCCGGACAACCCGAACGCCGGCGCGACGGACATCCTGATCAGCTACACCGTACGACTGGCGTTCGGTGGCGGCGGCGCGCAGTTCGGTTTCGCGTCCGCGATCGCCACCCTGCTGTTCGTCATCACCGGCGTGATGGCGGCGGCGCAGTTCCGGACCATCCGCCGGCTCGAGGAGGTCTACTGATGTCTCGTTGGTGGCGGGAGGTCGGCTGGCGACACGCCGGCGGCATGGTGGCCGTCGCGTTCGCCGTCGTCCCGGTGCTCTATGTCGTCTCGGCGGCGTTCAACCCGCTGGGCACGGTCGTCTCCACCGATGTCGTGCCCACGCAGATCAGCTTCGTGCACTTCCGGGCGCTGTTCGAGGACCCGGCACGACCGTTCCCGAGGTGGGCGCTCAACACCGCGGTGGTGTGCGTGGCGGTGACCGGGGTGCAGGTCATCTGCAGCGCCCTCGCCGCGTACGCGTTCTCCCGGTTCCGCTTCCGCGGCCGCCGGGGCAGCCAGCTCGGCCTGCTGCTGATCCAGATGTTCCCGCAGTTCCTCGCGGCCATCGCCCTGTTCACCATGTTCACCGACATCGGTGAAGCGGTGCCGCGGCTGGGCCTGAACACGATCGCGGGCTACAGCCTCGTGCTGATGGGCAGCGCGCTGGCCCAGGTGTGGTTGATCAAGGGCTACTTCGACACCGTGCCCCGCCAACTCGACGAGGCGGCCATCGTGGACGGGGCCGGCCACGCCACCGTGTTCTTGCGCATCATCCTGCCGCTGGCCCGGCCGATCCTGGCGGTCACCGGGCTGCTCGCGTTCGTCGGCCTGATCGGCGAGTTCCTGCTCGCCTCGATCTTCCTGACCGACACGCAGGTCAAGACGCTCGCCGTCGGCCTGTACGGCATCATCGAGTCGGACCGGTCCAACAACCTCGGCGTCTTCGCGGCCGGCGCCGTGATGACCGCGCTGCCGGTGGTGCTGCTGTTCCAGTTCCTGCAGCGCTACATCGTCGGCGGTCTCACCTCCGGGGCGGTGAAGGACTGATGCGTCCCGTGGCCGACCCGGCCGCCGTGATCGCCGGCGACCGCTATCGCATCACCGTGCTCACCGACGGTCTCGTGCGCCTGGAGTACGCCGAGGACGGTGTCTTCGAGGACCGTGCGTCCACCTTCGCCGTCAACCGCAGGCTGCCCGTGCCCGCGTTCCGGGTCGTCGAGACCGGCGGGCATCTGGAGATCGTGACTGCCCGCTTCCGGCTCACCTATGACCGCGGCCCGTTCACCACCAGCGGGCTGAGCCTCGCGGTGCGCGGCGGCATCACCGCCTACCACTCCGTGTGGCGTTACGGCGAGGAGCCGGCGACGCTCGGCGGCACGGCCCGCACCCTGGACAACGCCGACGGTGCGGTCCCGCTGGAGCCGGGCGTCGTGTCCCGCAACGGCTTCGCGGTCCTCGACGACTCCGGCTCGTTCCTCTTCGACGACGAGGGCTGGGTCTCCGCCGACAACGTCGGGCGCACCGACCTGTACGTGTTCGCCTACGGCCACGACTACACCTCGGCGCTGAAGGCCTTCTACGCCGTGTCCGGTCCGGCGCCGGTGCTGCCGCGGTGGGCGCTCGGCAACTGGTGGAGCCGATTCCACCGGTACACCGCGGAGTCGTACCTCGACCTGATGGCCCGTTTCCGATCCGAAGGCGTTCCGTTCTCGGTCGCCGTGCTCGACATGGACTGGCACCTCACCGACGTCGAGGCGGAACACGGCAGCGGCTGGACCGGATACACCTGGAACCGGGAGCTGTTCGCCGACCCGAAGGAGTTCCTGGAACAGCTGCACGCGCAGGGCCTGCGCGTCACGCTCAACGTGCACCCGGCCGACGGGGTCCGCGCCCATGAGGAGGCCTATCCGGCGATGGCGGCCGCGCTGGGCCGCGACCCCGCGCTCGGCGAGCCGATCGCGTTCGACATCACCGACCGGAACTTCGTGGCCGCGTACCTCGAGATCCTGCATCGTGGTCTCGAGGCGGACGGCGTCGACTTCTGGTGGCTCGACTGGCAGTCCGGCCCGCACTCGCGGGTGCCCGGCATCGATCCGCTATGGATGCTCAACCACTTCCACTACCTCGACAACACGCGGGACGGCGGACCGGGCCTGACCTTCTCCCGCTATGCCGGGCCGGGCAGCCACCGCTATCCGGTGGGTTTCTCCGGTGACAGCGTCGTCTCCTGGGCGTCGCTGGCCTTCCAGCCGCGATTCACGGCGAGTGCGAGCAACATCGGGTACGGCTGGTGGAGTCACGATGTCGGCGGGCACTTCTTCGGCGTACGCGACGACGAGCTCGCCACCCGTTGGCTCCAGCTCGGTGTGTTCTCGCCGATCATGCGGCTGCACTCGGCGAGCAGCCCGTTCCTGCGCAAGGAGCCGTGGGCGTTCCCGGCGCAGGTCCGCGACGTGATGACGGCGTTCCTGCGTCTGCGGCACCGCCTCGTGCCGTACCTGGACACCATGAACCACGGTGACCTGCCGCTGGTGCTGCCGATGTACTACCGCTCCCCCGGCAGTGACGAGGCCTACGAGGTGCCGAACCAGTACCAGTTCGGCACCCAGCTGCTGGTCGCCGCGATCACCGAGCCGGCCGACCGCCGGACCGGCCTGGCCAGGGTGAAGGCGTGGCTGCCCGAGGGCACCTGGGTCGACGTGCTGACCGACATGGCGTACGAGGGCGGCCGCACCCTGTATCTGCACCGCGACCTCACGACCATCCCGGTCCTCGCGGCCGGCGGGGCGATCGTCGCGATGGACGGCCGGGCCGTCCCCGGCAACGACCCGGTTCCCCCCGAGCACCTCGAGCTGCTCGTGGTCGTCGGCACCGACGGCGAGTTCGAGCTCATCGAGGACACGACGCGGACGCCGATCCGCTGGCGGCAGGAGAGCGGCGAGCTGGTCGTCACCCCGGCGACCGAGCGCACGTGGACGCTCACCCTGCCCGCCTTCACCCCCGGTGCCGACCCCGTGGTGACCGTGAACGGCGTGCCCGCCGCCGCCGAGGTCCGCACCGAGCAGACCCGGACCTCCATCACCGTCGAGCACGTCCCGGCCCGGGCCGCGCTGCGGATCAGCGTCGGCCCGCGCCCGCGGCTGCGCTCCAACGACGTCGGCCGGCGGCTGTTCGCGCTGCTCGACCGGGCGCAGATGGAGATCCTGACGAAAACCCGCGTCCTGGACACCGTCACGTCCGGACGCTCGCTGGCGGTGCGCATGTCGGCGTTGCAGGCCCTCGACCTGGACGACGCCCTGGCGACTGCCGTCGGCGAAATTCTGCTGGCCCACCCGGAATCAGAGGAGGATTGATGCGCATCCGTCTCACTGTCGCCGCTCTCCTGTCCACGGTGCTCGCGGTCGGAGCGCTCAGCTCCCCGGCCGCCGCGGCACCGGGACGGGGCGGCGACGGCCTACCCGCGCGGCATTCGCTGCGAGCGCCGGTCACCGATGAGAACTTCTACTTCGTCATGGCGGACCGCTTCGACAACGGTGACACCGCCAACGACCGGGGCGGCCTGGGCGCCGACCCGCTCGTGTCCGGCTTCGACCCGACCAGAAGGGGCTTCTACAACGGCGGCGACCTCGCCGGCCTGAGCCGGCGACTCGACTACATCCAGGGTCTGGGCACCACCGCGCTCTGGTTGACGCCCAGCTTCAAGAACAAGGCGGTCCAGCCCGAGGACGGCCCGTCGGCCGGCTACCACGGGTACTGGATCACCGACTTCACCCGGATCGACCCGCACCTGGGCACCAACGCGGAGCTACGGGCGCTGGTCAACGCCGCGCACGCCCGGGGCATGAAGGTCTACTTCGACATCATCACCAACCACACGGCAGACGTCATCGGGTACGCCTCCGGGGCCCGCCAACCGTACGTGTCCAAGGACGTCGCACCCTACAGGACCGCGGCAGGCCGGCCGTTCGACGACCGCGACTACGCCGGCACGAACCGTTTCCCGCCGCTGTCGGCCACCGGCTCGTTCCCGTACACGCCGGTGCTGGACCCGGCCGAGACGACCCTGAAGGTCCCGGCCTGGCTGAACGACGTCACGCTCTACCACAACCGGGGCAACACGTCGTTCACCGGCGAGAACTCGCTGTACGGCGACTTCGCCGGCCTCGACGACCTGTTCACCGAGAACCCGCGGGTCGTACGCGGAATGATCGAGATTTATCAGAAGTGGATCGCCGACTTCGGCATCGACGGCTTCCGCATCGACACCATGAAGCACGTCGACGACGCGTTCTGGCAGCAGTTCGGGCCGCAGGTCCTGAGGTTCGCCAAGGCGCACGGCAAGACGGAGTTCTTCATGTTCGGCGAGGTCTACGACACGACCCGGCCGGTCACCTCCGCCTTCACCACCCGCGACGACATGCAGGCGGTGCTCGACTTCCCGTTCCAGGAGGCCGCGCGCAACTTCGCCTCCCGCGGGCAGCCCGCCGCACAGCTCGGGCGCTTCTTCGAAGGCGACGACTGGTACACCGACGCCGACTCGAACGTCTACCAGATGCCGACGTTCCTCGGTAACCACGACATGGGCCGCATCGGGTCGTTCGTGCGCACCGACAACCCGGACGCCGCCGAACCCGAGCTGGTGGCGCGCGACCGGCTCGCCCACGAGCTGATGTACCTCTCCCGCGGTAACCCGGTCATCTACTACGGTGACGAACAGGGCTTCACCGGCCCCGGCGGCGACCAGGACAGCCGCCAGACCCTGTTCGCCAGCCAGGTGCCGGAATATCTCGACGACGACCTGCTCGGCACCACCGCGACACACGCGCAGGACAACTTCGTCACCACCCACCCGCTGTACCAGGCGATCGGCGGCCTGGCCGCGCTCACCCGCCGGCACCCGGCGCTGCGCGACGGCGCCCACCAGCATCGCTACGGCGAGGCTCAGACCGGCGTCTACGCCTTCTCCCGCACCGACCGGCGGCAGCAACGCGAATACGTCGTGGCGCTGAACAACAGCGAGCAGCCGAGGACCGCGGCGATACCGACCTACGCGGCCCGGCAGAACTTCACCCTGGTGTACGGTGCCGGCGCCGCCCGGGCAACCACGGCCGGCGACCGCACGCTGACGGTGACCGTGCCGCCGCTGTCCACGGTGGTCTACGCGGCCACCGGGAAGATCTCCGCCCCGAAGGTCGCCCCGGCGATCAGCCTGAGCCGGCCGGCCCCGGCCGCGGAGACCAACTCGCGCATGCGGGTGTCCGCCGACGTCACCGGCGGATCTTTCGCCGAGGTCACCTTCTACGCCAGAACCCACCGTGGCTCGTGGGCGCCGATCGGCACCGACGACACCGCGCCCTACCAGGTGTTCCACGACACGACAGACCTTCGGGCCGGCGCTGAGGTCGACTACCGCGCCGTGGTGCTCGACAACGCCGGGCACACCGCTGCCAGCCGTACGCGCAAGGCCCGGGTGCCCGCACCGACATTGACCATCGAGGCCCCGGCCGAGGGCGCCAGGGTCCGCGACACGGTCAACCTGCGGGCGGTCGCCGACCCGGAACGCGCCAGCCACGTGGTCGGCTTCCAGCGCAGCGCCGCCGGCGGCCCGTGGACGACGGTCGGCACCGATGCGTCCTCCCCCGTCTACACCGCCACCGACAACCTGGCTCCGCTCAACCTGACGATCGGCGCCGAGGTGCGCTACCGAGCCGTCCTGACCGAACCGGACGGCACGCGGGTGACCAGCGCGGTGCGGACGGTCCGTTACACCGGACCGCCGCTGACCACCGCGACGCTGCGCTACCACCGCCCGGCCGGCGACTACGACACCTGGGGTCTGCATCTGTGGGGCGAGGCGGTCGACCCCGCGGTGCTCGCGCAGGTGACATGGGACAGGCCGTACCCACCGACCCGGATCGAGAACGGCTGGGCCGTCTTCGAGATCCCCCTCGCCGACGACACGATGCCGGTCAATTTCATCATCCACCAGCCCAGCGGCGACACGGTCCCGACCACCCGCGAGCCGGGCGGGGACCGCGCCTTCACACCGATCGACGATCCAGAGGTCTGGATCCAACAGGGCGACCCGACGATCCACACCAGTCCCCCACCCGGCTGATGGCTGTGAATCTCCGGCTCTGTTTCTGAGGGCCTTCGCTTCGCCGCCGGCACCGTTCAGAGCCCATGCACTGGGCGGGCCGGCGCGCGTTGAGATCGCGGGTGGTGCGGAACGCCCAGCTCGGGTCGCCGTCCTCGTCGAGGCACTTGACCAGCACGATCGCGGCCAGCGGGGTCCAGGCCTCAGGCAGGGGGTGCGCCTCCGGGCCGGGGAGCACCTCCGCCATCGGCTTACGGCCGTCCTGGTGGTCCAACGCTTGTTCCTTCCACCTCCGGTGAACTCTTCAGCACGGTGCGCCGACGCCGATAGTGATCAGGTACTCCGGCGGGAGGTGAGTATGGGGTTTGGGCCGAGCACCGCTGATCGCTGGAGGGCTCGTGATGACGCTGATGTGTGTGACCGCGGCAGCCTCGCCTCAGAGACCTCCCACGGCGCCGGCCACGCTGCTCCGCATGTGTGAGGAGCTCCGAGCCGAGGGTGCGCGGGCCATGAGCTGCGACGCCTTGGAGGGCGCTACGGCGGAGAGCTGCGCCGAATTGGTAGAGCAGCTACGCGAGTGGCGATGGGGCGGAGAGCCTCATGGCTTCCTTGTCGACTGTGAGGACGTCAGCTGACGCAAGCAGAGCGCCATAGCGCTTGCCCATCGCGGCAGGAGAGGGCGTTGCGCCGGCATGCGCGCGATCATGGCCTACCGTGATGCCGTGTTCGTAAGGTATCGAGTGCGACCATGACAGGCGAGCCGGTGTGGCCGCCCGCGAAACTGTCGGCGCTACGGCTCGGGCGCCGTTTAGCGATTGAGGTGCCCGCAACGGATCCGGGACGGCGTGCCTTCATCGACATAACACCGGGCGCCGTCGAAGGAGACGCACGGGCCCGCCGCGAGCGATGGACCAACAGAAGTCCTGCCCGGTCTTTCCGGATCGAGCACTGGGAGTATGAGGCCGACTTGCTTGACGGCTTCGACTACGACGTCGGGTCGACGCTGCTGCGCAGTGCCGACGCAACGAACGAGTCGGAGCTGTTGACCGTTTTGTATGAGTGGCAGCTCGACCCGCACCGGTTCGATTACGCCTGGGACACCGCCGACCCCCGGTCGCTTGGCCGACATCGTTGGATCATCATGCCCGGATCGCGGCAAGTCAGCGTAAGTTGACGCACGGACCCGAGGGCCCTTCTTGCATGATGATGAGCAGGTCGGCCACTGGCTGCAAAGTTCCGTGACCGATGCCATGCTCCGTGACGCGCCGCCAATAATCAGAGCACGATCGGCGGCAGAGCAGTGAACTGGGCGTGGCATCCAGCACAGGAAAGAAGCATGCACCCGCCCGGCGCGACGAATTCACGCGCCTACTCGGCATGCTCGCCGACCGCGAACACGCCTACGGGACGCTGTTCGACGAGGTTCGCGCCGCAGTCACCGCCCAGCCGCTGCCGCCGCTCGACGACATTGATCCACGGGTTCGCGCCGCAGCGGCATACGTCGTGGCCCGGACCGGCCGTCCGGTCACCCTGCCCCAGCCTCACCGGCGACGCCCGGCCCCTGCTCGCCGCACTGGTCGCATGCTTTGATGCGCCGACCTCACCCGCCGTACGCCACGAGCTGACCGCTTCGTCGAAAGCCCGTCAGGCAGCACGCCGCGAAACATGGGTAGACACCCTTGCGCTAGTGACAGCCGAAATCGGTTGGAATCTCTGCTGCCTTCGCCTTGAAAGCCCTGCGGACGGGGTCCGTTTCGTTGTCCACGAGGTCATAGAAGTCGCCGTCGGACGGCAAGGAGTCGGGGGATTCACCAATCAGGCTGCGGTCCAGGACGTCCTGCAGGAAGTCCGCGGCCTCGGCGAGCTCGAAATAGCGCAAAGCGTTGATTGCTCTGGTGACGCGAAACGGCTCATTGACCTCCAGCGCGAAGCCCAGGCCGCCACCCATTGCAGAGTTGTAGACGCGCAGCAACGACGCAAGGTGCTCGACGCCCGTTGGCGTGCCTTCAGGGACTTGTCCCTCAGCGCCGTAATCGCAGGCCTGGTTCCAGATGGCATCCAGGTCGTTCAAACCACTGTCCTCCACCATGAGCTGTCGACGATCTGGGCCGATGCGGGCTGGCGGGGAGACGCGACCGTCAACACGTCTCCATGATCGCTCATTGGTGCACCCTTGTCCCACTCGAGGTGATGGTGGTTCGAGTGCACCGGTGACCGTCGGGCCATAGCCCTGTTCGCTTCTGCGAGGCCCGGCAGCCCGGCACGCCCGATCGGATACAGGGCTGTCCGGTTCGTCCGTCAGAGACCGGCATGGACGATGGGGCTGTTGCCGTCGCGCTCTCGCAGCTCGCCGACCTGTTGCACCGGCTGCTCTCCCGCGACGACCGGCCGTGGACCGCGGAAACCCGGGCGGAGACCGAGCGCCTCCTCGGGGAGGTGCAATCGGCGCCGGAGGCGGCTGTTGTGGTGCGGGTCGCCCGGGTCATGCTGGAGCTGCAGCAGATTCAGGAAAGCGGCGATATTGCCGGGGTGGACCAGCTGCAGGCAGACATCGGCAACTGGCCGGCGCTGCCGGGCTTCGGCTTCTTCTCCGCGGCTTTGCGCGTCGTGGCCGCACTGCAGCGAGGAGACGACGCGGCGCTGCTGCGGGCCCTCCCCGACGTGGAGTCCGAGTCGCACGGGCTCGAAGGCAGCGTGCTGCAGTGGGCGGCGGGACAGTTCAGATTCGGTGCCGCCATCAAAACCTTCGAGCGCACCCGATCACCCGAGGCGCTGGACGCCTTGCGCGGCATGCTGGCCGAGCCTGGGCTCTCGGGCCAGGACAGAGCCGAACGGTTGGCTGCTGTCGGCGCCGCGGAGGCCCTCGGGGGCTAACGACAGATCGACTCGGCCGTCGAGCACCTTCGTGCGGCTGTGGCCGCCACTCCGCCCGGCGCGCCGCTCGCCAACACGCTGATGATGCTCGGTTCGGTGCATGGGATGCGGTATTCCCTGCACCATGACCTCGCCGACCTGGACGAGGCGGTCGAGGCGCTGGTGCGGGCCCGTTCTCTGGCCGGGTCGCCGGCGCATCCCAACTGGGCACCGATCGGGCCGCTGCTCACGCAGGCGTACCGACTGTCCGGTCGGCGTGCCGAGGCGTCTGCCGCAGCCGTGGACGGATTACGCGGACACGCGTGGAACGTGCTGCTCCAAGCTGATACGGCCGCCGCGACCAGTGCCTCGCGAGGGGCGGCCGACACAGCGATCGGGACGGCGCGGCAATTGCTGGCCATCGGTGACCCGGCGGGCGCCGCGAGAGCCCTGGACGCGGGCCGAGGGCTGATCCTGTTCGCCGCGACCGAACGGCGAGGCCTCGCCGACCGGCTCACCCAGAAGGGACACCCGGATCTGGCCGCGCGCTGGCGAGCTGCGAGCGCCGGATCAGCGACCGTGCCGCTCGAACTGCGCCGGGAGGTCCTCACTCGGATCGCGGGCATCGACCTGGAGTCGGCGGGTCCGGGAAACCTGCCCACCTTCAGCCGTAACGCCCGGCTGCTGGAGCCACCGGATCCGGATGAGACACGGCTGGCGCTGCGGGCGCTGCGGCTCGACGCGCTGGCCTATCTGCTGCCAGGAGCGGCGGTACTGGTGCCCGCCGACGCCGCACCCACCTGGCTTGCGCTGCCCGATCTCGGCGCGGAACCGGCCGGCTCACCGAGCCCGGCCCCGGCGGCCGGCCGTGATCTCGGCCCGCTCGACAACCCCGGCGACGTCGGCCTCTGGGCCTGGACGGCCGCGATCGGGCCGGTGTTGCGGCTGCTCGGGCCGGGTGCCGAAGGCCTGCTTCGGCTGGCGCTCGTGCCGATGGGTGAGCTGTCGGCCGTTGCGTGGCACGCGGCGCGGTACACGGTCGGCGGGCGGGTTCGCTACGCCGTCGAGCACGCCGTCTTCACCTACTGCGCCTCCGCACGCATGCTGTGCGACTCGGCCTGGCAGCCCCCGGTGCCGTGGACCCCGGAAGGGCTCTTCGTCGCCGACCCGGACACCCACGGCCACCACCGGAACCTGCCCGGCGCACGCACCGAGGCGTCGGCGATCCGGGACACCTATTATCCGTCCGCCCGCTACCTGGGACGGCTGGCCGACGGCTCGCCCGCGCCGGACGGGCCCGGCGAGCCGGAGGAAATCGTGGAATGGCTGGGCGACCGGTCCGGTGGCCCGGTGCTGCACCTGGCCTGCCACGGCACGGTCCGCCCGGCCGGCGACTCCTCGTACCTGCTCCTGCATGGCGGCCGCACACTGTCGGCCGAACGCATCGTCGAGGACCTGACGGCAAGCGGGCGAGACGTCGGACTGGCGGTTCTGGCCGCTTGCCAGAGCGGTGTCGCCTCACGCGGCGGCCCCGACGAGGCGTTCAGCCTCGCCACCAGCCTGCTGACCCACGGCGTCCGGTCCGTGGTGAGCACCCAGCGCAACGTCCCCGACGACGACACCACAGCCGTGATGTTCCTGTTCCACCACTTCCTGCATGAAGGCCTACCACCGCGGGACGCACTGCACGCGACCCAGCTGTGGCTGATCAACCCGGATCGCCCGGCGCCGGCCGGAATGCCGCCGCACCGGCCGTCGCAGACGTGGACGGCCTTCGTGCACAGCGGTCACTGAGCACTCCTGCCTGCGCGCCGCTCCGGCAAACAGGTCTCGGCCTACAGACAGGGAACGTACGGCGACAAAGCTGATCGATTATGTGCCCGGACTGCTGCAACGCGGACGCGTGGTCTCCTCCTGCACCGGTGCTCGCTGGCCCTTCAGCACGGTGCGCCGACGCCGATAGGACCCAGACACGTCGGCAGGAGGAAAGCATGGGGTTGGGCCGAGCACCGCTGATGCTTGGAGGACTCGTGATGACGCTGACGTGTGTGACCGCGGCAGCCCCGCCTCCAAGACCTTCTACGCTGTTCCGCCTTTGCGAGGAACTCCGAGCCGAGGGTGCGCAGGCCATGAGCTGCGACGCCCTGGAGGGCGCTACGGCAGACAGCTGCGCCGAACTGATCGAGCGGCTACGCGAGTGGCGACGGGGCGGAGAGCCCCACGGCTTCCTTGTCGCTGTGCGGACGTTGAATGAGCCATAGCGCGCGCCCATCGCGGCATGACAGCGCGCCGCGGCCGGCGTGAGGGACGTTCGATGGTTTTCGGGTGTTCCCTCCGAGCATTGCGTGTATATACACTCAATTGGTGGAGTCGGTCGAGTCTTCGTGTGTGTGCACGTCGCTGCGGATGGCGACCAGGTCGATCAACCGGTTGTACGACCGCGCCCTGTCAGAGGCCGGGGTGCGGGTGACCGGTTACAGCATCCTGTCCCGGTTGGCGCAAGAGGGTCCGATGTCGGTCAGCCGGCTGGCGGGACGGCTGGCGATGGACCGCACGACCTGCACGCGCGAAGTGGCGCCGCTCGTCGACGCCGGATTGGTCGACATGGCGCGCGGCTCCGATCAGCGTGTCCGCATACTGCGGCTGACCGAAGCCGGAGCGCGCAAGCGCGCGGAGGCGTTGCCGTTGTGGGAGGACGTGCAGCGAAGGCTCGCCGACGATTTCGGCGGCACCGACATCACTGGTCTGCTTGAGCGGCTGCGTCGGCTGCAGGCCGCCGGTGACCGCCTGTCCCCACCCTGATCCGCAGACCCTGTCAGGTCATCCGGCGGCACCGCATCCGGCGCCGTCGTGTACCACCGTGCGCCGGTCGAGTTCCTCGTCCGGGCCCCAGGACAGGGCCGTACCCATCGAAGGGAGAACACGATCATGGCTCGTATCGCGATCATCGCCGAGGAGCTGCCCGCGCCCGTGGGCCCGTTCTCGATGGCCGTTCACGGCGGCAGCCTGCTGTTCCTGAGCGGACAGGTCGCACAGGATCCGGCCACCGGAAGACTGATCGACGGTGACACCGGGCGGCAGACCGAACGGATCCTGAACAATCTCGCGGCAGTGTTGGCTGCCGCCGGCAAGAGTCTCGCGGACGTCGTGCGCGTCGGTGTCCATCTGACCGACATGGCCGACCTCATGGCGATGAACGAGGTGTACGGCAGGCATTTCACCGCCCCGTATCCGGCCCGTACCACCATCGGCGTCACGGCACTCCCGCTCGGGGCGACCATCGAAATCGATGTGGTGGTGGCCTGAGGCATGGCCTACACCTTCACCCTCGTCGACGTGTTCAGCGACCGGCCGTTCGGCGGCAACCAACTGGCGGTGTTCGCGGACGCCGACGGCATCGACGAGCAGACCATGCAGCAACTGGCCCGCGAGTTCAACTTCTCCGAGACCACCTTCGTCCTACCGCCTCGCGACCCCACTCACAGCTGCCGGGTCAGGATATTCACACCCACCCAGGAGCTGCCGTTCGCCGGCCATCCGACCATCGGCACGGCCGCCGTCCTGGCCGGATCCGGCCAGGACCGGCAGACATTCACCTTCGAGGAGGGCGTCGGTCCCGTCACCGTCAGCGTCGAAGGGCGAACAATCCGGCTGCATCTGCAGGCGCCGGTGTACGAAAGCGCCGACGAGACACCATCAGCCCCGGCGCTGGCCCAAGCCCTCGGCCTGCCCGAAGACGCAGTCGTGGACAGTTGGTACGCCGGCATCGGACTGCGGTTCTGTTTCATCCGCCTGGCCAGCGCGGAACTGGTCGACCAGGCCCGGCTCGACCGTACGGCCTGGATGGCTTCGATCGCTGACGGCTGGTCGCCGCACCTGTATGTCTTCGCCGGCGCCCTCGGCGACGACGCCCAGGTGTATTCGCGCTTCTTCGCACCGGCCGTGGGCGTCGAGGAGGATCCGGCCACCGGCTCGGCCGCCGCCTCCCTGGCCGCCAGCCTCGCGCAACGGTCACCCCGCCAGGACGGAACCCACCGCATGACCATCAGCCAGGGCGTGGCGATGGGTCGGCCGAGCACTGTGCACGCCACCGCCCACAAGGAGAACGGCGCGCTGACGGAGGTGATCGTCGCCGGACACGCTGTCGTGGTGGGCAGCGGCACCATGAACCTCCCGAAACGCGACCCCACGGGACATCTGTCGCCGAGATGAACCGTCGGGTGACGCCACCAACCGGCTGACAGCCCGCATCGGATCAACGCCCGACGGGTCACCGCACGCAGTCGCCGCCGCAACGGTGTTCGCCCGCGACCACGCCGGTCGATCGCCGACGCACTCATCTCGGCACGACAGGGCGCCAGGCCCTCACAGCCGACCACCGGTCGTGACGGCGGCCGACCCGAGCGCGGGCAGCGGCGCGGGCCGGCAGGTGGAAGCTTCAGCCCGTGGTCGGACGACGCCCCAAACGTCCCGCAGGCATGGTCGAACTGCTGTCCGGGATCTACGCGATCGGCGAGCAGGGCGAGATCTGGGTGAAGCAGCTCCTGACCGACGAAGTGCCACCGGAAAAGACCGTTGCCAAAGCAGAGAGCTTTCTGACAGGACCCGGATCGGTAGAGATCTTGAGCTGTTCTTCTACGACTGAAGCAACCGAAGGGAACAATTCAGACGCACTCACATCGACAGATCCGCGCCCGCACCCGAGTCACCGCTTCCGCACCTGGTCCTCGCTGGAGTACTGCTCCAGCAGCTCCCGCTTCAGCAACTCGATGCGGACGGTCAGAGCGCCGGTACGTGAGTATGGGGTTGGGCCGAGTACCGCTGATCGTTGGAGGGCTGTTCGCCCCGAGCACTGTGACGATGCCGGCCGTGCTTCGACAGCCTTACGTCGCGAAGTAGGCGGCGCTTTCCGCGTCCGCCGGGTAGTAGGACTCGATCGCCACCTCGTCGAGGGTGATGTCCATCGGCGTGCCGAACGTGGTGATGGTGGAGAACATGCGTAACTCCCGCCCGTCGATCCGGATGATCATCGGGATGACCACGTCGGCGGCGATCCGCCGGTCCGCCGCGTCGTCCGATCCGGGAGTCAGCAGCTCCTCGAAGATCGCCGTCAGCTCGGGGTCGGGCGCGGTGGCGAGCTGGCGGGCGACCCGGTTGCGAAACACCGCACGGACGTCGGCCAGGTTGACGACGATACGGGCGAACCCGCGCGGGTGCAGTCCCAGCCGCAGCAGGTTGACCGGTGGCCGCAGCAGGTCGGGGTCCACCTGCGCGAAGAACGGCTGGACAGCGCGATTGGCCAGCACGATGTTCCACCGGCGATCAAAAACCACCGCCGGGTACGGCTCGTGCGCACGCAACACCCTGCCAACCGCATCCCGGGCCGCCGACAGCGCGTCGTCATCCAGCGGGCGTTCCGCATAGCGGGGCGCGAACCCGGCGGCCAGCAAGAGCCGGTTGCGATCTCGCAGTGGCACGTGCAGTTGCTCGGCGAGTCGTTCGATCATGTCGGTGCTGGGTTTGGACCGGCCGGTCTCGACGAGGCTGACGTGCCGGGCCGAGACGTCCGCCGCGATCGCCAGGTCCAGCTGGCTGATCCCCCGGCGCTGCCGCCACTGCCGTAACAACTCCCCGACCGTGTACACGTGGCAGGAGCGTACTCATCATCAGGCTGGACGCGATGAAATCCCACTTCATCGACAAGCGCGGCGGCCCGCCGAAAGACTGCGTCCATGAAGACCATCATTAAGCAAGCGCTGGCCGGGCTGCTCGAGACGGGCGACGTCGACGCCCTCGCCATGTTCCTCAGCGACGACTTCCGCCACCACCGTCCGGACTCGACCACCTCGAAGACGCAATGGCTCACTGCCGTCCGCCACTCGCTGGCCCCGATCGCCGGCATGCAGATCGAGATCCTGCATCTGCTGGCCGACGGCGATCACGTGATCATGCATTCCCGGCGCCGGCTGCCCGACGCAGGCCCAGAAATCGTGGTCATCGACATCTGGCGAATCACCGACGGGCTGATCGCCGAGGCCTGGGAGATCATCGAGCCGGTCGCCCAGGCCGCCGCCAACCTGGCGTGGTGGGACCCTGCCAAGGCCCGGCCCTGACACACTCCACCGAGGCCGGATCGCCGGCTCAGCCGGCGGCGTCCGGCCAAGGATCGTCGAGATGGCCGCTGGCAATCGCGCGCCGGGATTCCCCGTCGTTGCGGTACCGCAGCGAATCACGGACAGGGGCAGACCCTGCCCGGTCACCCCGGAACGCGCCCGTACCGGCCGGACGAAGCGACGGGCACCCGGACCAGCGGCGATCCAATCCGCTAGCGGCACCTCCACATCACCGAACGGATGCGCGATCACCACCAGTACGTCATCAACCCTGTCCAGCTCACCGCCGTCGCCCATCGATCAATGCTACGGAGGCAGAAGCGGATGGTGGGTGGTCCTTGCTGATCAAGCGAGTGCGAAGTTCCAACGTGCAGGCAGATCGCTATCACACAGGGCGCAGGTGAAGTCGCCGTCGCGGACGATGTTGCGCTCGCCGCAGGCCGGACACTGTCGGAAGAGCAGCTTGGTGGTGAAGTCGTCAGGGTGCTCCACCCCGAGGCGGTCGAGCGCTCTGCTGACTGCCGTCCAGCAGTCCGGATCGGGGCAATAGCCGGTCGATTGGTTGGTCACCTCGAGCACGCACGGAACGCCGGCTTCGCGGGTGAACATCATTTCGCCTGCAGCAAGCACGTCCTGGCCCGTAGCCAGGACGACGTGTTCGCTGCGGCGTGGGGCGACTCTGAGCGAGCCGTCGAGCGTAACGACGAAGGTGAAGGGCTCGTTCAGCTCGGCTCGGTCGCGCCCGGCAAGCCAGCGGTCGAGAACAGCGACAGAGCCGAGAGTGACCGCCTCCACCGACGGCAGTTGGCCGTGAAATTCCGCCGGACCGACATAGCGGTATCGGCTCGGTTGCGTCATCGCGCGACGGTAGCCAGCAGCACCTGGGTTCGTCGAGCCAGTTTGTACGCCCTGATCGTCGGTGAGCTCGACCGCGCGGATCGCGCGGCACGAGAGTAACTTCGGCCCGTGACGGACGACATCACGCTGCGACTCGACCGGGCAACCGCAGAGGACCTCTACGCAACGTTGTATGAGCTCGGCGAGCATATTGCGGCTGGCTCCCCGATCGCCTTGCCGACCACTGACGAGGTCGAGCGGCTCGGAAGCTTCTTGCAGGATCTCGGTCATCGCTTGGGCCGCTCCTGCTCGCCGAGCTGCGACCACCCGGCCTGATCCAACATCATGCGGATCGTGGCAGTGGAGGACATCGGCCGTGATCGTCCTTGCTTGCCAGGTGACGGCGACGAGTCAGCCGGCCACGGCCCATCCAAGACTGTTGCACTCCGGGCAGTAGAAGAACGACCTGGATCCGCTTCCGCCCTGCCACGGCAAGACCTTCCCTTGCGAGAGGGTTATCCGGCCGCGTCCGCGGCATAGGTTGCATGTGGTCGCGGCCAGTGGCTTCGGCGGCCTCAGGTGAGCGAGTTCTGGATATTGCTCAGCGGCTCGGGCAAGCGCGAAGTCGCGCTCGGCTGGATCGGCCAGCCGAGCCGGCCTGCCGTCTTCGTGGTCTATGACCACCTCGCCGGCCGGGATCAGGTACATAACTGGTCCCCAGAGGTTGTAAACAGGCAGGCGCCCTGAGTCCGCGTAGCTGCTACGCCAGTCAGATGCTTGGGCTGCTTCATCGATCAATCGTCCGATCAGTCCAGCGTCCGTCATGTGCACCTCCTCGGCGCAGCATACGAAGCAGTGGCCAGCGCATTCCCGGGCTGCGTCCACCGACCTGCGTTTCGCGAACCTCCGTTCTTCTTGATCGGCGAGCATGCCACGGCGAGATCGTCCGGCCGGCCGGCTCATTCGTGGACGCCCTCATCTCGGCACGACAAGACGCCAGTCCTCAGCCCTCAACCGTCGGCTGTGACGACGGTGCCGGCCGAGCGCGGACAGCGGCATGTGAGTAACTCAGCATAGGCTTGGCATATTAGGGGCTGATTGACCATTGCGCGGTGGGATGTATTTCGCCGAGGCGAAGGCAGAGGATCAGCGAGGCTGGTCGGGCCTGGGTCGGTATATCAAAGGTGAGAGCGATTTCTGACTCGGTGCCTGGATCGACCGCTGACGGCACGAACCAGCCATTGAGGTTGCTCACGTCGGGCGGGTAATACCGCTTGCCGTCGTCCATTTCCAACCATGCACAGCCCTCCGACAATGATCCGTCTAACGGCTGGGTTCCGGTGTTCTGGATTCGGAGGACGTATGTTGCCACGCCGGTACCGTTCACCCGGTCGGCTTGGAGCCATGCGCTGAATCCCGGGTCGCCAGTCATGGTCACGGCTTCACCAAGAGGAACCGGGGCGAGCCAGGGGTTATGCGTACGGAAGTATTCGTCAATGGCCGCGTGATTCAACTTGGTCGCAGTGTATGCGCTGCCGGAGAGTTCGCGGTCGTCGTCTGCGTCGATCCGTCTCTGGTCGGCGAGTTGGGGCGTCGCCACGATCAGGATGCCGAGGAGTGTTGCGATGCCCGCGAGCACGGTCGAGACGCGGGCCCACGGATATCTTGATGTCATGAGCCGTGGGATCGGCAGGGTGGGCTCGGAGTTGAGGAGATCAAGGCAGGATCAGCCGTCTGTACCTGCGAGGCCTACGGAAGATCACCTCGCCGATGACGAGCTTGGGTCGCGGATGACCCTCCTGCTCTACCGCGGCGTCGCTGGGGGACAAGGTCGGCGCGTCATCAACGGTGACTACAGTGCGTGCCGGCCAGCGCGCTGCGCGCGGGCTACGACGGGGGACGCAGCGCGCGTTCTCTGCGGCAGAAGAGGATGCGGTCGCTGCTGCGTGTGAATGTATTGAGCATTCGCCCTCGGGACGGCTGGCCGAGAGGGCCGTGCCAGGGTCGGGCGTCGCGTCGGTCCGCGTCCACCCAGCGGCCGTCGTACCGGAACCGGGCGGACACCACAGCCGTCCAAGCCGCATGCGACGCATGCTCACTATCGCCGTCATCGCGGTGCTTCTCGCCGCTGGATGTGCTCGACCGCTGCCACGGGACCCGCAGGCCGTGCCGACCCAGGCCGGGGCCATCCCGGCCGCACATTCAGCTACCGAGACGAGGGAAGCCGAGGTGTACGAGCAGGTCCTGCGGCGTTACCTCAACACGCCGTCGGAGAACTCGTTCCCAGGGAAGACCTTTAAGACCGTGTACGTACTCGACAGCGTTCGATCTGACGCCGGCGACCCCATCGGCGACACACGCGCCGGTAGGCCCATCCCATCGGACGTCAAGGTCCGCATCACTGCCTCGCTCACCCAAACCGCCGCCGTCACGTTCATCTCCGACAAGGGCAGCGTGCTGGACACCAGCAGCGGCTGTGCCACGGTACGAGGCGGGGGAATCCTGATTACCCTCGGCACCATCGACGGCCATGACGACCAGGTGACCGTGGGCATTAATGGCTATGTGGCCTGTCTCGGTGCCACTTGGCTCACCTACCTCGTGCATAACCAACCCGGAACCGGATGGAATGTCACCGGCACGACCGGCCCGATGGCCATCGCATAGGGCCAACAAGAGGCTCCTAAAACACCCGAACCAGGCGCCCGAGGCAAGCGGGCACGCCCCAACGCGGCAGATGAGTTCAGTCCTTGCGTCCGGTGACGGCCACCGTGACGCCCAGACCGACCAAGGTGACCCCGCCGATCCCGCCGACCAGAGAAAGTCTTCTTGGTGAGCGGGCGAACCAGTTCCGTGCAGTGGCTGCAGCCAGGCCCCAGATGCTGTCGGAGACGACAGCGATGGCGTTGAAGACCAGACCGAGCACCAACATTTGCACTGCGACATGGCCTTGGCTGCGGTCGACGAACTGCGGCAGCACAGCCATGAAGAACACGATGGTCTTGGGGTTCGAAACGCCAACGGTGAACCCCTCCCAGAAGGTACGCAGGCCACCGCTGGCCGGCCGTGAGGCGGCAACGGAAGCCTGTAGCGCATCACGCTCCCGCCACGCCTTGACGCCGAGGTAGATCAGGTAAGCAGCGCCCGCCCACTTGAGCACGGTGAATACGACGACCGAACGTTCGACGACGGACGCGATCCCCAAGGCCACGGCCACGACGAGCAGGTACGCGCCGAGCGTGTTCCCTACCACCGTGGTCAGCGCAGCGCGGCGCCCGTGCGCCAGCGCCCTCCCGATCACGAACAACACGCTGGGTCCAGGTATCAATATCAGCAGGAACGACATAGCCGCGAAAGCGAGCAAGTGATCGATGGGCACCATGAGAATCAGAAAAGCATGGGAAGGGCCTGGACCTCCAGCGGACTGCTGTGCCGGGGTCAATACTTCGCCACATTCGAACGAACTCTCATCGGCATGTAAGTAGGTTCCTTGCTCATCCTGGGCAGCGCTCGACGTGGCCGCAGTGCTGTGAGTGCTCGACGTAGGTTCTCGCTCAGGTGCATACCCGATACTGCGGTCCGGGCCGAGTCGGCACTTGATTCTGCGCTGCCGTGAGTGAGCGGCGAGCGGAGCCGGCCGCTGACTCACCCCGACGAGGGCGCCGCTGGGTAATGCGTGCCGCGTTCCTCGCGCAACAGTATGCAGGTCGTGACGTATACGAGGTCCGCCACTACATCTTCCACATGAAGCCCGGGTCACTGACTCCCTGAGCTGCTACCGGCGTGAGGCGCAGGCGGTTCACAAGCCTTCGCGTCCCGAGACGACGGCAGCCGCCTCACGGATCGCGCTGTCGTACTGACTCCTGCGGAAGGTGAAGGGGCCGAAGCTTCCGTAGTCGCGTTTCGGCCGGAAAGGCTGCTTGAAACCGCGCCACGTGATGAGGTCCTTCTCGACGAGCACCTGAGACTCGAAGGGCCAGCATCCCACTTCGCCGCAGTCACAGCCCAGCAGCGCGATCACCCCTCTGTCCGTTCGGTAGGCGGACTCCGGCTCCCCCATGAGGTAGGCAGTCAGATCGCCCGTGTTGAAGTGGTCGAGCACAAGCCCGCCATACGTGCCGGGAACATCGAAGCCAGATGCGTGCTCATAGCCGGCGACCAGTTCGACCAGGCTGACGTCGTCGACGAACGGATGCAGCTCGCGCGCCGGGTCGGCGCCGTCGCCCCATGGGCGAACGTCGAACCGGACCCGGCGGGTGGTTGGCAGCGGAGGCACGAGCAAGTCTGCACGCCGCAGGACGTCCGAGGCCAGCGGTTGGTACTGCAACGGCACTTTCGCCCACCTTGCTCAAGCCGGTTCGGTCGGGGTCCGGCCGAGCAGACGCAGGATGCTGTCTCGCAGTGAGGCGGCCGCGGCGTCGGTGGTCATGCGGCCGGCTGCGACCTCGGCGCCGGCCGCGTGGCCGAGGGCGACCGTCGCCGAGACCAGCCAGGCCGCGCTGAGGGTGTCGTCGATCTCGCCGGCACTCTGGCCGTGCCGGATCAGCGGCTCCAGGCGTGCGATGACCGCTTCGTGTTGCCGTTCGGAGTCGGCCGGGCTTGGCGCGGCGGCCGATGGGTGCCGCGCCAGCGGGTAACGGTTGGACAGCTGCCATACGAGATCCAGCCAGGACAGGAGCGCGTCGGTGACGGTGTCGCTGTCGGCGACGGCAGCGTCCAGGGCGGCGACGGCTTCGGCGGTGATCCGGTCGATGACAGCGGCGACCAGCAGTGGGCGGGACGGGTAGTGCGCATACACGGTCTGCCGGGAGACGCCCGCTGCCGCGGCGACCTCTTCGATCGCCGCTTCCGGATACCGACCGAGCACCCGCACCGCAGCGTCCAGCACCACGGTGGCGCTTCGCTCGGCATCCGATCGGCGGCGCCGGCGCCGCTGCCTATCTACATTTGACACGTTGTCCAATCTACTGAGTGCGAATATCCTTGACAGCATGTCGAAGATAAAGCGCTTGATCGATATTCTGGTGCGCTATCCGCAGGAGGCCGGGCTCACCGACGAGGAGCCGGCGGCCGTTCTGGACCGCTACCACACACCGGACTTCGAGCTGATCAACGACGGCGTGCTGCTGGACCGGAAGCGGCTGATCGACCACATCACCCCGACCCGCAAGCGGGTCACCGCCGTCCGTGTCGAGGTGGAGCAGGCGCTGGTCGACGGTGACCAGGTCGCTGCCCGCACCCGGCTCGTCGCCCAGATGCGCAACGGGCAGACGATCACCACGGAGATCTACATGTTCGGCGAGATGACGGCCGACGGCCGGTTGCGCCGTGCGGTACAGGTCACGCGAGCGCTCCCGGCCGGTTAACGGCACTTGGCAGAGTGGATAGCCGCGGCGTTGGTAGTGGCTGAGGCGGGCCTGGTGTTGGCGTCGTCGTCGCCAGCGTGACCACCACCAGATGTGTCCAAGGGCTGGCGTCGCACTATGAAGGCATCGGTGGGATGCTTGCCGTCGTCCTCCCGGACAGCGAGGCCTGGTTCCTTCATAACCGCCCATGAGGTTGACGGTGACCCGCCGGCGGCGATCGGCCTAGTCCTCGCTGGAGTACTGCTCCAGCAGCTCCCGCTTCAGCAGCTCGATGCGCACGGTCAGGGCGCCCAGCAGCTCCTCGTCGTTGAGATCGCGGGTGGTGCGGAACGCCCAGCTCGGGTCACCGTCCTCGTCGAGGCACTTGACCAGCACGATCGCGGCCAGCGGGGTCCAGGCGTCAGGCAGCGGGTGCGCCTCCAGGCCGGGGAGCACCTCCGCCATCGGCTTACGGCCGTCCTCGTGGTCCATCGGTTCGTTCCTTCCGCCGCAGGGAGACTTCGGCGGCGATTCTTCCAGGTGCCCCGCCACTGCTCGTACTTCGCCGGAGCGCGGCGACGAGAGGACGTCATCCGACGTCCCCTCGTCGCCGGTCCGGGTGGTCAGGCCCGCCGATATGCCGGCCGTCGCGCCCTCCATCCCTGACGCAGAGGCGTCTTCTTCATCTTGCGGCGTTTGGAGGGGTTGGCGTAGACGACGATTTTCTTCTTGTAGGGCGACATGTGCCTCCCCCGCCGGTTCATGGACTTCCCGGCCCACCTGCCGATGGTGCTCCGCGACCGGTACAGCTTCTGCGCCGGCGTCCTGTTCATCCTCTGGTAGATGGACTTCGCCGTCCGCCCGATCCACCTGACCGCCTTCGGGACCCCCCGCACGACGGCCCGGGCGCCCCGGGCGACGGCCCGGCAGAAGCGCAGGCACGCCAGCACGATCGGGATCCAGATCCATCGGCCGTCCAGGTCCAGCCTGTTCACCGGGTCGCCACCGACGTAGTCGTAGTCGTTGGCGGAACCGCCCTCCACCGGGTCCACCGTCAGGAAGCGGCCGGTGGCCGGCGAGTACACCCGCACACCCATCAGCACCGTGTCGTCGAGGGCGTCGCTGGAGCGCTGTTTCGTGCCGAGCCAGCCGTACCGGTTCGCCGCCTGGCCGGCGGCGGGCCGGCCGTACTCGTCGTAGTCGAAGAGCTCGGGCGCGGTGAGCGCGACGTCCGTCGTGGCCGCGACGCTGCCGGACAGCCCGGCCAGCTGCAGCGTCACCTCGCCGCCACCGGCGATGGCAGCGAGGTCGCCGTCGGGTCCGGAGATCATGCGGGTGGTGACCGCACCGGGCTCGGCGATCCACGTCGGTTCGTCGCCGTCGGCGCCGTAGTGGTTGACGCTGGTGCCGGTCGTCTGCCAGGCGTCGTTGATCCGCTTGTCCGTGACGGTGGCGCGCAACCGCATCGCCGGGTCCAGCGTCCACCGCTTGCGGTCGTCGCCGAGCGTCTGCGCCGCCACCATGTCGTTGACGTGGTAGTCCAGCTTCAACCCGCTCGCCGTGGTCAGCGTCCGGCCGAGCGCGTCATAGGTGTAGCCCGCGTCGACGAGCCGGTCCGCTGAGTCAACCGTGTGGGTGACCGTCTGCGCCGTACCCTCACCGGTGCAGTTGCCCCACGTGCGTTTGGCTGTCCGGTTGGTGCGGTCGTCATAGGTATAGGCGCGGGTGGTGCAGGCCCCGCTCGGGTCGTTCTGCCGGGCCCGCAGCAGTCGCCCGGCCCCGTCGTAGGCGTACGCCTTGAACCCACCGGTGTACGTGTGCGACGTCCACTGCGACCGTGAGTTCTCCACGACCGTCTCGGCGTACACCGCCGCCCCGTCCGGCCGGGTGTAGCTGCGCCCCACCGGGTTGAACGACGCGTCGAGGGTGTCGCGCCGTTTCAGCCCGCCCGGATAGGTCTGCTCCACCAGCTGCCCGTCCGGGCTGTACCGGGCTGTGAACGTGCCCGCCCCCGAGTCGTACAGCGAGGTGAGCAGATCTCGCGGTTCGATACTGCGGTCGTACGCGAAGGTCCGCTCCCCCGAAGGGTCGGTGACCTTGACGATCCGCCCGTGCCGGTCGTGCTGGGTGCGGGTCACCGCCCCGTCCGCGTCGACGTAGGTCAGCGGCCGCCCGAGGGTGTCCTGCTCCTCGAGGATCACCGCGTCCGCCGTGCGGGTGCGCAGCTCCTCCCCGGTGTTCGCGTCGTATTCGGTGGTGACCGTCGGCACCGCCTTGGTCCCGTCGTCACCGCTGACGGCCACCGACCGGACCCGCCCGTCCGCCTCGTACGTCGTGGTGGTGCGGCGGGTCTTGCCGTCCGCGCTGTCGGTGACGACCGACTCCCCACCGAACCGGTGGTAGGCCTCGATCCGCTTCACCGGCAGCGCGCCGCTCATCCGGCCCGGGTCGTGCCCGGTCACCGCGCCCACCGCCCGGCGGGTGCACAGCTTGCCCGCCCACTGCGGCTTGGTGCCGCACGCCGCGTCGGCCTCGTTCGCGCCGGCCGTGTAATAGACGTTGCGTTTGGTTCGCACGTCGTCGCCGGACGCCCCCACACCCCAGGTGGCCGTCAGCCGTCCCGCCTCGTCGAACGTGCTGTAGGTGGTCAGCGCCAGCCCGTCCGCGTCGTCCACGTTCTTCGTGGCCTTGCGCAGCTTCCAGCCCGACGTGCCGCCCTTCTCCGCGTCGTAGCCGGTGCGGTCCACCGTCACGTCCGCGTCCGGCCGGCCCGGGGTGATCTGCGCGCCCTGCCGCGACGTCGTCAGCAGGTGATATGTCGCCCCGTCCGGCTTGCCCTCGTCGTAGGTGTTGACCGTGTGCGCCCGCGCCACCACCTGCGTGCCCGCAGCCAGCGTCGGCCGCGCCCCGCTCGGATCCCGCAGTTCCTCGGCGAGGGCCATCACCGTGACCGGCCCCAGCGTCTCCACGACGTCCACCCCGTCGGCGCTGTATTTGGTGATCGTCGACAGCAGCCGGGCCCGTTCGCCGGTGTCGGCCGGCAGGTTCAGCTCCCCGGCACCGGCCAGCTCACCCAGGGCCACCATCCGGTTCGTGGACTCCAAAGCCCGCACCACGTTGCCGAACCGGTCGTGTTCGGTGGTGTCGATGTGCCCGCCCGGCGTCGCCTCGTTGACCTGCAGACCGGAGGCGTTCAGGTAGTGCACCGTGGCGAACGTGTACCCGTCCGCCGGCGAGTCCTGGCTGCCGAACACCGCCGTGGCATCCGTCGGCAGGTCGGCCTGCGCCCACCGGGCGACCGACGCCCGGTCCATGTCGTGCGGCCCGCCGGCCGCCCGGGTCAGCGGCACGTCGTAGACGACGCTGGTGGTCGTCTCCCCGTCCACCTGGTCCCGTGAGCCCGGGGCCAGCGCCGGCCGGCGCACCCGCAGCAGACGGCCCTGGTTCGGGTCCGCCGCGGAGCCGCCGCCGTAGTCGAACCGGAACGGTTGCAGGCCCGGCGGCGTCAGGCCTGTCAGCCGCCCGTCCGCGTCGTACTCGTACGTCGTCTTCAGCGCCGGGCTGACCCGCGGGTCCCAGGCCTCCAGCAGCCGCCCCTGGGTGTCGTAGCGGTACCGGGCGACCTCGGTCGCGACCATCGCCGACCCGTCGAAGTTCCACAACTTCACCGCACGGACCCGGTCGACGAAGTCGCCCGACCCGGTTGCGGTGGCGTAGTCGTACTCCAGGACGTCGCAGCCGACCGCCGGGGTGGCCGCGGCACAGTCCCCGACACCGGGCGCGGCCGGGTTGATCACCCGTTTGATCAGCGCACGGCCGTTGCCGACGGTGTAGACCGTCCGGGACGTGGAGTCGGCGTCCGGCGTCCACGTCGCGCTGATCGCCAGCACGTCACCCTGCCGGGTGAACTCGGCGACCGTCCCGTCGGTCTCGGTCAGCCGGTACGCGTCGTCGGTCACCCGGGCCAGCGCCAGCCCCTCCTGACCCGGCTCCGGCGTGAACGTGCCGTCGGCGTGCTTGGAGAACGTGATCCAGCCGCCGTCGAGCAGGCTGACCTTGGCGAGGTTCTTCTCCGGGAACGCCAGCGTCGTCCAATCGACCTCCGACTCACCGTCGGCGCTGCCGCCACGCCACTGCGGGCCGAACGGCGCCACGATCTCGGTCACCGACAGGTCGTCGAAGAACACCTGCTTGCCCGAGCCCGTCGCGAACCCGTTGTACAGCCGCACGAACGCCTCGGTCGCGTCCGCCGGCACGCTCACGTCGACCGACAGCTCCTGCCAGCCGTCGACGTAGGCCGCCCGCGCGCTGGGCACCGCCTGATAGCCGCCGCCCGGCGTCTTGAACCACGGCACCAGCCGCAACCCGTGCGTCCCCGGCGGATTGAGACCGGTGGCGGCCGGCACGAAGATCCAACCCGTGATGCGGTACGACCTACCGGCGGCCATCCCCAGCCGCATCCCGCCGGTGTCCCCGCCGACATCGGCGTAGGTGTCCGTCGAGCCACCGCTGGACGACGGCGTGACCAGGATCGAGTCGGTGCTGTCGTGCCCGCGGGCCGTGCTGCGCGCGATCGACGCCGACCGGCCGGTGAACCCGGTCAGATCCGTGCCGACCTGACGCTGGTTGACGCTGAGCCGCTCCCCCTGCGGCACCCACCCGTCGCGCGGCTCCCGCGACGACGCCGTCCGCGTCACCGTCAGCCCCGCGTCGTCGGTGTCCGTCTCGGTCACCGTGTGGTCGCCGGTCAGCAGGTTCACCGACCCCGGCCCGACCTCGGTGTCCGCCGCGCCGTCACCGTTCGGGTCCACCGTGACCCGCACCCACGCCGTGTCATAGGTGTTCCCGCTGTCGGTGAACATCCGGGCCCGTACCTCGACCACCCCGCCGACGGCACCGAGCGTGTCCCGCGCGTTCCACACCGCGTACCCGCCCAGCCCGGCCACCGGCTGCGGCGCCGTCACCGGCCCGTCCGCCGCCGTGCGCAGGTTGACCAGCGGGATGTCGCCCTCCGGCGCTCCCGGCCCGCGCCGGTACTGGAACGTGGCCTTGGTGTAACCCGGCTGCCCGGTCACCGCGATCCGCATCCGCTTGACCGCGACCGCCCCGGGCACCGGCTCGATCAGCCCGGCCCGCCCCACGTTGAACTTGTAGGTGTGCGGCGCCGACAGGTTCCCGGCCTGGTCCTTGGCCCGCACCGTCAGCGTCCGCGACCCCTCCTGGGTGGGCGTGATGCTGACCGTGGCCGCGCCGGTGGCCGCCAGCGTCGTCGACGTGGTGTCGGTGTCCAGCGAGTACACGAACGCCGCCAGATCAGAGGTTCCCGACGCCGGGGTGAAGGTGAACAGCCCCGGCTGCCCCACGCCGCCGCGCCACTGGTCGTCCGCCGGATACTGCGGCGACGACACGAACGGCACCCCCGGCGCACCGCCGTCCGCGGTGAACTCGCACCACGGGCCCCACGGCCCCTCCCCGGCGTCGCTGACACCGCGCGCCCGCCACGCGTACGCGGTCCCTTCCGCCAACCGGCCCGCCGGCACCGTCGCCGCGAACATCGACCCGGACGCACCCGGCTCGGTGGTGAGCTCACCGGGCGCGCTGCCGTCGGTCTTCTGCCAGGCGAAGCGGGCCCGCACCGGCGCACCGGCGGTGCCGGTCACCGTGGTCCGCAGCGTCGGGGTCAGCGACGCGACCGACGGCCGCGACGTGCCGGTCAGGCAGGCCGTGGTGGGCACCGTCGACGGCGCCGACACCGACGGCACCGTGCCGTAGGTGACGCTCAACGTCGGGTTGTTGTCGAACTTGCGGTGATAGGTGGCGTCGTTCTCGAACGCCGCCGGGGTGCGCACGCCGAACGACACCGACGTCCAGCTCTGGCCGACCGCGAACCGCACCGCGCTGGTCACGTCCACCGGCACCGGCCCGGCCGCGCAGGCCGCGGGAACCGTGGCGACCAGCGGGTTGAACCCGCCGTAGGTGTTGTTCCACACCACGTTCGCCGGGTTCTCCTGGTACGCCCACGTCCACGACGAGGTCATCCAGTTCGTCCGGTACACCTCGAACGGCCGGGTGTCACACGCCGCCGCCGAGGTCTGCCGCAGGTTCCAGGTGGCGCCGACGATCTGCTGACCGGCCAGCCCGCTCAGGCTGAGGTTGAAGAACGAGCGGCGCCGGTTCGTGCCGCTGTTCGGGCTGCCGATCTCAGCGTCCTGGGTGCCGTTGTAGGCCGACGTGTTCGGCGTCGCCGAGTCGACCATGCTCCACGAGTGCCGGGCCTGGTCGGCGGCGGCGCGCGACCGCGCCGACCCCGCGGTCGCCGGCCGCACGCTCTGCTCGCGGGTGAAGGTGCCTTCCGGGTTCGCGAACACCCGCACCGACGCGGTGGTCTGCGAGACGACGCCGACGCGGCCGCCGCAGAGCCGGGCCGCGACCATCGCCGACACCGGGTCCGGCCGGTCGGCCGGGCACCGCGGCGCGGCCGCCGGAGCTGGAGCGGGTGCCGCGGCTGCCGGCCGGGCGGTGACTCCTTGCAGGCCTTCGCCAGCAAGCAGGACGATCAACAGAAAAGACAGCCGGCGTACGAACGAGCTGTACCGCTCGTGGTCGTACGACCAGATTCGGGTCTCGGAAGAAGGCGTGTCGGGACTCTCGGACATGGCGGGACCTCCGGAGCAACGGGGCAGGACGGGCCTACGCGTACAGGCGGATCCACTCGATCTCCAGCACCGCCGGGCGCAGCCCGTCGCCGCCGGTGAGGTTGTCCAGTTGGGCGGTGAGCGCGCCGGTGGCCATCGCCTGCACGTCCAGGCGGCCACCGGGCCCGCCGCCCCCGGTGACGCGGAACCACTCCGCGCCGTCGACGAAGCCGGCCAGCCCGTCGGCGGTCCACTCGAACGCGTAGTGGTGCCACTCGGTCACGTCGACCGAGCAGCGCTCGCGGTACACGACATCACCAGTAGGGCTGCTCGGATACCGCAGCAGCGCGCCCAGACAGGTCGCCTCCGGGTTGGCGTACTCGACAAAGCCGTACCCGCCGTCGGCCGCCGGGTCCACCGCGTGCCGCACCCGATAGGCGGCACCGGACTCGCCGGCGTTGCGGGAGCGGGAGCGGATCTCCCAGCGGCCGTACCGCTTGTCGGTGCGGTGCCGGATCCAGCCGGTGTCACCGTTCTCCTCACCGGAGAGCGTCAGCACGCCACCGGAAACCGAGGCGTTCTTGGCGCAGCGGCGGCCGTTGCCGCCCGGCCCGGCCGAGCAACCGGGGGTGCCGCCCTCGGTCCCGGTGGGCAACAGCCACCGCTGCGTGTCCACGGACCCGGACACGTCGAACTCGTCCGAGCCGGCCAGCGGGGCGCCCCAGTTGAAGCGCTGGGCCGCGGTGGTGGGCTGCTCCGCCGGTGGGGGTGTCGTGGTGGGCGGCGTGCTCGGCGACGTCACCGCCCCGGTGTGGTAGTCGCAGGCAGTGACCAGCATCGTCGCGCCGGTCGCGGTGAACTCGGCGTCGCCCAGCACATTGCCGCGGACCGCCCCGGCCGGTGCGGTGAACTCCTCGGCGACCCGGATCCACCCCGCCCCGCCGGGCAGGGTGGTCCAGGCGCCGTTGACGTGCCCCAGGTAACCGCTGTTGTCGCCCTCCGGGGTGGAGTACCAGTCCACCTCCGGGCGGGCACGGCCGGCCTGGGTCGTCTGGACGTCGAACGCCACCGTCCAGCGTTCGCCCGCCCGCACCGGCTGCTGCGGCAGGTAGAAGGAGGGATTGAGGACAGTCATGGACTTCTGCGCGAACGCGAACCGCGCGGCGGAGTGGTCGGTGATCGCCTGCCGCACCGGCGCCGGGCCACGGATCGCGCCCCACTCGGTGAGCGCCTTGTTCAGCACCGGGTTGTTGCAGGTCGACACGTTCGTACCCGTGGTGACGTTGTTCGCCGCCGCGGCCAGCCCCAGCGCGGGCAGCGCCGCCAGCACGCCGATCGCGGCGCTCCAGCCCCGCCGGCTCACTGCGAGACCCCTGGGATCGCATAGACCCGGGCGAAGTCGAACTCGAACACCGCGGGCTGCAGGTCGGCGCCGAAGAAGTTGTCCAGCTGAATGGTCTGGTGCATCCGGCCCGGCGCGCACTGCACGCAGTCCCGGCTGACGCTGAACCACTCGGCGCCGTCGATGTAGCCCTTGAGGTGCGCCGGCGTCCACTCGAAGCCGAAGTTGTGCCACTTCGTCAGGTCGACGCCGCACTTGCTGGCCTGCTCCTGCCGGCGCGGCTCGTGGTTCGGGTAATGCAGGACAGCCTTGGCGCAGTCCTCACCCGGCGCGGTGTTCTCCAGGTAGTCGTACTCGGCGCCCTCCGGCCACGGGTGCTCCCTCGGCCAGGTGATCAACACCGGGTGGTACTGCCGGCTGCTGTTGGCGGTGCTCGTCGCCTGCGACCGGGCACGGACCTCCCACCGGCCGTACTTCTGCCTCAGCTTGCTGCCCAGCCAACCGCTGTCGCCGTTGGCCTCGCCGGTCATCCGGGCGAACCCGCCCAGCACCCGGGTGTTCTTGTCGCAGCGCCGCCCGTTGCCGTTGTGGCCCTCGCCGCAGCCGCCGACCCCACCGCCGGCCAGACTCCACTTCGTCTGGTCCGGCACGGCGGGGGCAGCGGCGCTGCCGTAGTCGAACTCGTCGGAGGCCGGCAGCGGCGCGCCCCACCCGTGCCGCCCGGCCGCCGTGTCCCCCTCAGCCGGCGGCTCGGTGGTCGGCGGGGTGGTCGTGGGCGGCGGCGTCGTCGGCTCCCCAGGCGCACCGGTGGGGCGGTAATCGCAGGCAGTCGCCGCCCAGGTCATCCCGGCCGGCGCGGTGAGCTGCGCCGTCACGTTGGCGCGCGCCGCGGTCGCCGGCGCGGTGAAGTCCCCGGCCACCCGGGTCCACCGCTCGGCGGCGCTGACCGGCACCGGCACCGGCACGCCCTCGGTGTGCACCAGATAGGCGCCGGCCGACGTGTACCAGTCGACCTGCATGGTGACCGTCGCCGCGGTGGCCGCACCGGACACCCAGGTGTCCATCCCGAACGTCCACCGCTCCCCCGGCGTGACGCTCTTCTGCGGCAGGTACATCTCCGGGTTCACGCCGTTGGTCCCCGGCTGCGAATATCCGTGATCGGCCACCACGTGCCCGGTGACCGGGATCCGCGACCCGGTCACACCGGTGCCGTGCCGGCCCCAGCCGGTCAGATCCCGCTCGAGCACCGCGTTGCCGCAGACGTTGACGACTGTTCCGGTCCGGTCGTCGGCTGCCTGCCGGACCGCGGCCGTGGCGGTGATGCCCCCGGCCGTCACACCGATGCCGACCGCCGCGATCACGGCGACCCCCGTACGCCACCTCGGTTTTTTCACGACTTTCCCTCCAGGGATTGCGAGCCGCGACGAGTCTCCCGAGAGGCGCCACACATCGGTCTACACGTTCTTGTGTAGGCCGATCTGTGGCCGGCGAAGGGCCGCAACGCGCCTCGCCGTGCCCGACAGGCGTGTCCGGTCAGCCGCCCGAGCGGCTCCGTGCCGCCCACCCCACGCACACCGGGGGTAGCGGCTCCTGCTGAGCCGCTACCCCCGGTCGCCTGACCGCATCGGACGCACTCCGGGTCCGCAGCGGGTGCGCCGCCCGCCACTACTGTCCCCGAGATGCCGAGCGGTCGGACGCACGACGACTCACCGATCATCGGGCGGATGCGCGCGGCGGTGAGCGCCTCGGTCGCGTCCGGAGCCGATCACCTGCGCACGGCTTCCGCGCCCGTGCTCATGGGCACGCTGGCAGCGGCCGCCCTCGCCCCGGTGATGGCCGTGCTGGGCGGGGCGGGTCCGCTCACGGTCGCCGGGGCCGGCGTCGCCGGAAGCATCGGCGCGAACGTCACCACCGACCTGCTGACCCGGGTCATCGGACGGCTCCGCCGCGACCAGACGCCGGACACCACGCCGGAGGAGTTGCAGCAGCACGTCGCCGACCGGGTGGCGGCGGCGTTCCGTGGCGGCGATCCCACCGACCACGATCTACGCACCGACGTCGCCGCCCTGTTCGAGGCCGCCGACGTGGCCGGCACCGCGCTGCGGGCCGCGGTCGAGTGCGGCGACGATGACCTGGCGGCGGCGCTGGCGGGCGCTTTCGTGGAGACGACCGTCCTGTTCGGGGAGTTCGCGTACGCCCTCGCCGGACTACGGCTGACCATGGAGTCGCTGCGGGCCGAGGTTCGCCACGCGGCGGCACGGCACAGCGTCGACCGGGAACGTGCGCGCCGCACCGAGGCGGACGTCGGCCGGGTCCTGGACCGGTTGCGGGATCTCCAGTCCCGGCCGGCGTCCCCGGCACCGCCGGCAGCGGCGGCCGCGAAGTGGAGCGGATGCCCATACCTTGGCCTCGCGGCCTTCCAGGAGGACGACGCGGCCGTCTTCCACGGGCGGCGGGACATGACCCGGCGGCTCGTCCAACGGCTCGCCGAACACCTGGAACTGCCGGGCGTCACGCTGTTGCTGGGCGCTTCCGGCGCGGGCAAGTCGTCGCTGCTGCGCGCCGGCCTGCTGGCGGCGATCGCCGACGACGCCCTCGCGCCGGGCAGCCACGCGTGGCCGTGCCGCATCCTCACGCCGTCGGCGGACCCGGTAGGACAACTGGCCACGCACCTCGCGGACCTGCTCGGCATCCCGGCGACCGCGGTGCGACGGTCGCTGACGGAGGAACCGGGGAACGCGCACCTACTGGTCCGTCAAATGCTGACCGGTGCCCGCACCGGGACACCGGCCCGGCTCGTCCTGGTCGTCGACCAGTTCGAGGAGCTGTTCACCCTGAGCCCCGCGTCCGAGCAGGAGCCGCGGGACACGTTCGTGGCGGCCCTCGAGGCCATGGCGACCCGGCCCGTGCTGCCCGGCGGCAGTCCCGGCGCGCTGGTCGTCCTCGGGCTGCGCGGCGACTTCGTGGACCGGGTGACACGGTATCCGGCGCTGCGCGCGGCGATCGAGAGCGGCGCGTTCACGGTCGAGCCGATGACCGAGTCGGAGCTGACGGAGGCAGTGACCGGGCCGGCCTGGACGGCCGGGATCGACGTCGCGCCGGAATTCACCGACACCGTGCTCGCCGACCTGCGGAACCGGTCGGTGCCGGGCGGGTACGACAACGGGACGCTGCCGCTGCTGTCCCAGGTCATGTTCGAGGTGTGGCAGGCCCGGCCGGAGCCCGAGATCAGCCTGGCCGTCTATCGGGAGGTCGGCGGGGCCGCCGACATCGTCCAGATCAGCGCGGATCGGGTGTACGGCCGGCTACCGGCCGTGCGACAGGAGGCGGCGCGGGACATCTTCGTGCACCTGAGCGCGTCGGCGGACGGCCGGCTGAACCGCCGGTCGAGCACCCGCCAAGCGGTACGGGAAGCGGCCGGCGACCCCGTCACGGCCGACGCCGTGGTGGAGGCGTTCGCGGCGGAACGCCTCATCACGCTCACCGGCGAACACGTCGAGATCGCCCACGAGGAGTTGCTGCGCAGCTGGAACCGGCTGCGCGGCTGGCTGGTGCCGGACGCCGGCGACCGGGCGCTGCACCAGGCTCTCCTCGAGGACGTCCAGGCGTGGCGCCAACATGATCGGGACTCGTCCTACCTGTACGGCGGAGGCCGTCTCGTGGCTGTCGACGCCGCCGTACGGCGCTGGGGCTCCCGTCCCGCGCACGGGCTCGACGTCGGCCCCGACAGCCTGGAGTTCCTGGCGGCCGGCCGCAAGCGCAGCCGGCGCCGCCGGCGGGTCCGGCAGGTGACCGCCGCGGGGATGGCGGTGCTGTGTGTGGTCGCCGGCGGCGGCGCGGTGATCGCGAGCCGGGCAGCCTCCGAAGCGAACCGGCAACGCGCGGTGGCGCTGGCCCGCCAGCTGGCCACCCAGAGCCGGACCGACACCACGATCTCCCGGATCGACGCGGCGCGGCTCGCCGCGCTGGCGTTGCGCCTGGCGCCGGACGACCAGGCCGGCCACGAGGCGGCCGGCGCGAATCTCGGCGACTACCGCGGTGTTCTGCCGCTGCCGTCCACGGCGACGTCGCTGGCGTTCAGCCCGGACGGCCGGACGCTGATCGCGGCGGTGGGCGGCACCACCGTCCAGCGCTGGGACCTCGCCTCCGGAAGGCTGCTCGGCGCCACCCCCATCGCAAAGCCGGCGGACGTCATACCGGAGACTCAGATCAGCGACGACGGCCGGACCCTGATGCGGGAGCCGACCACGAGCGTGCACGACCTGCCGCTGGCGGTATGGCGGCTGGACGGCTCGGGAGGATCCGACGTCGTCACGCTGCCCCCTGCCGTCACGGTCATCGGCCGTCACGTGCTCAGCGGGGATGGCAACTGGCTCCTCACCGCCGACGCCGAGGACCGACCCCGTCTCTGGGACTTACGACAACACCCGGTCACCGAGGTGACAGTGCGCCTGCCGGAGCGGGTCGCCGGGATCACGGTGAGCGCGGACGGCCGGCAGATCGCCGTCACGACGGGCGATGAGAACCAGGTAACGGTGATCGACCGCGAGCAACCGGACCAGGTCGTGCGACAGCGTGGCTTCCCGGTGGGGTTCACCCGGGACGGACGATGGCTCGTCGTCGCCGACGGTGCTCGTGTGCAACTCCGGGAGTTGCGATCGAACAGAACGGTGACCACGAATCTGGTGCTGCCGAGCCATGTCGGCATGCTGATGACGGTGAGCCCTGACGGCCGTCGCATCGCCACCGGGGACGTGGGTGCCGTCGCCACGCACGACCTGGACACGGGCCGGTCCCTTTCGATGAATCCGGCCCCCGACACCAGTGAGATGCCGTCCGCGCTCGTCTTCAGCCCGGACGGCCGCACGCTCGTCGCCGCGTACACCGACAGTCTGATCCGGGTATGGGACACCGGGACGGGACGGCTCACCGACTCCGGCGTACCGCTCCCGGCGAACCACATGCTGTCCAGCCCCGACCTGCGCGCCTACGTCACGAAGAAGGACGGGAAGATGGTGCGCGCCTACGACACGACGACCCGGCGGCCGCTCGGACCCTTCCTGCGCGATCCGTCCGCGATGCGTGACAACACCTTCGAGTTCAGCCCGGACAACACCCTCATCGCCAAAGGGTCCGACGCCACCCGGATCTTCGACCTCCGCAGCGGTACGACCCGCGCACTCGAACCGTGGCCGGACGGCCAGGACTTCCTGGCTTTCCGCCCGCACAGCAGACAGGCGGCCCTCTTTTTCCACGAGGAGGAGCGCATCAAACTGTGGGACTTCGACCGGCAGGAATACCTCGGCACCACGCTGACGCCACCCGCGGGCGCCTGGGCCAGCAGCTTCAACGGCTCCGGCCGGCTGATCGCGGTCGCCGACGACACCAATTACGGGCCCGGAGACGTGCACGTCTACGACGTCACCACCGGCCGTCCGGCCGGTCCCACCCTCACCGCGGGCGGCGAGATCACCGACCTCGTCTTCAGCCCCGACGACCGCCTGATAGCCGCCGGCGATCACGACGGGCGGGTACGCCTGTGGGAGCGGCAGTCCGGCGACATGATCACCGAGTTCCGCGACCAGGACGGCGGAATCGGCACCCTCGCCTTCAGCGCCGACAGCCGGCGGCTGGCCACCGCGGGCGACGACAACCGCGTCTGGCTGTGGGACACCCGCGACGGGTCCAGGGTCGGCGCACCGATCAGCGTGGGCGGTGATGTGCTGGGAATGCGGTTCAGCGCGGACGGCGGCTCCCTCACCACTCTGAGTCGCTCCACCGCCAGGCCGCCGGTGCTGCGCACCTGGGATCTGGTTCGCTACCGGGAGCCGCTGGCGAGTCTCTGCGCCCAGGTGGGCGACCTGACCGACGCGGACCGCGAGCGCCTCGCCGTCGGCACAGATCTGCCGCGCGCCTGCTGAGACGTCACTCCTCGCCGTCGCCCCCCTCGTCCTCGTCCTCGTCCTCGTCCTCGCCCTCGGACCCCGGGGGCTTCGGCTTGCTCTTCTTCTCGTTCTTCTTCTGGCTCTTCGCGGGCGTGCCGGAAGCCGGCTCGGCCGGCCCGGCCCCGGAGGCGGCAGATCCGGCCTTGGAAGCGGAGCGTGTGGTCGCGGCCGCCGCGACCGACAGCGTCACCTGGCAGGTCGTGCCGTTGAGCTGGAACTGGTCCGGCAGGGCGTGCACGCCCTGATAGGTGCCGCGGATCGTGGCGGCCTGCCGGCTCCCGGGCGCCAGGTCGGCGATCCGGGCGGTGACCGTCCGGCCGCTCTGTCGCCAGCCGGGGGTCGCGCTGCTCAGCTGCTGCTTGCCCGGCAGCGTGAAGGTCAGCGGTGCGGCCGGGATCGGCACGGCGCCGGTGTTGGCGATGCTGACCTTGGTGGTGAACCGGCCGCCGGAGGCCGCCACCACATAGCCGATCGTGCACCGCGGCGCGGGTGCGGTCGTCGCGGGGGCGGCCGGGACCTCGGCCTGCGCCGGCTGACCGGCAAGACCGCCGGCCTGCGGGCTTCCAGGTTTGTCGGGCAGCGTCGCGGCCAGGACACCACCGGCCAGCAGCAGGGCCGTGGCGCCGGTCGCCACGGCGAGCCGCCGGTGGCGCCGCAGGACGGTGGTGAGGCGGCCGGTGATCGCCTGGGTGCTCGCCGCCAGGGCTGCCGCCGGCCGCCGGACCGGCGCGGTCGCGGGTTCCGCGGCCCCGCGCCGTCCGGTACTGCCGGCGGTGCCGGGGAGCGCGAGGACGGCCGGGCTGACCCCCACCGCCGCGCCCAGCACGGTCGCCACCGCGGCGGCGCTCGGACGGCGGGCCGGATCCTTGTCGAGGCACTGGCGGCACAGGGTGGCCACGTCGCCGGGCAGACCCGCGACGCGCGGCAGGGCGGTCGGCTCCTGGTACCGGTGCGCGCGGAGCATCTGGGTGGCGGTGGACGCCTGCCACGGCATCCGGCCGGCCAGCGCGCGGTAGAGGATCAGGCCGAGCGCGTACACATCGGTCGCCGGGCGGACCACGCCGTGCTCCAGGCGTTCCGGCGCCAGGTAGGCCGGGGTGCCGAGCAACTCGCCCGCGGCCCGGTCGTCGTCGCCGGACACCGCCGAGATGCCGAAGTCGACCAGTTTCACCCGGGCGCCGGACACCACCACGTTGCCCGGTTTCACGTCCCGGTGCACCACACCCCGGTCGTGGGCCGCGGCCAGCGCCGCGGCGACCTGGGCGCTGATCAGGACGGCCAGCCGCCACGAGACCGCGCCGCCTGCGAGCAGCTCCGACAGCGAGCGGCCCTCGACGACCTCCATCACCACGTACGGCAGTGGGCCGGGCGCCTCGCCGAAGTCGTACACCTCGACGATGTTCGGATGCCGCAGCCGGGCGACGGCCCGCGCCTCGTCCCGGATGCGGGCCAGCAGGGCCGGGTCACGCGCGAGGTCCAGGGAGAGGACCTTGACGGCCACGTCCCGGCCGAGCACCTCGTCGTGCGCACGCCACACCACGGACATGCCGCCCACGCCGAGCCGGTCGCGCAGGCGGAAACGGCCGTCCAGCAGGTCTCCGGTATTCATCACCGTCACCGATGCCCGGTCACCGCGCAGCGGAAACAGAACTCGGACCGGCCTTTGGGTGATCTTCGGCGGCGCACCGTTCAGCGCACCGCACCCATCTGTTTGACGTGCCGCAGGACCGGGGCCGACTCGATCCGCTCGACGCCGTGCAGCGAGCCCAGCTTCTCGGTCACGTAGCGGTAGAACGACGGCATGTCCGGGCAGACCGCGGTGGCCTGCACGTTGGTGGGCCCGGTGGTGGCCGCAGCGAAGACGATCTCCTCGTGGGTGGCGAGGGCGGCGCCGACCGCGGCCAGCCGGGCGGGCGCGACCGAGAGCCAGAGCAGGACCGCGGCGCGGAAGCCGAACAGCTCGCTCTCGATCTCGACGTCGGTGTAGAGCGAACCGGCACTGAACAGCTCGTGCAGGCGGCGGCGGACGGTGGACTCCGGCCAGCCGGTGGCGGTGGCCAGGTCGGTATAGCTGAGCCGGCCGTCCCGGGAGAGCGCCTCGACCAGCGGCGCGTCGGCATCGCTCAGGTGGGCGGCACGATGGTGGGCGGCGTTGGGTTGGGCGGCGCTGTGTTGGGCGGCGCTGTGTTGGGCGGCGCTGTGTTGGGCGGCGCTGTGTTGGGCGGCGCTGTGT
>NZ_JBVYOQ010000019.1:0-178526 GCF_056134165.1 Actinoplanes sp. 13 | reverse complement strand
CACCGCGCTCGTCCGCACCGCGCTCGTCCGCACCGCGCTCGTCCGCACCGCGCTCGTCCGCACCGCGCTCGTCCGCAGCGTGTGAACTTCGGGCTCGATACGCGCCCGAAGTTCACACGGTTGGTGCGTCAGTGCTTGTGCAGCAGCTCGTGGGTCTGGCTGATCTTCTCCCACGACTTCGGGGCGACCGGCGCCTTGCGGGCCAGCGTCGCCGCGCCCGCGACGGCCGGCTTCTCCGGCGTGAAGATCCACGCGTCGAAGAACGCGTCCAGGTCCTGGCCGGAGATCTTCTCGGCGAGGGCGATGAACTCGTCCGTCGTCACGTTGCCGTAGCGGTTGTCGTCCGCCCAGGTCCGAACGATCTGGAAGAAGTCCTCGTCACCGACGGTGTTCCGGAGCTGGTGCAGGGTCATCGCACCGCGGTCGTAGACGGCGTCGCCGAACAGCTCGGGAACCCCCGGATCGGCCGGCGCGGTCGTCCAGATCGAGGCGTCGTCCGGGTACGTCGCGTAAAGGTAGTCGAAGATCTCCTGCGCGGTGCCCTCGTCGTTCTTCTCCGACCAGAGCCACTCCGCGTAACTGGCGAACCCTTCGTTCAGCCAGATGTGCTTCCACTCGGCCACCGACAACGAGTCACCGAACCACTGGTGGGCGAGCTCGTGCGCGACCACCGAGGTGTTGGCGCCCCGGCGGAAGAAAGCCCACGAATAGGTCGGCCGGGTCTGGTTCTCCAGGGCGAAACCGAGCGTGCCGGGCGGCGCGACCAGGCCGCCGAGCGCCTCGAACGGGTACGGCCCGAAGATCGTGCTCTCCCACTCGGCGATCTCCACGGTGCGTTCCACGCTGGCCTCGGCGGCGTCGCGGAACTCCGCGGTGAGCAGCTGGGAGTAGGCGTTGTAGACCGGCAGGCCGCTCGTCGAGGTGTCGGTCGTGACGTCGTACTGCCCGACGGCCAGGAAGGTCAGGTAGGTGGCCTGCGGCTTGAGCGACCGCCAGCTCCACCGGGTGTAGCCGAGCGTCTCGCGCACCGGCGGGCGCGGCATCACGCCGTTGCTGATCGCCTCGACGCCGTCGGGCACCGAGATCGACACGTCGAAGGTGGCCTTGTCCGACGGGTGGTCGTTGCTCGGGTACCACCACCAGGCGATCTCCGGCTCGCCGATGGCGAGGGCGCCGTCCGGCGTGCGGATCCAGGCGGTGTAGCCGGCACCCACCTCGGAGGACGGGACGCCGGAGTACTGCACCACGATGGTGATCCGGCTGTTGTCCGCGATCGGGCGGGCCGGCGTGACGACCAGCTCGTGCTCGCCCTCACGGGTGAAGGTGGCCGGACGGTTGTTCACCCGGACCGAGGAGACGTCCAGCAGGAAGTCCAGGTTGAGCCGGCTCAGGTCCTGCGTCGCGGTGGCCAGGATCGTGGTGGTGCCGGTCAGCCGGTCGGTCGCCGGGGTGTACCGCAGGCGGACGTCGTAGTGGGAGACGTCGTACCCACTGTTGCCGTAATCCGGGTAGTACTCGTCGCCCACGCCGGGGCCGCCCGGAGCCGGGGCGGCCCGGTGTGACGGTGCGGCTTGGACCGCCACACCGGTCGTGGCGAGGGTCAATGCTGTGGCGGTCAGCGCCACGAGCAGTCGTCGCACGGTCGGATCCTTCCGTCAGCGATCGGAACCCCGCCAACCTATCGAAGGATGTCTACCCGTGCGGGCCGGAGACACATATCAGTCTTCTCCCCGGTTGTTTTCATCCGGGATATGGCCTTCGCCGTGACGTCAGGACATCGCCACGTCGTCGAACCAGACCGTGCCGGTGTTGTCGCCGGACTTCAGGTGCAGCTGCACGCTGGCCGCACCGGCCGGGGCGACCGCCTCGACGACGAGCTTGGTCCAGGTGGTGTTGCCGGCCGGCAGGCGGTTGGAGAGGTCCTGGCCGATCCAGCGGCCGGTGGCGTCGAACCAGCTGAAGGCGATCTCGGTGGTGCCGGTGGCGGCGACGCCGCGGGCGAACGCCTCGGCCCGCCACCGATATCCCGGCTGCACCGGGGTGATCGGCGAGGTGACCAGCGAGGGCAGGCCCGCCGAGGTCCGCGTGGTGCCGGAGAACCGAGCCGACCAGCTCCCGTTGCGTGCCATCTCGGTGGTGATCACCGCGGCGCCCGCCTGCGGGATGTTCTGCCGCCACGGCGAGTCGGTCGCGGCCGCCTCGAAGCCCAGGTTCAGGAAGCTGTTCGGCATCGTGCCGGTGGTCCAGGCGGTCCGGGCCACCGAGGCGGCCAGCTTCGCGACGCCGTCGGCCCGGAACAGTCCGAACCGGTACTGCGCGGGCATCGTGGAGACCGTCGAGTTGCTCGGGATGGCGCCGTCGGAGAAGTCGTTCAGCGTCCACGGCGCCACCGATCCGACCCCGGCCTCCTTGGCTGCGCGGAACACCCGGGCCAGGTACGCCCCCTGCTCCCCCTCGCCGGCCGACGCGCTGCTCATGCCGGTCTCGCCGATCACGACGAGGTCCGGCGCCACCGCGGCCTGCGCCTTGCGGATCTCCGCGAGCGAGCGCTCCGAGTTCCCGTAGAAGTGGAAGTCGTAGTAGTCGAGCGGCGTCGAGGCCAGCGCCGACTTGATCTTCGCCATGCCGGCCGCGCCGGTGCCGCCGTCGACCGAGAGCGTCAGCGGCATGGTGGGCGCGGCGGCCCGGATCGCCGGGATCACCTTCCGCACCCAGGTCACCGCCGCCGCGTCGTCCGGCTGGAACTCGTTCTTCACCTCGACCGCGATGACCCGCGGATCGTCGACGTACGGCGCCAGCACCGCGTCGGCCCAGGAAATGCTGTTCGCCACATCGGAGTAACCGGCCCACCAGTCGAACAGCGTCAGCTTCACGGAGAGCCCGTTCGCCTCCGCGATGCTGATCATCTTGCGGAGACGCTCGGTGTACTCCGCCTTCGGCTGCGGGTAGCCGAAGGTCTGCGGGAAGACGATCACCCGTACGTTGTCCGCGCCGAGCGACGCCGCCTTGGCCATGTCGGCCTCGATGCGCACCGGGTCGAAGCCCGTCCACATCGCCGACCAGCCCGCGTCCGACGGGTAGTAGTTGATCGACTTCGCCACCCGGACCTGGTCCAGCCGGCTGCTCAGGGTGGGCGCCGAACCGACCACGGTGGCCGCCGCGGCCGGCGCCGCGGCGTTCAGAGGCGATACCGGCAGCATCAGACCGAACAGGAGCGCGGAGGCCAGGGCGAAGGCACGTGATCGAACGCTGCGCATCGTTATCGGGTCTCTTTCCAGGTTGCTTTTCGGGGGTGACCCCTCGAATCGGCCGCATCGACCCCGGCAGCAGCGCTTGCCTGATGGCAATGAGGGTGCGGTTCGGGTGCTCCGGCACCCGCCGGCTGAACCCGGTGCGACGGGGCGGGGTTCACTCCGGCGAGACATGCGCACTGTCGTCCACCGGTTCACCCACTGGAGAGGTCGCAGCATGCACAACGATCTATGGCCGTCGCCGTACCCGATCGACCCCGGATACCCGGCCGGCGAGCACACCGAGTTCAGCGGTTTCGCCGACACCGCGGCCATCACCGTCACCATGCGGTTCTCGCCGCTCACCTTCATCCTCGGCCTGTTCACCCCCGTCCTGGCGATCGACGGTCAGCCGGTCCCCGCACGCTGGCGGCGGGCACTGGTCACCGACGTGACGCCCGGTCAGCACCACGTGCACGCCCACGTGCCGTACCTGATCCCCCGCCGGGTCGGGGCCGCTGACCTCCTGGTCACCGCGTACCCCGGCGAGACCGTCGACCTGGAGTACCGGGCGCCGCTGATCGTCTTCATGCGCGGCGCGCTCGGGGTGGGACGACAGAAGCATCCCGGCATGGTGACGACGATCGTCCTGCTGGTGCTCACCCTGCTGCTGGGAGCGGTCACCTTCGGCGCCGCCGCTGTCGCGGCGAGATCGGCGAGTGCCCCGGCCGCCCGGACCGCACCACCGCTGCCGGACCTGCCCGCCACTCCCCCGTCCCTCCTGGCGGAGCCGTCCCTGCGGGAAGGGCTCCCGCACGACGCCTGACCGGCGCGGTCTTCGGTGAACGGGACGAGACGTCGACGATGCGATTCGCGGGGTGGCCGTTCGCATTCCGGGCGCCCGCGCAGTGGGAATGCGTGGAGGCTGAAGTCGAACTGCCGGACGCTCTCGCGTACATCTGCGGCGAACCGGGAAGCGGAAAGCGCCTCGCCCTGATGCTCCGCGCCTGCCCCGCGCCCTGCGACGCGGCCCAGCGGAACACGATGAACAAGAAATGGCTCCGCGCCGAGGAGAAACCGCGCAGATTCGACGCGGACACCCGCTTCCTGGAGGCGAAACGCCGCTATCAGCTCGTGATGAGCCACTTCTTCGGCATCGGCCCGCGGTGGCAGGTGGCGATCGACGCGACGTCACCGGTGCGGAGCCGCGGCGAGATGCAGAAGGTGACCAACGAGATCCTGACCCAGACCACAGTCAGCTGAGATCGCTCCTGACGATCCTCGGTTTCCCGGAGCCGAGATAGAAGATGCCCGGCAGGCCATCGGTCTCGAAGCCGGCACTCGGATTACGGCGCAAAGTGGAATCGCGGATGGTGAGGGTCCCGGTGCGGTCGTTGCTCACGAAGAACACCGCGCCGCCGCCCTCCCGTGCCCGGTTCCGCTCGATGATCGTCCCGTCCAGGACCAACCGGAAGCGGTCACCGTCCAGATAGATCGCACCGCCGCTGCCGCCGCCCGGCGTGCCGTCCCGAGCCGGATTGGCGCCCCTCCCGACCGCCTCGTTGCCGGAGAACACGCTGTTCAGCACCGTCCAGGAGACACCGATGCTGCTGAGCGCCGCGCCGTTCGAGCAGACCCCGCCGGTGAAAGTGCTGCCCACGACGTAAACCGGGCGGTCGCCACCCTGATCGAGCACCCGCACCGCGGCGCCGCCCAGATCAGGCCCGGTCCCGTCACACCGATTCGCGGTGAACCGGGAATCGACGATGCCGAGATTGCCGCCGCGAACGAAAATCGCACCGCCGCCGCCACCCTCGGTGTCGTCGCCAGTGCTGTTACCGCGTGTGAAAGCCATATTCTGGATCGTCAGCCGCGGGGTGTCCTGATCCTGGCAGTGCGAAGTCGTCCAGCCCTGAGCCTCGTCACAGGTGTTCATGTACAGAATGCGCCGCTTACCGGCGCCGCTCAGAGTGACCCGCCCGCCACCGTCGAGAACCGTCCTGGCATTGGCGTTCCGGACCTTCGCGGTGGCGGTCATCGTGATCGTCACGGGCTCGGGGCCGCAGTCGAAGGTGATGATCCCGCCGGCAGCAACCGCCTTGACGACGGCGGCGGAGGTGCAGCTCTCGGGGGTGCCCGACCCGATGGTGCGAGTGGGATCGGAGGTGTCGACGGCCTCGGCGGCGGCGGGGATCTGCGCCCTGCCGTTCGGGTTGCCGGGAGACTCGAGTTTCTTCGGCCTTTTCGACGGCTCAGGTGCCGGGCTGCTGGTCGTGGCCACCGCCCGGCTGGGCGCGGAAGCTTCAGGCGAAGACGTGCCTGGCACGGAGGGCAGACCGGCCGGCACCGGCGCCGGATCGTCCGCTTGACAGGCAGCCAGGAGCAGACTCACAGCCAGAGCAACAACAACCCGTCGAGATCGCACCGGCCGATGGTACGGGCCGACGTGCGATTCTCCACCGGATCAACGCCTGGTCAGCACGACACCCTCTCGCACCGAATCCGCGAGCTCCGCGTCGACAGCAATGGTGGTATTCGATGATGCGACATGCAGCTCGACGGACCTCACCACGGCCGGCGCAGCAGTGGCATCGCTGTCAGCCACCACCAACTCGTCGCCGATCCGCAGAGCGTCACCCTCCAGCCGCCCCGTTACGAAGATCCAGGGACGGCTCGACAGACGATGCACCCGCTCAACCGTGAGCCGAGTCATGTGCGGTTCCTCCTCCACTCTGCGACGAAGCCTTCCTCGGCCGCGTAGGCCTCGTCCTCCAACGGGCCCGTCATGGTCGTGATCCGCCCCTCCTGGTGCTGGCCGACATGGACACTTTCGTGTCCGAGCGTTCGGACCAGCGTCTCCTCGTCCTGAAAGGCAGCGGGGCCGAGCTGCACGCCGAACGAGTCTGTTCTGGCCGCGGCACCCTGAAAGTCTAGATACGCGATGTCGTCCGCGCTTTCGACGACTTCCACAGGCGTTCCGCGAAAGTCGACACCCGCCAGCTCGGCATAGTGCTGAACCGTTTCCGCTGTTCGTGGCAGCCCGATGTTCTGATCGAGCACTTCCCGGTTCGTCCGGGCGCCGGACCGCGAGTACAGACTGACCCGGTCAGATGCCGGCCCGGAGCGGCTGAGCCGCTGCGATTGTTGCCGAAGCCGCTGGAGGACGCCGGTCAATTCCGAGAGCTTGCTGTTCAATCGACGCAGGCTGTCCAACAACGCCCGGACGAAACCTTGAATCCGGTTCGCCCAAGTGGCTACCAACGCACCCACCTGACTGACCACCACCGGCGTGGCCAGTCCCAACGTCAGCCCCTCCGCGGCCAGCCACTGCGGCAACCTGATTGCCAGCGTCGCCACGAACTGCGCTATCAGGTCGCGCACGATCTCCCGCACCAACCCGACCAGAAGCCCCGCTCCCTCCACCGCATAGGAAAGAGCCCTCGTCACCACCGCGAGACCATCGACTGCCGCCAGCTGCTCCCCGGCATGCACTCGATAGGCGTCGCCCGCACGGCCCTGCCAATCGGCGATCTGCTCCCGTACAGCATCCGCGTAGAGCTCATGCGTCTCGGCGATGGATCCGGAGATGTTCTGCCACGTCGCCGCATGCGCCGCGATCTCGGCCGGGTTCCCGGCCAGCCAATCCAGCGCTTCCTGCAACGGCTTGACGTGTTCCAGCAGCCACCCGACGCCCCAGGCCATCAGCGACCCCAGAGGATCAACGGTCATCGCCAGCGCGTCGAGGCTGCCGCCCACCCCACCGAGCGTCGCGTCCACCCAACTGTTGTCGTGGATGCCGTTGCTGACCTCGATGGCATCCTCGACGAGACCGAGCCCCGTGGACCAGGTCGTAGCGGACTGCGCTTCGGCGACCAGCGGGTTGTCACTCATCCGGGCCACCCGCGGACGGCCTGCGCTCCTCGCCCGTCAGTGTTCATCGCCCGTCCCGGTCCTCCCGCTCCGGGAAGCGGGTGGCGAACGAGTCGATCACCGCGCGGCCGGTTTCGCCGTGGGTGCCTCGAAAACGCACCGGCCGATGGTACGGCCAGGCAGACGCCTTTCGGCAGAGCCGGTTTCGTCATGAGGCCCCGCCTGTCAGGCGCACCCGTATCAGTAGAAGTGCGCATGTGCGGTCTCCGGCGCCTCACCGGAACGCTTGAACGCCCGCAGGATCGCCCCGGCCACCTTGATCAGCACTGCCGCGTCATGACCGTCCGCCGATCCCGTGACGTCCCCGTTCAGACCATCGATGATCATGCTGCCCATAGCTCTTCCGGACGCGTCCGACGGGCGGATCCGCCGGGTGTCCGGCTCGAAGGTCACGAAGCCGGACCCGCCTTGCCCGTGGTCCGCCTCCCAGCGGTACAGAACCCCACCGGCCAGGGCACCTTCCGCCCAGATCCCGAGCGAAGCAGTCACCTGCGTCTCCGTTTCATGGTCAGCCCCTGTACTGATAGCCGAGGCCGTCGGCCGCAGCAGCTCCAGGATCCCACTCGAAGCCGGCTTCCAGAGTCGCCGCGTGGGCCCGGCGGTAGCTGGGGTCACCGGTGCGGACCATGAACTCCGCCTCATAGCGCTCGTGCCTGAGCAGATCCAGGTCGGCCGGATGCGCCTGGCCCGCGGAAAGTCTGTGCCACGCCTCCGCTATACGCGGGCTCGCGTCGAAGCGGGCCATTTCCCCGTCCGAGTAGGAATCGAGCAGGTGCTCCTCCCGAAAAACGTGGTTCTTGATGCGCACGATGTCGTCCGTGCTGAATCCGTGCTCGCGAACGGTCGCAGCGACGGCCGGTATCTCATCGTCGCTCGCGCGGATGGCGTCATAAGCCTCGTCGGCCCAGCGTTCCTCGTAATCCATGGCGTTCCGGGGCGGCCTCACCTCACCCCCCGTCTGACGCCCCGGATCGGACCGGTGTCCACCCTTCCCCGCGTTCCCCGTCGCAATATCCGTACGGCCCGACCGCTGCAGTTGTTGCCTGAGCCGAGCCAGAACCCCGGTCAAGTCGTCGAGCTTGCTCATCAATCGGCGGAGACTGCTCAGAAGCGCTCGGACGAATTGCTGGATCCTGTTGACCCAGGTCGTCACCAGGGACGCCACCTGACTTGCCACCACAGGGGTGGCAAGGCCCAAAGTCAGGCCCTCGGCAGCGAGCCACTGCGGCAATCGGACGGCCAGGGTCGCCACGAACTGGGCGATGAGGTCGCGCACCACCTCCCGGACCAAGGACACCAGCAACCCGGCGCCTTCCACCGCGTACGACATCGCTTTGGTCACCACCGCGAGGCCTTCGATCACCGCGAGCTGACCGGCGGCATGCGTCCGGTAGGCGTCGCCGGACGCGCCTTGCCAAGCGCTCAGCTGCGACTCCACCGCAGACGCGTATCGCTGATGCGTCTCGCTCGTGGCGGCAGCGACGTTGCGCCATGTTCCGGCGTGGGCAGTGATCTCAGCCGGATTTCCGGCCAGCCAATCAAGCGCTTCCTGCAACGGCTTGACGTGTTCCAGCAGCCACCCGACGCCCCAGGCCATCAGCGACCCCAGAGGATCAACGGTCATCGCCAGCGCGTCGAGGCTGCCGCCCACCCCACCGAGCGTCGCGTCCACCCAACTGTTGTCGTGGATGCCGTTGCTGACCTCGATGGCATCCTCGACGAGACCGAGCCCCGTGGACCAGGTCGTAGCGGACTGCGCTTCGGCGACCAGCGGGTTGTCACTCATCCGGGCCACCCGCGGACGGCATGCGCTCCTCGCCCGTCAGTGTTCATCGCCCGTCCCGGTCCTCCCGCTCCAGGAAGCGGGTGGCGAACGAGTCGATCACCGCGCGGCCGGTTTCGCTGTCGGGGCCGACCGTTTCCCGTACCTGCTCGGCGACCTTGGCCGACAACTCACCCTGCGCCCGCCGCATCACCGCGAGGATCTCGCGGGCAAGGTCGGCCCCGGTGTAATCCAGCGCGCGATCCTCCACCTCGAGCTTCTCGACCTGGCCGGCGGAGCCGACGGTCACCCGGATCGCGCCGTCCCAGCCCTCCGCCGACCCGGTCAGCGCAGCCACCCTGCGGGTCAGCTCGACACTGCGCTCGGCCTGCGCGTTCACCTGGCTGACCCACGAGTCCAGCCATTCCTCCGCGGCGTCGACATCGTTCACCGGAGCCCCCATCCTCATCGATGTCTCCCAGTAGACCGTGGACGGTCCCGCCACTCAAGGTGCACGCCATTGCGTACGACTATAGTCGCATGCCTATAGTCCTGCTCAGGGGTGAGCCCCTCCGGACTGAGCCTGGTCGACAGCGCCACCGGCATCGCTCACGGCATCCGTAATCGCGGCTAGGTCGATCCCGCCCTCAGCACCGCCGGCGCCACACTGAACACGCTTGCGCCGGCCATCGACCCTCTCGGCACCCTGTGGCTTGGCTTGACTGATGCAGCACGTCCAGCCGCTCCGGGCGACCCTCGATCAGCTTGCCGGCAATGCGTCCCTTACCCGTCGCCTTCCGGAACATAAGGATCGGTCGGAATGAGTCTGACGTCAGGAATCACTGCGGCGCGCTCCTCAGGCGTCGCGTCGAATGTCAGCATCTCCGCGCCGTCCGGGATGCCGACGCGCGATAGGAATATTCCGTTACGTCCGACGTCGCACCACAGCGTTGCGAAGCCGACCCTGGTGTCCGGGCTACCGGTGTAGGTGATGCGCAGCCGCCCTTGATCACCGTCCGGGCAGGGCACATCGACCGGCTCGGGCCAGGCGTCGCGGATCCGGGTGAAGGCGTCGAACCACGCCTCCCACGTCTTCTGTGAGTCCGTCATCTCCGGCATCAGATCTACTCCGTGTCGAGCAGGTGCTTGTGGGCCTGCCACCATCGTTCCTCGAATGCATAGGCCCGGATCTCGGCGGCGGCACGGGCGGCCTCTTCCCAGGGGAACTCATTACCGTTGCGCAGTTCTTCGAGGTGGAAGCGCTCGTGCGCCAGGGTGCGCGCCAACTGTTCCTCGCTACGAAAAGCGTCCCGAGCCAGCTTGATCTCCCCGTCGGGCATCGTCACACCATAGAACTCCCTCCCGGGGCCGGATCCACGCCTGTTCTTGTCCAAGGAAAATCTGACTCCTGCCACGTCGATGCCGTACTTCTGCGCGACTGTGCGAACGTTCCCCGCCGTCATCAAGATGATTTCGCCGTTGCGCACGATGCCGTCGCCCTGCCGGAAGAGTCCAACTTCCCGCTCAGCATCTCCGTGAGCTCGGTCAGTTCTCACCCCGCTGCGGCGGCTCAGAGTCTGCAATTTCTGCTGCAGCCGCTGGAGAAGACCGGCCAAGTCCGTCAGCCTGCCGCTGAGCCGTCGCAAACTGCTCAGCAGCGCCCGTACGAAGTCCTGAATCCTGTTGACCCACTTCGCGACGAGCGCCGCCACCTGGCCGACCACCACCGGAGTGGCCAGTCCCAGCGTCAACCCCTCCGCGGCCAGCCACTGAGGCAATCGTGCTGCCAGAGTGGCGACGAATTGTGCGATCAGATCACGCACGATCTCCCGGACCGACCCGACCAACAGCCCCGCGCCCTCCACCGCGTAGGAAAGAGCGCGTGTCACAACCGCGATGCCCTCGATCACCGTGGCGTGCTCAGCAGCTTGGGCGCGGTAGGCATCACCGGAGACACCGGACCACTCGGCGGTCTGGGTGCGGACCGCTTCTGCGTATTGCTGACGAGCTTCGGCAGCGGCGACAGACACGTTCTGCCACGTGGCCTTATGCGCCGCGATCTCGGCCGGGTTCCCGGCCAGCCAATCCAGCGCTTCCTGCAACGGCTTGACGTGTTCCAGCAGCCACCCGACGCCCCAGGCCATCAGCGACCCCAGAGGATCAACGGTCATCGCCAGCGCGTCGAGGCTGCCGCCCACCCCACCGAGCGTCGCGTCCACCCAACTGTTGTCGTGGATGCCGTTGCTGACCTCGATGGCATCCTCGACGAGACCGAGCCCCGTGGACCAGGTCGTAGCGGACTGCGCTTCGGCGACCAGCGGGTTGTCACTCATCCGGGCCACCCGCGGACGGCCTGCTGAAGCGAAACCGCCGCTCCCCGCCCGTCAGTATTCATCGACTGCCTCGGCCCACGCAGTCCAGCCATTCCTCCGCGGCGTCGACATCGTTCACCGGAGCCCCATCCTCATCGATGTCTCCCCAGTAGACCGTGGACGGTCCCGCCACTCAAGGTGCACGCCATTGCGTACGACTATAGTCTTGTGCCTATAGTCATGCTCATGGGTAACAAGCCTCTCCGACTGGTCGGCGCGCACGAGATCCGCGCCATGCTCGGCGTCAGTCGTCAACGGGTCTATCAGCTGGCCGGCAAACCGGACTTTCCCAAGCCCATCGCCAAGCTGGCCCAGGGCAAGATCTGGAATCTGGACGACATCGAGGTCTGGATGACCACCTACCGCGCCCGCCGGAGGCGCGCGCTCGAAGCCGCCACCCCGATGCGTTGAACCGGGGCTCACCCGCCCGGGTTCACCTCTGCGAGGGGGTGGCGAGGTGAGCAGCAGTCCGCTGGTGGCTCATGCCGACGACTCGACGACATGGCACACCGGCCTGGGCCTGGTCGACAGCGCCGCCGGCATTGCTGACGGCATCCGCGATCGCAGCTGGGTCGATCCCGCCGTCAGCACCGCAGGCGCCACGTTGGACACGCTGGCGTTGACGATCGACCCTCTCGGCACCCTGTTCTCCTGGGGTGGGGCGTGGCTGATGGAGCACGTCCGGCCGCTCCGGGCGGCCCTCGATCAGCTTGCCGGCAACGCCGGCGAGGTCACTGCCCAGGCATCCACCTGGGCGAACATCGCCCTTCTCACAGATCAGACCCAGCAGGTGTACGCCGAAAAGCTGGTCACCGAGGTCGACGTCTGGTCCGGCAGTTCCGCCGACGCATACCGCCGCCACGCCGAATCGCACCTGCACGTGCTGCGGACGTTGGCCACCGCCGCTCAGGGCATCGCGCACGCGGTGGAGGGTGCCGGGCTCTTGGTCTCCGCCGTCCGCGCCATCGTTCGTGATCTGATCGCCCAGTTCGTGGGCACCCTCGCCGCTCGCCTCCCCCAGTGGCTGGCCGCGGAGGGCCTCACGCTCGGCCTGGCCACTCCCGCGGTGGCCGCCCAGGTAGCCGCCCTCGTAGCCAAGTGGGCCGACCGGATCCGCCACTTCCTTCGGGCGCTGTTGAGCAGCCTGCGCCGACTCTGGTCGAAGCTCGCCTGTTCGTCCTGCAGCACGACATCGCAGTCGGCCCGCACCGGGTGGAACGAGGCTATTTCACGCCGGACGATCGCACTGCGCACCTCTGGGACGGCGCTGCGAACGGCACCCTGGACCCCGACGACCTGGCCGCCTTCCGGAGCCTCGCCGCTCATGAATACGTCGAGAACAGGCTGATGGAGGCCGGTTTGCCCTACCGATCCGCGCACCCGGACGCGTTCGATGCCGACGGCGACCGCATCCTGAACCCGGACCATCCGGGGGCACACGAACTGGCGCCCAACGCCTGGCGGCTCGACGCGCCGCTCCAGCACTGGCGCGTGTTCGGCATCGACAGCTCCGGCATCCGGATGGCCGATGATCTCTCGAACCTGGACGAGGTCGTCGCCGCGGTTCTGCGAGGATGGGGACGATGACACCCGACGAAGCCGTACGCGCGATGGCCGCCCGTCTGGGCGCGGTCGATTGGGAACGGCGCGGCGACAAGGCCTGGTCGAGGGCCGCTCTTCTGAAGGAGTACTTCCGCCGGGCAGCCCGCTGGGCGGCGGCCTACGAGTGCGACACCCGCGTCCCGTTCTTTGACATCGCCGCGTGTGTCGACCCGGCCGTGCGCGCCGATCAGCAGGTGCTGGATCAGCTGCTCGGGATGGTCGGAGCCGCCCGCGCGGGCTGGAACGTCAAGCAGGTGACGCCGTTCATCCTCCGTTGGAGCGCCCTGCGGGCGACGCCCGGCGTCGCCCTCCCGCCCGACCTGGAGGACCCTTTCGAGCCCTTGATCATCCTGTTCGAGCGGGGCGGTGGCTTCCACACCGAGAACGGCGAGGCGAACTTCGAATGGAAGTCGGTACGCCTCGCGGGCTGGCGTGACCGAGCGGGCGACCCGCCGATGGCAAGCCTTTCCCCCGACGCGCTGGACGGGATCGACAGAGCAGGGTCGCTGGCCCAGTTCGGCCGCATGATCGAGCCGCTCGGCTGACGTCCGCGAGACGCCGTCGATCAAGCTGTGGTCCTTCCTTGCTGGAGGATCCGGATCGGGTTGCCGGACGGGTCCCGCAGACCCATGTCGGTGCCGTAGAAATGGTCGGTCGGCTCCTGCGTGAAGTCCGTGAATCCACCGGCCTTCAACTTCTCGTGAAGTCCCCGGACGTCGTCGGTGTTGAGGACCAGACCGGTCAGCGCGCCCTTCGCGATCAGCTGCCGCAACTGCTCGGCCGTCGCCTCGTCGTGCAGCGGCGGGCCCGGCTGCTCCAGGGAGATCTCCGTGCCGCCGCCCGGGACGCGGACCGTCAGCCAGCGGTAGGAGCCCTGCTGGACGTCGTTGCCTTTCTCGAGGCCCAGCTCGTCGACGTAGAACGTCAAGGCTTCGTCCTTGTCGAGGACGTAGATGGACGCCACGTTCAGCTTGGTGATCATTTGCCGCTCTCCTCAGCCGTCGGACCGAACGTCGTCAGGCTAGAGAAAGCGGCCCCACGATGGCTTCTCCGGAACTGCTGGATCGCGGGCGGGTGTTCGCCATCTGGACGCAGTGGGGCACGACGACCGGCATGTGACCGCGACGGTAACCCGATGGCGTCTCCCCGACGATCGCCCGGAAGGTCCGGCTGAAAGTCCCGAGGCTGGTGAAGCCGACCTCGGTGCAGATCCGGGTGACGCTGCGACCGGTCTCCCGCAGCAGGAACATCGAACGCTCTATCCGTCGCCGCTGCAGATAACGGTGCGGCGTCTCGCCGAACACCGTGCGGAAGCACCGGCTGAAATGGGCCGGCGACAGATGAGCCACCGCCGCGATCGTACGAACATCCAGCGGCTCGGCGTACGCCCTGTCGATCGCGTCGCGGGCACGGAGCATGCGCCGATGCAGTTCCTCGACCCCTCTGCTCACGTGCCCATGCTAAGTGCGTGTCTCGCTACGGGAATGTGACGCAGGACATCGTGAGACGCGCGGATCTCGGCAGATCCGTGCGTAGCGCGTGCGGTGCCACCTAGCCTGTCTACATGCGACGTTTCCACGATGAGGACTTCACCGGTGCGGAATTCCGCGAGTGCGACCTGAGTAGAGCGCGGATGGTCGGCGTGGTCATGCAGGACGCCGAGATCGACGGCCTGGTCACCAATCTTGTGGTCAACGGCGTCGAGGTGATGTCGTACGTCGAGGCGGAGCTCGACCGTCGTCACCCGGTACGGCTGCTGATCCGCTCAGATCAGCCGGACGACCTGCGAGAGGCATGGCGGCAACTGCGGGACGATTGGGCGACGACCAACGAGCGAATGGGGTCCATGCCCGAGAACAGCGAACATCACGGCGTCGACGGCGAGTGGTCGATGGTCGAAACTCAGCGCCACCTTGTCTTCGTACACGACTCCTGGTTCCGACGCTGCGTGCTCGGGCTTACCGAGCCGTTCACGGCCATGGGACTGGGTCCACCGTTCGTCATGGACCGGGAGGACGAGCTCGACCCGTCCGCCCAGCCAAGCCTCAACGAGGTGCTCGCCGTACGAGCCCGGCAGGCTTCAGAGATCGAGACATGGCTGGCCGAGGTAACGCCTGATCAGCTCGCGAAGACCGCGCCGGTCCCGGACGACGACAGATGGCCTCCGTACGCCAAGGGGCGGACAGTGCGGCAATGCCTCGGGACCGTGCTCAACGAGGAATGGGCTCACCACCGGTTCTGCAAGCGTGACCTGGACAAACTGTCTCTCCAGGGTTCTTCGCAGGATTCATGAGCGACTCTGAGCCTTGGCTGCCGCCCGGGGGCCTGGGAGGGCAACCTTCGTGATGTCGGGTTCGGATCGGCGTCACTGTGACGGTGATATGAACGGCGGAGGGCGACCTCCGCAGCCCAATATTGGCGTCAGCTGCGGAAACAGGTAGCGAGACAGGCACTAAGGAGACGGCTCGGCGAGGAAGTCGACCGCGTATCTCAGCAGTTCCCCGGAGTCGGTGAACCACAGCGCATCGGTGCCGGCCGCTGTCTGCAGCCGGGCCCGCGGCAGGTGGGCCGCCAGGTAGGAGGCGTGCCCGACGTCGACGTTGAGACAGTTGCGGCGGTGCAGCACCAACGTCGGCGCGGTGACCTCGGCCAGGCGATGACGCAGGTCGGTGCCGGTGGCGACGGTGCGGATCGTGGTGGCGACCGCCGGGCCGGCGGCGCGCCGCCCGAGGCGGTTCCACCACTGCCGGAAGGCCTCGTCGGCGGCGACGCTCGGGGCGGCCTGGGCCACCGAGTCCACGCCTTCGCCGGGAGCCGCCGGCGACACAGTGTCACGGATGAGCGTCTCGGTCGTACCCCGGTCCAGCCCGTAGGGATAGTCGGCGCCGCGGGTGTACCGCGGGTAGCACTGCGCCAGCACCAGCGATCGCACCCGCTCGGGGTGCCGGGCGCTGAACTCGAGCGCGACCAGCCCGGTGTCGAAGTTGGCGAACAGGTCGGCCCGTTCGATCGCCAACGCGTCGAGGACCCGGCGCAGGTCGGCGACCCACTGGTCGAGCGGCGGCCGGCCCGGGTCGAGCGGGTCGGAGAGGCCGATCCCGGACCGGTCGAGGCACACGACGGCGGAGTGCTCGGCGAGGGTCGCCAGCGCGGTGCGGGCGTGCGCGTGGTCGAGCAGGCCGTCGATGGTGAGCATGCCCGGGTTGAGCACGACGAGGTCGCGGCCGTGGTCGGACAACCGGGTGTAGGCAGTCGAGCCGCCGTCGCCGGTGGCGTAACGCACCGTCACGGCGACGTCCGGCGCGCGGGCCGCCGGGGCGGAGGCGTCCGACGGGTGCAGCACTTCCGCCTGCGCGGCACGCAGCGCGGCGGACGGGTCCAGGCCGACCTCGACGAGCGCGGCCCGGGCGGCGGTCACCGCCCGCAGGGCCTCGGTCTGCCGGCCGGCCCGGTGCAGGGCGCGCACATAATGGACCCACAGCGGCTCGTCGAGCGGGTCGGCGGCGGTCAACTGCTCCAACTCGGCCAGCGCCGAGGCGGGGTCGCCGCCGGCCGCGAGGCAGCCGAGGTGTTCCTGCACCAGCAGTCGTCGCTCCTGCCGCCAGCCTTGGCGCAGCGCCGCGGCGGCGACCGTTTCCGGTAGTTCGGGCTCGCCCCACCACATCGCGCGGGCTTCGGCCAGGACGACGGCGGCGGCGTCCGGGCGGCCGTCGGCGAGCAGCCGGCGGGCCCGGGCGCGAGCGGTCGTGACCAGGCCGATGTCGGTGCGGTCGGGCGCGAGCGCGAGGCGGTATCCGTCGCGGCCGACCCGTTCGACGTCGGCGCCGGGATCGGTGGCCTGCAGCGCGGCGCGGATCCGGGACAGGTGGGCGCGCAACGTCTTGACGGCCGACGGCGGCGGGTCGTCCCAGAGCAGCCGGGCCAGTTCGTCGAGGGCGACCGCGGCCGGGGCGTGGACGGTCAGGATGCTCAACAGCTCGCGCGCCTTGCGTTCCAGCCCGGGCACGGGGCCGCCCGGGCCGTGGACCCCGGCCGTCCCGAGCACCCGCACGATCACGCTGCCCAGCGTATGGCCACATCGGCGACCACATCCAGAGCACATCCGGCCCCGGCAGGGCGCCACCTAGCTTCAGCCTCATGACGAAGCACGACATCGGCATCCATGAGACGCGGCCTGTCCCGGAGAACCTGGAGCGGCGCTTCGACGGCGCCGTGTTCCGGCCGGGAGAGGCGGGCTACGACGAACACCGGCTCGGCTGGCACCGGAACGCCGAGTCCCGCCCGGCAGTCGTCGTCACGGCCGCGACGACCGCCGACGTGCGCGCCGCGGTGCTGGCCGCACGAGAACACGACCTGACCCTGGTGATACAGGCGACCGGTCACGGCGGGGTGGCTGTTCCCGACGGGGCCCTGCTGCTGAAGACGACCGCGCTGAACAGCGTCCACATCGATCCGTACCGCCGCGTCGCCCGGGTCGGCCCGGGCGCGTTGTGGACCGACGTCAACCATGCCGCCGCCCGGTACGGCCTGGCCGGCCTCGCGGGCCGCTGCGGCACGGTCGGGGTGACCGGCTACACGCTGGCCGGCGGCCAGTCGTGGCTGTCCCGGACGTTCGGCTTCGCCGCCGACAGTGTGGTCAGCGCCGACGTCGTGACCGCGGACGGTGTCCCGCTGACCGCCACCGCGCGGCAGCACCCCGAGCTCTTCTGGGCGCTGCGCGGCGGCGGCGGGAACTTCGGCGCTGTCACGTCGCTGGAGTTCCGCCTGTACGAGGTGCCGCGCGTCTACTCCGGCATGTCCTTCTATCCGCTGGAACGCGCCTTCGACACCCTCGCCGCCTACCGGCAGTGGGCACTCGACGAGCCGGGCGGCATGAACACGGCCGTCCTGCTGATCCGGCTTCCCCCGTCACCGCTCGTCCCCGAGCACCTGCGCGGCAAGCGGGTCCTGGCCATCCGGGTGTTCCACCACGGCGACGACGGCGGCCGGCATCTCGCCCCGCTGCTCGAGGCAGCCGGCCCGCCGCTGCTCGACATGTTCGGGATGCGCCCGTTCCCGGCCGCCGGCGCCGCCACCAACGGCCCCGACGCGCCGCCGATGGCGAACCGGCAGGAGATCGAGATGTTCCACACGCTGCCCGACGACGCGCTGCGGGCGATCGTCGAAGCGGGCGCCGCGGACTCACCGCTCGCCTTCGTCGACGTGCGCCACTGGGGCGGCGCGATGGCCGATCCGGGTCAGGATGCGGGACCGGCCGGGCACCGGGACGTGCCGTTCTCGGTGATGGCCGTGGCGCCTTACTTCACGCCCGACCACAGCGCGGCCGATGCGGCACTCGATCGGCTGGGGCGCCGGCTCCGGCCGTACGCCACCGGTGGTTCTTTTCTCTCTCTGCTCACCGACCAGACGAAGACCCGCACCGCCTTCACCAGCGAAAACTACAACCGCCTGGCCGCTGTCAAACGCGTCTGGGACCCCACCAACGTCTTCCACCTCGGCCACAACATCCCACCGGCCACCGACCGAAAGGCACAACCATGACCCGCATCCTCGTCACCGGCGCGACCGGCAACGTCGGCGCCCATGTCGTACGCGAACTGCAATCCCGCTCGGCGAAGGTCCGCGCCTTCGTCCGCGACCCGCAGGCCGCCGCAGCCGGCCTCGAACTTGCCGTCGGCGACTTCGACGACCCCGCCTCGCTGCGCCGCGCCATGACCGACATTGACCGTGTATACGTCTGCGCCGCCGACGGCCCGCGCAAGGTCGCCCACGAGACCGCGATCATCGACGCCGCCGCCGAGGCAGGCGTCGGGCAGATCGTGAAGCTGTCCACCCTGCACGCCGATCCCGCGTCGGCGCTGCCACCCTTCCGCTGGCACGGCGAGATCGAGGCCCACCTGCGGCGGTCCGGGGTGCCGGCGGTGATCCTCCGGCCCACCTATTTCATGACCAACCTGCTGATGGTCGCCGGCGGCATCGCACAGACCGGCATGCTGCCGGCACCCACCGCCGGCCGGGGCATCGCCATGATCGACATCCGCGACGTCGCCGCGGTCGCCGCCGTCGTCCTCACCACCGAGGGACACATCGGGCAGACGTACGACCTGACGGGCCCCGCGCCGGTCACCTTCGCCGACGTGGCGGCGGCGCTGACCCGGGCGACCGGCCGGCCCGTCACCTCCCTCGACCTGACCGAGGAGCAGGCCCGCCCGCGGTTCGAGAACGCGAACGTGCCGGACTGGCTCGCCACCCACCTGGCCGGTGTCTTCGGCATCATCCGGGCCGGCGGCTTCGAACACACCACCGACCACGTCCGGGCGATCACCGGCCACCCGGCGCGCGACATCACCGGCTTCGCCCGCGACTTCGCCGCCGCTTTCACACCGGAGGCGGCCCCGGCCGGCAGTCCGAGCTAGCGCACGGGCGGTGCCGGAAGGCTCAAGCGGTGGCCCGGCGCTCTGAGGCGCCGGGCCACCGTCGTGAATCAGTTGTTCAGCGCGGTCTGCTTCGCCCGCACCTGGGCGATCATCGGATCGTCCATCGTCGCCTCGAAGGGGCACGGCTCGCCGGCGCGGACCGGGTTGCCGTTGACGATGCTCCAGACGTTGACGCCGGCGACGCCCGGACGGCTCAGGTAGCCGTCGAGCTTCTGCCTGATCACGTCGGCCCGGGTGGCCACCGAGGTGCGGCACCCGCCGGCGTCGGCGGCGTAGAGCCCGGTCTCACCGATGATCAGCGGCTTGTTCACCTGCTGCATCTCGGTCAGGAGGGTGCCCAGGTTGTTGTAGACGATCGAGTTCTCGTACGCGTTCTTGGCCGGGTTGAACCAGTCGTACTCGTACTCGTGCAGTGACCCGATGTCGATGTTGGGCCCGCTGTGCAGGTAGCTGAAGTCCTGGCTGCCCCGGTAGTCCTGACTCACCGTGCCGCTGGAGACCAGGTGGTTCGCGTCGATCCCCTTGATCACGGCAGCGGTCTCGTCCAGGAACACCTTGACGATGGCGTCGGTGTAGGCGGTGTTGTCCTGCGAGCCCGGCTCGTTGATGATCTCCCAGAACGCGACGCTGGTGTTCGCCTTGTACCGGTCGACGACCGTACGCACCCACGGCAGGTAGTTGGTGCGGAAGCCGCCCTGGTACCACGCGAGGGTCTTGTCCACGCCCTCGGTCCACTCGTCGCCGGTGCTGCCGTCGCGTTCCCCGCAGTAGTTGCGCCCGTCGGAGAGGGTGAACATCACCTTCTGCCGGTACTTCGCCGCCGAGGTGAGGATGCGGTCCAGCGGTGCGGTGCCCGCGTTGCTGAAGGCCCAGGTCCGGGTGACCGTGTTCGGCGCGAGTCGGCTGAAGTACGTGTCCAGCTCCGAGTCGGTCCACGGCTGTCCGTCGGCCTGGTCGCAGCCGCTCATGCCGAAGGCGTTGAGGCCGGCGTACTTGAATGGCTTGCCGTCCAGCACCAGCTGGGTGCCGGAGCGGGTGATGAAGCCACTGGCGGGCGTGTACGGCGTCTCGGTGTAGGTGGGCGACTGGTTGAGCTCCACCACGTCGACGTACATGGACCGGGTGCAGGACGAGCTGCTGTGCGGGTTCGCCAGCTGCAGCTTCACCGTGTGGTTGCCGGGCGCCCACTTGCCGCCCTGGCTGATCGCCGGGTGCTGCCCGTACCCGGTTCGCCAGGCGGAGGAGATGTAGTTGTACGTCTGGGTGCCGATCAGGGCACCGTCGACGGTGATGTTGATGGTCGGCGCGCCGTCACACAGGAAGCCACGGAACCGCACGAGCACCCGGTCGAACTGCTCGACCGTCTCGAACGGCACGGTGACCGAGCCGGCGCCGACGAGCCACACCGCCTTCGACTCCACCGCGGCGGTGAGATCGACGACCTTGGCGGGGCTCACCACCGTGCCGTGCCGGGCGTGCTTGTGAACCGGCATCGACGTGATCCGGAACTTGTCCACCTCGAGGAAACGGTTGCAGGTGCCGTCGCCGTACTCGTTGAGGAATGTCACGCCGATGGTGTGGACTCCACCCGACCAGGATCCGTAGTACCCGTTCGTGTCCCAGGCCTCTCCGGCACTGTTCTCGCCGACGGTCACCCCGTCCACGGTGATCCGTGCGCGCGGCCGCGCGTCGGTCGTACCGCAGATGCCGCCCATCATGGTCAGCCGAATCTCTTTGAACGCATGCGGCGCGGTGAACGTGCCGGTCGCGGTGGCGTTGTTCCAGATCGCCAGGGCTTGACCACCGGAGGCGGCCGGGTCGGCGTACGGCGAGCCGTAGGCGGAGTCGATGGCGAGCGTGCTCTCCGCCTCGTAGTCGGCGTAGGCCAGCGCCGGCGCGGCCGGGATCGTCACCACGGCCACCAGACCGACCAGCGCGGCCGCGGCGCGAGCAAGAAGACGTCGCCCCGAGGCCGGCCCGGAGCGAGATGTTGATCTATGAACCATGGGCGCATGATTCCACAGTGGCCGGCCCACGTCCGGCCCGTGCTCGCCATCAAGAAATAAGCTGCCCCGTTTCAGCGGCGTTTCGGTTGCATTGAATGCGCTCACCACCTCGATCGGTGAAGCATGTGACCTCACCCACTGGGCGCCCTTTCGGGGCGAAATAAAAGAGATCGACCGGTCACCCAGAATTAACGCGCCAAAATGTGTAGCAGCAGCTCAGGGTCGCCCTTAAGATCAAAGTGAGTTCACAAAAACGCGCGCCGGGCGACGATTTTATGACCCTGTAACCCGTGCCGAATATAAATGTTCGCGACGGCCGGGTCGCGCGCCGGCGGATGTTCCTGTTCCCTGATCTACGGCACCGAATCACGGCGCTGGATATCGACGGCTCTCGGGGGCATCCATGACGGCACCGCCAGTTCCGCCGGCCCGGGCAGCCCGCCTGGCATGGCGGCCGCTGCAGCGTTCGACGCGCGTCGCCATCATCGCGGCGCTCGCCGCCACGCTGTTCTATCAGCTGTTCCTGCTCAACCCGGCGTACCGCGGGCCCGGCTGGCTCTGGTTCGCCATGCTGGCTGCCGAAGGCCTGACCGCCCTGCACCTGATCGGCACGTGGTGGACCATCCTGGCCCACGACGACCGGCCCGAGCCGGTGGACGCCACGGTCTGGCGCAACCGGCTGCGAGCCGGCTCGGACGTGCCGGCCATCGACGTCTTCATCACCGCGTACGGCGAGGAGCCGGCGCTGGTCCGGCGCACCATGCTGGCGGCCCGCGACATGGACCTGCCACACCGGACGTTCCTGCTCGACGACGGCGACAGCGACGAGTTGCGCGAGATCGCGGACGAGGTGGGCATCGGCTATCTGCGCCGCCCGGGCGGCGCGCATGCGAAGGCCGGCAACGTCAACGCCGGGCTGGCCCGCACCAACGGCGAGTTCGTGGTCATCTTCGACGCCGACCATGTGCCCGAGCCGAACTTCCTGCTCAGCATCCTGCCGTACTTCCACGACCCGGACGTGGCGTTCGTCCAGTCCCCGCAGTTCTACACGAACAACGTCAATCTGGTCGCCACCGGCTCCGGCGAGGCTCAGCGCATCTTCTACGAGCTCGTCTGCCCGGGCAAGAACCACTTCAACGCCGCCTTCTGCGTCGGTACGAACGTGATGTTCCGGCGGGCCGCGCTGGACAGCATCGGCGGCATCTGGACGGGCAGCAACTCCGAGGACATCTGGACGTCGATCGAGCTGCACAAACGGGGCTGGAAGTCCATCTACGTCCCGCAGGTGCTGGCTCGCGGGCTGGCCCCACAGGACGTCCCGTCGTACCTGAAGCAGCAGCTGCGCTGGGCGAGCGGCGGGTTCGAGGTGCTGCTGCGCGGGCGGCTGTTCAAGCGCGGCATCGGCCTGACCATCGACCAGCGACTGCAGTACCTGTTCTGCGGTACGCACTACCTGCTGTCCGTGGCGATGCTGACCTTCATGCTCTTCCCGGCGCTCTACCTGCTCTTCGCGCTGAGCCCGATCCGCGCCGACGGCCTCGCCTGGGCGACCCACTACCTGCCGTTCCAGGCGGCCGTGCTGCTGGTCACCTGGCTGCAGTCGGGCGGATTCAAACTGTCGGCGATCGTGGCCAGCATCGGTGCGACGCCGGTGCATCTGCGGGCGCTCGGCGGCGTGCTGCTCGGCCGGCCGGCGAAGTGGAAGGCCACCAACGCCGGCGGCGACGGCACCCGGTCGCTGTGGGCGGTCATGCCCCTGTTCGCACTGCTGGTGCTGAACGTCACCGCGATCGTGGTCGGGGTGCTCGTGATGGCCGATCCGGGGCCGACCTGGCTGTCCGTCGGCTGGGCTTCCATGATCGTTCTGATCCTCGGCCGGATGATCCTCGAATCGGTCACCGGCGGCCGGCTCCGGCACGGCGCGACGCCGCCGGCCGGATCGTCGCAAGCTCCGCGACCGCCCGCCGGCGGACCGAACACCACCCGGCCGCGGCAGGTCGCGGCGACTACCTGACCTCGGGTTCTGCCCACCATAATCCACCGCCAGACCCGGGCCACACCGCCGAGAGGGTACGACCATGAGCGCCACGATCGACAATGCCCGAACCTACGACAACGACTCGACCAGGGTCATTCAGCCTCCCGCACCGGTGGCCCCGCCGCCGCAGCGCCGAGGGCGCGGTGCGCTGCGCGTCGTGCGTACCAGCGTGGTGGTGTTGATCCTGGTGTCGGCGGCCGGCGCGGGCGGCACCCACATCGTGCGGCAGCGCCTCGCCGAACAGAACATGGTGGATGCCGGCACCGCCGTGCTCACCGCGCAGCCGATCACTGTCGGATCGGCCGACGCCGCCGTCGTCACCGACATGCTGACCGCCGAGCGGACCAGCGTCACCGCCGGCGCGGTCCTGGCCACCATCACCCTGACCGCGGACGGCGACGGGAACACGCGGCGAGTGCAGAAGCTGCAGGCGCCCGCCGCAGGCGTCATCACCAAGATCAACGTGGCTCCCGGCCAGATCGCCCGCGCCGGTGAGCCCATCGTCACCCTGTACGACCCGGCCAAAGTGGCCTTCGCGGTCGACGTGCCGCTGGAGAAGCTACGCAAGTTCCGGCTCGGAATGACCGCCTATGTGACGGGCCCCGGCCTGTCCGACCGGATCACCACGACGCTGGAGAAGGTCGAGCCGAAGGTCGATGCCGGCCAGCAGACGAGCGCCGAGGACGAGCTGACCGTCGTGCTGCGACCGGACCCGGCGGCCCGCGCAACCGTGCGCACGCTGGTGCCGGGGCTGCAGTTCGCCGTGGTCGTCGACACCACCACGGCCGCCGGCAGCACCCCCGCCGTGAACAGCGCATGAACCGCCGCCTACCGGCCATGACCATGATCGCGGCCCTCACCGCGCTGACGGCATGCACCTCCACGCCGGACACGCCCACGCCGGACGCTGCGCCGCCGAGCAGCGTCCCGACCGCGCGGATCGCCGGCACGGTCATGGAGGACGCCGCCGCGTCGCCGCCGACGACTCCCGTGGTGACCGGCAGCGGCAGCATTGCCGGAAAGCTGCCGGCCGGCTCCGCCCCGACCAAGGCCCCCGCCCAGGCCGGCGACCTCACGGGCCAGGCGGTGCCGACCAACCAGTGGTGGAGCTCCGCCCTCACCGGCCCCCGCACCCAGCCGATCTGGACCCACCCGCTGGCCGTGCAGGCCGCCGCCGACGGCCTGCAGATCAGTGGCGCGTCGCTCACCGCCTCCGCGAACGCCGTCATCACCCCGTTCCTGCCCGCCCTCACCGTGGGCACGGCGACCGGCGCAGTGAGCGTCGTCAGCTACGGCGCCTTCCACGTCGTCCTGCGGGTCGGGCTCGCCGGCGGCGGCCGGGTCGATGTCACCCTCGCGCAGGGCAGCCCGGTGGTGTGGCTGCGCTTCGACGGGGCAGCCCCCACCCTGAACGGCACCTTCCGCGACGTCGGCAGCTCGGCCACCCGGGCCCGGCTGGACATCGGCGGCGGGCGCTGGGACGTTCTCGGCACCGACCTCGCGCAGACCGGGACCACCATCACCGGGTCCGGCGAGCAACTCGCCGTCGCCCGGGTGCCGGCCGGCGCCGATCAGGCGAGCTGGGAAAAGGCCAGCACCGGCGATCCGATCGTGCGGACCACAGCGACCACGGCGTACGACCCCGCGGCCGGAACGGTCAGCCAGACCCTCACCGCACGCCGGGCCGCCGGTGGGGCCGGAGCGTGGGCCCTGCTGCCGCACCACCGAGCCGGCCTGATCACCGGGCCGGAGCCGCTGACCGGCTCCTACCCGGACGCGCGAGGAACGATGTCCCTGGTCACGGCCGACGCGGTGCAGGTCACGACCTCGATGCCGGGGTTGCTCACCGCAGTGCCGAAGGTGCCGCTGAGCAAGGCGGCGAACAAAGCCGTGCTGGCCGACCTGGACCGGGACCTGGCCGATCCACCCGGCAAGGGCGGCAGCTACTTCGGGCTCAAGGAACTCGGCCGGCTGTCCACCATCGCCGAGGTAGCGGCCGCCTCCGGAGCGGACACCCAGCGCACGGCGGCGCTCGACCTGCTGCGGCCGCAACTCGTCGACTGGCTGACCTACACCGGACCGTCCGACGGGCGTTACTTCGGCTACGACCCGACCTGGGGCGGGCTGATAGCCGTCCCGGCCGAGTTCGGCGCGCAGGACTACAACGACCATCACTTCCAGTACGGCTACCTGGTCCGCGCGGCAGCCGTGCTGGCAACGGCCGATCCCGGATTCGCCCGCGACTACGGCGACGTGGTCGACCTGATCGTCCGCGACTACGCCGGATCGCTGGCGATCGGACCCACGAGCGGGCTGCCACCGTTCCGCGCCTTCAACGCCTATCTGGGCAGTTCGGCGGCGTCCGGATTCGCGCCCTTCGCGGACGGCAACAACCAGGAGTCGTCCAGCGAAGCGGTGGCGGCCTGGGAAGCCGTGGTGCGCTGGGGAGTCGTCCGCGACAACGCGGAGATGACCGGGTACGGCATCGCCCACTACGCGTTGGAGGCGGCGACGGCCCGGATGTACTGGCTCGGCGAAGGACTGACCCGCGAGCCTGGGTATGCGCACACGACCGCGGGCATCGTCTGGGACGCCAAAATCGACTATGCGACCTGGTTCGACCCCAAACCGGAGTCCGTCCTCGGCATCCAGCTGCTGCCGTTGACTGCCGGTGCGTTCTACCGCGGGCCGTCGGCCGCCCGCCAGAAGGAACTGGGCGACAAGCCCCGGGTCTGGGGCGATCTCTTTGCTGCTGACCTCGCCCTGTCGGACCCGGAGGCCGCGCGCCGCAGGCTCGACGCGGGAGTCTCCCGAGAGGAAAGCACCAGCCGGGCGATGGTCCGCTACTGGATCGAGGCTTTGGCCGTGCTGGGACCGCCCCAGCCGAAAGCCGCCGCGCCGGTGGGGTCGCTGGCGTTCGGGCCTGCGGACGCTCCGCGGATGCTCCGGGCGCCCGGAGGATGAGGACGACGGCCGACGATGTGGCGGGACGTCACACCACTGCTGTTCTCCCCCGCACCAGTACGGTTTCGCATCCGCTCCGGCGGACGGGACGTCGGTGGCGTCGTTGCGGGAGTCGGGAATCGGATGAAGGCCACCCGAGCGCGGGTGTAGAGACAAGACTGACCGGCATGAGTCTGAGAGTCGGTGACGAGATGATGAGGCTGCTCGCCGTGCTGCGGCACGAGCCGACGGACAAATGGGTCCGCGCCAGGCTCGAGGGCCGGATCGTCGTCGACAGCCGTGCCGCGGTCCTGCTCTGGGAACCGCGCCGCATCGTGCCCACGTACGCCGTGCCGGACAAGGACGTCCGGGCTGAACTATTACCCGTCGAGCCGGCTACGGGAAGCGACATACCGGTGCTGCATCCCGGCATCCCGTTCGCCGTGCACTCCACCCCCGGGCAGACGTACGACGTCCGCGTCGGCGACCACGTCCGCGAGCGTGCCGCGTTCCGCCCGAACGACGCGGATCTCGCCGGTCACGTCGTGCTCGACTTCGACGCGTTCGATTGGACGGAAGAGGACGAGCCCGTGTTCTCCCACCCCCGCGATCCGTTCTCCCGCGTCGACGCACGGCGCAGCAGCCGGCACGTGCGCATCGAACGCGACGGTGTGCTGCTCGCCGAGTCGCGCACTCCGACACTCGTGTTCGAGACGAAGCTGTACCCGCGGTTCTACCTGCCGCGTACGGACGTCAAGGCGGAGATACTGCCCAGCGACATGGTGACGGCCTGCCCGTACAAGGGCCGCGCCACATACCTGTCGTTCGCGGCCGGAGAGAACCTGGCCTGGACCTACCTCGACCCGCTGCCTGACGCGTCGCCGCTCGCAGGTCTGGTCGCCTTCTTCGACGAGGTTGTCGACGTGACCGTCGACGGTGCGCCCCGGCAACGACCCGATTCGCCGATCGCCAACGTCATGAAGGACGAATTCGGCGTCTCCTGAGACGAGGCACCAAGGACCTGTTCACCTCGGCACTCGAGGCGCAAGTTATGTAGAACCTCTTGTTCTACAGCTACGCCATGGAGCGCATCGGTGTCCGGGAGTTGAACCAGAACACTAGTCAGGTGCTGGCCCGAGTCAGCGGCGGTGAAACCGTCGAAATCACGGACCGGGGGCACCCAGTCGCCCGCCTGGTGCCGGTGGGCGACGATCGATCCGCCCTCGCCAAACTCGTAGCGGCAGGACGGGCAGTCTCTCCTGTCGGCGGCGGTCCGGTCCCGCTGCCACCGAAGTTCGGTGACGACGACATCGACGTCGCCACGACACTCGCCGAGATGCGCGACGAGGAGCGCTGGTGATCTATCTCGACTCGGCCGCTGTCGTCAAACTCGTCCGCCAAGAGACACACAGCGCCGAACTCGTCACCTGGCTCAACGCCCACACCGACGCACCCCTCGTCTCGTCGGCTCTCGTGGAGATCGAAGTCCCCGGGGCGCTGCGCCGGTCGGCCCCGCAGGCATTGGTCGGCGTGCCGGCCGCAATCGGACGGCTGTTCCGGCTGGAGATCGACAGTACGATCCGCGCGACAGCGGCCGCCTTCGCCGAACCGACACTGCGCAGCCTCGACGCCATCCATCTCGCCACCGCGCAGGTCCTCACCAACGAATCCGGGTCGCCGCTGCTGGCCTTCGTCACCTACGACCGGCGGCTGCTCGACAGCGCCAAGGCCGCCGGCCTGCCCACGGCAAGTCCCGGTCAAGAGTGAAGTGACGGATTCACCTATCGCCGTAGTGGTATTTGCAGGCGACGATCTCGACGTCGCCAATTTTGATCCGATAGACGAGCCGGTGCTCACGGTCAATTCGCCGCGACCAGAGGCCGGACAACTCTCCACGAAGCGGTTCGGGCTTACCGATGCCTTCGTAGCCGTTGCGCATGACGTCCGCGATCGCGTCGTTGATTCGCTTGATCAGCTTGCGGTCCGTGTGACTGAGGTACTGCGACCAAGCTGTCGTCGAAAAGATCAGCCTCACGCCACGTCCGGCGCCACGGTCGGGTCGACGAGCGCCCGTTCGCGGCCTTCGCCTCGGTCCAGCTCGGCCATCGATCCGCGCAGGGCTTCCACGCACCCCGGTCCGGCAGACCGGCGACGGTGGCCGGTCCGGCCACCGTCGCCGGTACTCACCGGCTGCGGCGGCCCTGGCGATTGCTCATGATCATCGGGTGCGGGACGCGAGCCTGAATTGTTGGTTGGTTTGTCCGTGGCAGTCGTACAGCTGGACCTGTACTCCGTTGGCGGTGCTCCAGACGTCGAGGCATCGTCCGGACTGCACGCTGCTGATCGTGCCGTTGGAGTTGAGGTTCCACTGCTGGTTGGTCTGACTGTGGCAGCTGTAGATCTGCACAGCAGCGCCGTTGCCGGAACCGGCTGCGTCCAGACATCTGTCGCCGTACACCTGAAGTTGCTTGTTCGAGGTGTATGTCCAGGACTGGTTGGGCTGCCTGTTGCAGTCGTACAGCTGCACCCGGGTGCCGTTGTCGCGTGCGGCGTTGGGTACGTCGATGCACCGGCCCGACTGGGCGCCGACGATCTCGCCGGCGGAGCCGGGTGAACCGGTGGGCGGAGTAGTCGGAGGCGTGGTCGGCGCGCCGGGCAGCAACGGGCACGTGCTGCGGTAGGTGACCACGCCGCTGGAGTCCGCCAGCGGGCAGAGGAACTGGCTGTACCGGGTGTCGTTGTCGATGAACATCTTGACGAACGGCAGCATGGTCCTGATCATCACTGGGTTCGACCGGCCGACCATGAACCCGTGATCACCACCGGCGACCTCCAGATAGACGCTCTCCGTCGTGGCCGGGAGGCTGTTGTACAGGCCGAGGGCGTAGGACGGGGTGACCACCGTGTCCGCCTGTCCAGAAATGATCATCGTGGGCACCCGGTCGTTGGCCAGGTTCGACGACGGCGAGTACGGCGTGATCCCGACCGCTGCCTTCAACGACGAGCGCCGGCCGGCTGCGCTCAGCGCCCCGCCGCCGCCCATGGAGTGGCCGGAGACGGCCAGCCGGTTGGGGTCGACCCGGTCGCGTACCGGGCTCTGCTGCGTCAGGTAGTCCAGTGCGGCGAGCAACTGGGTACCGCGGGCGGTGTCGAAGTCGTTACGGCTGTTGGTCTCGATGCCGATCACGACGAAACCGTGGGAGGCCAGCCAGGGCCCCATCCAGGCCAGTTCGGCGGAGAACAACGCGGTGTAACCCGGCGAGATCGCGATGGCCCCGAAGGTGCCCTGGCTGGTGTCCGTCGGGTAGTAGATCCGGCCGCCGTTGAAGCCGTACCCGGTCGGGACGCTGACCGACGCGTTGGCGAACGGGCCGGTTTGCGCCGCAACGCTGGCCAGGGTGGGGTCCGGGCCACGCTGGAACGGGTTGTCGGCGGCCGACGCCGTGCCGGCCGTCAGCGCTATGGCGAACAACCCGACGGCGGCGGCGACCCCGGCGGCGACGATCCTGAACAGCCGTCCGCGGAAGCCGCGGGATGCTCGGTCAGCATGGGTGTTCCTCGCAAGCGATGGGTGGTGTCTGTGTCCTCGCACTGTCGCTACCTCTCGGTGGTGAGGTGGGCAAGGAGCGGACGGGCTCGCTCGGTGCCGAGCCCGTCCGCTCGGCGTTGTCCGGTGGTCAGCGTTGCAGCGTCAGCAGACCCGGCCGGTAGGGCAGGAGGCCGTAGTCACCGCCCGAGTTCGGAGACCGTCCCTGGTACAGCAACTGCAAGTTGCAGGCGTTCACGGTCATGGTCTGGTCGGCGTTGGTCCGGATCAACTCACCGTGGCTGATGTCGTTGGTCCAGGTCGCACCGCTGTTGGCCTTGCCTGCGAACGGGTTGCTCTCGGACGTGGCCTGCGGCGTCCACGTACCGCCCAGACTGGTAGCCGTGTACGAACGGAAGTAGCGACCCTGCGAGCCGATCGACTCGACGAGCATGAGGTACCGGTTCTCGCCCTCGAGCTTGTAGACCTGCACGCCCTCGAACAGGTTGTTGGTGGTGTCGGTCATGATCGTCGTGTAGTTCGAGCCGAAGTTGCCCGGGAAGTTGCCGATCGGCATGCTGGCCCGGTAGATCCGGCCGTTGTCCCCGGCGAAGAACAGGTACATGTTCTGGCTGTCGCCGATGAGCGCCTGGTCGATCGGGCCCGTGCCGGAGTCGGAGATGCTGCCGGTGAACAGCGTCTGCGCCGACGACCAACTGTTCACGTTGGTCGGATCGGTTGACGTCCGGTACGAGAACGCCGGCCCGCCCCACTGGTAGGCCAGGACCCAGACGTTCTTGGGGGCGAAGTAGAACAACGACGGCGCGACGGCGGCGAACGGCATCTGGTTCTGGGTGGCCGAACCCATCTGGTTCCAGTTCGAGAACAGCCCGAAGTTCATCGAGCCCCACGTCGTTCCGGTGTCGTGCGTCGTCGCGTAGACCAGCTGCTGGCCGTTGTACGGCGCGTGGGTGAAGTCCTTCAGCGACACCCATCCGGAGCGCGGTTGCGCCAGCGCACCCGACGAGGACCAGCGGTACGACGACGGAAGAGCGCAGTTGGTCGGCGGCGGCGTGGTCGTCGGCGGCGGAGTGGTGGGACCGCCGGTGGCGTTGTGCCGGAATTGCTGGTTCGCGCCGGTGTGACAGTCGTACAACTGAACCTGTACTCCGTTGGCGGTGCTCCAGACGTCGAGGCATCGTCCGGACTGCACGCTGCTGATCGTGCCGTTGGAGTTGAGGTTCCACTGCTGGTTGGTCTGACTGTGGCAGCTGTAGATCTGCACAGCCGCGCCGTTGCCGGAACCGGCTGCGTCCAGACATCTGTCGCCGTACACCTGAAGTTGCTTGTTCGAGGTGTATGTCCAGGACTGGTTGGGCTGCCTGTTGCAGTCGTACAGCTGCACCCGGGTGCCGTTGTCGCGTGCGGCGTTGGGTACGTCGATGCACCGGCCCGACTGGGCGCCGACGATCTCACCGGCGGAGCCGGGTGAACCGGTGGGCGGAGTAGTCGGAGGCGTCGGCGGGGTGGTGGGGCCGGCGCTGTTCAGCGCGTCCAGGGTGGCTGTGTAGGCGGACTTCTTGTTGCCGTTGCACTCGAAGAGCAGCGGAGTGCCGCTGGACCGCCACGAGTCGCAGTCCCGCACGCCCCATACGGTGATGCCGGTGCAGCGAGCCACGGCCAGGCAGTCGTTGACCACGTTGCGGTAGGTGTTGGCCTGTGTTGTGCCGGAGCCCTCGATGTCCAGCTCGGTGATCTGCACGTCCACGCCGAGCGCGGCGAAGCTGGACAGCGTGGTGCGGTAGTTGCTGTTGTATGCCGACTGCGCGTTGAAGTGCGACTGGAATCCGACGCAGTCGATCGGTACGCCACGCTGCTTGAAGTCGCGCACCATGTTGTACACGGCTTGCGTCTTGGCCCAGGTCCAGTTGTCGGTGTTGTAGTCGTTGTAGCAGAGCTTGGCGCCCGGGTCGGCGGTGCGGGCGGCCCGGAACGCGGCCTCGATCCAGTCGTTGCCGGTGCGCTGCAGGTTCGAGTTGCGGCGGGCGCCGCTGTTACCGTCCTCGAAGGCCTCGTTCACCACATCCCACGAGTCGATCTTGCCACGGTAGTAGGTGGCCACCCGCGTCACGTGATTGAGCATCGCGTTGCGTAGTGCGGTGCCCTCCATACCCTGCATCCAGCCTGGCTGCTGGGAGTGCCAGGCCAGGGTATGGCCCCGGACCCGCCAGCCCCGGGAAATGGCGTGGTTCACGATCCGGTCCGCATTGCCGAACGTGAAGTTGTTCTGCTGCGGCTCGGTCGCGTCGATCTTCATCTCGTTCTCGGGAGTAACGCTGTTGAATTCCCGATTCAAGATCGTGGTGTACGCGTTGTCGCTGAGCTTGTTCGCGGCGACGGCTGCGCCGAAGTACCGGCCCGACTGGGCCGCGGCCGCGCCCAGGGTGGACTCGGCCGCATACGCGAGATTGGGAAGCAGGGACACGGTGAGTGCCGCGGCGGCTGCGGCGATACCAAAAATCGATGGTGTTCGAAGTCGACGCCCGGGGGGACGGTTCCGGGAGACCATGTTGATCCTCCAACGATGGGGATGGATGAGCCATTGCAGGACAGGCAAACCGAGCTGACGGTGAGCGGATCAGCCGCCATGGCGGACGGGGGCGGCGGCTAGAGATGCTCGGTTTCTCCAGTTGATCGAGGCGCACCTCCGGCGATTGGGGGTTGATCGTTGCCGACGTAGACAGCCCTGGCACACGGCCGTTCGGCGTGCGCCGAGACGGCGCCGTCAACGATGGACTTGGGGATGGTTTGTGACCGACGCGGGCGGATCGAGCCGATGTTAACGATGACATCCTTCGATGGATTCAGGCTTGCAGAAGATTGCGGGAATCTCAAGCGAGAGTTTCGGCTTTTTATCGGTACTTACGATGGTGGCGCAAGAACGGACCACAGCGGACGGGAGGACCGCTCGGTTCGGCCCGGTACTCGCAGTTACCCCGGGCATGAACACAACAGCTGCTCGTCGAGTGCCCGGTGATCCGGTGGCAGCCCACGCTCGATGAGGCTGCGACGCAGTTCGGCGGAGACGTCGGCCGGTCAGAGCGGCCGGCATGTGGAGGATTCGGCGAGGCGAAGCAGCGTGTCGCACAGGCAGGCCGGGTAGAGCACGCAGGTGTCAAGGATGTTAACGCTCACGAAGTTTCCGCCTGTAGCGGTCTGACGCTCACGTGATTCGGCTCTGTCGCACGAAGCGCTGAGAACATCTGCTGAGACCGGGCCGGCGCCTACGCCGAACGGCGCCCGCACCGGCGCTCCGAACGCGATTCAAGTCGCCGATCGCTGGCACAACCTCGGCGAAGCCGCCGTAGTCCCCACCGGGCCCGCCTGCCCGAATCAGCCGCCGAGCCCTACGGACCCGTGACGCCAGCAGAGCCAGACGCCCCACCGCAGCTGCCCGACCCGCCGGCGATGCTGCCCGCCAAGCAGATCCGCCTAGTGACCCTTCCTGCCGTACGCCGCCGCATGTCCTGACCAGCTCAGCGCGGTCACCCGCCGCAGCACCGCCAGACTGGTCCGTTCCGTCAACAACATCGGCGTTGCGGCGCCGGTTCCACCCGACCACTCTCGGATCATGAAGGCCAAGGCGGTGACCACCTGATGCCGATCCTCCGCCGTCTTAGTTGCGGTCCTCTCGCTGGTGGAGATCATGTCCTCGGATGCTGGCAAGGCCTTCGCGGACCTCTTCCACCGCTCGGGTCGGCGAACTCGGAGGAACGTTCGTCCGGGAGCCGGTCTCGTTCCTGATTGAGTAGCTCCCAGTGGTCAGTCTGGCGGTCACGTTCGTCAGCGGTGTCCGTGCGGGCCAGGCTCGTGCGCTAGCGCCGGCGGGCTCGGGGATTCGGCCTCGGCCGTGACCGACGATGGCGGCTGAGGGCCTCGGGCGGGAACAGTAGCGTCGCTGACGGGGAGGTCACCATTGACGAATGCCAGCGAGCAGTTGGTCTTCTGTGCCGGTGGTCTGCAGCAGCCAGACCAGATGAGATGGCGGGTTGCGCACGATCAGCGCGACACCGCGCTCGGCGGCGTTGCGCTGGGCGTGCAGCAGCGTCCGTAGACCGGCGAGGTCGCAGAAATTGACCTGGGCCAGATCAACATGTACGCGTCTGGCACTGTTGGGTGTGGTGGCCAGCACGTGAGTGACGGCCGGGCTGGCGAGCTGGTCGAGGTCCCCGGCCAGGGCTATGGTGCAAAGGCCGGTGGTGGACTGAACGATCGTGTGGAGCCGTGCCACCTCGTTGTCACCATGATCGCTCATGCCGTCGGTCTCCCATTGATGGCGAGCCGAGCCGAGGCGAGTTTGCCGGACGAGCTCGCCACGACGGCCACCCGTAAGCCGCTGTCTGGCGGGAGGAAGGGGTCGCCAGCTGGCCCCGGCCCATCTACTCGCACCTGCGGGGGCGCTGTAGTCGCCGCGCGCCCATGAGCGCTGCCTGGCGTATGCGTGCTCGGTAGGGCCGCGGCCGCCGGTGCCCGTCGGCCGGCTTCCCGGTACAGCGGCCACGGCGGTGCCGAGATCGCGTACCGGGGATCGGCTGCGTGTCGCCGCTGCCGCCGGCGCGCGGCGATGGCGCGGAGCTGCGCGTGGGCGGAACAAGGCTGAATGGTCAAGGCTGCTCCCCAGGATGCACCATGTCGACGGTGGCTACCGGGGTCTAGGGCAGCGGATGGCAACAGGCCGAAGCGTCACCACTGCCCTGAGGCTAGACGCAGCGGTTGCTGTTCGCCAGGTATGACTTTCACCCGGGTCCCCCGTCAGAGGGAGGTCGACCTCATCGCGGTGCAGCTTGCTAGATCGGTGCCGCATCGGTTCGTCATTGCTGTACGTGCCTCGGACCTGGTGGCCAACACGGCAGCCGATGGGCGCAGATCCGCCGCAGCCGCTGCTCCAACACCGCGGTGGCGGACAGGCACAGGGCGAGGGGCCACCGGCGGCCGAATGACGGCGGCTGCTCGGCGCGCCGCGGGCCGCAACGGCAAGCTGGCTGCACGGGCCGGGGCGCGTTCGGGCCCGGAATGGCCGTACCGCTCTCCCGGGTCTTGGGCGTCGCTTGATAGCCGCGTACAGGTGCGTACCACCAGCCATGAGAAGCTGCTCGGGTTCCGCGGATGCCTACGCCAATGAACCATGCCCTGGATGACGTGTATCAGGACATCCCCGACTGCCGGTTGCGATTCACTCCGGATGTCGAACCGGGCACCTGAGGTTCGACTGCTCTCGAACGTTTCGGGCTCACCGCGGACCGTGGATGCATCGCACACGGTGGCGGTGGCTGTCGGCCGGTGACCCGAAAAGGGAGTAGTTTATACACCGAATTGCCCAGAATATTCCTGATCACAAGTAGGATCAGAAGGCAGCGATGATCACTGTTTCCCGGGACCGGCTGGCTACGGCTTTCGTTGAGATCGCTGACACGCCGGCCGACGGGTTCGATCTGAACGTTTACCTGCGCATGCTGGCCGACCGGGTGACCGGCCTGACCACGGCGGCAGCCTCGGGCGTGTTGGTGGCTGGCCAGCGAGGCGAGTTCGGCTTCGTCGCTGGTTCAGACGACGTCACGGTGGCTGAACTACTGCGGTTACAGCAGCACGAAGGCCCCTGTTTGGATGCGTTCCGCACTGGCCGACCGGTCGTCAACGTCAACATGGGGCAGGCGACCACCCGATGGCCGCACTTTGCGACACAAGCCGCCGCCGCAGGTTTCCGATCAGTGCACGCATTCCCCTTGCGGCAGCGCGATCAGGTCATCGGAGGGTTGGTCATCTTCGGCACCGCTGAGGGCGAGCGCCTCTGCGATGCTGATGTGGCAGTAGTGCAGGCGCTGGCGGAACTGGCCACGGGGGCGCTGCTGCAGCGAAGCGCCTTGCGCCGCAGTGAGAAGCTGGCTGGCCATTTGCAGCAAGCACTGGACAGCCGGATCGTCGTCGAGCAGGCCACGGGCATTGTCGCGCAGGCCCACAGCATCAGCATCGACCAGGCGTACGCCATCATCCGCGACCGCGCCCGGCGGCACGGCCGCCGCCTGAGCGACGTCGCGCGCCTTATCGTCGCCGACACGGCGCCTGAGACTCATTCCCTTCCCCCCACAGCACCCACCACCGATCGGGTGGTTAGTGATGGTGTGCTGTCGGATGTAACCCGGCTGGCGGCGGTGCGGCGGGCGGAGTCGGCGTTGCCCGGGGCGACGGTATCGGCGGATGCGGCAGCAGATCTGGCGGCGCGGGCGGTGGACGCAGCGATGGGCGTGGTGACGCTGGTACGCGATGAGAGCATTCACTGCGTGGGTCTGTCCGGCGCACCGCACGAGTTGACATTGTCGCGGGAGCTGCCCCTGACCGGATCGTTGTGTTCACTGGTCGTCAGGGCCGACAGCCCCCTGATCATCGACGATACGTCGACACATTCGGAGTACGCCCGCTTTGACGCGGTCGTGCGCTCCCAGGTGCGCGCATATCTCGGCGTGCCGCTACACGACCGGCGCGGCCGGCCCCTCGGGGCGGTCGCCGCGATCGACACCCACGCCCGACGCTGGACCGACGATGACCTCACCGCAATGCTGCACCTGGCCGAGATGCTCGGCCCGCTGCCCGAAGGTGATCTGCTGACCGATCACCACGTCGACGCAGTGACCGTGCTCGACGCACTGGGCGAGCCATTGATCACCCTGGACGCCGACGGCCGGGTATCGGAGTACAACACCGCCGCGGCGCAGATGTTCGGGTGGCCTGCGGACGACGTCATCGGCCGACCGGTGGAGCAACTGATTCTGCCGCTAGGTGAATGGGCCCGCATCCGCGCCGACGTCGGTCGCGGTACCGCTACCGGCCTGGTGGGGGCGCCGTGGCGGCAACTGATAGTGGCCCGCCACCACGCCGGTCACACGTTCCCCGTCGAAGTCCTGGTCACCGCGCTACCCACCCGCAGTGAAATGCGCTGGGCGATGGTTGTGCTCGACGGCACCGATCGCGCCGACGCTGACCGGATCTCCACCAGGCGCTCAGGGTTCCTGCACGCCGTACTTGACAGCCTGCACACCGCGGTGGCAGCCTGCGACGCCGATGGCCAGATCGTGCTGTTCAACCGTGCACTGCGGCACGCATACGGCCTGCCCGATGACGACGCCCCGGTCGGCCTCGCCGCGTTGGGGCACAGCTTGTTCCAGCCCGACGGCACACCGCTGCCACTGTCGCAAACACCGCTCGCGCAGGCCTTGCGAGGAATGCCGGTCCGCGACACCGAGGTGATCGTCAAGACCGGTGACCGGCCGGAGCTCACCTTCAGCGCCAACGCCGAACCGATGACCGACCCCGACGGCACCCTCGCCGGCGCGGTGGTGGCGCTGCACGACATCACCGCACAGCGGCGCGCGGAGAGATTCCGAGCCTGCGAGCTGCAGGTCGCCATCGCGCTGAGCGGCGCGCACGATGTCGTTCAGGTCGGCCCCGGTATCGCCCGGATGGTGGCAGAGACGCTGCGCTGGCCATATGCCGAGCTGTGGCTGCACGACGCGGTGACCGACACCCTGCGCGCCGCCGGACGGTGGCTCTCCCCGGACGTGCGTATCGAGCATCTGTTGAACGCCCCGGTGGTCAACGGACACGGGGTGACGGGCACCGTCTGGGCTACCGGGCAGCCCTTGTGGGTGCCGGACCTGGCCGACACAACGAACTCCCGCCTAGCCGTCCCACCAGTGCTCGCCGATGCCTGCGCCCAGGCAGGACTGCACACCGCAGTGGCCGTGCCCCTGCAGGAGAGCACGCTGATCGGCGTGCTGACCTGTATCGCCGACCACCGTGAGTACGACCAGGCTGAGATCATCAGCGGCCTTCGCGCGGTGGCCGGGCACATCGGCCGGTTCGTCTCCCGCCGGCACACTGACGGGCTCACCACCCAGCTGGACCGCACCCGCGACGACTTCATCGCCTTGGTCGGTCACGAGATGCGCACCCCGCTGACCTCGATCGGCTCCTGCATCCAACTGCTGCTCACCGACGAGGAACTCGACCCCGACGTACGGCTGATGCTCGACGTCGTGGACCGCAACACCACCTCGCTGGCCGGCATCGTCGATGCCCTGCTCGACCTCGCCGCCCTCGACAGCGGACACACCACCATGCACCTGCGCCCTACCGACATCACCGCCCTGATACGCGACAGCCTCGGCGCCATCGCCCCGGCCGCCGAGGCCAACCACGTCACCCTCAACGTCGATCTACCCGAGCAGGCGATCATCGACGCAGACCCCCAACGGCTGCGCCAAGTCGTCGACAACCTGCTGTCCAACGCCGTCAAATACAGCCCCGACGGCGGCACCGCCACCATCGCTGTGACAGCTGACGCAGGCACCGTCGTGCTCAGCGTCAGTGACACCGGCATCGGCATCCCCCCAGAAGAGCGAACCCACCTGTTCCGGATCTTCTTTCGCGCCAGCAACGCCCGCCACACGGCCATCGCCGGCACCGGACTCGGCCTGGTCATCACCCGCGCCATCGTCGAAGCCCACCACGGCGCCATCACCGCCACCCACAACCAGCCCGGCACCACCATCACCATCCGACTACCCACCACAGCCACAGTCCGCAACTGAACTCCACGCCGCTGAACCGCCCCGGGACCGCCCACACCATCTCTGCCCTGCCCCAAAGGCGTGGCTGATCCGGCCGACCGCGGCGCCCCTGGGGTACTCGGCCACGAGTCCGGCTCCTACATCGGGTCTCGCAGGTTTGCCCCGTTTCCGGCACATACTCGAAGGCGGTTCGCGTACCGCTCATTCAGTTTCACGTTTCCCAAGGTCACGCGCTGCTGGTGGGGCGGGCGGGACTCGAACCCGCGGCCGAGGGCTCGGGCCCGAAACCCACATCAGGACGGAGACGTCAAGGTTGAGGGCGCTGGGGTCCGGCCCGGCCGATCAGATCTGAGCCTTGCGCCGGCGGCGCACCGTCGGCACCACCATCGCGACGATCGCCAGGGCGGCGAGGAGGCCGAGCCCGACCGACCACCACCGCCACGAGGACTCGGCCTGAGCCGGCCCTTCCCGCTTCGCCGCCGGCACCGGCGCGGCCTGCGCCGGTGCCGACTGGGCGACGGCGGCCTGTACGTCGACGGTCACCTTGCTGGTGTACGGCGCCGGCGCCCGAACCGTCACCTGCCAGCTTCCGGGGGCCAGGATCGGGCCGGTGGCGTAGAAGCCCTGACCCTCGCCGGCGGGTTCCAGTTGGAGCGGTCCGACGGTCCGTCCGCCCGCTGCACTGGCGGTGAGCACCAGACGGACCAGTTCGTCCAGCAGGTGCCCGTCGGCGTGGCGGGCCTGCACGGTGACGCCGGTGGCACCGTCGCCGGCCACCTCCAGCTTCAGCTTTCCGTTGTGCGCCGGCGCCGGGCCGGGCGCCGGCAGGATCGCCAGCAACAGGCCGGCCAGGACGGCGACTGCTCCGCTGGTACGACGCATCGGGCTGCTTCCTTCCTCGGCGGCCCCGTCCTGACAAGGTGGCCGGGACGGGGTCGCTGCCATCAGAGCGGGCCGTCCGGGGAGATCCGGGTGGGGTCCCCGGCGAGCCGGCCGGTGCCGGTGACCGGTTTGCCGGCGTTCGCCCGTACCCCCGCTTTACCGGCCGTGCCGCCGAGCCGCACGATCATTGCGTCGGCGTCCCGGATCAAGCTGTCCCGGACGTCGGTGTCGGTGACCAGAGCGGCGTCGTTGACGAGCGTCTTGAAGGCGGTCAACTGCTGCACCGCCCGCTTGTCGTTGCCGGCCGCCTCCGAGGCGCGGACCGCGTCCAGCTTGGTGGACAACTGCCGGTGGGCCTTGGCGGAGAGCCGCCCGGTCGCCTTGAACCGGTCCAGCAGGTTCTGCATGTCCCGGAACGAGGTGGTGACGAAGAACCGGACCGTCGAGGTGGTGTGGTTGCCCGCCTTGTCGGTCGCCGTCACGGTCAGCTCGTGCAGGCCGAGCGACAGCTCGTACAGCGCCTGGAGAGTGCCGCTGGAGTACGGCTTCCCGTCCAGGGTGCCGGCCGTCGTCTCGATGCCGGAGGTCGGGTCGACCGCCTGCCACGACGTTCGGACATCCTGGCTGTCGCCGTAGAGCTGGCCGTCGGCCAGGCCGGAGACCAGCAGCGTCGGCTTCGTGCCGTCGATGTTCACGATCGCTGACTTCAGCGTCTCGGCATTTCCCGCGGTGTCGGTGGCCCGGTAGAGCAGCTCGTGCCGCCCATCCCCGCGCACCTCGACCGGCTGGGTGTACGGCGTCCAGGGGCCGCCGTCCAGGGACCATTGCAGGACGTCCACCCCGGAACCGGCGTCGTTGGAGATCAGGACCACCGGAATGGCGCCATCGTGCCAGCCGTTGTCGTTCGCCGGAGCGAACTGCGCCGAGCTGATGGGAGCTGTCCGGTCGATCTTGACAGTGACGGACTTCGTCGCCTCCACGTTGCCGGCGGAGTCCGTCGAGCGGAACCGCACCACGTGCGTACCGTCCGAGGTGAGCGTCACCGGGGCGGTGTAACCGGCCCAGCCGGTGGCCTCGCCGATCTGGTACTCGGTGCTCTCCACCCCGCTGCCGTCGGCCTCGTCGGCCGCGGTCAGGGTGACCGTCACGTCGCTGGTGTACCAGCCTTCGGCCGCGGGGCCGGAGACCTCGGCGCTGGTCACCGGCGCGGTGCTGTCGACGGTCTCGGCACCGATCCGGAAGTAGTCGAACGACGCGGTCTTCGAGGCGGTCTGGTTGGCGCCGAGGGTGAACAGCCCCACCTTCGGGATCGCCCCGACGGCGGTGCTGGTCAGTGCATCCAGTGTCGTCCACTCTGTTCCGTCGGCCGAGTACGAGGCGGTGTACGTGGCACCGGCGCGGGCCAGCCGCAGATGCCACACCGCCGAGGTCAGCCCGCTCGCCTGAGACTGCGGATCCTGCACCACCGCGTCGATCTCGCTGCGGAACTCGATCCGCCGGCTGACCGGCGCACCGGCCGCGTTGTCCACGACGAAGTCGAGCTTGAGGTAGTTGTCGTCGTCTGCGTAGACCAGGAGCCCGGCCTGCTGATACTGCTCGGTCAGCAGGCTGCCGTCGACCTTCGTCTGGAGGGTCCAGTCCCCCTCCGGGGCGTTCTGCAGGATGAAGTTCGTCGGCCCGGTGTTGTTCGCGGTGTAGATGTCGCCGTTCGGCACGTCGATCCGCAGCGCTCCGCCGGTGACCCGGTAGGTCGCCGGGTCCTCCCGGACCACCGCGTCCCACCGGCACTTGTCGAGGGAGTCGCCGGTGAACTCGTCCGACGGGTCGATCGGTTCCGCGGGGGCGTCCGGCGCGAACTGGAACCAGTCGAAGACGGCGTCCACCACCGGGGCGGTGGTGCCGCCGTTGAGGGCGAAGACACCGATCCGCGGGTTCTCGATCCCGGCCAGCGCGGCCGGCCGGCCGACCGGGCTGAAGGTCTGCCCGTCGGCGGAGACCGCCGCGGTCAGGTTCGTCCCGTCGCTGGTCAGCCGGAGGTGGACGGTGTCACCGGCGGGTGCGGCGGTGCTGTCGGCCGAGTCGTTGCGGGGGGTGGCGGCCGTCTCCCGGATGAACTCCACCCGGCGGCCACCGCCGTAGAGCAGGTCCAGCTTGGCGTAGTTGTCGTCGTCGCCGTACACCAGCAGTCCGGCCTGCTGGTAGTCGGCGGTGACCGGAACGGTGAGCATCGTGGTGGCCTGCCAGGCCCCGCTGGGCACGGGCTGCAGGACCAGGTTGGTCGCGTCGTTGCGGGTGCCGTACAGGTCACCCGCGGAGGTGGGCAGCCGGAGCCCTCCGTCGGCGACCGAGGAGAGCTGGTTCTCCCGGATCACCGTCCAGCGGGCGCGGTCCAGCGCGGTGCCGAGGAAGTCGTCCGAGCGCGCCCCGAAGCAGGATGTGTTCGGCGCGTCGATCCGGACCGGGACGTTCGCGTACGACTTCGCTCCCCGGCTGTCGGTCACCGTCAGGGTGGCGGTGAAGTTGCCCGGCACGGTGTAGCTGTGCCTGGCATCCAGGGTGGTCGCTGTGCCGCCGTCGCCGAAGTCCCAGGCAAACGTCAGCGGCGTGTCACCCTCGGCGTCGGTGGCCGTACCGTCGAACTCCACGGTGACCGGCGCGGTGCCGGCGGCCGGAGTGGCGACGGCGCGAACCTGTGGCGGCGCGTTCTCGGTCACTCCCCGGCCGAGGAAGTCCATCCAGTTGACGTTGAACAGCGACGCTGTCCCGCCGGCCGGATCACGGGCCACGAAATACAGTTTGCCCGCGTTGGTGCCGGTCACCGGTGCGGTCACGTCGGCCCAGGTCTGCCAGTCGCCGGTGCCGGGCACATCGACCGAGGCGACCAGCGGACCATCGGGCGCGTCGGCGCGGACCTCGATCCGGCCGCCGCTGTTCGCGGAGGCGACCCGGAAACGGATCGACTCGATGCCGGTGAGGCTGGCCGGGTCCAGCGACCACCAGTCGCCGTCCTCGATGAAGGCGACGTTCTGACCACCGCCGGCCGGGTCGTTGGTGGTTTCCCGCGTCACGCCCGCGTCACCGCCGCCGGCGCTCCCGGGCACCCTGCCAGTGGCGGTGTAGTACTCGGCCTGCTTGCGCTTGGGCTGCAACCGTTCGATCGCCCGCCCGGTGAGAGAGCCGGCCCCACCGCTCCCGCCGTCGTCGGTGTAGGTCGCCTCGAAGACGGCGAAGACGTTCGCCTCCGCGCCGTGCCCGGAGGCCAGTGAGGTCTGCACGGTGCCGGTGCAGCCGGTGTGCTGCTCCAGCGGGTGAGCGTGCTCGTCGTGGCCGAGCAGGACCTGCAACCGCACCCGGTCACAGTCGATCTCGCCGTCCTCCGGGTCGGTCACCGTGATCGTGTACCGGATCTGGTCGCCCCAGTCGAAGAAGCCACCGTCCGGCGGGAAGTCGATGGCCACCGTCGGGGCGGTGTTGCCGACCGTCACCGGTACGTTCGCCACCGCGCTGCGCCCCTTGGGGTTGGTGACGGTGAGCTGAGCGGTGTAGTCGCCCGCCGTGGTGTAGACGTGGGTGGGGTTGGCCTCGGTCGAGGTCGAGCCGTCCCCGAACGTCCAGGCGTAGGTCAGCACACCGCCGTCCGGATCGCGGGAACCCGCACTCGAGAATCGCACGGTCAGCGGCACCGGCCCGGAGGTCGGCGTGGCACCGGCCTGCGCGATCGGCGCCCGGTCACCGGCGATGTAATCGATCCGGTAGATCCCGGAGTCGTCGTTGTTGCCACCGAAGCCGGTACCCCATTCGATCAGGTACATCGCGCCGTCCGGGCCGAACTCGAACTCCATCGGACGGATGAAGCTCATCCCGGTCAGCAACTGGTTGATGTCGACCAGTGACCGGCCGTCGGCGGTGACCTGCATCGCGTACATCTTCGACTGGTTCCACTCGCCGAGCAGCGCCTTGCCGTCGTAGTAGGCCGGCCACTTGCGGACGGAGTCGAGCTCGGCGTCGTAGCGGTAGACGGGGCCACCCATCGGGGCGCCACCGCCGCCGATCTCCGGGAAGAGCGGGTTGCCGCTGTAGTCGTAGTCGACGGTGGCGCTGACCGCCGGCGGCAGCGTGGTGAGACCCGTGTTGTTGGGCGAATTGTTCACCGGCGCCGCGCAGTTGAACTTCGCCCCGCTCGGGCCGGACGGGAACTGATAGTCGTTGTACGCGTAGTTCGCCCCGATGCAGTACGGCCAGCCGAAGTTGCCGGGCGCGGAAACGATGTTCCACTCCACCGTGCCCTCCGGGCCCCGGTTCGGGTTCGTCGAGCCGGCGTCCGGGCCGTAGTCGGCAACGTAGAGGGTGTCGGTGGCCGGGTCGATCCCGATCCGGAACGGGTTGCGGAGGCCCATCGCGTAGATCTCCGGACGGGTCTTCGCGGTGCCCGCCGCGAAGAGGTTCCCGGCCGGGACGGTGTACGACCCGTCGTCCTCCGGGTGGATCCGCAGCACCTTGCCGCGCAGGTCGTTGGTGTTGCCGGCGGTGCGCTGCGCGTCGTAGTCCGACCGGCCGGTCCGCTCGTCGATCGGGGTGAACGCGTCCGACTCGAACGGGTTCGTGTTGTCGCCGGTGGCGAGGTAGAGGTTGCCGGCGCTGTCGAAGGTCATGCTGCCGCCGGCATGGCAGCAGGTGTTGCGCTGAGTGTCGACCTGCAGCACGACCTTTTCGCTGGCCACGTCGATGGTGTCGCCGGTGACGGTGAACCGGGACAGCAGGTTGCGGGGTACCCCGTCGTTGCGGGCGTAGTAGAGATAGACCCAGCCGTTGTCGGCGAAGCCGGGGTCGAGCCGGATGCCGATCAGACCGTCCTCGTTGCCGGTGAAGACGTCCAGGTCGACGGCGGTGACCGTACTGCCGGTGTCGGGTTTGATGATCCGCACCCGGCCGTCACGCTCCACGTAGAACACCCGGCCGTCCGCGGCGATGTCCAGCTCCATCGGGTTGCTGGTGTTGCCGTCCAGGGTGACTTTCTCGAAGCTCTCGGTCAGCGAGGCGCCGCAGTCGGCGTCCAGCGCCCCGGCGGCGGTCTGGATGCCGCCGAGCAGGTGGGCGAGAAACTGCGGCTCGGCGTACGACTCCTGGGTGTGGCCGCCGCCGGTGTACCAGGCCCGCCCGCCGTCGTAGTCCTGGCACCACGCGGTCGGGTGGTCGTGGCCCATCGCGCCGGCACCCGCGGTGTAGGTGGTTTCGTCAAGGCCGGCCAGCACATGCACGTCGGATCGCGGGTTGGACCGGAAGTTGTACCACTCGTCGAAGCGCGACCAACGCTCCGGCAACTCGGCCGTGGACGGGTGGACCTGGTCCTCCACCTTCACGGTGGCCTGCTGATTGGCGGGGTGGCTGGCGAAGTAGGCGCCGACCAGCTCGCCGTACCAGGGCCAGCTGTACTCGGTGTCGGAGGCGGCGTGGATGCCGACGTACCCCCCACCGGCCTGGATGTAGCGCTCGAAGGCTGCCTGCTGGGTGGGGTCGAGGACGTCCCCCGTGGTGGAGAGCCAGATCACCGCACGGTATCTGGCCAGATTGGCGTCGGTGAAGGCCGCACCGTCCTCCGTGGCGTCGACGGTGAAGCCGTTGTCGGCTCCGAGTTGCCGGATGGCGGCCGTCCCGGCCGGGATGGAGTCGTGCCGAAAACCGGCGGTCTTGGAGAAGACCAGCACGGAGTACGGCTCCGCGTCGGCGGTGACTGCAGCCGCCGCCGGCCGGGGGCCGGCAGGGGCCGCCTGGGCGGCCGGCGTGCCGGTCAGGACGGTCGCCAGAAGGGTCAGCGCGAGCAGGGTTGAGGTGCGCAGACGGCGCCTTGAGTCACCTCGACGGGGACGGGACACATGTTCTCCTTGTCCTGGTGGGACCGCTGCGTCCTGGCCCGCGCATCGATATTTGTTGATTCTCTGTACAAATTAGGGTGGCTCGCTCCGCACCCAGCAAGGCTTCGGAATGTAACGGTTTCATAACGCTCCGGTTAGCCCCGTGCGTCCGATTCGATCGTTCGGAGCGAAATCGAAGCCGGTCCGATCGACGACCAGGCAGCATGTCTGCCCATGGAGCCGTGGAGCCATTGCTCGTGGAGCCAAGGCCGATAATATTGCTCCATGTCGATTCCGCCCGGAGCCAGGCGCCGCGCCCGCGGTGAGATCGAGCGACTCCCGAGCGGATCCTTGCGGGTCCGGGTGTACGACGGCCTCGACCCCGTCTCGAAGAAGCGGCGCTACCTCGTGGAGACGGTCGCGGCCGGGCCGGCGGCCGACCGGGAGGCGGCGGAGGTTCGCGCCCGTCTGCTCGCCCAGGTCGCTGAACGTCGAACCCGTGCCGCCGGAGCGGATGCCTCGACGAGCGAAGCCGGCATGGCGGAGGTGGCGGCGTGGGTGGCGAGCAATCCACGGCGGGGCCGCCGCCGAGGTGAACTCACCGTTGCCAAGATCGCGCAGTTCGCGGGAGTGTCCGCGCCCACCGTGTCCAAGGTGCTGAACGGGCGTGCGGGGGTAGCGCCGGAGACCCGGCAGCACGTCGAGGCCTTGCTGCGTGAGCACGGTTACCGGCGACCGGAGACGGTGCCGCGGACCCCGAGCGTCGAGGTCGTCTTCTTCGGCATGCAGAACGATCTGGCCATCGAGGTGATGCACGGTGTCGAGCAGGTCGCCGCGGCGCACAAGCTGGGCGTGAGCTTCCTCAATGTGATGCATCAGATCTCCGCCGGTCACCCGTGGGCAGAGAACCTGCTGGGCCGCCGCCCGACCGGAGTGATCACGGTCCACCTGGGCTTCACGCCGGCTCAGCAGTTCCTGTTGCGTGCAGGCGCCATCCCGCTGGTCGCCCTCGACCCGTCGGACCAGCCGATGCCGGGCGTCCCGTCGGTCGTGGCGACCAATTGGAGCGGCGGGATCGACGCCGCCCGGCACCTCCTGGACCTCGGCCACCGGCGGATAGCGGTGATCACCGGGCCGACCGAGCGCCTGGCTTCGAAAGCTCGGCTGGAGGGAGCCCGGAGCGCGCTGGATGCCGCCGGCCGGCCGTTGGACCCCCGGTTGCTGCGCTCCGGTCTGTCGTTCTCGTTCGAGGACGGCCTGAACCACGGACGCGAGCTGCTGAGGCTGGCCGACCGGCCCACCGCAGTGGTGTGCGGTAACGATCTACAGGCGTTCGGTGTCTACGAGGCGGCCCGGCAGGCGGGCCTCCGCATTCCCGATGAGCTCAGCGTCATCGGTTTCGACGACATCGCGTACGCCCAGTGGTGCGGCCCGGCGCTGACCACCGTGCGGCAGCCGTTCGCCGAGATGGGTGCGAAGGCCGCCGGCCTGGTGCTGGCGCTCGCCGCCGGCGAGCCGCTCCGGCAAGCCCGGGCCGAGGTCGAGACCACCCTGATAGTGCGTGACAGCACCGCCCCGCCGACCACGGGCTGAAACGTTTCCTTGCGAAGAGGGATCGGTTCTGGGATTGTTGATCGTCGATATGCCTGTCCCTCGAACCCCCACTCCGCTCACCCCCGACGTTCAGAATCTTGGCGATCTTGGTCGCCTGACGCGGCTCTGTCGCTGACCACATAGGGGGCTCCCCCGCGCATGTGTGAGCGGTCATCCCCCTCAGGAGACGAACATGTCCAGGTCCAGATCTGCCAAGATCAGCTTCGTTACGGTCGCCGGCGTCGCCACGCTGGCATCGGCGGCTGTTGTTGCGGTCTTGCCGGCCGGTGCGGCGGCAGCGGGATGCTCAGTGCAATATGCCGTGTCGTCACAGTGGCAGGGCGGTTTCGGCGCCAACGTGTCGATCACCAACCTCGGCGACCCGCTGAGCAGTTGGACGCTCACCTGGTCGTGGCCCGCCGGGCAGAGCGTGACGCAGGCGTGGAACACCATGTTGACCCAGAGCGGTGCCGCGGTGACCGCCAGGAACGTGAGCCACAACGGCTCGATCGGCACCAACGCCTCGGTGTCCTTCGGCTTCAACGGCAGCTGGAACGGCAGCAACCCGAACCCGTACGGCTTCGCGCTCAACGGGGTGGCCTGCACCGGCGCGCCGGTGACCTCGACACCATCGACCCCGCCGTCCTCGCCATCCACGCCGCCGAGCTCGCCACCGGTCACGTGCACCCTGCCCTCGACGTACCGCTGGACATCCACCGGCCCGTTGGCGAGCCCGAGGCCGGGCTGGGTGTCGCTGAAGGACTTCACCAACGTCGTCCACAACGGCAAGCACCTGGTCTACGGATCGACCGTCGACTCGTCAGGCAACTACGGCTCGATGAACTTCACCCCGTTCACGAACTGGTCCGACATGGCGACGGCCGGCCAGAACGCGATGAGCCAGGGCACCGTGGCACCCACGCTGCTCTACTTCGCCCCGAAGAACATCTGGATCCTGGCCTACCAGTGGGGACCGACCTCGTTCAGCTACAAGACGTCCACCGACCCGACCAACGCCAACGGCTGGTCCGCACCGCAGACGCTGTTCACCGGGACCCTCCCGGACGCTCCCTACGGCGTGATCGACCAGACGCTGATCGGTGACACCCAGAACATGTACCTGTTCTTCGCCGGCGACAACGGCAACATCTACCGGGCCGGCATGCCGATCGGCAACTTCCCCGGCAGCTTCGGCGCCTCGTACACCACGATCATGACCGACACCCGGGAGAACCTGTTCGAGGGCGTCGAGGTCTACAAGGTGCAGGGCCAGAACCAGTACCTGATGCTGGTCGAGGCGATCGGCAGCCGGGGCCGCTACTTCCGCTCGTTCACGGCGACCAGCCTGAACGGCACGTGGACTCCGCAGGCCGCGACCGAGAGCAACCCGTTCGCCGGTAAAGCCAACAGCGGCGCCGCCTGGACCAACGACATCAGCCATGGTGACCTGGTCCGCAGCAACTCTGACCAGACCAAGACGATCGACCCGTGCAACCTACAGCTGCTCTATCAGGGCAAAGACCCGAACGCCGGCGGTGATTACAACTTCCTGCCGTGGCGGCCGGGCCTGCTCACCCTGCAGCGGTAGCGGCGGGACCCGGGTGCTTGAGACTCGCGGCAAAGGCGCAGTGGCTTCGCAACGATGATGATCAGGTGCAGCATGACCCGGGCGGGCCGGGTGCGAGGCCGAACCCGCCCGGGGAACGCACACAAGACCTGACTCACCAGTACGTACAGCGGCGACGGTTCTAAGCCTGGCCTCAGATTGATCGGGAAGAGTAACCGGCAAAGTACCGACTGGAAGGGGGGCGGGCCGGCGTGCGGATCATGATCGCGGATGACGAGGCGGCCATCCGAGAGTCGCTGGAGCGGGTGCTTCAGGTCGAGGGTTATGACACCAGCAGCGTCGCCAACGGTCTGGCTGTGCTCGACGGGGTCGGTGGGGCCGGCGGTGACACGCTGGATCTGCTGATCCTCGACGTGATGATGCCCCGCCTCGGCGGGTTGGAGACCTGCCGGCGGTTGCGGGCCGCGGGCCGGGATCTGCCGGTGCTGATGTTGACCGCCCGTGACCAGGTCTCCGACCGCGTCGCGGGGCTGGACGCGGGTGCCGACGACTACCTGCCCAAGCCGTTCGCCACCGAGGAGTTGCTGGCCCGGGTGCGGGCCCTGCTGCGCCGGCGCACGCCGGGCGACGGGGAGTCGCAGATTCTGTCGTTCGCCGACGTCCGGCTCGATCCCGACAGGTTCGAGGCGTGGCGGGGCGGGCGGCCGCTGCGCCTGACCCGGACCGAGTTCTCCCTGCTGCAGGTCCTCGTGCGCAACGCGACCCGGGTGTTGACCCGCGACGCACTGTTCGAGGCGATCTGGGGATTCGACATGAGCGCCACCGCCAACAACCTCCAGGTATACGTGAGCTACCTGCGCCGCAAGATGGAGGCCGAGGGTGAGCCGCGATTGATCTACACGCTGCGCGGCCTGGGATACACGTTGCGGGAGACTCCTCCGTGAGCCGGGGCGCCGCCGGCCGGGGCTCGCGCCGGCTGACCCGTTGGTGGCGCCGGCAGTCCCTGCGGACCAGGCTGACGGCGATCGCGGCGACAGCCATCGCGGTCAGCGTGTTCGTGGCCTTCCAGGTGGCCAGCGAGCTGTTGGACGGGGAACTGCGGGACAGCGCCGAGAATCAGCTACGCGCCGACTCCCGCGCCCTGGCGACGAACGCGGAGCGCGCCGGTCTGGCGCAGGTCGAGCTACCGCCGTATCCCGGATCCGGTCAGCTGGTGCGGGTCATTCTGCCCGGCGGCTCGACCCGGACGCCGGCCGGCCAACCCGCGCTGCCTCCGGTCAGCGGGCGCGCCGGCCGCGTCGCGCAGGGCGGGCCGGCCGACCTGATGGAGTCGGGCGACAGCGACGAGGACGGCTACCTCATCTACACGCTGCGGGCGGGTGACGGCGCGGTCCAGGTGGCCCGCGTCGCCGACGACAGCCCGATCAACCAGTTCGGGTTCGGCATGCTGCTGATCGGGCTGTTCTGCGTGGTCGGCGGCGCCCTCGTCGGACGGACCGTGGCGCGGACCGGGCTGGCACCGATCGACCGGCTGACCGCCGCCGCGGTCCGTGTCGCGTACACCCGGGATCTCGACGCCGACATCCCGGATGAGGGCGGTGGGGAGATCCGGCGGCTGATCCAGGCGATCAACGACATGCTGGCTGCGCTCCGGGACTCCCGGCGGGCCCAGCGGCTGCTCGCCGAGGACGCCGCCCACGAGCTCAAGACCCCCCTCACCAGCCTGCGCCTCAACGTCGAGCTGCTGATCCGGCTCGATCGGCGCGGCACCCTGGGCAGCGCACTGCCGGCGGAGAGCCGAACCCGGCTGCTCAACGATCTCGGCGCCCAGGTGGCCGAGTTGAGCACCCTTGCCGCCGAGCTGACCGACCTGGCGCGCGGTGACGTCAGCGACGAGAGCACCGAGGTGCTCGACTTCGCCGATGTGGTGGTGACCGCCGCGATCCAGGCGCGTTCCCGGGTGCCCGACATCGAGGTCGCGCTCGACGTGACCTCCGTGTGGGTGAGAGGGCGTCCCGCTGCGCTCCAAAGGGCGGTGCTCAACCTCATCGACAACGCCGGCAAGTGGTCCCCCGCGGACCAGCCGGTCCAGGTCCGGCTCCGTGCCGAGGGCGCGTCGGCGGTGCTCGAGGTCGACGACGCCGGGCCGGGCATCGACGACGCGGACGTTCCGCGGGTGTTCGACCGGTTCTATCGTGCCGACAGCGCCCGGGCGTTGCCGGGATCCGGTCTGGGGCTGTCGATCGTGCGGCGGGTCGTCGACGCCCACGGCGGCCAGGCCACCGTCGCCCGCTCCACACGCGGTGGCGCGCTGCTTCGGGTCGAGCTTCCGGCCTCGGCCCCTTCCGCCCCGAGTGCGCGGCTCACCGCCGGGGAGGACGCCGCGGTGAGCTGACCCAGCCCCGGCGGCACGGCACAGGACCAAAGGGCGGCGGCCTTCGGGCCGATGAGAAAGATCCGGGACGCGTCTGGGTCCCCGTCCCGGATCTCGTACGCGCCGCCGCGCTCACCGTTGCAGCACGGGCTCCTCATCCTCCACGAGCGGCCGTTGACGGCCCGGCAGTTCCACCGGTCGGGACAACCGGCTCGGCCACCAGATCCGCCGGCCGATCAGCAGGGTGAGGGCGGGCACCAGGATCGACCGCACCAGCAGGGCGTCGAGCAGCACGCCGAAGGCGACCAGGAACCCGACCTCGATCAGCATCACCAGCGGAAGCGTGGCGAGGACCGCGAACGTGGCCGCCAGGACCAGGCCTGCCGAAGTGATGACGCCACCGGTGGCGGAGAGGGCCTTGAGCATGCCGTCTCTGGTGCCGAGACGCACGGTTTCCTCACGGGCCCGGCTGGCCAGGAAGATGTTGTAGTCGACGCCGAGCGCCACCAGGAACAGGAATGCCAGCAGCGGCACCGAGTAGTCGACGCCCTTGAACCCGAGGATCGTGTCGAAGACGAACACGCTGCCGCCGAAGGCCGCGGCGAACGAGACGATCACGGTGGCCATCAGGATCAGCGGGGCCACGATCGCGCGCAGCAGCAGCCCGAGGACGATCAGGACGACGGCAAGCACCAGCGGGATCACCCGCTTCTCGTCGCGGCTGGTGGTCACCTCGGTGTCGAGGTTCTCCGCACTCGGCCCGCCGACGATCGCCTCCGCCCCGTTCACCGCGTGCACGGCGGTGCGCATCCGCTTGATGGTGTCGTACTCAGCGACGGTGTCCGGCGCGTCCGTCGGGAACACGGAGATGTCGGCCCAGCCACCGCTGGTCCGGCCCGGAACGGCCACTGCCACGCCGGGAGTGCCGTTGACGGTGTCGAGCACCCGCTCCTGGTACGCCGGCCGCGTGAAGATCGTCATCGGCTGGCCGCCGAGCTCCGGGAAGTGCTGGCGGAGAACGGTGAAGCCGGTGACCGACTCCGGCGCGTCCAGGAACTGGTCCTGCTCACGCAGGGCGCCGGTGTTGCCCGCCAGCCCGATGGCGAGCACGCCGAGGACGCCGAGTGAGCCGAGCGTCGCCACCCACCGGCGGCGGCTGATGGCAGTGCCGAGCCGTCCCCACAGCCCCGGCTTCTCCTGCACGGCCGTGCTGAACCGCGGGATGGCCGGCCAGAAGATCCGCCTGCCGAGCACCACGAGCATCGCCGGGAACAGCGTCAACATGGCCACCAGCGCGCACAGGATGCCGGCCGCCCCGATCGGGCCCAACCCGCTGGTGCTGTTCAGGTCCGCGACGAGCAGGCACAGCAGGCCGGCTACCACGGTGGCCGCGGACGCGACGATGGCCGGCGCCGCGCCGCGTAGCGCGTGGACCATCGCGACCCGGACGTTCTCGTGGTGGTGCAGTGCTTCCCGATATCGAGCGATGAGCAACAGCGCGTAGTCCGTGCCGACGCCGAACACCAGAATCGTCAGCAGCGCCGAGTTCTGGTCGTTGACCACGATGCCGAAGCCCTTGACGAGCAGGTAGACGGTCGCCATCGCAGTCAGTGCGGCCGCGCCCACGGCCACGAGCGGGATGAACCACAACACCGGGCTGCGGTAGGTGAGGATGAGCAGGAGCGTGACGACGATGACGGTGGTGAGGAAGACCTGTAGGTCGATGCCGTCGAAGACGGCGTCCATGTCGCCGTCGATCGCGGCGGGGCCGGTCACATCGAGGTCCAGGCCGGCGGGGCGGTCCTTCGCGGCCTCACGCAACGGACCGACGATGGTCTCCGGTGCGCCGAAGGTCGTACTCACATCGAGGGTGAACATCATCGCCTTGCCGTCGGTGGAGGGTCTCGTCGGTGGGCCCTCGTCGTTCTCGCCGGCCGGCACCGGAACCTTCGGCGGGTACCGCTTGGCGAACGCGTTGTAGTGGCGCTCGACCGTCGCGCGGTCGGCGTCGGTCAAGCCGCCGGCGCGGTGGTACACGAAGACGAACGTGTTGTCCTCACCGCCGGGGAGACTGTCCTCCAGCACCGCCACCTTGGTGGACTCGGCGCCGGCCGGCAGGGTGTCCACGGCTCTGTCGGTGGTGACCGAGCTCAACTTCCCGCTCAACGGCACCATGACCGCCGCCAGCGCCAGCCACAAACCGATCACCAGCCACGGCACCCACCGGCCGGCCAACCGACCGGGCGGCGCTTCCCTGGGCGGCGCTGCGTTGACTGACATCAATAGCCTCCTGACGCGTTGCATCACTTGTCTGAGGCCGAATTCGTACCGAGCGAATCTGAGACGACCGTTAATCCGGTGATCAGGTGTGGGTGTCGAACGGCGCTCCGGGAGTAGTACCGCGGTATCGCCTCCTGCCCGACGATGAAGACCGCGGTACGACGAGACAAGACGACATCGGTCCTAGCGTTCGGGCTATGAGGAAACCTGACAGTCCACGGTGGAAGTTCGCGGCGGGCGCCATGACGCTGGCGACAGCCTTCGCTGCTGTCGGCGCCTGCGGGTCGGACGCCGGCCCGCACAGCGTGCACGTGGGCGGGTCGTCGGCTCCACCGCAGCCGCTGCGCGTCGGCGAGCGGTTCCTGAACCTGAGGATGGCCGAGGCCTACACGCCCGCGCCGCCGGAGGGCGGCGGCTCGGACGAGTACCGGTGCCAGATGATCGATCCAGGCCTGACCAGGACCGCGTTCCTGACCGGGACCCAATTCGCACCGGAGAACGTCGCCATCGCGCATCACGCCATCGTGTACGCGGTGCCGCCGGGCGGCGCTGCCGCGGTGCGCGAGCAGGACGCGAAAACCCCTGGTCTCGGCTGGCAGTGTTTCGGCGGAACCGGCGTGGCCGGCGCCCAGGTCGAAGAGGAGGACGCGGCTTGGGTGGACACCTGGGCGCCGGGTGCCACGGAGACGCTGCTCGACCAGGACGCCGGCCACAAGCTGGAACCGGGCAGCCTGATCATCCTCCAGATCCACTACAACCTGCTCGCGACCGACGGCGAGCCGACCGGGTCGGACCGCTCCGCGGTGCGGCTGCGGCTGACGGATGGCACGCCCCAGACCCGGGAACTCGAAACGTGGTCGCTCGACGCGCCGACCGACCTGCCCTGCGCCGCCGACGAGTCGGGCCCGCTCTGTGACCGGGCGGCATCGATCACGGACGTGACGAAGCGGTTCGGGCCGGATGTCGGCGAAATGGCGGACCGTCAGGTGGAGGAATGCAACCAGGGCGGCGCGCCGAAGCCCGGTGACACCCAGACCTGCGACCACAAGGTGACGGACCCGACGACGCTGTTCGCCGGTTTCGGTCACATGCACATGCTCGGGCGGGCGATGAAGGTCGAACTCAACCCGGGCACGCCGAACGCCAAGGTCGTACTGGACGTGCCGCAGTTCGACTTCGACAACCAGCGGCTGATGAAGCTGCCGTCGCCGGTGGAGATCGGTCCGGGGGACACGCTGCGGGTGACGTGTACGCACGACGCGGGGCTGCGCAAACTGCTGCCGCAGCTGAAGAAGCTGCCGCCCCGCTACGTTGTGTGGGGCGACGGCACCAGCGACGAGATGTGCATCGGCATCATGACGGTCTCCCCCCGCGAGTCCTGACCGGCCGGGTGAGTCTCAGGTTGTAGGCGAGGATGACGGCCTGGATCCGGTCCCGTGCGCCGATCTTGGCGAGGACCCGCCCGACGTGGGTCTTCACCGTCGACTCCGACAGCGTGAATCGTTGCGCGATCTCGCCATTGGTGAGGCCATGGCCGATGGCGACGAGGACCTCACGTTCGCGGTCGGTCAGGAATTCCAACCGGGGATCCTCCCGGACGGGCCTGCAGAGGTCATCGTCGAGCTGGTCGGCGAACGCGTCGAGCAGCCTCCGAGTCAGCGCCGGCGCGATCACCGAGTCCCCGGCGGCGACGGCCCGGATGCCGGCGAGCAGTTCCTCCGGGCGGATGTCCTTGAGCAGGAAACCGCTCGCCCCGGCCCGCAGCGCGGCGAACGCATATCGGTCCGAGTCGAACGTCGTCAACACCAGGACCCGCGAACGTCCACCGGCAGCGACGATGCGCCGGGTGGCCTCGATCCCGTCGACGCCCGGCATGCGGATGTCCATCAGCACCACGTCAGGACGCAGCGCGGTGATCCGCCGAACGGCCTCGGCGCCGTTCTCGGCCTCGCCGACGATCTCGGTGTCGGGGGTGTTCTCCAGCAGCATGCGAAGGCCGAAGCGCTGCAGCGGCTGGGCGTCCGCCACGAGCACAGAGATCATGAATGGCTGCCTTTCATGGTCGCGGCCGTCTGATGCGGGGCCGGCGCTGAACCGTGCCGCCGTGAAGCGCAGCGCGTCCGGCCATGCCGACGAGGCTGAGACCAGCGTCGCCTACTTCATACCGAGCGATCCTGAGACAACTGTTAGAGCGGCGCTCCCTGAATCGTTGGCAGCGGGCCGGTTGCGCCATCATCCGATCCGTCGTCGGGCGGCCCGGGCCGTTGATTGTCGTCACTACCGCCACTGGGGTGCGGTGATCTGGGCCGGGAAGTCACGTCGCCCAGACTGATAAGCGATTTCCATCAATGGCTAGCCAGACATACCCGTGTCGGACGGCCACAGTGAGCCGCACGCCGATCACTTCAAGCACGACGTCGACCACGACCGGCCGCCTTGACCCCGCAGCTACCGGCGGAGATGCGGACCAAACGCGCGGCGGAGGACCGGAGGAGGCCCCAACCACCACGACGGCGCGACCGGCTCCCCCGCACCGTGGGGTCTGGGGGTCGCCCCTAGGTAAGCGGAGTGGACCGGATGTGGCCCAACCCGAACCACATTCACCCTGTTCAGGGGCCCGTCGTGACCGTTTCAGCCGTACGCCGCCGCATGCCCTGACCAGCTCACCGATGACCACCTACCGCAGCGCCGCCGGACTGATCCGATCCCCGAACAGCATCAGCAGTGCGGCCCCGGCCACCTGACCACCATTGGTGGATCATGACAGTCAAGGCAGTGACCGCCTGCTGCCGATCTTCCGCCGACGGAGGTGCCGCCCTGGGACCTCGCACCACCACAACAGGTGCGCGGCGCTTCGCTCCCGACATGTTCAGGACAACGACGGCACGGCCACACAGCATCGAGACTCGCTCCCGCCGGAGCCGGCCCACGCCGACTCGCCGAGGTGTCGCACCGGCATGGAGCATGCCCACCCGGAGGCAGGCGATCACCTTGCGAAGCGGAGCAGCGCTTGGACGGTCATGACAAAGTTACTCATTTAGCCGATGAGCGGATGTCGGCAGCGAGCGGCCCGCGGCTGGACTGGTGTGATTCAGGCCTTAGTGACATTAACCGGGAGGGCTGCCATGCTCTCGGCGTACTGGCGCAGCGACCCGTTCGTGGCGGTCGCGGCGTAGCGCCGGAACTGGTCCAAGCACTCCCGCCGACGGTAACCACCGGTCACGGTGGGCAGGTGCGAGAACGACATGCCGTGCCGGACCGGCTGCCACACGGCGGCGACGCCGCTGGCGCCATCATCGGGTGCTTCCAGGCCGTAGTAGACCTCGGACACGCCAAGGGCCATAGCGGCGCCGAGGCACATGAGACAGGGCTCGAGCGTAATCGCGAGAATGAGCGGAAGGTCGCGGGGCCTCCAGCCGAGTTGCCGGTCGGCCTGTTCCATGGCCAGGAGGTCGGCGTGGACCAGCCGTCGGCCCTGTGTCTGCTCCTGGGTGTACGCTCGGCCGAGGACCTCTTCGCCGAGCACGACAACCGCGCCGACGGGCAGTTCGCCGGCCCGCATACCCTCCTCGGACACTTCGAGTGCGAGCGCTACGAGGTCATCGGCGGTCCTGTCATCCGGCATGCCGCGACCTTCCCATATGTCGATCGTCGGTGACGTCCTTCTGTGGCGCGCCGGCGCGTCGAGACCAACGACGCCGCAGTCATCGCCGATGCGGGCCAGCCGACCATACCGACTGGCCCGACTCCTCCATCAACGGAGCAACCGGTCTGAGCGGCACTTTGGACAGCATCCGGATCTACCGTGATCCGCTCGGACAGCCAAGCCCGCCGGTCACTGTCCGTGTCGACCGGGCCGATGAGCGTATGCACGCTCAAGTAGCCGAGATGAGAGCATGCCCTGAGTTCTCCGGCCAATGGATCCGCCGGGATATCACGCACCTCGCTCTGCCCGTACCAGCCAGTGCCGGCCCGGAATCTGGACGCCGGTCTTGTCGGCGTATCGGCGCAGAACCGTGCCGAGCCTTGCAACGACGTCGGCCTCGGTAACCACCCCGGATTCAAGCAGTGCACGTGCTGGCCCACTACCGGTGAAGAAGGCGACCGCTTCCGACACATCGCGGCCGAAGAAGAGCGATGTGGTCAGCGGCTGGATGTGTACGTGCAGATATCCGGCGGCGGTCAGGATCCGTGTGGTCAGGCCGGGGTCGGCCAGCGAGAACATGCCCTCGTTCGGCGTCTGGCCCGTTGCGCCGAATGCTTCGCCGGGAGCCTGGTGCCACTCACACTGGTCGGCGGCCTGTGGGCACACGAACGTAAGCCGTCCGCCCGGTCGCAGCGCTTGCCGGATGTTGGTGAAGGCGGACACCGGGTCGGTGAAGAACATGACACCGAACTGGCTGATCGCTACGTCGAACCAGTCGGCGGCGAACGGGTGCACCTGGGCATCGCCGCGCATGAAGCGGATGTTGGTGAGGCCGTCGTCTTTGGCGTAGCGGGTCGCCCGGTCGAGCATCGGCGTCGACAGGTCGAGGCCGACGGCCTCTCCTTCGGTGGTGAGCTTGGCGGCCGTGCGGGTGCTGTAGCCGGTGCCGCAGCCGATGTCGAGTAGCCGATCGCGAGGACTGAGACCGGCCGCCTCGATCAGGTGGCCGGTGACGCTGGCATTGATCCGGTCGGCGCGATCGGCCCAGTGCCGCCCTTCCGCGCCGTTCCATGCCTGATCCTGGGTGGTGTTCGCGATATCCACACGTCATACGGTGGCGTGCACCTGGTATGCGCGCCACTGCCGATCAGGAATCGCTGCCATAAGCTTCGCGCATGTTGGACACCTGGACTCTGCGGGTACTCGTGGAGGTGGCCGAGCGAGGGTCGTTTTCCGCGGCGGCGGAGGCGCTTCACATGACCCAGCCTGCCGTGTCGCGCCAGATCGGGGGTATCGAGCGACAGGTCGGCCTGCATCTGTTCGATCGCTCGCCGCGCGGGGTGAAGCCGACCCCGGCCGGTGACGTCGCTGTGGCGTACGCCCGCGATGTTCTCGACGGCATCCGAGCCATGATGGCTCGCCTGGCCACGTTCAGTGACCTCACCAGCGGACAGCTCCGGCTGGCCGCGTTCCCCAGCGCCAACACCGGGCTGATGCCTGAAGCGATCCGCCGCTTCCGGGCCGCGCATCGCGCCACGCCTCGTTGATGATCCGAGCGGCGTCCGCGACACTGGGCGGCTGTGGGTCCGGATGTGGCAGCGCCGGCTTGTCGGCGTGCTCCGCAGGGTTAATCGCGATCCACTTCCACCTGACCGCCCGGTCCAGCGCACCGCTCAGAATCCAGTGGATCTGCCGCACCGTGGAATCTGCCAGTCCCTTGCACTTGTGGAAGCCGCACCGGCTGTCGCACTCGTGTTCCTTGCTGGTGCGGTGCTGGACGAACCGGCGACCGTCACAGTGGTCGCGGCATTTCCTGAGCCTGGCGTAGAAGGTCTCCAGCAGTTCGGCGTCGACTCGACCGACCCGCACCTTCCCGAGCATCGGCCGGATGTGCTTCTCAATCTTCCGCACGTAGCCGATCCGCGTAGACGGCTCAACATCGAGCACTTCAAGCCAGCGGTCGAACAGCTGGTTCACTGTCGCTTTGGTTCGCGGGTTCCGGCGCTCGTCGACCTGGTTGAGCAGACGCGTCCGGGCCTGCTCCGCCAGCCGCGGCGCATCTGGGCCAGCCGGGATCGTCTCGATCAGATCGTTTCGCTTGCCTGTCAACGGATCGGTGCCGCCATACACGCGCACCCGCAGTGCCCCACTGGGCAACGTGTCGATCGAGCCTCGCTGTCGCCGGCGAGGGCGTGCCGCTCGCGTCATGAGCGGCACGCTAGCACCGCTTGTGTCACGTTCCGTGTCACGAACGGGCTCAATGTACGGTTTGATCTAGCAAATCTACTGGTGGGGCGGGCGGGACTCGAACCCGCGACCGAGGGATTATGAGTCCCCTGCTCTAACCCACTGAGCTACCGCCCCGTACCGGCGGCGATCCTATCCAAAACCCACCACCCGCAGCTAGCGATCTATCACCGCGGGCACCAGGATGATCTGCCGCGCCGGGTCCGACACCATCTCCGCCGGCTGCAGGTCCTCCACCTGCGGCAGCCCTTCGTCTCCCACCGACGGCTCCCACGGCCCGTCCTGCGTGGTGAATTCGGCGTAATTCTCCGGGTTGATGTCGCTCATAACGTGCTCCCCACCCTGGCGGCCAGGACATTCATGACGCGCTCCCCACCCTGGCGCCCAGGAAATTGAGCACTGCTCCCGCCGTCCGCCACCCACCGGCCATCGCGCCTTGGATGGACGGGCTGTCGCGATGATCACCTGCCACGAAGTGGCCGTCGCCGACGGCGACCGGCTTGCGCAGGCGGGCTTGCGGTGCCGGGGCCGCCGGTAGCGCGTGCGGCACGGTCACCACGTTGAGCAGGTCCCATGCGTCGGTGGGCGCACCGTAGATCCGGGCCAGCTCGACGCGGATCACCGCCTCGGACGCGGAGGACGGGGCGGAGACGCCGACGACTGAGGCTGCGATGAGACTCTTTCCGGCAGGTGCGTATTCGGGCGCCGCATTGCTCATCACCACCGTGTTGGAGATGATTTCGCGCCGGTCGCCGTCGAGGAGCAGGATGGGCTCGTCGATGGGGGCGTGGTCGGCTCCGAAGTAGAACGTGGTCAGCCCGTGCACGTCCGGTCGCGGCACCTGCGGCAGCAGGGTGGACGCGGTGATCGGGTCGGTGGCGACGATGACCGCGCGGCAGCGGATCTCGCCTCCCTCGGTGACGACCAGGCCGGGGCCGATGGAGAGGGTGCGGGCGCCGATCAGCAGTTGCGGGAAGGGCAGCGGGCCGGCGATCGCGGCGGGCAGCGCCGCCATGCCGGTTGCGGGCACTCCGATCCGGCCGCGGGTGAAGGAGCGCAGGTACATCGCGGTGACGTGGCTGGAGGTGTCCAGGCCGCGTTCGGCGAAGACGCCGGAGAAGAACGGCCGCAGCACCTCTTCGATGATCCGGTGCGACAGCCCGGCGTTGCGCAGCATCTCCTGGGTGGTGGTCTCCGGCATGTCGAGCAGTTTGTTCGCCGGCAGGGTGGCGCAGCGGGTGGCGAGCGCGGCGAACTTGAGCCGGTCGGCGAGCGTGCCGACTCCGGAGGTCAGGGTCTGCGGTGCGGCGAGCGGGCCGCGCAGCGGGTTCTCCAGGCGGTGCAGGCCGCCGCCGCGGCGCACCAGAACGCCGCTGGTGAAATACCGCATGTCCAGCGCGTCGACGTCGACGAGTGCGGGCAGCCGTGGGTACGCGGTGTTGAGCACCTGGAATCCGCGGTCCATCCGCCAGCCGTCCATCACGTCGGTGGCGACGCGGCCACCGAGGCGGTCGGCGGCCTCCACGAGCAGCCATTCCACGCCGGCGCGGTCGAGCCGCCGGGCAGCGGACAGCCCGGCGAGCCCGCCGCCGACGATGACGACGTCCACCTCAACGGGCTGCGACATGAACACCTCACAGGCTGCAATCAACGCGGAACTCAGCCTAACCGGGCATGTGCGCCCCAGGGGGCGAAAGAGCCAGGAGGCGAAAGAGCCGAACCACAAGATCAAAAATCATGATGAGGTACGCGCTGCGCGCCCCGTTCGCAGAAGGACCGGCTGCGCCCGGCCGGGTGCACGAAGGGTCCCCGCACGAGCGGCAAAGCAGAAAGGCCGACCGCCGTGGCGATCGACCTCCGAGTGGCTCCCCGAATTGGACTCGAACCAATAACCTGCCGGTTAACAGCCGGCTGCTCTGCCAATTGAGCTATCGGGGACTGCTGTGACTCTTGTTGCCGGGTTTCCCTGGCGACGGAGAACAGACTACATGACCATCCGTCGGCTCCACCAACGGGATACCCCCGGGCGGGTCGTGCCGGGAGCAACACCTGGGAAAGCCGGATAAGGGGAGTATCAGGCCGACAGGATGGGTATGCACGTCGGCAGACGCAGGCGCGTCAACAACGGAAGGAGCCGCCATCATGCGCGGAAAGCTGATGTTCCTCACCGGTCTCGCGGCGGGCTTCGTCATGGGTAGCCGTGCCGGCCGGGAGAAGTACGAGGAGATCCGGGCCACCGCCCAGAAGGCCTGGCAGCACCCGTCGGTCCAGGAGGCCGCCGGCGTCGCCCAGGCGCAGGCGAACAAGCTCTACACCGAGGGCAAGGACAAGCTTCAGTCGTCCAAGCTCGGTGAGAAGCTGCAGACCAGCGGTACGACCGGGACCAGCTCGGCCAGCACGGACGAGCTGCTCGCTCCCAGCGACACGCTGACCTCGTCGAAGGGCACCGGCACCACCACCGGCACCACGTACTGACGCCGGTTGAGCCGCAGGGCCGTCCCGCTTCGGGACGGCCCTTCGCCATACCCCCCAACCTCGTGTGGGGACTTGAGGTGCGCAGCGCACCCAAAATCACCACACCAGCCCAACCCGCGTGGGGACTTGAGGTGCGGAGCGCACCCCAAGTCACCACACAACGGTGGTCAGGAGTCGGAGGAGAAGGCGGCGTCGAACGCGGCGGACGGCGGGTCGAAGGCGAGCCGCCGCACGAAGCGCAGCGCCTCGGGAGCGCCGACGAGCCGGTCCATGCCGGCGTCCTCCCACTCGATGGAGATCGGTCCGTCGTACCCGATGCTGTTGAGCGCCCGGAAGCAGTCCTCCCATGGCACGTCGCCGTGGCCGGTCGAGACGAAGTCCCAGCCGCGCCGCAGGTCTGCCCAGGGCAGGTGGGAGCTGAGCCGGCCGCGCCGCCCGTCGCCGGTGCGGACCTTGGCGTCCTTGCAGTCCACGTGGTAGATCCGGTCGGCGAACTCGAGGATGAAGTTGACCGGGTCCAGGTCCTGCCAGACGAAGTGCGACGGGTCCCAGTTCAGCCCGAACGCCGGCCGGTTGCCGATCGCTTCCAGGGTGGCCCGGGTGGTCCAGTAGTCGTACGCGATCTCGCTGGGGTGCACCTCGTGCGCGAACCGGACGCCCACCTCGTCGAAGACGTCGAGGATCGGGTTCCACCGGTCGGCGAAGTCGGCGTAACCGCGCTCGATCATCGAGGCGGGCGCCGGCGGGAACATCGCGACGGTGTGCCAGATCGAGGAGCCGGTGAAGCCCACGACCGTGTTCACGCCGAATTTCGCGGCGGCCCGGGCGGTGTCCTTCATCCGCTCGGCCGCACGCAGGCGTACCCCCTCCGCGTCGCCGTCGCCCCAGATCGCCGCCGGCAGGATGCCCTGGTGCCGCTCGTCGATCGGGTGGTCGCAGACCGCCTGGCCGACCAGATGGTTGGAGATGGCGAAGCACTTGAGGTTGTGCTTGGCGAGTTGCTCATGCTTGCGGTCGACGTAGTCGTCCTCGGCGAGCGCCCGGTCCACCTCGAAGTGGTCACCCCAGCAGGCGATCTCCAGGCCGTCGTAGCCCCACTCCGACGCGAGCCGGCAGACCTCCTCGAACGGAAGGTCGGCCCACTGGCCGGTGAAGAGCGTGATGGGTCGTGCCATGTTCCCTCCCTGATGACTGGCGTTCAGCCGGCCGGTGAGGGAAACCGGCCAGGGGTCATCGCCACGTCGAGACGCACGACCTGGATCGGCCGGCCGGGTCTGCGCCTCCCGGACGGCCCGCCCGTCGTAGCGGCTGGCCCCACCGCGACTCTACGGCGGCACAGCGTGCCACGGAAGGCCACAGCCCAGATGCCCGCGAGCAAGCAGCGTGGTGATTCCGGGCTCGCTACGCACCCCAACTCCCCAAGCATGGCCGGACCGAGCGCCGTGTGGTGACTTCGGGCGCGCTACGCACCCGAAGTCACCACGCAGGGGGCGGCGACGCAGCGGAGGGCGGGCGTCAGAAGGCGGACGGCCAGAGTCCGGGCATAGCCGAAAGCGGAATGCCCAAAAGGCGGGCGGCCCCGGGCGTGGCAGGCGAAGCCGGAACGGCGGGCGGCCCCGGGCGCGGCAGGCGAAGCCGGAACGGCGGGCGGCCCCGGGCGCGGCAGGCGAAGCGAGTGCGGCGAGTGCGGCGAGTGTGGCAGGCGAAGCGGGCGCAGCGAGTGCGGCAGGCGAAGCCGGCGGGACCGGCGGAGCGGGAGCGGCGATCAGGGCGCGCCGCAGTGTTGCTGTTCCGGCGCGAGGCCGATGCCGGTCAGCTCCTCCAGGACGTACGCCAGATGGCTCGCCGCCTCAGCCGGGCTCCCGGCGGTGTCCACGTCCACATATTCGGTGCGGGCGGTGTCCGCGGCCAGCAGGTGCCGCAGGATCGGCTGCCAGGCGACCGTGGGGTCGCTGATCCGGGCGGTGATGACGGAGAGCCCGGCATCGGTGAGCCGGTCGATGCCCGAGGTCGGGTCCGGCCAGTCCCGCAGCACGGTGGCCAGGTCGAGGCAGATGCCGAGCCGGTCCTTGTCGACCCGGGTGAGCGCGGCGACGGTCTCCTCCGGGGTGTCCAGCACCCGGCCGGGTCCGGGCTGGAAGCCGGCGCGGACCGCGCGGCCGACTCGCCAGGCCAGGTCGGCGAGGCCGCCGGAGAGGCGCCCGAGCTGGCGGGCGACGGCGCGTTCGCGGGCTTCGTCCCACTCGTCGCGGCGGCCCAGGCCACAGCTGGCGACGGCGCCGCGCACCTCTTCGAAGGGGAGCAGGTCGACCAGGATCCGGGCCAGTTCGAGGGTCTGCTGGACGCAGCGCGGGCTGCTCCAGTCACCCAGGGCGTTGTCGGAGTCCTCGCCGCCGCCCTCGGCGTCGGGCACGCCGCTCAGCGTGACGACCTCGAGCCTGCGGGCGTCGAGCTCGGCACGAAGCCGGGTGCGGGCGCGCCCGTCGTCGGCGAGGGCGGCGGCGAGTGGATACGGTAGCCGCAGGGCGATGTCCAGCGTGCCGGCTCCGAACCGGGCCCGCAGCGCCGTGGTGACGGCGTCGAGATGATCGACGGCGGCGGCCAGAGTCGGAGACTCGACTAGGCTGATGCCACAGCTGAGATGCACGATCCGGCCGGAGGGATGTCGCAGCCGCATCAATTTCCTCCCCGGACGAGCTGACCCGTGCAGGTGCACGTGCATTCGCGCGTGCTGACGCCTCCAGTATGGACCATCTCGGCCGGGTTCCCACTGAGACCGGTGTCGCGTAGCCCGGGATTCATCGCCGCCTCCATCCGTGGATGCCTGTCCTCGGATACGAGCCTGCGTCGTGAGACGGATCACCGGCGCACCCGCCGTGCGACGTCGTGACCGGCCATAACATGATCGGAAACGGCCGCCTCGATAGGCGCTCATCAATCAACGTGATGCCGGTGACCAGCGAGTAGCCACCCGAAAGAGGCATTGAGAGAGCGTTTTCCTCCACACTGCGCGTTCACCATCTGCACAAATGGACATGCAATGTGCGGCTGCTCGTGCGTCTGGCACGTGCCGAAGCACAAGGATGCGGATGCACGGAATGATCTCCCGTGCATCCGCATCCTGACCGCCGTGGACCGATCGGTGCGGGGCGCAGCCGCACCGTCCCTCATCGATCCCGGCGGACGTTCCGAAGGCCGGTTCCGAGCGCTGCCGCGAGAGCTTCGAGACAGCGCCGGAGAGTCGGCCGTGGTGGTGAGGTCAGCTCTGGGCGGGCTCCAGGGCGGACTCGACGTCGGTCCACGAGCCGGCGGCGGCGGACCGCTCCACGGCGTCCAGGACCAGTTGCACCTGCAGCGCGTCGGTGAACGACGGCGCCGGGTCCTTGCCCGCCGCGATCGCCTCGATCAGGTCCCGCGCCTGGTGGGTGAACGAGTGCTCATATCCCAGACCGTGCCCCGGCGGCCACCACCCGGACACGTACGGGTGATCCGGCTCGGTCACCAGGATCCGGTTGAAGCCCTGCTCGGCAGCCGGCGCCGAACCGTCGTAGAACTCCAGCTCGTTCATCCGCTCGAAGTCGAACGCCAGCGAGCCGAGCGAGCCGTTCAGCTCCACCCGCAGCGCGTTCTTGCGGCCGGTGGCGAAGCGGGTCGCCTCGTACGACGCGACCGCTCCCCCGTCGAGCCGGGCCAGGAACAGCGCGGCGTCGTCGACCGTGACCTCCCCGACCGTGGCGCCGTTGGCCGCGGCGGAGAGCCCGGACGACGCCGACGGCAGCGGCCGGGTCCGGATGAACGTCTCGGTCAGTGCCGACACAGCGGTGATCGACTGGCCGGTCACGAACTGGGTGAGGTCGACGATGTGCGCACCGATGTCACCCAGGGCGCCCGAGCCGGCGATCTCCTTGCGCAGCCGCCAGACCAGCGGGAACTGCGGATCGACGATCCAGTCCTGGAGGTAGGCGGCTCGCACGTGACGGATCGTCCCGATCCGCCCGGACGCGACCAGGTCCCGCATCAGGGCCACGGCCGGCACCCGCCGGTAGTTGTAACCGCACATCGCGCGTACACCCTGAGTTTTCGCCTTGGCCGCGGCCGCCGCCATCTCCCGCGCCTCGGCCACCGAGTTGGCCAGGGGTTTCTCGCAGAGGACGTGCTTGCCGGCGGCAAGCGCGGCCAGCGCGATCTCAGCGTGGGTGTCACCCGGCGTGCAGATGTCCACCAGATCGATCTCGTCACTGTCCACCACCGACCGCCAGTCGGTGGTGTGCCCGGCCCAGCCGAGCTTCGCGGCCGCCTCCGCCACCTGATCGGCGGAGCGGCCGCACACCACCGACATGCCGGCGTTGAGCGGCAGGTCGAAGACGCGGTTGACGGTGCGCCAGGCCTGCGAGTGCGCGGCCCCCATGAACGCGTAGCCGACCATGCCGACTCGCAGGTCCTGCGACATGTTGTCCCCTTAGAAGCCGAGCTTGCTGTACTGGGCGGCGTTCTCCTTGGTGATCGTCTCGGAGGCGAGCATGATCTCCTTGGGCACCTGGAGCTCGACCAGGTCGCTCATCCCCTTGCCCTGGGCGATCAGCCGAGCCAGCGAGATCGCCGAGGAGGCCATCGACGGGCTGTACGTCACGGTTGCCTTCAGGACGGTGTCGTCCTTGACGATCCCGTCGATCGCGGCCTTCGAGCCGGCGCCGCCGACCATGAAGAACTCGCTGCGGTTCGCCTGACTGATCGCGGCCAGCACGCCGACGCCCTGGTCGTCGTCGTGGTTCCAGAGCGCGTCCATCCTGGGCAGCGCCTGGAGGAGGTCGGTGGCAGCCGCCTGACCGCCGTTGACGGTGAAGTCGGCGGCCCGGCGGTTGGCGACCTTGAAACCGTAGACCGCGAGCGCCGCCTTGAAGCCCGCGGAGCGTTCCTGGGTGAGCTCCAGCGAGTCGATGCCGGCGATCTCACCGATGATCGGACTGGCCACACCCTTGGCCTTGAGCTGCTCGCCGATGTAGGAGCCGGCGGCCAGCCCCATGCCGTAGTTGTCGCCCTTGAGCTGCAACCGGAACGCGTCCTGCGACGGGAAGGCGCGGTCCAGGTTGACCACCGGGATGCCGGCCCGCATGGCCTCCTCGGCGGCCGAGTTCAGCTCCTTGCCGTCGTGCGGCAGCATCACGATGATGGTCGGCTTCTCGGCGATCATCGTGGCGACCGCGGCACGTTGGGCGGCCGCGTCGGCACCCGCCTCGGTGATCTTGAGTTCGACGTCCGAGTACTGCGCGGCCTGGGCCTTCGCGTTGTTGGTGATCGCGGCGATCCAGCCGTGGTCGGCGGCGGGTGCGGAGAACCCGATCACGACCTTCTCGCCGGGGGCGGCGTTCTGGTTGCTCGCGTTCGTGTTGACCTGGGCGTTGTTGGAGGTGTCGTTGCTGGTGCAGGCGGTCAGCAGGGCGCCGGTGCCGACGGCAGCGCCGCCGAACAGAACGCGCCTACGGGACAATGAGGACATTATTGCTCCCGTCTCAGGTTTCTAGCGCTTGAAAAGTTGGGTGAGCGAGGAGAAGCGGAACTGCTGGATCAGGACGGCGGTGACGATGATGCCGCCCTTGACCATGTTCTGGACCTCCGTGGGGAGGTTGTTGATCGCGAACAGGTTGGTGATGGTGGAGAAGACAAGCACGCCGAGGACGGCGCCGACGATCGTGCCGCGACCGCCACTGAGCAGGGTGCCGCCGATGATCGCCGCGGCGATGGCGTCGAGCTCGTAGAGGTTCGCCGTGCCGGCCTGCGCGCTCGTTGCCTGCGAGGTCAGCATGATCGCCGCGATGCCGCAGCAGAGTCCGGAGAGGACGTAGAGCAGCAGCGAGTGCCGCTTGACGTTGATGCCGGCCAGCCGGGCGGCTTCCGGGTTGCCGCCGACCGCGACGGTGCGCCGGCCGAACGTGGTCCGGTTCAGCAGCACCCAGCCGGCCACCGCGACCAGCGCGAAGAGGATCACCAGCAGCGGGATGCCGAGGATCCGCGTGGTGGCGATTCCGTTGATCGTCTCGTTGGTGGAAATCTGCGTCTGCTTGCCGGAGATCTGCGCGGCGAGACCCCGGGCGGCCACCAGCATGGCGAGCGTCGCGATGAACGGGACGAGCCTGCCGTACGCGATGAACAGCCCGTTGACCAGGCCGACAGCCATGCCGACGATGATCGCGGTGAAGATCATGCCGGCGGCGCCGAAGCTCTGGGTGGCCACCGTGGTGCACCACACGCCGGCCAGCGCGATGATCGCCCCGACCGAGAGGTCGATGCCACCACCGATGATCACGAAGGTCATTCCGACCGTGACCACGCCGATCGCCGACGCCTGCTGCAGGATCGTCAGGATGTTGTTGCGGACCCAGGACGGGTCGCCGTACAGCTCCGGGCGCGTGGCTATCCCGATGATGATCAGGACCACGAGGACGCCGACCAGGCCCAGATTGCGGATGGTCCCCTCGTCGAGACGCCGGACCTCGCGCTTCTTCTCGGTACGCAGCGTTTCTGTGATCATGCCGGCTCTCCTTCCAGCAGCGACCCCGCCATGACGAGGTTGAGGACGGTGTCCTCGTCGATCTCCTCGGCCGGGGCTTCGTGAATGAGCCGGCCCTCCCGCATCACCAGCACCCGGTCCGCCAGCCCCAGCACCTCGGGCACCTCGCTGGAGACCAGCAGCACGCCCACGCCGTTCTCGGCGAGACCACGGATCACCTGGTAGAGCTCGGCCCGGGCGCCGACGTCCACGCCCCGGGTCGGCTCGTCGAGCAACAGCAGCCGGGTGCCGCCCAGCAGCCACCGCCCGACCACGACCTTCTGCTGGTTGCCGCCGGACAGGGTGCGCACCGGGCGGACCACCCCGCGCGGCCGCAGCTCCAGCGACTCCGCGGTCTTGTCGGCCGCGGCCCGTTCCCCGCCGGCGTCGGTGAACCCGGCCTTGGCGAACCGGGAGAAGGTCGCCAGCGTCATGTTCTTGTAGATCGGCTCGTCCAGCAGCAGCGCCTGACTCTTGCGCTCCTCGGGCGCCATGCCCATCCCGGCGCGCACCGCCGCCTGGACGCTGCGGATCGCCCGGCCCGCGACGGTGACCGTCCCGGAGTCCGGCCGGCGGGCGCCGAAGATCGTCTCCATCAGCTCGGAGCGACCGGAGCCGACCAGTCCCGCGATGCCCACGATCTCGCCGGGGCGCACCGTCAGGCTCACCTCGGCGAACTCACCGGCCCGGGTCAGGTCGTCGACCACGAGCAGCGGCTCGGCCTCGGCGGTGGGCCGGCGGGGCGGGAACACGTACTCGATGGAACGGCCGGTCATCCGGCTGACCAGCTCGCGGGTCGGTGTGGTGCGGGCCGGCAGGTTGGCCGCCGTGGTGCGCCCGTCCTTCAGCACCGTCACCCGGTCGCCGATGTCACGGATCTCGTCCAGCCGGTGCGAGATGTAGATGACCGCGATCCCCTGCGCGGTCAGCTCCCGGATGATCCGGAACAGGTTGTCCACCTCGTCGTGGGCCAGCACCGCGCTCGGCTCGTCCATCACGATCAGGCCGGCGTCGTGGGAGAGGGCGCGGGCCATGCTGACCACCTGCTTGGCGGCGGCGGGCAGACTCCGCACGGCCCGGCGCGGGGAGATCTCGGCATGGCCGAGCCGGGTCAGGATCTCCTTCGTCCTGTACGCCGTGTCGCGGCGCCGGGTGAAGCCGGCGCGGCTCGGCTCGTGACCGAGGAAGGCGTTCTCCGCGACCGAGAGGTCGTCGACCAGGTCGAGCTCCTGATAGATGGTGGCGATGCCGGCCCGCATCGCGGCCTGGGGCGTCGCCGGAGCGAACGGCTCACCCCGCCAGGTGATCTCGCCCGCGTCGGCGTGGTGCACACCGGCCAGGATCTTGATGAGCGTGGACTTGCCGGCGCCGTTCTGGCCGAGGAGACAGTGCACCTCACCGGCGCGCACCTCCAGCCGGACGCCGTCGAGGGCGCGGACGCCGGGGAACTCCTTGACCACGTCGTGCAGGCGAAGGACGATCTCGCCCTCCGGACGGGTGGCGCCGTCGCCGGCCGGACTGGTCACTTCCTGCTCCTCCGGCTGGACGTCATGGCGAGGCGACTCCGGGCGGACGCCGTCACGGGACTCCTCCGGGCGGAGGTCGTCACGGGGCTCCTCCGGGCCGAGGTGGTCGCGGGACTCCTCCGGGCGGAGGTTGTCGCGGGGCTCCGGGGTGGTCATGACGCCTGCTCGAAGGCCGCGTCGCTGGCGAGCACCGCCGCGCCGGTCACGCCGGCGCGGCTGCCCAGCTCGGACAGGACGACCGGGAGGTTGCCGGTGGCCAGCGGCAGCGAGCGACGGTAGACCACGCTGCGGATCTCGGCCAGCAGCACGTGCCCGAGCTGCGCCAACCCACCCCCGATGACGATCATCGACGGGTTGGCGAACGAGACCAGCGTCGCGAGCACACCGCCGACCCGCCGGCCGCCGTCGCGGATCAGGCGGATGCAGGTGAGGTCGCCCTCGGCGGCACCGTCCGCGACGTCCTTCGCGGTGATCATCGGCTCCGCGTCGGCCCGCACGGAGCGGTGGGAGCGGGCCGGCCGAGCGGCGGCGAGCCGGGCGGCCAGCGCGGGCGACTCACCGGACCGGGCCGCGGCGAGCGCGTCCCGGGACAGGGCGGCACCGCTGAACAGCGCCTCCAGGCAGCCCGAGTTGCCGCACGAGCAGGCCGGGCCACCCGCCTCGACCTGGATGTGCCCGATGTCGCCGGCGCATCCGTCCACTCCCCGGAAGACCGCACCGGCCAGGTGGATGCCGCAGCCCACACCGGTCCCGATCTTCACGAAGAGGAAGTCGTCGACGGAGTGTGCGACTCCGCCGTGCCGCTCGCCGATGGCCATTATGTTGACGTCGTTGTCCACCACCGCGGGGCAGCCGTGCTCCCGGGCGAGCAGCTCGCGCACCGGGTAGCGATCCCAGCCGGGCATGATCGGCGGTGACACCGGCACCCCGTCACGGAAGCTCACCGGACCCGGGACGCCGATCCCGACCGAGTGGAGACGGTCGTAGACCCCGTCGATGCGGGCCTTGGCCAGCAGGTCGTTGACCCGCTGCAGGGTGGGCCGCGGACCGGACCGGATGTCGGCGCCCTCCCGGTAGGCCGCGAGGGGCTCCAGCCTGCCGTTCGTCACCTCGACGTCGATCGAGGTGGCGCCCAGGTCGACCGCGGCGAACCGCAGCTCGGGGTGCAGCTCGACCAAGGTGGACCGGCGGCCACCGCGGGAGGCCGCCATCCCGGCCTCGGCGATCAGCTCGGCGGCCACCAGGCGCTCCACCTCGGCGAGCAGCCGGGGGCGGCTCAGCTCGAGGCGGTCACCCAGCTCGGCCCGGGAGACCGGGCCCTCGTCCCGCAGGAGGCGCAGGATCCGCTGGTGGGGTGCATCGGTCAGGAACAACGAACACCTCCGATGAGTGGTGCCCGTCACAGTAAGCTAGTTCCGTCTTCGAGGTCCATACCTTCTGCATGATCAAAAGAAACTTTTGCATAACGAGCCGAAAGTTTGGTCGACACAAAGCTCCGGAAGGCAGGCCGAAGCGATCGGCCCGGCACGTAACCCGGCCCGGTCGCCGAACCGGACCGCAGGCCCCGCGGCACGGACTTCGGTAACTGCCACACCCGGCGAACGCCGGCTGGGCAAACAGAAAGCCGCTCCATCCCCCAAGGGATGGAGCGGCTTCGCGGGGAGCCGGGGCGTCAGTTCTGACTGAGGCCGTGCTCGCTGCCCTTCTTCAGCTTGCGGGAGTCCCGCAGCTCGAGGAACGGCTCGTCGTCGGCCGGGTGACCGGCCGCGATCGCCCGGCCGCGCTCCAGCTCCGCGTCCAGCTCGGCGCCGAGCATGATGGCGATGTTGGAGATCCAGAGCCAGACCAGGAAGGCGATGACACCACCGAGAGCGCCGTACGTCTTGTTGTAGTTGGCGAAGTTCGCCAGGTAGAGCGCGAACGCCGCGGAGGCCGCCACCCACAGCACGACGGCGAAGATGCCGCCCGGGCTGACCCAGCGGAAGCCACCGGTCTTCGCGTTCGGCGAGGCCCAGTAGAGCACCGCGAACATCAGGCTGACCAGCATCACCAGGACCGGCCACTTGGCGATGTTCCAGGTCGTGACGGCGGCCTCGCCGAGACCGATCCGGTCACCGACCACCTGGGCGATGTCACCGGTGAAGATGACGATGGCGGCGGAGGCGACCAGCATCACGCCGACCAGCGCGGTGACGCCGACCCGGATCGGCAGCGTCTTCCAGACCGGCCGGCCCTCGGGAACGTCGTAGATCGCGTTCGACGCGCGCATGAACGCGGCGATGTAACCGGACGCCGACCAGAAGGCGACGGCCAGACCGATGATCGCGGCGAGCCCGGCGGTGCTCTGGTTCTGCACCTGGTTGAGCACAGTGTCGACCATGCTGCGCAGCTGTTCGTTCGGGGCGATCTCGCCGACGGCGTCGCGGACCGCGGCCTGGCCGTCGGTGCCGACCATGCCGAGCAGTGAGACCAGCACGATCACGGCGGGGAAGATCGACAGCACGCCGTAGTAGGTCAGCGCGGCCGCCCAGTCCGAGATGTTGTCCTCGGAAAACTGCTTGAAGGTGCGCTTCACGGCGGCAAGGATTCCCTTGCCTTTCAGCTGGGCCGGGCTGTCCGGACCGGCGTCCGGGCCCGGCGCCGACAGCTCGGGGTCCCGGTCCTCGCCGGTGCGGGTGGTCGCCGCCGCTTCCGTGTCGTAGTCGGAGGCGCCGGTGCGCCGCGCCTTGTCGGCGTCGGTGCCGGCCTTTTCGGTGCCGACGGCTGAACCCCCCGACGAGTGGCGGGTCGGCTCTTCATCGGACTTGTGCCCGAGTCTCATCGCGGGACTCCCTTCCAGTGAGGCAACAGCACCCGGTCGTTCGGCACCGCGATCCCTGCTGACGTGCGGGAACAACCTTCTGACCTGATGCCCGCCCACGACGCCGCCTAACCTCTTTCTCCGGCAAGGCGGCCCGATCGGGACGTCAGGCCGGAAAAAGTCCCCTCGGTCAGCGGCAGAGCAGCCGCTCCATCCGGCGGCCGGCGATCGTCAGGCCCACCGCCACGAGCACAGCCAGGTAGACCACGTCGAGCACCTGCACCCACCCCAGCGTCCCGGTGGTGATCCCACGGATCAGGTCCACCGAGCGGTAGAGCGGGGTGACCTCGACCAGCCAGCGCAGCACCGCGGGATAGGCCGTGGCCGGCACGAAGGTCCCGGAGAACAGGAAGAGCGCGAACTGCGCCGACCCGATCAGGTCGAAGTCCTGCCAGCTGCGGATCAGCGTGGACACGGTCATGCCGAGCGCCCCGAACGCGAAGCCCACCAGGATCGTCGCCGGGAAGGCGGCCAGCGCGCGCCCGGCGGTGGTCAGGTCCATCCACACCATGATCACCAGGAACGCGGCCGAATAGATGCTGCCGCGGATCATCGCCCAGGCCAGCTCCCCCAGAGCGATCTCGATCGGCCGGATCGGCGTGGCCAGCATGCCGTCGTACAGCCGCATGAACTTCATCTTGCCGAAGAAGTTGAAGGTGGTCTCGGACAGCGCCCCGCTCATGGCCGAGGCCGCGAGCATCGCCGGGGCGACGAACTGCGCGTAGCCCACCACCGCGCCGCCGGGCAGGATGATGTCGCCGATCAGCGCGCCCACCCCGACCCCGATCGAGAAGAGGTAGAGCACCGGCTCCAGGAAGCCGCCCAGCATGACCAACCAGTACGCCGAGCCGAGCGCGACCACGTTGCGCTCGGCCACCGAGGCGGACCGCCGGGTGGCGCCCGAGAACGCGACCCGTTTCGCCAGACGCAGCGTCAGCACGTCACACCACCAGCCGCTTGCGGAATCGCCGGACCGTCAGGAGCCACCCCACCGCGGCCCACGCCGTCAGATAGAGCAGCTGCCAGAGCCCGTCGAGCCCCGGCCAGACGCCGAGCGTGGCGGCCCGGGACAGATCCACCCCGTGCCAGAGCGGCAGCGCCCAGGCGATCCAGCGCAACACGCCGGGCAGCGACTCGATCGGGAAGAACACCCCGGAGAACAGCGACATCGGCAGCACCGCGAACCGCATCAGGATGGCCAGATAGCTGTCGCTGGTGACACTCGCGCTGTATGCCATCACGGGGCCGGCGACGGCCAGCCCGGTCAGCGCGGCGATCGGCAGCACCGCGACCGCCCAGACCGAGTGCAGGGTGCCGAAGGCGGCGGCGATCAGCAGGAAGGCGCCGACGCTGAGCAGCACCCGGAAGACCATGAACGCCAGGTGCCCGGTCACGATGTCGACGACCCGCAGCGGCGCCGCGGCCTGCGCGAAATAAACTTTCAGCCACTCGAAGTAGCTCAGCACCGGCCAGGTGGACTCGCCGATCGCGGTCTGCACCGCGGTGGAGGCGATCAGGCCCGGGACGATCCAGTCCAGGTAGGGCACGCCGGCCACGCCACCGGTGACGTAGGCGCCCACCCCCAGCCCGAAGCCGAGCATGGTGAGCAGCGGCAGCACCAGCGTGGAGAGCGCGCTGGCCCGCCAGGTCCGCCGGTAGTTGACCAGGTGATATTCCAGGACGTAGGCAGAGGCTGCCATCAGTCCACCAGCGTCCGGCCGGTGAGGTGCAGGAACACGTCCTCCAGGCTGCTGCGCCGGACCAGCGCGGCAGCCGGGCTCAGCGACCGCCGGTGCACCTCGGCGAGAGCCGCGTCGCCGTCGGAGACATAGAGCAGGACCCGGTCGGGCAGCACCTCGACGCGCTCGGCGATCCCGTCCAGCTTCTCCGCATAGGCGCCCTGATCGTCGGTGGTGAAGCGCAGCTCCACCACCTCACGCGTGGAGTGCCGCTCGATCAGCTCGCGCGGCGACCCCTCGGCGGCAATCCGCCCGCCGTCCATCACCACGAGCCGGTCGCAGAGCTGCTCGGCCTCGTCCATGTAGTGGGTGGTCAACACCAGCGTCACGCCCTGCTGCTTGAGCCGGAACAGCCGCTCCCAGACCAGGTGCCGGGCCTGCGGGTCGAGGCCGGTGGTCGGCTCGTCGAGCAGCACGATGTCGGGCTCGTTGACCAGCGCACGGGCGATCGTCAGCCGCCGTTTCATGCCGCCGGAGAGCGGCTCCACCTTGCTGTCGGCGCGCTCGCCGAGCTGCACGAAGTCGAGCAGCTCGGCGGCGCGGGCCCGGGCCACCTTGCGCGGGATGCCAAAGAACCGGGCGTAGGTCGTCAGGTTCTCCCGGACGGAGAGCTCGACGTCCAGGTTGTCCAGCTGGGGGCAGACCCCGAGCCGGGCCCGGATGCGCGGGCCGTCGCGCCGCGGATCCATGCCGAGGATGGTCAGCACCCCGTCGGTCGGCGGCGAGACACAGCCGATCATCCGCATGGTCGAGCTCTTGCCGGCGCCGTTGGGCCCGAGGAAGCCGAACGCCTCGCCGGCCCGCACGTCGACGTCGATGCCGTCGACCGCGGTGAAGTCGCCGAACCGCTTGACCAACCCGCGCGCATGAATGAGCGAGCCTTCAGTCCGGTCAGGGGCGGTGGCGGGGTGGTTGGAAGGGGAACTCACGACTCGACCCTACGGAGGGGGTACGACAGGTTTTCTCAATCGCTGGGCGACGTGGCCGCCTGCGCCGCCGCGACCAGCTCGTCGGTCGCCTCGACCACCTCGGTCTGCGTCACCGGCGTCCCGGAGTCGTAACGGACCGCCCAGCTCAACCCGTTGCGCCCGGCCACCCGGCGGCCGACCACCCGGACCGCGCCGTCGGGCAGCAGGTGGTGCGTCGTGTAGGCCACCGAACGGGTGACCCGGGTGCGCACCTGATCCGGCACCTCCCCCGGCTCGAGCAGGAGGTAGGAGCTGACCGGCCCGTCCACCAGCACGGCGTAGCCTTCCCGCACCTCGGCCACCTCGGCCGGCGTGATCCGCAGCTCCCGCCCGGACCAGGCGACCTTGTGGATCTCGTGCCAACCGAGCCGCGCGGTCGCCCCGGGCAGCCACAGCCCGTGGTTGGTGACCACGACCACGGCCGGTGACGACTCGACCGGGCACCACGCGAGCACCCGTTCCTCGGCCTCCAGCGGAGGACGTGCCTCCACGGGGAGACGGGGACGCCGACGGAAAAGCTTCACAATCCACCTGCCGCCTGTTCACGCAGGGCACGAGCCTGCTGTTCCAGCGAGAAGAGCTCACCGGCGAGCGCGAGGTACTGATCCTTGTGCGCCACCGGGTTGAGCCGCTGCACCTTGGACTTGAGATCGCGGATCCGGGTGGTCAGCGCGCCCCCCTGCAACCGGGCCAGGGTGATCTGCACATACCGCGGATCGACCGCCCCGTCGACGTAGAGCGGCTCCACCGCCAGCTCACTGACCAGCGCCTGCCCGCCGAAGTCGGCACACGAGTCGCGTACCTTCTCGATCCAGACCGCGCCGCCGGTGGCCGAGGCCGCGCCACCGGCCTGGGCGACCGCCTCGCGAACCGCCTGCAGCACCGGGTCACCGTAGTTCTCCGCCCCGAGCGCATCGAACATCGGGCCGGCCAGCACCGGCTCCTGCAGGGCCAGCTTCAACGACTCCCGCTCGACCAGGCGCTGCGGCGAGTCGGCGGCCCCCTGCGGGCCACGTCGCTGCGGCGGGCCCGAATCCGACCCGCGCACGGCGTTGTTCACGGCACGCTGCACCGGCTCCAGGTCCATGCCGAGGTCGCCGGCGAGCTTTCTCGCGTACTCCGGGCGCTTCTCCCGGTCCTTGATCTTGGCGACCAGCGGCGCCGCCCGGCGCATCGCCTCCACCCGGCCCTCGACGGTGTCCAGGTCGAAGCGGGAGATGACCTGCCGCAGCGCGAAGTCGACGAGCGGCTCCCGGCCGGCGATCATGTCGCGTACCGCCAGGTCGCCGCGGGCCAGCCGCAGCTCGCACGGGTCCATGTTGTCCGGTGAGACCGCGATGAAGGTACGCCCGACGAAGCGCTGATCCTCCTCGAAGGCCCGCAGCGCCGCCTTCTGCCCGGCCGCGTCCCCGTCGAAGGTGTAGATGATCTCGCCGGTGAAGCTGTCGCTGTCCATCAGCAGGCGCCGCAGCACCTGGATGTGATCCACGCCGAACGCTGTCCCGCAGGTCGCCACCGCGGTCGGCTCCCCCGCCTCGTGGCAGGCCATCACGTCGGTGTAGCCCTCCACGATCACCGCCCGCCCGCGCTTGGCGATCTCCCGCTTGGCGTGGTCGATGCCGTAGAGCACGTGCGACTTCTTGTAGATCGGCGTCTCCGGCGTGTTCAGGTATTTCGGGCCGTCGTCGTCGTCGAACAGCTTGCGCGCGCCGAACCCGATCACGTCACCGCTGAGGTCCCGGATCGGCCACAGCAGCCGCCGCCGGAACCGGTCGATCAGCGAACCGGACCGGGCCGGCTTGGAGAGGCCGGCCGCGGTCAGCTCTTCCGCGGTGAACCCCTTCAGCCGCAGGTGCTTGCTGAGCGCATCCCAGCTGTCCGGGGCGAACCCGCACCCGTACTTCTCGGCCGCGTCCCGGCCGAAGCCCCGCTCGGCCAGGAACTCGCGGGCCTTGCGCGCGTCCGGCGAACCCAGCTGATCGCGGTAGAAGTCGACGGCAGCGGTGTGCGCGGCCAGCAGGCGCTGCCGCTGCCCGGCCTGCGGGCGCGGCGTGACCGGCCCGCCGGTGTCGGTGTCGTACCGCAGCTGGAGGCCGGCCTTGCCGGCGAGCCGCTCGACCGACTCGATGAACGACAGATGCTCGGCGTCCATGAGGAACTTGATGGCGTCGCCGCCCTGGCCACAGCCGTGACAGAAGTAGACATTTCGGGCAGGTGAGACGTTGAACGACGGCGTCTTCTCGTCGTGGAAGGGGCACAGCCCCTTCAGGTTGCCGCCGCCGGCCGACCGCAGCGTCACCGTCTCGCTGATCACGTCGACGATCGAGCTCCGGTCACGGACCAGCGCGATGTCCTCGTCCTTGACCCTGCCCGCCACGGCATACATCCTGCCTCGCGCCGGCCGGGAGCCGCCAGCAGGGTGCCATCCGGCTCAGCGCCGCGGCGCGACCAGCGATCGGTGCCAGGCCACCGCGGCGGGATCGGTCAGGGACGCGACCTGGTCGATCACCACGCGCAGCGCCGCGGCGTCGTCGGCTGCCGCCGCATGCTGCGGCCGGAAGAGCGGATCCAACCTCTCCGGGGTACGCGTCAGCGCCTCCACCAGCTCCATCAGGATCACGCGCTGCTGGTCGTACCAGTGCTCGGCGGCCCGGCTGCGCATCACGTAACGCAGCGCCATGCCCTTGAGCAGCGCGCACTGGACCCGGACCGTGCGCGGGACCACCAGGTCGGCGTCGTACCGGCGCATCGGGTCGGTGCCGAACCGGCTGTGGGTGGCGCCCACCGCGGAGGATACGAACCGGCCGGTCAGCACGCTGGTCATCCGTTTGAGCGCGACCTGCGCCGGATAGCTGTTGTCGTAATCGGCGACCGCGGCCACCGCCGGGTCGGCCAGCAGCTGGTCGAGGACCGCACCGAGCTCGTCGGCCGGCTCCTCGGAATAGGTGGCGGCCACGTCGGCGCAGAGCGCGGCCCGCTCGCCGGCGTCGTCGAGCAGCGGCCGCAGGCTGAGGTAGCCGCCGTGCACCCCGTCCTCGACGTCGTGCACGGAGTACGCCACGTCGTCCGCCCAGTCCATCACCTGGGCCTCCAGGCATCGGCGCTCGTCGGGGCGGGACTCGCGCAGCCACTCGAAGACCGGCCGGTCGTCCGGGTAGACGCCGAACTTGCGGTACCCCGGCTTGCGGAACCACGGGTACTTCGAGCAGGCGTCCAGCGAGGCCCGGGTGAGGTTCAGGCCGGCGCCCGGCACCTTCGCCTCCAGCCGGGTGAGCACCCGCAGGGTCTGCGCGTTGCCCTCGAAGCCGCCGCACGCCTGGGAGACGGCGTCCAGGGCGGCTTCGCCGTTGTGCCCGAACGGCGGGTGGCCGAGGTCGTGGGCGAGACCGGCGACGTCCACCACGTCCGGGTCGCAGCCGAGCCGGGCGCCCATCTCGCGGGAGATCTGGGCGACCTCCAGCGAATGGGTCAGCCGGGTCCGCAGGAAGTCGTCCGACCCGGCGGTGTGCACCTGGGTCTTGGCCGCCAGCCGGCGGAACCCGGCCGAGTGCAGCACCCTGGCCCGGTCCCGCTGGTACGGCGTACGCCCGTACCCGCTGTCCTTGGCGGGCTCGGAGGCCCACCGCTGGGCGTCCGCGGCCGTCATGATCCCTAGGTTAGAGGGGACGAGAGCTCAGGACGCAGAACTCGTTGCCCTCCGGGTCGGCGAGCACCACCCAGGGGACGTCGTCGCCCTGACCGATGTCGGCCGGCCGGGCGCCCATCCCGACCAACCGCTCCACCTCGGCCTCCTGGTCGTCCGGCCGCAGGTCGATGTGCAGCCGGTTCTTGACCACCCGGGGGTCGGTGCCGATGCCGAACAGCAGCCCCGGCAGCTCGCCGGGGGTGCGGCGGATCTCCACCTCGTCGTCCGCCTCGTGCACGATCACGTAGTCGAGCGCCTCGGCCCACCACCGGGCCAGGCGACCCGGGTCCTCGGCGTCCACCACGATCTGCTCCCACCGGCTCGGCATGCGACCCCCTGCATCGATAGATGACGATGACGGTACGCGAACCCGGGCGGGTGACCCGGGCGGACGGCGCACCGGCCGTGCGACGGCCCGGCTCGACGGTCGCCCCAGCATGCGTTCGTGATTCCTGGTTCACCGGCGACCGCGTCGATGCGGCGCCTGCTCACCGAGCTGGGCGAGTCGAGCCGGACCGGCGCGCTGCACGTCGGTGGTACCCCGGGCGGGGTCTTCTATCTCATCGCCGGCCGCATCACGTACGCCGAGACGCCGGCCCGCCCCGGGCTCGGCGAACGCCTGATCGGCTCCGGCCGGCTCTCTCCGGAAGGCTGGCGGGCCGCGTACCGCGAGGGGCGCGGGGCGCACCGGGTCGGCCGGGTCCTGGTCCGCGACGGCCGGCTCGGGCAGAACGAGCTGGCGCTGCGCGTGCTGGCGGTGATCACCGACGCCACCCACGCGCTGCTCCAGCAGGAGCACGCCCCGGCCCGTTTCGTGCCCGGCGAACGGCACTGGCTGGGCCCGCCGGCCGGGGTCGAGCTGGGCCCACTCGGGCACCTGAGCGCCGCCCGGCTGCGGGCGGTGCCCGGCCTGCGCCGCCCGGAAAGCCGGCTGCCCGTGTCCGCCGGGGCCACGCGACGGGATCGACCGCCGCCGACCGGACCATGACGCACAGCCCGTGCGACTTCCCCGCTGAGTGTCACCGGAGGATGGCCCACGGTGGCGACACGGGAGAACGGGCGTCACCGAGGCAACGACGGAAGCGCTGAGGAGTGAAGTGCCCGGCGTCGATCACTGTCTACAGGAGGCCATGACGATCCCCGGCGCGGTCGGGGCCAGCATCGTCGACTACACCACCGGGTTCCCGGTCGCGACGACCGGGGCCGCGCCCAACGAGGACCACGAGGCCGCCGCGGCCGGCACGGCCGAGGTGGTCCAGGCCGCGAACAGCCGGTCGCTGTTCGTCTCGGCCGTACCGCACGACCTGCTCGAAGACCTGATCATCACCACGGCCGGGGGCTACCACCTCCTGCGGCTCGTCCGGACCGAGTTCGACAGCCGGCTGGTGCTCTACGTGTGGCTGGACCGGGTGCGCGGCAACCTCGCCGTCGCCCGCCGCATGATGCAGCGCCTCGCCGACGAACTGATCACCACCTGATCACCACCCGCGAAGAGATGGAGTTGCTGAGGTGGCCACCTCGAAGACGCCCGCACCCGGGAGCCTGCTGACGCAGGTCTCCGGTGAGCGGCAGACCGGAGCGCTGGTGGTGGGTGGCCACCCCGGCGGCGCGGTCTACGTCTTCGAGGGCCGGGTCATCTACGCCGAGTCGCCGGCCGCGCCGGGCGTGGGCGAGCTGCTCACCTCGTCCGGGCGGCTGGCCGGGCGCACCTGGCAGAACGCGCTGGACATCGGCACCTCCACGGCCCGGGTCGGCCGGCTGCTGGTCGAGCAGGGCCATCTCACCCAGGGCGAACTGGAGCTCTGCGTGCTGGGCGCGACCTACGACGCGGCGTACTTCGCGCTGGCCGAGCCCGGCCCGGTCGAGTTCCTGCCCGGCGCGACACACTGGATCGGCACGGTCGTGCACATCGACGCGGCCGCGATCAACCGGGAGGTCCGGCGCCGGGCCCGGCTGCTCGCCGAGATCCACCCGAACCCGCGGATCGACACCGCGCCGGTCGCCCCGGTCACCCGGGCGCCGCGGGAGCGGGTGATCCTCAGCGCGCTGCAGTGGGAGCTGCTGGTGCACGCCGACGGCCAGCGCACCCCGGCCGACCTCGCCCTGCTGCTGGGCCGCGCGGGCTTCGCGACGATCCAGGAGCTGCGGCGCCTCGCGGCGCTGGGTCTCATCGAGACACCTGAGGTACGCGCGAACGACACCGCCGACGTGGTCCGGCTGCCGCATCCACGAGGCGACGCCGTGCCGCTCGTCGGGCCGGTGACGGACGGCGGTGACGCTCCGGGCGTACCCGTCATCAGTGGTCCGGAAGTCACGACGGCCCGGACCACGCCGCTCAACAGTGACCCGCCGGTGGCGCCGGCCGCCACCGGGGAGAGCAACGCGGGGGTGTTCCGGCCGCCCCGGCTGGCCCGCCGCAAACCCGGCGCGAAGCTGCCGAAGGACCTGGCGGCCGCCGACAACCCGCCGGTGCACCAGGGCACCGACGAGGTTCTGCTCAAACGCATACGCACCGCGCTGAGGGCACTGCGGTGACGCGCGCACCCCCGACCACGCGAAGGAGCGAGGAACCGATGACGGTGGATCCGGCGGTACTGGAGGAGCTCAGCCGCCTGCGCAGCAAGGTGCCGGAACTCTCCGGGAGCGTGCTCGCCACCGCCGACGGTCTGGTCGTGGCGCACGACTCGCACGGCCTGGAACCGGACACGCTGGCCGCGCTGGCCGCGGCGCACCTGGCCCTGGCCCGGCGGTTCGCGCACGCCGTCGATCACGGTGAGCTGCGGGAGTCGGTGGTGGAGTGCGACGGCGGCTACATCACGTCGTACACCGCCGGGCCGAACGCGCTGCTGACCGTGGTCACCTCCGGCGACGCCAACCTCGCCATGGTGCACCTCGAGGCGCGCCGCTGCGTACGCCGCCTGGTCCGCATCCTGGCCCTGGCCTCGGCGCCGCCGCAGCACCTGCGGCCGGAGATCCCCACGCAGGCCGGCCCGTCGACGCCGCTGGCCCGGCGGACCCCGATGGCCACGCTGCCGGACATGGCCCGTCGCCGCCAGGCGACCGGCTGACCGGCTGTTACGCAACCCCGACCCGCGGCCCCGGCCGCACCGCGCGGCCCAGCCGCATCGAAGGAAGGCGTGGCACCCGCCGCGCCGCACCAAGCGCCGCTGTCCGCCGAAGGGCCGCGGGCTGCCATCCCACCGCAACGGAGGAACGAAATCCCATGCCTGACATGGACACCGCACTCAAAGAGATCATGGAGATCGACGGCTGCATCGGCGTCGCCCTCGTGGACCACACCAGCGGCATGGCCCTGGGCACCCTGGGCGGCGGGAAGGACCTCGACCTGACGGTCGCCGCCGCCGGCAACACCGACGTGGTGCGGGCGAAGCTGCGCGCGATGGAGATGCTCAACCTCTCCGAGAAGATCGAGGACATCCTGATCACGCTGGACACGCAGTACCACATGATCCGGCCTCTCACGAGCCGGTCCGGCAAGGGCCTGTTCCTCTATGTGGCGCTGCGCCGGGACCGGGCCAACCTCGCGATGTCCCGGCACCAGCTGCGCCGCATCGAGAACGACCTCGACGTCTGAGCCCGGCTCGGCAGGCGTGATCCGCCACCCCCTGGCGGGGAGGGCAGGCACCGCCCTCCCCGCCCCGCCTGCCCCGCGAAACTCGGCAGATCTGAAGTGAGGCTTGGGCAGCTTGCCCCTTGCCGTCACATCGAGGCCCGTGCATGCTGTCTTTGCAGCGCTGCAAAGACAGCCTCCCAAGATCGGCGCGTAAGCGCCGGGCCGCACGCGCCTACCCGTAAGGACCCGAGTGAACCTGCCCCGGTGGAGACGTTGCGCGGCCCTCGTCGCCGCGGCCCTGATGGCCCTGACCCCGACCGCACCGGCCCGGGCCGCGGAGCAGACGGGTGGGGACCGGGTGAACCCCGACCCGATCGCCCACGACCCGACGGTGATCAGGCAGGGCCGGTACTACTACGAGATCATCACCGGGGACAGCGCCACCCGCACCTACCTGCCTGTCCGCCGCTCCACCGACCTGATCCACTGGACGTCGGCCGGCACGGTCTTCACCACGCCCCCGGCCTGGGTCGTCGACGAGCTCGGCACCACCCCCGCCGACTTCTGGGCGCCGGACATCACCTATCTCGACGGCGAGTTCCACCTCTACTACGCCGCCTCCGCGTTCGGCACCAACAACTCGGTGATCGGCCTGGCCACCACGAAGTCCCTGGCCCACCCCGACTGGGTGGACCGCGGCATGGTGCTGCGCACCCGCACCGGCGACACCGTCAACGCGATCGACCCGGACGTCAGCTTCGACCGGTCCGGCCGGCCCTGGTTGTCGTACGGCTCGTTCTGGGACGGCCTGCGGATCCGCCCGCTCGACCCGGGGACCGGCCTGACCGGGGACACCGAGCACCGGCTCGCCTCCCGAGGCGGCGGCGCGCTGGAGGGCCCGTCGATCACCCACCACGGCGGTTGGTACTACCTGTTCCTCAGCTTCGACTTCTGCTGCCGGGGCGTCGACAGCGACTACCGCGTCATGGTGGGCCGCTCCCGCTCCATCACCGGCCCGTACGCCGACCGCGACGGCGTGCCGCTGCTCCAGGGCGGCGGCACGCAACTGCTCGCCGGCTACAACGGGTTCGCCGGGCCGGGGCACGGGGACGTCTACGGCGATCTGTTCGTGCATCACTACTACGACGCCGCGGACGGCGGCGCCCCCAAGGGCTCGGTGCGCCGGATCTCCTGGGTGGACGGGTGGCCGAGGCTCTCCGACCCGCTCAGCGGCAACCGCGGCTCCGGGCACGGCCCGGCCCCGATGCGGCTGATCCACCGGGACAGCGGCGCCGCCCTGGCGAACACCTCCTGCGGTCACGAGGGCGCCGACATCACGCTGGCCACCGTCGCACCGGACGACCTGTGTCAGCAGTGGCGCCTCGACCCGCGCGGCAACGGCCTGGTCAGCCTGACCAACCGGCAGAGCAACAAGGTCGCCGAGGTGGCCGCCTGCGTCGACGCGGACGGCGCCCGGGTCGCGCAGTGGGGCTGGCTGGCCAACGACTGCCAGCGGTTCCGGCTGACCCCCGCGGACCCGGGCTGGTCGCGGATAGTCAACCCGCTGCGCGGCCGGGCCCTGCAGCCGGCGGCCTGCGGCGGGGCCGGCGCGGCGGTGCAGACCTGGACGGCCGGCCCGTGTCAGGAGTTCCGCCCGGAGCCGGTCGGCGAGGTGCTGCTGACCGATCCCGCGAACACCCGGCTGATCGGCAAGCGGTGGCGGTTCCGGCACGTCAGCGACGGCTGGTACCGGATCACGGATGTTCGGGGCGGGTCCCTCGGCGGCACCGTGTGGCGCCTCGAGGTGGCCGGGGACGCCTACCGGTTGACGAACCGGCGGGGAGAGACGACGACGGTGCTCCTGCATTCTCCGTGATCGTCCGGCCGCTCGGCGGTCACGGCGCCGGGGTCCTGGCCGGGAACCAGGACCCCGGCATCTACCATCTGCTGCATGACGGCCCGTGAGATCGTCGACCGGGCCCGGGCCGGAGACCTCGACCACGAGACCGCCCTCGACCTGCTGACCGGTGCGCCCGCCGCCGAGGTGGACGCTGCCCTCGACCAGGCCCTGCGGGAGCAGTTCGACAGACTGTTCCGCGCCGGCTGGCAACCGCTCGAACTGCACCGGGTGGTCGCCCGCAAAGGCAACCCGATCCAGGCGGGGCTGGTCACCGAGGCGGCCACCGCCTTCCTGCGCGGCAAGGAGCCGGTCGACGAGCGCTGGCGGGACCAGGCCGGCCGGCTGCCCCGCAGCGAGCGGAGGAAGGACCGCGTCGCGGTTCTGGACGCGGGGCTGGGCCTGCTGGCGGAGCTGCGCCGGCTGCCGGGCATCGAGATCCTGATCCCGCCGCCGGGCACCCCGGCCACCACCGTGCACCACCACGCCGACCGGCGCATCCTCGACCGGGTCCGGGCCCTGCTCGCCAAGGCGGAGGCCACCGACTTCCCGGCCGAGGCGGAGTCGTACAGCGCCAAGGCCCAGGAGCTGATCACCCGATACCGCATCGAGGAGGTCAGCGCCCCGGCGGTGGACATGACGCCGTTCGCGCGCCGGATCGGCGTGGACCACCCGTACGAGAGCGAGAAGGCGAGCCTGCTGGACGCGGTCGCCCGGGCCAACACCTGCCGCACGGTCTGGTCGCCGGAGCTGGGCTTCAGCACGATCTTCGGATACGACGCCGACATCGACGCGGTCGAGTTGGTCTACACATCCCTGCTGGTCCAGGCGAACCGGGCGATGACCCGGGACGAGCCGGGCAAGGGCCGGGCCCGGGTGAAGGCGTTCCGGCGGTCGTTCCTGGTGGCGTACGCCGTCCGGATCGGCGAACGCCTGCGCCGGGCGGCCGAGCGCGAACTCGCCGGGCACGGCAACCTGCTGCCGGTGCTGCGCAGCCGGGAGATCGAGGTGCGTGAGGCGGTGGAGAAGGTCTTCCCGCGCACGGTCCGGGCCCGCGGCCGCCGGGTGGACAGCCTCGAAGGATGGGACTCCGGCCGGGCCGCCGCCGACGAGGCCGAATTGCCTTGACCGGCGGGGCACAATCAAGGAATGCACCCTCCTCGACGCTGACCTCAGCTGCTCCACGCGGTGCGCGCCTGTGAAGAGGGCGTGCTCCTCTACCCGGTCTACGCGCTGCTCTTCGCGGACACCGGGCTCACCACCGGCGAGATCTCGTCGCTGTTCGCGATCTGGTCGGTGGTCGCGTTCGCCTGCGAGATCCCGGCCGGCGCGCTGGCTGACGTCTGGTCACGCAAGCGCCTCTACGCGCTCGGCCAGGCGGTCACCGCGGCCGGCTTCGCTTCCTGGCTGATCTGGCCGTCCTACACCGGTTTCGTGCTGGGCTTCGTGCTGTGGGGGCTGGGCGGCGCGTTCGCCTCCGGCACCCTGGAGGCGCTGGTCTTCGACCGGCTCGGCGGCGATCCGGCGGCTTACGCGCGCCTGATCGGCCGGTCCGGGACGACCGGGCTGCTCGCGATGCTCGCGGCCACCCTGCTGGCCACGCCGGCCTATCTCGCCGGCGGCTATCTGCTGGTCGGCCTGGTCAGCGTCGCGACGGTCACCCTGGGCGGCCTGCTCGCGCTGCGTCTCGACGAGAAACCCCTGCGCGGTACGACCGGCGAAGCCGATCCCGGGGAACCCACGGCGGACCTCGGTTACCTGGCCGTGCTGCGGTCCGGGCTGCGCGAGGTCGCGGGCAGCCGGCGGGTCGCGCGGGCGGTGCTGGTCGCCGCCGCGGTGCCCGGGTTCAGCGCTCTCGACGAATATCTGCCCCTGCTCGCCCGGGAGATGGGTGCGCCGACTTTCGCCGTACCCCTGCTGTTCGCTCCGACCGCCCTGGCCATGGCCGCCGGCAGCACCCTCGCCGGTCGCCTGCCGCCCACCTCGCCGCGCCCGCTCGCGGTGGCCCTCACCCTCGCGGCCGCGCTGCTGGCCGGTGGCGCGCTCACGCCGCACGTGGCCGGCATGATCGCGGTGTCCGCGGCCTTCGGCCTGCTCCAGTTCGCGATGGTGCACGCCGAGACCCGCCTCCAGGAGACGATCACGGGCCCGGCTCGGTCCACCGTCCTGTCGATCAGCGGGTTCGCCGCCGAGGTGGGGGCGGTCGTGTTGTACGCCGCGTTCGCGCTGCCTCTGTCGCTGCCGGTCCTTTACGCGATCGCGGTCGTGCCGCTTCTGGGCACAGCGTTGCTGGCCCGCCGCTGAACCCTGTGTGCGTAGCTTCACCAGTCCGGGCCGCCACCGCTGCCACCGCCGCCACCGCCGCCACCGCTGTCGCTGCCACCGCTCCCGCTGTCGTCCCAGGAACCGATGATCGAATTCGGCCTCGGCGAGCTGTCCGGCAGCGTCCCACCGGCTACGTCGGATGATCCGCCGCCGACCGCCCTCCGCCTCTGCCCCGGCTGGCCGTCGAGCTCTGACTCCGGGCTCCGGCCCACATCGCGGAGCACCTCCTCGGCGTCCTCGCGACGACCGCCGGCGGCGAGAGCCCGCGCCGCCCGCACCTGATGGATCACGAACAGCGGCGGCTGGTCGCCGCGGTCGTGTGTCGTCCGCCGGTGCGCCGCCATCGCCTCGTCATAGCGTCCCGCCTCGGCCAGCAGCGCGACGAAATGCTCGGTCCGGCGCGGCGTCCCGGCGAAACGCCCCAGCAGCGCCGCCTGGAACGCGACCGCGTCCGGTCCCCGCTGCACCTCCAGGAGCGCGACGAGTTCCTCCAGTTGCCGCTCGTCCGCGGTCTCACCGAGCCGTGCCCGGACCGCGTCGAGCTCCGCCGCACGGCCGTGTCGTCGCAGCAGGGCGGCCAGCGCCGGGTACGCCTGCGGGCTGCCCTCCGCCAGCGCCGCCCGCAGCACCTGTTCGGCCCGGATCGGATCGCGCCGGGCGACCCGGCCGGCCAGCCGGGCGTGCCCGGCCCAGTCCGGCGGCCCGCTCGCCAGCCGATAGCGGATCGCGAGCTCACCACCGGGCCAGGTGACCGGAATGTGCCGCACCGCCGCCCGCCGGGCCACCGCACCGGCTGCCGCGCCGATCGCTGCCGCTAGGGCCAGCACCACCGGCTCGACCGAAAGCGCCCAGGCGGGCGCTGCGGACACGGCGAACGGCACGACGGCGGCGGCCGCCCGAAGACCCTGGACGAGCAGCACCGCCGACCGGACCGGGATCCCTCCGACGTGTCGGCGCATGCCGCCATCCTGCCCGGCGCTCGCCTGGCGGGATCAGCCGCCGGACTCGTCGGTCTCGGCGCCCTCCGGGACGGTGTCGTCGTCCCGGCTGTCCAGCCAGCCGTGCGGCAACGACACCTTGCCGGGAGCGTTGACCCGGCCGCGCGGCTGACCCAGCGCGTCGGCCGGGAACGGCACCGCCGGGTCCAGCTTGGCGAGCAGATCGTCCAGCTCGGCCAGCGAGGAGATCATCGCCAGGCTGCGGCGCAGGTCGCCGCCGACCGGGAAACCCTTGAGGTACCAGGCGACGTGCTTGCGGAAGTCCGCGCAGCCGTGCTTCTCGTCCTCCAGCGCCTCGACCAGCAGCTGCGCATGCCGAGAGATGATCTTCGCGACCTCGCCGAGGGTGGGCAGCACCGGCCGGTAGCCGGCGCCCCGGGTGAAGGCGGCCTCCAGGTCGGCGAAGAGCCACGGCCGGCCCAGACACCCGCGCCCGACCACCACGCCGTCGCACCCGGTGTGCTCGACCATGCGCAGCGCGTCGGAGCCCTCCCAGATGTCGCCGTTGCCGAGGACCGGCACGTCCAGCGCCTGCTTGAGAGTGGCGATCGCGTCCCAGTCGGCCTTGCCGGAGTAACGCTGCTCGGCGGTCCGGGCGTGCAGGGCCACCGCCGCCACACCGGCTTCCTGCGCGGCGAGACCCGCCTCCACGTACGTCAGATGATCGTCGTCGATGCCCTTGCGCATCTTCACCGTGACCGGGATCCCGTAGGGCCGGGCCGCCTCCACCGCCTGCGTGACGATGCGCCCGAAGAGCCTCCGGCGCCACGGCAGTGCCGACCCGCCGCCACGCCGCGTCACCTTCGGCACCGGGCAGCCGAAGTTCAGATCGATGTGATCGGCCAGGTCGTCCTCGCCGATCATCCGGACCGCGGCCGCCGTCACGTCCGGGTCCACCCCGTAGAGCTGCAGGCTGCGGAAGCCCTCGTCCTCGGCGAACGCGATCATCTTGAGCGTCTTCGGGATCCGCTCCACCAGCGCCCGCGTGGTGATCATCTCGCAGACGTAGACGCCGCCGCCCTGTTCCCGGCAGAGCCGCCGGAACGCCACGTTGGTGATGCCCGCCATCGGCGCGAGCACTACGGGTGGATTGACGGCGTGGTCGCCGAGCATGAGTGGTGCGGTCACGCGTTCCAGGGTGACACGCCACCCCACCTGCCTCCGAATCGCGGGCCCACCCGGCTGGCAACCACGCACGAAAAACGGCCGAGGATCATGTCCCGCTGCCGGCCCGGGCTGCGGGAGGCGGGGCGGGTGGATGTCTGGCAAAGTCGGCGGGATGGGTGAGGAGTTGAGTCCGCGGCGGCTGGTGGCCGTCTTCGAGTCCCCGGTGTCCGAGGCGCTGCTGCGGTTCGGCCTCGACCTCGGCTTCAAGACTGTGCTGGTGGAGCCGGATCCGACGCGCCTGGCCGGGACGCCGCGGCCGCACGGTGACACCTTCGTCAGCGACCTCTCGGCGGCGGCGCTGGACGAGCACACCGATGTGGTGCTGACCGACCATCACCGCAGCGAGATCGGGCTGATCCTGAAGGAGGCCCTGGCGCTGCCGGCCCGGTGGATCGGCATCGTCGGCAACCCGCGGCACGAGGGTCCGCACCCGGCGGCGCTGCGGGAGCTGGGCGTGCCGGAGGAGGAGATCGCGCGGGTGCGCCGGCCGGTGGGGCTCAACATCGGCAGCCGGACCGGCCCGGAGATCGCCCTCGCGATCCTGGCCGGGCTGATCGCCGACCGCAACGGCCGCCCCGGCGGGTTCGAGTTCTGACCGCAGCCAACCTCGGACGCGGCCGGCACCAAGCACAGCCGACGCCGGGGCGCCCTCGCAGGCGCCCGGCGTCGACCGGCTCAGCAGCCGGGCAGGCGCTTGATCAGGTAGTCCTCGATCTGGTCGAGCGACACCCGCTCCTGCTTCATGGTGTCGCGGTCCCGCACGGTCACCGCGTTGTCGGTGAGCGTGTCGAAGTCCACCGTGACGCAGAACGGCGTGCCGATCTCGTCCTGCCGGCGGTACCGCCGGCCGATCGCCTGCGAGTCGTCGAACTCGACGATCCAGCGCTTGCGCAGGTTGGCCGCCAGCTCGCGGGCCTTCGGCGACAGTTCCGGGTTGCGGGACAGCGGCAGGACGGCGACCTTGACCGGCGCGAGCCGCGGGTCGAACCGCATGACCGTGCGCTTGTCGACGCCGCCCTTGGTGTTCGGCGCCTCGTCCTCGTCGTACGCCTCGAGCAGGAAGGCCAGCACCGCGCGGGTGAGTCCGGCCGCCGGCTCGATCACGTACGGCACCCAGCGCTCGCCCTTCTCCTGGTCGAAGTAGGAGAGGTCGACACCGGAGTGCTTGGAGTGCGTGGACAGGTCGAAGTCGGTGCGGTTGGCGATGCCCTCGAGTTCGGCGAAGTCGGTGCCGCCGAACTGGAAGCGGTACTCGATGTCGACGGTCCGCTTCGAGTAGTGCGAGAGCTTCTCCTTGGGGTGCTCGAAGAAGCGCAGGTTGCTCTCGGACAGGCCCAGGTCGCGGTACCAGTTCCAGCGTTCCTGCAGCCAGTACTCGTGCCACTTCTCGTCGCTGCCGGGCTCGACGAAGAATTCCATCTCCATCTGCTCGAACTCACGCGTCCGGAAGATGAAGTTGCCCGGGGTGATCTCGTTGCGGAAGCTCTTGCCGATCTGGGCGATGCCGAACGGCGGCTTCTTGCGGGCCGCGGTGGCCACGTTGTTGTAGTTGACGAAGATGCCCTGCGCCGTCTCGGGCCGCAGGTAGTGCAGGCCCTCCTGGCTCTCGGTGGGGCCGAGGTAGGTCTTCATCAGGCCGTTGAACATCTTCGGCTCGGTGAAGGTGCCCTTGTTGCCGCAGTTCGGGCAGTTCAGCTCCTGGAGCGAGGACGGGAGCTTGCCGTGCTTGGCCTCCCACGCCTCCTCGAGGTGGTCGGCCCGGAAGCGCTTGTGGCAGGACTGGCACTCGGTCAGCGGGTCGACGAACGCGTCGAGGTGGCCGGAGGCGGCCCAGACGTCGCGGGCCAGGATCACCGCGGAGTCCAGTCCGACGATGTCGTCACGCTGCTGGACCATGGTCCGCCACCACTGCCGGCGGACGTTCTCCTTCAGCTCCACGCCGAGCGGACCGTAGTCCCAGGCCGAGCGGGTGCCTCCGTAGATCTCGCTGGAGGGGAAGACGAAGCCTCGGCGCTTGGCCAGGCTGACGACGGCGTCGATACGGTCGGCAGGCATGTGCTATTTCCTCCTACGCCGGCTGGGTGTCGGCGGGGAAATGAGTGCGGACAGGACGAAAAGCGAGGTTACTCCTCGACGTCGCACACCTCGAACGCGCCTGTTGTGGTGTTCTGCGCGATGCGGGCCCGGAGGCGGTCCACGTCGCCGTCGGAGTAGGTCACGTCGACCGGCACGTTGAAATTCACCAGATCGAGATCACCCACATCGTACGACCGGAGCGGCTCTTCGGCGGACATCCGTGCGGTGTACTCCGCCTGACTCTCGTCGGCTTGGGCGTCGCGGCACAACTGCTCGTACGCCTCGGCGAAGTCGCGGTCCTGAACCGACTCCATGTATCGCTCGACGACCACGGTGGCCTGCTCGTTGATGGCGTCGTCAGCGGCCGAGCCGAGGCCGAACAGCGCGGCGGCGCCGCCACCGCAGACCAGCAGCAGCACACCGGCGCCGATGCCGAGACCCACCCCGATGCGGCGGCCCTTGCCCTCGACCGGCGGCGCCGGGAACGGTGGGTGGACACCCGGGCCCGGCGGGGGCGGCGGCGCCGCACCGCCCGGCGGGGGCGGCGGGAACTGCCCCGGGAAGGGCGGCGGTGAATAGGGCGCCGTACTCATGTCCCCAGCCTAGTTCTCAGCGCCACGGCTCGGCTGCCCGGTCGCTGCCGGTGATCACCACGGACTCGCCGGGCGCGGCCTCGGCGAGGGTCTCGAACGCCGACGGCTCGTCGAGCGACACTGCCAGCAGCGGGGTGGCGTTCACCTTCACCTCGTACGCGCCGAGGGCGCGCCGGTAGGCTCCGACGGACTCCCACTCGGTGACCAGGGTCCAGGCGGCGGTGTCCTCCAGGGCGCGGGCGAGCCGGCCGGACCGGTAACCCCGGCAGCCCGCCAGCGCGGTGAGCGCGGCGTGCGCCTGGGAGACGAAGCCGTCCTGCGTGTCCGGCGGGACGTGGAAGCGGTTGAGCACCAGCATGTGACAAGCGTACGCACGCCAGGAGGAGCCGCCAGTGACACCGTCCGACAACCTGCTGCGCCGCCTGTCCAGGGTCAGCCCCACGGCGGCCTTCCTCGGCGCTCTGGCTCTCTTCCTGGCCGGCCTCTTCCTGCCCGGGATCATCGGGGCGCTGCTGCTGGCCGCGCTCGCGGCCGGCCTGGGCGCCCTCACGTTCACCACCTGGCCGGTGCAGACGCCGCCGACCCGGGTCGTTCGGCTGGTGCTGCTCAGCCTTCTGGTCGTCGCGGTGGTGTCCAAAGCGCTGTGAGAGCCGGAGGAAATCCATGCGCTTTTGACAATCATTGTCATTATCGACGACAGTTGCTGGCATGATGCGCCGCCTGCTCCCCGCCCTGGTCCTTCTGGTCGCCCTGACCGGCTGCGGAGGGACGTCGAGCGACGACGGCAAGCTCTCCGTCGTCTCCGCCTTCTACCCGCTCCAGTTCGTCAGCGAGCGGGTCGGCGGCGACGCCGTCAGCGTCACCAACCTCACCAAGGCCGGCGCCGAACCGCACGACGTCGAGCTGAGCGCGAGTCAGGTGGGCCAGGTCACCGACGCCGGCCTGGTGGTCTATCTCGGCGGTTTCCAGCCCGCGGTGGACGAGGCCGTGAAGCAGAACGGCGGCGAGCGCGGCTTCGACGCCGCCTCGGCGGTGCCGATGCTGACTGCCGCCGAGGCCGACGCCCACGCCGAGGAGCACGCCGGCGAGGAGGCGGAGGCGCACGCCGAGGAGAGCGGCGGCACCGACCCGCACGTCTGGCTGGACCCGACCCGGCTGGCCACCATCGCGGACAAGCTCGCCGAGCGGCTCGGCAAGGCCGACCCGGACCACGCGGCGGACTACACCGCCCGAGCAGCCGCGCTGCGCACCGAGCTGACCGCGCTGGACGGCGAGTTCACCCAGGGGCTCAAGACCTGCGCGCACCGCGAGATCGTGACCAGCCACACCGCGTTCCACTACCTGGCCGACCGGTACGACCTGGACCAGATCGGCATCACCGGCATCGACCCGGAGGCCGAGCCGTCGCCGCAGCGCCTGGCCGCGGTCGCCGCCGAGGCCAAGGAGCTGGGCGCCACCACGATCTTCTTCGAGACCCTGGTCAGCCCGAAGGTCGCCGAGACCATCGCCCGCGAGGTCGGCGCCGAGACCGCGGTGCTCGACCCCCTGGAGGGGCTGACCGACGAGAACCTGGACTACTTTTCGGTGATGCGGACCAACCTGGCCACGCTCACCAGCGCCCTGGAGTGTTCGTCATGACCGACTGCACCGAGCGGCACCCGGCCGCACCTTCCCCGCGACGCCGCACGCGAGGGCCAGGAGGGCATGGCCAAGGAGGCCCAGCATGACTGACAGCGTGGTCGACGTCCGGAACGCCGCGGCCGGTTACGACGGGCGGGAGATCCTCCGGGACGTCTCGCTCAGCCTGCCTCCCGGCGACGTGGTCGCGGTGCTCGGCGCCAACGGCTCCGGCAAGTCCACGCTGATCCGGACCATCCTCGGCCTGGTGCCGCTGCGGCGCGGCGAGATCGAGTTGTTCGGCACGCCGCAGCGCCGGTTCCGGCAGTGGGCCCGGATCGGCTATGTGCCGCAGCGCCTCGGCGCCGGCAGCGGGGTGCCCGCCACGGTCGGCGAGGTGGTCGCGTCCGGGCGCCTGGCCCGGCGCGGGATCTTCCAGCTGCCCGGCGCGGCGGACAAGACGGCGGTCCGTGACGCGCTGACCGACGTCGGCCTGCTGGACCGCATCGACGACCCGGTGGCCACCCTCTCCGGGGGTCAGCAGCAGCGCACCCTGATCGCCCGCGCGCTGGCCGGCCGGCCCGACCTGCTGGTGCTGGACGAGCCGAACGCCGGCGTGGACGCGGCGAGCCAGGAGGCGTTCGCCGCGGCGCTGACCCGGTTCGCCACGGCCGGCGGCACGATCCTGCTGGTGCTGCACGAGCTGGGCCCGCTGCGGCCGCTGATCGGGCGGGCCGTCGTGGTGCACGACGGCCGGATCGCCTACGAGGGGCCGTCCCCGGAACCGGCCGGCCACCACGCCGAGCCGGATCACGACCACGTGCACCCGCACGCCGACGAGGTGGCGGCCGGCATCTGCGAGTGGGCGCCGACCGAGGGGACCAGAACGTACTGATGGAGCTTCTCGCGTACCCCTTCATGCTCCGCGCCCTGGCCGGCGCGTTGATCATCGGTCTCACCGCGCCCGCCCTCGGTATCTACCTGGTGCAGCGCCGCCTGTCGCTGATCGGGGACGGGATCGGGCACGTCGCGCTGACCGGTGTCGGGGTCGGCCTGCTGACGAACAACTCCCCGGTGCTCACCGCGGTGGTGGTCGCCACGATCGGGGCGGTCGGTGTGGAGCTGATCCGCGAGCGCGGGCGCACCTCCGGCGACCTGGCGCTGGCGCTGCTGTTCTACGGCGGCATCGCGGGCGGCGTGGTGCTGGTCGGGCTCTCCGACGACAAAGGCAACTCGAACCTGATGCAGTACCTGTTCGGGTCGTTGATCACCACGTCGCCGCAGGACATCGCGGTGATCGGCGGGCTCGCGGTGGCCGTGCTGGCGGCCATGCTGCTGCTGCGGCCGGCGTTGTTCGCGCTCTGCAACGACGAGGAGTATGCCCGGGTCAGCGGCCTGCCGGTGCGCACGCTCAACATCCTGCTCGCGGTGACCACCGCGGTGACCGTGACGATCGCCATGCGCACCGTCGGCCTCCTGCTGGTCTCCGCGCTGATGGTGGTCCCGGTCGCCGCCGCTCAGCAGGTCACCCGCGGCTTCCGCAGCACCATGGCGGTGGCCATGCTGATCGGGCTGGGCTCGGCCGCGGCCGGGGTGCTGGTCTCGGCCGAGGCGGACACCGCGCCCGGCGCCACCACGGTGCTGATGGCACTGGTGGCCTTCCTCGGCACCACGATCGGCGGCATGATCCGGCGGGCGCTGCGCCGGCACTCCCGCCCGCCGGTGACGGCGGAGCCACCGGACGTCGTGCTAAAAACGGTGGGACAACCATGACGACCACCGGGTACGAAGCGTACGAATCAGCCGGCGCGCTGCTGCGCGCCCTCTCCGCCCCCATTCGCGTCGCCATCGTGGTCGAGCTCGGCACGGGTGAGCGATGTGTGCACGATCTGGTGGAGAAACTGGGCGCCCCGCAGCCGCTCGTCTCGCAGCACCTGCGGGTCCTGCGCGGCGCCGGTGTGGTGCGCGGGGTGCGGCGCGGCCGGGAGATCGCATACTCCCTGGTGGACGAACACGTCGCGCACATCGTCACCGACGCCGTGAGCCACGCCAGGGAGAGCCGACAGTGAACCCGCCAGTCAACTCGGACGCCGCGCCCCGCAACACCAAGCAGCGCAGCGCGGTCAGCGCCGTCCTCGCCGAGACCGAGGGCTTCCACAGCGCGCAGGACCTGCACGCGATGCTGCGGGAGCGGGGCGAGCAGGTCGGGCTGACCACGGTGTACCGGACGTTGCAGGGACTCGCCGACGCCGGTGAGATCGACGTGATGCGCCCGCCCGGCGGCGAGCACCTGTACCGCCGGTGCAGCCAGGGGCACCACCATCACCTGGTGTGCCGGTCCTGCGGCCGGACCGTCGAGGTGGCCGGCCCGGCGGTGGAGTCCTGGGCGGACAAGGTGGCCGGTCAGCACGGCTTCGTCGACGTCTCGCACACGATGGAGATCTTCGGGACGTGCCCGGAGTGCGCCGCGAAACGGTGAGTGCGACCCTTCCGGGGTGAAGCTCTACGCCGACCGGCTGCCCACCGTGATCCGCCAGCTCCTCACCGACGTCCTGGTCGTGCTCTGGATCTATCTGTGGATCCGGGTCGCACTGTGGATCAACGACCTGGTGCAGAAGCTGGCCGTGCCCGGCCAGAAGCTGGAGGGCGCCGGCAGCGGCATCGCCGACAACCTGGCCGACGCCGGCAGCAAGGTGGGCCGGGTGCCGATCGTCGGTGACGAGCTGACCGCGCCGTTCACCGGCGCCGCCGACGCCGCCCGCGCCATCGCCGACGCCGGCCGGGAACAGCAGCAGTTCGTCGATCAGCTGGCACTGATCCTGCCGCTGGTGGCGATCTCCGTCCCGGTGGCGCTGGTGCTCTTCGGATGGCTCCCGGCACGGCTGCGCTGGATGCGCCGGGCCGGTGTCGCCGCCGCCGTCCGCGACGATCCGGCCGGCCGGGACCTGCTGGCGCTGCGTGCGTTGGCCGGCCGGCCGCTCAACGAGCTGGCGCGGCTCGGCCCGGACATCGCGCAGAGCTGGCGGGCCGGCGACACCGGCGCGGTGAACGCGCTGGCCGAACTGGAGCTCAGGCAGCTCGGTCTGCGGCGCCGTCGCTGACGTCGTCGTTCTCGTCCTCGTCCTCACCCCAGTTGCGGTGGGCGAACGGCAGCGCCACCCAGTACGCCAGGAACCAGATGGCGGTGGCCACGGTCAACGCGATCGCCCACTTCCAGTCCAGCACGTAATCGGTGATCAGCAGGACGCTGCTGACCATCGAGACGAGCATGAACGCCAGCCCGGCGGACGCCACCTTGTGCGCGTACCGCACCAGCTCGGGCTTGCGGCCCTGCCGGAACAGCGCGCGGTGGAACGCGACCGGCGAGATGATCAGCGCGGTGGCGAACGCCGCACTGATCAGCGCCACGATGTAGGTGTCCTTCTGGAAGTTCGTGGCCTGCGGGAAGCCGCTGCTGAACGGAAGGGTCAGCAGGAACGCGAAGAGGATCTGCACGCCGGTCTGCGCGACCCGCAGCTCCTGCAGCAGGTCAGCGAAGTTCCGGTCCCAGCGCTGCTTCTCGGTCTCGCCACCGGAGTGACGCGATGGCTCTTGGGGTGAATGTTCTCGGGGAGTGTGGGTGTCGACCGCCATGTCGCGCAGCCTTCCCGATCCGGCTCATCATCAAACGCCGATCCGTGCCAGCACGGCGTCCGCCAGCTCGCGCGGCGCCTGTTCAGGCACCCAGTGGCTGACACCCTTCATGGCCACCAGCTGATAGTCGGCCTCCACCCAGTCGGCGGTCCGGAGGGCGGCGGTCAGTCCGACCACACCGTCCCGGTCGCTCCACACGTAGGTGGTCGGCACCTTCACCACGCCCACCCCGGCCACCTGGTCCAGGGAGAAGGCCCGGTACCAGTTCAGCCCGCCGGTGAGCCGGCCCGGCTCCCGCATCGCCTCGACGTACTGCTCGGCGTGGTGCAGCGGGCGCAGCATCCAGCGCAGCACGGTGGCGTTCCGGCCGAGCAGCAGCCGTTCCGCGGCGCCGGACTGGAAGACCTTGAAGTACGCGAACCGGGCGCGCTGCGACGGGCGCACCCGCAGGGCCAGCATCAGAGCGCGGGGGTGCGGCACCGAGATCGCGGTGAGCGTGCGGAGCCGGTCCGGGTGGCGGGCGGCCAGCAGCCAGCCGATGTGCGCGCCCCAGTCGTGGCCGACCACGTGCGCCTTCTCCACGCCGAGGTCGTCGAGCACCGCGAGGGCGTCGGCCACCATCTCGTCCAGCCGATAGGCGGACACTTCGTCGGGCCGGGCGCCCGCCGTGTAGCCGCGCTGGTCCATGGCGTAGGTGCGCAGACCAGCGGCGTGCAGGCGCGGCGCCAGCAGGTCGAACTCCCGGTGGTCCTGTGGGAAACCGTGCAGCAGGAGCACCGGCTCGCCGTCCTCGGGCCCGCCCGCGTACACGTCGAACGTCAGCCCCCGAGCCTTGACCTCCATGTGATCGCTCCCTCCCTGTTCCCGGCCGTTACCTGGTGTTAGCGTCATCGAAGCACATCCACCGAAGGTAGTCCGCCTCCGACGGAGATCCGCGCCGTGCGCGGTTCGAGGCCGGGGACGGGTGAAACTTCGATCCGACAGGGGAGCGCACAGCGCTGAGAGTGCGGGTGAACCCGCAGACCCTCGTACCTGATCTGGGTAATGCCAGCGCAGGAAGTTCGGTCCACTCCAGCCGCGTCGTGCCCGGGCATCGCCGCCCGGTGCCGCGGCGTGCGTCTCCTCCCGGTACCCGCTGGGAGGCGTCATGAAAGACAGCACCACCAACCGCTGGCGAACGATGGACATCGTGATCGCCTCGGTGATCGCCGTGGCGTTCGGCGTGATCTTCTGGGCCTGGAACACGGTCTGGGCGGTCACCGAGAGCGCCTTCGCCTTCTTCCCGCCGGCGCAGGCCCTGCTCTACGGGATCTGGCTGATGCCGGCCGTCCTCGCCGGCCTGATCATCCGCAAGCCGGGCGCCTCGCTCTACACCGAGCTGGTGGCGGCGATCGTCTCCGCGCTGCTCGGCAACGCGTGGGGCCTCACCGTCATCCCGCAGGGGCTGGTGCAGGGCCTCGGCGCGGAGCTCGTCTTCGCGGCGCTGCGCTACCGGTCGTACCGTCTGCCGGCCGCCCTGCTGGCCGGCGCGATGACCGGTGTGAGCGCCGCGATCTTCGACTTCTTCGCGTGGAACTCGGAGACCGACCTCTGGTCCTACCGCGTCCCCTACGCGCTGATCACCGTGATCAGCGGCACGATCCTGGCCGGTCTCGGCAGCTGGGCGCTGGTCCGGGCGCTGGCGCCGACCGGGGTGCTGGACCGGTTCGGAGCGGGCCGGGAACGGGAACTGATCTGACATGAGCGAGGTGCGGCTCCGCGGCTTCGGGTGGCGGCACGCCGGGCGCCGCGCCTGGGCGGTCCGCGGGCTGGACCTGGACATCCGGCACGGCGAGCGGGTGCTGCTGCTCGGTCCCTCCGGGGCCGGCAAGAGCACGCTGCTCGCCGCGCTGGCCGGTCTGCTGCCCGAGGACTCCGGCGAGGCCGAGGGCACGATCGAGATCGATGGACTGGAGCCACGGAAGGCCTCCCGGGTTTCAGCGGGTCCTCCGCGCCGTCCGGAGGACCAGGCGCCGGTAACAGCACAGTCGCCGGTGGGCATCGTCTTCCAGGATCCGCAGACCCAGCTGGTGATGGCCCGCAGCGGGGACGACGTCGCGTTCGGCCTGGAGAACCGGGGTGTACCCGCCAAGGACATCTGGCCACGGGTCTCCGACGTGCTGGATCGCGTCGGCTTCGCGTACCCGATCAACCGGCTCACCGCCGCGCTCTCCGGCGGCGAGGCGCAGCGTCTCGCACTCGCCGGCGTCCTCGCCCTGCGGCCCGGCCTGCTGCTGCTGGACGAGCCCACCGCCAATCTCGATCCGCAGGGCGCCGAGCTGATTCGCGAGGCGGTCGGCCGGGCCACCGGGCCGGAGACCACGCTGATCATCGTCGAGCACCGGGTGGCGGAGGCCCTGCCGCTGGTCGACCGCGTGGTCGTGCTGGAGCCGGGTGGTGGGGTGCGCGCCGACGGCGCACCCGACGTGATCTTCGCCGCCTTCGGCGACAAGCTGGCGGACGAGGGCGTCTGGGTGCCCGGTTTCCGCACCTCGCCGGTCAAGGCGGCGCCGAACCAGGCAAACCCTCCTTTGGTACGCGCGGAGCACGTCACCGTGGCCGGTCGTCTGGCCCCCGTCTCGGTCTGTGCCGCGGCGGGCGAGGTGCTGGCCGTCACCGGGCCCAACGGCGCCGGCAAGTCGACCCTGGCGCTGCTGCTCGGCGGACTGATCGCGCCCACCTCCGGGCGGATCGAGGGGTTCGGTGACCGGCGACCGCCGCACCGGTGGCGGGCCACCACGCTGACCCAGCGGATCGGGTCGGTCTTCCAGAACCCGGAACACCAGTTCGTCACCGGGCGGGTCGCCGACGAGCTGGCGCTCGGGCCGCGCCGGATCGGCCGGTCCCCGGCGGAGGTCCGGCGGATCGTCGACGAGCTGCTGGACCGGCTGCGCCTGAGCCGGCTCGCCGAGGCCAACCCGTACACCCTCTCCGGCGGAGAGGCGCGCCGGCTGAGCGTGGCGACCGCGCTGGCCACCGCCCCCCGGCTGCTGGTGCTGGACGAGCCCACGTTCGGTCAGGACCGCCGCACCTGGCGGGAGCTGGTCGACCTGCTGGCCGCGCTGCGGACGCAGGGGCACGGGATCGTCGCGGTCACCCACGACGACGCTTTCGTGCGTACCCTCGCTGATCGGATGTTGGCCCTCGGAGAGCCGGCGCCGGACCCCCTGCCGCGGAGGACGCGACCTTGAGCCTGTCGCTCGCACCCATCGCGGACGTGTCCGCGCCGCTGGCGCGCCGCAACCCCGTCGCCAAGCTGGGCGCCGCCCTGCTCTTCTCGCTGCCGCTGATCGCGACGGTGGACCCCTTCACGCCGGCTGCCGCGCTGGTCGTCGAGCTGGCCCTGCTGCCGCTCTTCGGGGTGCGGCTGCGGCTGCTGCTCCGGCGGGCGGCGCCGCTGCTGCTGACGGTGGCCGGGGTGCTGGTCACCATGGTGCTGTTCGCCGCCGACCGCAGCGGCGAGACGCTGGTGTCACTCGGGCCGATCGACATCACCACCGGCGTGCTGGCCACCGCCGGCGCGCTGGCGCTGCGGATCTTCGCGGTGGCGCTGCCCGGCCTCATCGTGCTCGCCACCACCGACCCGACCGATCTGGCCGACGCGCTGGTGCAGAACGCCAAGGCGCCGGCCCGGTTCGCGATCGGGGCGCTGGCCGCGTTCCGGATGGTGCCGCTGCTCGGCCAGGAGTGGCGGGCGCTCACCCTCGCCCGCCGCGCCCGTGGTGTGGACGCCGGGCGCAACCCGGCAGCCACCCTGCGGCTGTTCGTGTCGACGGCGTTCGCCCTGCTGGTCGGCGCGCTGCGGCGCGGCGTGCGGCTGGCGGTGGCGATGGACGCGCGCGGCTTCGACTCCGGCACGCCCCGCACGTACGCCCGCCGGCAGCTCTTCACCGGCGGGGACACCGCGCTGGTGGTCTGCGCCGGGCTGGCAGCCGCGGCGATCCTGACGCTCTCCGTCGCCTGGGGATTCTTCCGGCCGATCGTCGGTTGATCTTTTCGATCGTTCGCCGGGTGGTCATCGGATCGCCAGCGGCCGTTGTCCTTCTCGGACGAAGGTGACGCGCATGGGTCACGGCCACGATCATCATCATCACGTCGAGGACGCCACCGGCGCCGACGTTCCGCCCGCGCTCGACCTGAGCGTCCCGGACACCGAGCTCTCCCCCGGCGACGCCACCCGTCGCCGCTTCCTTCTCGGAGCCGGCCTGCTCGGCGCCGGCGCGGCCGCCTCGGTGCTGGCCCGCCCCGGCGCCGCCGCTGCCGCCGGGCTCCCGCACACCCACGACCACGCCGGTGGCGGCTCGGCCAAGGGCGGCTTCCGCTGGCTCGCCGGCGACCACCACATCCACACGCAGTACAGCTCGGACGGTCAGTACCGGGTCATCGACCAGGCGCTGAAGGGCCACGCGTACGGCCTGGACTGGCTCGTCATCACCGACCACGGCAGCGCAACACACGCCAAGATCGGCGTCGACAAGGTCAACCCGGACATCCGCAAGACCCGCGCCGAGCTGCCCGAGCTGCTCACGTTCCAGGGCCTGGAGTGGAACATCCCGGCCGCCGAGCACGCCACCGTCTTCGTGCACCCGGGCAAGAACGAGGTCGACGTCCTCAAGCAGTTCGAGAACGCCTACGACGGGTCGCTGCTGCCGGCCACCAACACCGCCGCGCAGAACGAGGCCATGGCGATCGCCGGCATCAAGTTCCTCGGCGAGCAGGTGCGCCGCCGCAAGATCGACGGCGCGCTGTTCCTGGCCAACCACCCGGCCCGGCGCGGCATCGACTCGCCGCACGAGATCCGCAACTGGCGCGACGCCGACCCGACCGTCGCGGTCGGCTTCGAGGGCGCCCCGGGCCACCAGGCCGCGGGCATCCCGGCGCCGAACGGCCGCGGCGGCGCGCGCGGCTTCTACGACAACAACCCGTCGGCCGCGTCGTTCCCCGGCTACCCGCTGGAGAGCTACCGCACCTGGGGCGGCTTCGACTGGATGACCGCCACCGTCGGCGGCCTCTGGGACAGCCTGCTCGCCGAGGGTAAGGCGTGGTGGATCACCGTCAACTCGGACAGCCACGTCAACTACCTGGACCAGACCGAGCGCGGCCCGGGCAGCGACTTCGCCGCCAACGGCAAGTACAACGACCCGGTCTACGCCGGGACGATCAACACCGGGGCGGGCGACTTCTGGCCGGGCTTCTACGGGCGTACCAACGTCGGGTCGTCGTCGTTCTCCTACCGAGCCGTCATGGACGGCCTGCGCGCCGGACGCGTGTGGGTCGACCACGGCCGGCTGATCAAGGGCCTGGACGCCCGGGTCCGCGTCGCCGGCGACCGTCGCACCGCGCACGGGACGCCGCTCGGCGGTGTGCTCCAGGTCCGGCGGGGCACCTCCACCGAACTGGTCCTCGAGATCGACCTCCAGGACGTGCCGAACTGGGCGGGCTTCGTCCCGGCGCTCAAGCGGGTCGACGTGATCGTCGGCACGGTCACCGGCCCGGTCGCCGACAAGGACGCGTTCACCACCCCGAACACCAAGGTGGTCAAGTCCTTCGAGATCTCGCAGACCAGCGGGAAGATCACCCTGTCGTACGCGCTGGGCCGCCTCGACAAGCCGTTCTACCTGCGGGTGCGCGGGACCGACGGCAACCGCACCCAGCCGGGCCTGATGGGCACCGCGGTCGACCCGTACGGCCCCCAGCTCGACGTGATCGGCTCCGCCGACCCGTGGGGCGACCTGTGGTTCTACACCAACCCCATCTGGGTCCTCCCCCGATGACTGCACTTCCGATGGCGCCGGCTGCCCCCGCAGCCGGCGCCGCCCGGATCGTCGGGATCAGTTTCGGTCACCGCACCCTGGCCGAGGCCGACCACTGGATCCAGTCGCTGTCCCCGGCGCCGGTGCTGGCCTGCACCCACCTGGTCACGTCACCGTTCCCGCACGTGGCGATCAGTGTCCTCACCGGGCACGACCTGCCCGGCCCACCGGAGCTGTCGGGCGCCGCCACCCTCGCCGCCGCCGGGCAGTCCGGGCGTGCGGTGCGGTTTCCCGGCGTCGAACGGCTGACCGGCGAACTGACGGTCAGCGAGATCCTGCAGCGCAGCTCGATCTCCCGGGTCGAGGTGCTCGGCAGCGGGCCGGCGGACCCCACGACGGTGGTGGAGACCGGCGACTTCGTCCGCCCGCAGTTCCGCGACGGCGAACTGGTGCTGGTGACCACACCGGCGGCCGGCGGACGGCTCGTGCCGTTCGAAAGGCGGGATCCCACCCCCTGCTGTGCCGACCACTGATCGGACGCTTTCTAGGCTGAGGTCATGTCGGGGATCCTGTTGCCACAGATGCTGGCCGAGGCGCGCAGCGGCGTGCTGCTCTTCAGTCTCACGCCGCCGCGCCGTAGCACCACCGAAGAACGGATCAAAGAGATCGCCGAGGCCACCCTGCAGCGCCTCGGCGGTCTCGACCTGGACGGCCTGCTGCTGTACGACATCGACGACGAGTCCGACCGCAACCCGGACGAGCGGCCCTTCCCGTACCTGCCGACGCTGGACCCGGCCCGCTATTACGCCGAGCACCTGACCGGCTGGCGGAACCCGGTGGTCATCTACCGCTGCGTCGGCAAGTACTCCGTCGACGATCTGCGGGACTGGATGACCGGCGTGGACTCCCGGGTCCTCAGCGTCTTCGTGGGCCCCTCCTCCGGCGGCAAGCCGGTGCGCTGCGGCCTGCGCGAGGCACAGGAACTGCGCGCCGCCGTCCGGCCCGACCTGCCGCTGGGCGCCGTGACGATCGGCAAACGCCGCGACGAACACCTGCGCATGCTCGCCAAACAGGAGAACGGCGTCTCGTACTTCATCTCGCAGGTCGTCTACCAGGTCAACGAGACGAAGAACCTGATCAGCGACTACTTCTACGAGTGCCGCGCCCGGGGCGTCGCACCCCGCACCCTGATCTTCACGCTGTCGCTCTGCGGATCCCTGAAGACCCTGGCGTTCCTGGACTGGCTGGGCGTCGACGTCCCCCGCTGGCTGCAGAACTCGCTGCGGCACTCCCCCGACCCGCTCGCCGAGTCGTACCGCCAGTGCACGGCGATCGCCCGCGACCTGGCCGACTTCTGCGAGAACCTGGGCATGCCATACGGCTTCAACGTCGAGAACGTGTCGATCCGGCGTACCGAGATCGAGGCCACCACCCAGCTCGCCAACGAGGTGGCCACCCTCCTCCGCGAGCGAGACCGACGCCCCTGACCCGCCCGCCGCGCCCGCGGAGAGTGGGTGCTCAAGGTGCCGACGCGGGCCGGCGCCGATCTCACCCGGTCGGTACTTCACCGGTTCGCGGACCGACGGCAGTCAGTCGACCGGGTCCGGCACGAGGACCCCATCGAGTCGGCTGGCCGGTCACCTTCGCCACCTGGGCGAAGTCGTTGTCGAAGTGGAGAACGCCGGGGACGGTCGTACACCTTGATCGACTCAAGCGGTGAGGGCTGGGAGGATGGGGGCATGCTGGTTGCCTTTTCCGTCACGCCGATCGGCGCGGGCGACTCGGTCGGTGATGCGGTGGCCGAGGCCGTGCGGGTCGTCCGGGCCTCCGGCCTGCCGAACCGGACCGACGCCATGTTCACCACCATCGAGGGCGAGTGGGACGAGGTGATGGCCGTCGTGAAACAGGCGGTGGACGCCGTCGCGGCGGTCTCGCCGCGGGTCAGCCTCTCGCTCAAGGCCGACGTCCGGCCGGGTGTCACCGGCGCGCTGACCGCCAAGGTGGAACACATCGAACGGGTGCTGAACCAGTCGTGAGGCGCCTGGTGATGTGGGACATCGACTACACGCTGCTGCGCGGCGGCGGGGTCGCCGCCCGGGCCTGGAAGGCGGCGTTCACCGAGCTGACCGGGGTGGCCTGGCGGGACACACCGGTCTTCGGCGGGCGCACCGACCTGGCCATCTGCGCCGAGGTGTTCCGCGCGCACGGTGTCACCGACTGCACGCCGGAGCGGTTCTTCGCCCGCTACGTCGAGAAGATCGCGGCGAGTCGGCACGAGTTCGCCGAGCAGGGCTCGCTGATGCCGGGTGTCCGTGAGGTGCTGACCCGCCTCGGCGACGATCCCGGTGTGGTGCAGACGCTGGTCACCGGCAACGTCCCGGAGGTGGCCGCGGCGAAGGTGGCGGCGTTCGGGCTGGACGGCTCGTTCGACGCCGAGGTGGGCGGTTACGGCACGGACGACAGCGTCCGCGCCACCCTGGTGCGGCGCAGCCTGGAACGGGCCGAGGCGAAGTACGGCGAGGCGTTCCGCCCGGTCGTCATCGGCGACACGGTCAACGACGTGTCGGCGGCGCTGGCCAACGGGGCGGTCGCGGTCGCGGTGGCAACCGGTGCCACGGCGGCGGCCGAGCTGGCCGAGGCCGGCGCGCACACCGTGCTGCCCGACCTCAGCGACGTCGAAATCGCGGTCCGCGCCCTGACCACCTGACCCCCCAAGCGCCCACCCAGCGTGGGGACTTGAGGTTCGCTCCGCACCCAAAGTCCCCACACAAGGGCTCACCCCCGCACCGTGGGGACTTAAGGCTCACTCCGCACCCAAAGTCCCCACACGCGGGCTCGACCCAGGCAGCGCGGCGGGCGTGGCGTGGCGTGGCGCAGCGGAGACGGGGCGGGCGCGGCGAGGCGCGGCGCAGGGTGCGTGGCGTGGCACGGTGCGGCGGGACGGGCGGGCGCAGCGCGGCGGGGCGTGGCACAGGGCAGCGCGGCGCAGGGCGCGTGCCGTGGCACAGGGCGCAGCGTCGCGGGGCGTGGCGTGGCACGGTGCGGCGGGACGGGCGGGCGCAGCGCGGCGGGGCGTGGCACAGGGCGGCGCAGCGCGGCGCAGGGCGGCGCAGCGCGGCGCAGGGCGCATGGCGTGGCACGGCGCAGCGTGGCGGGGCGTGGCGTGGCGTGGCGAGCGCGTCGAAGGTGGCTGTGGGAGCGGCTCGGTGGGCCGTCCGGTCAGGTGGGGCTGACCGGGTTGGGCAGCGCCCCGCCGAAGCGCCGGTCGCGCTGGGCGTAGAGCTCGCACGCGTACCACAGGTGGCGCCGGTCGAAGTCGGGCCAGAGGGTGTCCAGGTAGACCATCTCGGCGTAGGCCGACTGCCACAGCAGGAAGTTCGACGTGCGCTGCTCGCCGGAGGGCCGCAGGAACATGTCGACCTCGGGAACCTCGGGGTGGTAGAGGTATTTCGCGATCGTCTTCTCGGTGACCTTGTCGGCCTTCAGCTTGCCCGCCGCCACGTCCCGCGCGATGGCCGCCGCCGCGTCGGCGATCTCCGCCTGGCCGCCGTAGTTGACGCAGAACTGCAGGGTGAGCGTCTTGTTGTGCCGGCTCATCTCCTCGGCGGTCTGCAGCTCGGAGATCACGCTTTTCCACAGCCGGCCGGCGCGTCCCGACCAGACCACCCGCACGCCGAGCTCGACCAGCTGGTCGCGGCGCCGGCGGATGACGTCGCGGTTGAAGCCCATCAGGAAGCGCACCTCCTCGGGCGAGCGCTTCCAGTTCTCGGTGGAGAACGCGTACGCCGAGAGGTACGGGATGCCCAGCTCGATGGCGCCCTCGACGGTGTCGAAGAGCGAGTGCTCCCCCTGCTCGTGCCCCTTGGTGCGGGAGAGCCCCCGTTCCTTGGCCCAGCGGCCGTTGCCGTCCATCACGATCGCCACGTGGCGCGGGACCGCGGCGGCGGGCAGTTTGGGCGGCCGGGCACCGGAGATGTGCGGGGTGGGCGGGCGCGGCGTCAAGGGTTCAACTCCCGTCGATCGACAAGCGGCAGCGAGCGCAGCGCCCGCTCCATGTGCCATTGCAGGTGGGCGGCGACCAGGCCGCTGCACTCCCGGCGGACCGGGGACTCGGTGGCGTCGGCGAACGCCCAGTCGCCGACGGTCAGCGCGTTCATCAGGCCGAGGGTGACCGGGCTGGGGTGGGCGGCCCCGGGCGGGCGGCAGTCGGGGCAGACGGCGCCACCGGCCGGCACGGCGAAGGCCGCGTGCTGCCCGGGGGTGCCGCAGACGGCGCATTCGGTGACGGCGGGCGCCCAGCCGGCGAAGGCCATCGCGCGCAACAGGTAGGCGTCCAGCACCAGGCTGCCCGCGTGCTCGCCGGCCGCGAGGGCCTTGAGCGCGCCGAGGGTGAGCTGGAAGAGCCGCAGCGCGGGCTCCCGCTCGACCGGGGTGAGCCGCTCGGCGGTCTCGCAGATCGCGCTGGCCGCAGTGTAACGCGGGTAGTCGGCGAGGAAGCTCTTGCCGAACAGTGTCACCGCCTCGACCTGGCTGACCGAGTGCAGCGAGCTGCCCAGCCCTTCCGGTGAGCCGGCGAGCTGCAGGTCGATGTGGCCGAAGGGCTCCAGCCGGGCGCCGAAACGGGACGAGGTGCGGCGCACACCGCGGGCGACCGCGCGCAGCCGGCCGTGCCGGCGGGTCAGCAGGGTGACGATCCGGTCGCTCTCACCCAGTTTCTGCACACGCAGAACGACCGCGTCGTCGCGGTAGAGCTGGCGGCGGTATCCGGCGGGCACCCCGTCATTCTGCCCGGTGCCTACGACATACCCTGACCCGGATCTCAGGGTCGGCTCGGGGACGGGACCCATGGTGCCCGGGTGACCCGGGAAATAGCGTCACCATCATGAGCCGACGAGTTGTCGTTACCCTCGCCGCCGCTGCCTCGCTGATCGCGCTGGCCGGCTGCGACGGCGTGGTGGGCGCCAAGATGACCTTCGACGACTCGGAGAAGGTGAAGGTCACCGAGATCGTGCTGACCGGCGGCAGCGCCGACGTGCTGGTGACCACCGGCACGGCCACCGAGACCCGGATCCAGCGGGAGGTGCGCGGCTCCACCAATCCCGGCCCGTCGTACCAGCTCACCGGCACGGTGCTGACGCTGGCCTCGGACTGCGGCTCCAGCTGCTACACGTCCTACCAGATCGATGCGCCGGCCGGGGTGGCTGTCCGCGGCGAGCTGCGCTCCGGTGACGTGCAGCTCGACCAGGTCGGCACGGTCGACCTGAAGGTGACTTCCGGCGACGTCGGCGTGCACCAGGCCACCGGCCCGGTGAAGGTCCGCGCGACCTCCGGGGACCTGATGGTGGACGGCGCACCGGAGGTGGAGGTGGAAGTCACCTCCGGCGACCTCAGCGCGCTCGATATCGCCGGCCCGATCACGGCACGCGCCACCTCCGGCGACATGGTGCTCAGCATCATCGAGCCGGCCTCGGTGACCGCCGCGGTGAGCAGCGGCGACCTCGGCGTCACCGTGCCGGCCGGCGGTTACCGGGTGCGCGCCGACACCAGCAGCGGCGACGAGATGATCGACCCGAGCATCGGCATCGACCCGAAGGCGGCACACCTGCTCGATCTGCGCACCCGCAGCGGCGATCTGAATCTCATGATCCGCTAGAGCTGGACGCGAGCACCCCCGCCCCGGCCGGTGCCGGCGACACGGGCACCGGGACGCGCCGCCCCGGCCACATCGCCGGGCGCCGCCCGGCCGCCCAGTCCTCCACCCAGCCGACCAGCGCGATCACCACGGCCAGCAGCGCGACGACCGCGATCGCCCGCCACCCGATGCCCACCGCCCCGTGGACCGGCAGCCCGTGGCGCTCGCCCACCTGCGTCACCCCGACGATCAGCGGCACATGCCACAGATAGATCGTCAGGGCCCGCGCGTTGAGCAGCGTGATCGCCCGGTGCTCCCGCACCATCGGCGAGATCCGCAGCGCCACCAGGATGAACGCGGCCGACCAGAGCGCGTTGCCGAGCGGGATGTCGTTCAGGTCGTACCCCCGCGGTCCGGGGTGTGTCACCACCCATACCGCCGCCGGCACCGCGATGACCGTGGCCAGCGTCGCCACCGTGCGCCGGCTGAGCCGTGCCAGATGCCCGTCGTGGTGGGCGAAGCCCAGCAGCCACGCCCCGCCGTAGAGAGCGAGGTCGCGGGCGACCGGCGGCACTGTGAAGTGGCCCAGTTCCAGCACCGCCAGCGCCGAGTACGGCGTCAGCACCGCGACGACCGGGAAGCGGCGGAACAGCGGCAGCAGGACCGGGGAGAGCAGCACCAGCCACAGGAAGTCCCGCAGGTACCAGGCGTGGCTCAGCGACTGCATCCACCACCCGGTCGCCTCGGGGTCGACGATCGGGAAGCCCCACAGCAGCAGGCGCGCGTCCCACGGCGTGCCGGCGACCAGCATGGTCGGCACGGCGATCACCGCGATCACCCACAGCGACGGGAGCAGCCGCCGCAGCCGCCGCTCGACCGACCACACCCCGAACCGGTCCAGCGAGGCCGCCATCAGCGATCCGGCCAGGGCGAACATCACCGACATCGCCGGGAAGACGACCGTGAAGGCCGCCCATCCGGTCAGGTGATAGGTCACCACTCGGACGGTTGCGACGGCGCGCAACAGATCCAGGTACCGGTTTCGCATGGCCAAAGGTGTTACCCGGAGCCACCCTTATAGCACAAACTGCGGTGAATTATCCCATAGTCAGGCTATGTCCATGTTTAGATCTAGAATCCGAGTTTACGAAGCTGCTTCGGATCCCGCTGCCACTCCTTGGCGACGCGCACGTGAAGATCCAGGTAAACCTTCGTACCCAGCAGCTGCTCGATCTCCGCCCGGGCCCGCGAGCCGACCTCCTTGAGTCGCGTGCCCTGTGACCCGATCACGATCGACTTCTGGCTGTCCCGCTCCACATACAGATCGGCGTAGATCTTGGTGAGCCGGCCCTCCACCATCATCTCCTCGACCAGCACCGCGATGGAGTGCGGCAGCTCGTCCCGCACACCCTCGAGCGCCGCCTCGCGGATCAGCTCGGCGATCAGTACCTGCTCGGGCTCGTCGGTGAGGACGTCGTCCGGGTACAGCTGCGGCGACTCCGGCAGGTGCTTCACCATCAGGTCGGTGAGGTTCTCCACCTGGTGCCCGGAGACGGCGCTGACCGGCACCACCTCGGCGAAGTCGTAGAGCTGGGCGACGGCGAGCAGGCGCTCCGCCAGGGTGGCCGGATCGACCAGGTCGACCTTGGTGACCACGGCGATCACGGTGGCCTTGAGCTCGCTGATCTCCGCCGAGATGAACCGGTCGCCGCGGCCGATCGGCTCGTCCGCCGGGAAGCACACCCCGATCACGTCGACCTCGCTCCACGTCTCGCGGACCAGGTCGTTCAGCCGCTCGCCGAGCAGCGTGCGGGGCCGGTGCAGGCCCGGCGTGTCGACCAGCACCAGCTGCGCGTCCGGCCGGTGCAGGATGCCCCGGATCACGTGCCGGGTGGTCTGCGGCTTGCTCGAGGTGATCGCGATCTTCTGACCGACGATCGCGTTCGTCAGCGTCGACTTGCCGGCGTTGGGCCGGCCGACGAAGCAGGCAAAACCGGCACGATAGACATCGTCCTGGAGCTTTTCGGCACGCGCGGCCTTGTGCCGGTGCTTGCGGGGGGAGACACCCTTGGGGGTACGCGTATCCGACCGCTCCGCGGAAGCCTTCGACCGTCCCCGGGCAGCCGGTGGGGACTGTGCTTCACGCGTACCCGAAGAGCCTCCGCCGGAACGACCACCGCGCGAGCCGGCGCCGGACCCACCGGTCGCGCCCCGCTCGCCCGACGGACCGCCCCGCGCCCCGCCGTGCCCGCGTCCCCGCTGCTCCGCGCCCTGCGATCGGCCCTGCGATGCGCCCTGCGATCGGCCCTGCGATGCGCCCTGCGGCCTGCCCTGCGATGCGCTCTGCGATCTGGCCTGCGATGCGCCCTGCGATCTGCCCTGCTGTGAGGTGCCCTGGCCCGCCGCCGTGCGCCGCGCCGCGCGCCGCTCCTGCCGGCGCAGTTCGTTGCGCTCGCCGGCGGTCAGGCGCCGCTCCCCGGGGTTCTGCTCCTGGGTCATCGGGTGACCGTGCCGAGCAGCGCGCCGTCCGGGCCCGCCACGTGGATCGGCGCATCCTCGGCCAGGTCCCGCACCGCCGCGTGGCCCGCGCCGTCCAGCGTCGACGCCTCGGTCACCACCGCCGCCGCCTCCAGCCGGGTCGCCCCGGACGCCGCCGCCTGCGCCACCGCCAGCTGCAGCGCGGTCACCGCGAGGCTGGGCAGCGTCACCGTCGCCGCCGCGTAGGTGCGGCCGTCCTGGTCGCGCACCGCCGCGCCCTCGACCGCACCGGCCCGGGCACGCGAACTGCGGGCCAGGGTGACGAGCTTGGCGTCCTCGGCAGTCAGCACAGCGCCGTCCGCGCTCGGAACGGTTGCGGGGGCGTTGGTCTGCTCAGGCATCAGCGGGTTGTCTTTCCTCGGTCTCGGCAATGTCGTCGTCGTTCTGCTCGGCCGCCGGCTCCGGTTGCACCCGGCGCACCAGCACTGAGTCGATCCGGTTCCGCCGGCCGGTGGCGCCCTCGGCGGTCAGGTGCAGGCCACCGACCTCCGCGTGGGCGCCGGGGATCGGGACCCGGCCCAGCGTCTGCGCGAGCAGGCCGCCGACCGTCTCCACCTCGTCGGCGGGCAGCTCCACGCCGAACACGTCGCCCAGGTCCTCGATCGGGAGCCGGGCGGCGACCCGGACCGAGCCGTCCTCCAGGTGCTCGATCGGCGGGCGCTCCACGTCGTACTCGTCGGTGATCTCGCCGACGATCTCCTCGAGGATGTCCTCGATGGTCACCAGGCCGGCGGTGCCACCGTACTCGTCGACCACGATCACCAGGTGGTTGCGGGCCGCCTGCATCTCGGAGAGCAGGTCGTCGACCGGCTTGGACTCCGGCACGAAGGTCGCCGGGCGCATCGCGTCGGCCACCGCCTGCGCGGTCACCGCCGGATCGCCGGACTGGGTCCGCCGGATCACGTCCTTCAGATAGAGCACGCCCAGCACGTCGTCGACGCTCTCGCCGATCACCGGGATGCGGGAGAAGCCGGATCGCAGGAAGAGGAAGAGCGCCTGCTGCAGCGTCTTCGGCGCTTCGATCCACACCATCTCGGTACGCGGGACCATCACCTCACGGGCGATCGTGTCCCCCAGCGCGAACACCGAGTGGATCATCTCCCGCTCGCCGTGCTCGACCACCCCGCGCTGCTCGGCCAGGTCGACCAGCTCACGCAGCTCCACCTGGCTGCCGAACGGGCCCTCCGGGAAGCCCTTGCCGGGCGTCACCGCGTTGCCGATCAGGATCAGAAGTTTTGCCAGCGGGTTCAGCACCTTGCCGAGCCAGCGCACCAGCGGGGCGGTCGCGCGGCCCACCGCGTACGCGTGCTGGCGGCCCAGCGTGCGCGGCGCGACACCCACCACCACGAAGCTGATCAGCGTCATCGCGCCGGCCGCGACCAGCGCCGCGCGCCAGCCGACACCCCAGGTGTCGACCGCGACCAGCGCGACCATCGTGGTCGCGGTGAGCTCGCACAGCAGCCGGAGCAGCAGGAGCAGGTTGACGTAGCGGACCACGTCGGAGGCGACCGCGGCCAGCGCGCCCGCGCCCCGGCGTCCCTCCCGGGCCATCTCCGCGGCGCGGGCCGAGGAGACCGTGGCCAGTGCCGCGTCGGTCATCGACGCGAAGCCGGCCAGCAGCACCAGCAGCACCGCGACGATGATCAGTTGCAGGTCGGGCAGGCCGGCCGAGACCGGAGCCGCCGCGAACGTCGCGAGATCCGTCAGGCCGCCGTCAGCCGGCGGGACGGACCCATGGGCGGGCTCCATGGTCAGCCGGCCTTGCGGCCCGCGCGCCAGCTCTGCAGAAGCTTGTTCTGCAGCGCGAACATCTCCCGTTCCTCCTCCGGCTCGGCGTGGTCGTAGCCGAGCAGGTGCAGCGCGCCGTGCACGGTGAGCAGATGCAGCTCGTCGGCCGCCGAGTGCCCGGCCGCGGCGGCCTGCTTCGAGGCCACCTCCGGCGCCAGCACGATGTCGCCCAGCAGGGCCGGCTCACCGGCGCCCGACTCGCCGGGCCCGTGGTCGACGCTGCCCTCGTCCATCGGGAAGGCCAGCACGTCGGTCGGACCGTCGCCGCCCATCCACCGATGGTTCAGCTCGGCCATGTACTCGATGTCGACGAGCAGGATCGACAGCTCGGCGAGCGGGTTGACCCCCATCTCGTCGAGCGCGTGCCGGGCAACCGCGAGGATCGCGTCGGTGTCGACCTCGACTCCCGACTCGTTGGCGATCTCGATGGACATAGTGGCGCGCTTACCCCTTGTGACTAGCGCCGGCGGCCCGGCGAGCGGCCACCGCTGGCAGCCCGGCCCGGCACGGCGTGAACGGAATTAGTCTGTTGTTCCTGCACGGCGTCGTACCTCGCGTAGGCGTCGACGATCTCGGCGACCAGCCGGTGCCGCACCACGTCGGAGCTGGACAGCTCCGCGAAGTGCACGTCCTCCACGCCGCGCAGGATCTCCCGCACGACCTTGAGGCCGCTGGTCGTGCCGCCGGGCAGGTCGACCTGGGTGACGTCGCCGGTGACCACGATCTTGGCGCCGAAGCCGAGCCGGGTCAGGAACATCTTCATCTGCTCGGGCGTGGTGTTCTGCGCCTCGTCGAGAATGATGAACGCGTCGTTGAGGGTGCGCCCGCGCATGTACGCCAGCGGCGCGACCTCGATCGTGCCGGCCGCCATCAGCCGCGGGATCGACTCCGGGTCGAGCATGTCGTGCAGGGCGTCGTAGAGCGGCCGTAGGTAGGGGTCGATCTTCTCGGTCAGCGTGCCGGGCAGGAACCCCAGCCGCTCACCCGCCTCGACCGCCGGCCGGGTCAGGATGATCCGGCTGATCTGCTTGGCCGTCAGCGCCTGCACGGCCTTGGCCATCGCCAGGTACGTCTTACCCGTACCGGCGGGGCCGATGCCGAAGACGATGGTGTTCTCGTCGATGGCGTCGACGTACCGCTTCTGCCCCAGCGTCTTGGGCCGGATGGTGCGCCCGCGCCGGGACAAAATGTTGAGGGTGAGCACCTCGGCCGGGCGCTCGGCGGTGTTGGCCTCGAGCATGGCGAGGGTGCGCCGGACCGCGTCGACGGTCAGCGTCTCACCCTTCTCGATCAGCTCGATCAACTCGGAGAAGAGGCGTTCCGCCGTCGCGTTCTCGGCGGGCTCACCGGTGATGGTGATCTCATTGCCGCGGACGTGCACGTCGCTGCCGACGGACCGCTCGATGAGACGGAGGATCTCGTCCTTGGCGCCGAGCAGGTTCACCATGATCTTCGGATCGTTCACCGAGATCTTGGTCTGCGCCCGCACCGGGCCGGACGAGCCCGTGCTGGAAGAATTCGGCGTACCGGTCATAGGGCGGCCCTGGGGGCCTCCGCCACCTGCTCTCTAACTCTTCGTCGTCCCGGACGGGGCGGCGTGCTCAAGGATCGTGCCATCCTATCCGCTCGGCCGCCCGCCCGCCGATGCCATTATCGCGCGGCTGTTCCCCCGGATCGCCGGCTCACGCCGGTTCCGCCCCGGCCGACGCCGGCACGCCGTCGAAGGCCTCCTGCAAACGGGTGAACCGGTACGTCGCCCAGTGCATCCGCACCACCGCCCCGGACTCGTCCCGGGTCAGCCTCAGCAGCTCGCCCGCCTCCCGGCCGGAGATCGTGCGCAGCACGTCCGGCCGGTCCGGCAGCTCGGCGAAGACCGCGGGCGGGCGGTCCGCCGGCGCCTCCGCGATCCGGGCCTGCAGCTGCCCGTCGTGCCAGCCGAAGATGAACTCGGAGCCCTCGCTCCACCACCGGCCGAGCACCGACCGGAACCGGGCGGGCGCGGGCGGCGCCGGACTCCACGGCCGGATCTCGGCGGGGTCCAGGTCGGTGGTGAGCCGCAGCAGCTCGTGCACCAGCTCGTTGGTCTGACCAGCGGTGCCCGACGAGCCGAGGACCGCGCAACCCAGCGCGCCGGGGTTGCCCTCGCCGCCGCGCCGGCCGTAGACGCCGGCCAGGAAACCGGGCATCGCGCCGTCGTGGCCGACGTGGGTCACCCGTTTGCCGTCCGGCACCAGGATCAGGCCGAGCCCGAAGCCGGCCGCCCAGAGCGAATCGTCGGTGGTGGTGAGCGGCCAGCGCATCTCGTCGACGGTGCCGGCGGCCAGCACCCGGCCGCGCGGATCGACGGTCGCCGGGTCGGCCAGGAAGGCGGCCCACCGGGCCATGTCGGCCGCGCTGCTCCAGAGCTGGGCGGCCGGCGCGACGCCGCCCAGGTCGACCGGCGGCTCGGGGCGGGCGGCGTCGGAGTACGCGTCGACCAGATATCCGACGACCGCCTCGGCCGGCCGGTCCACCGTGGTGGCGGTCAGGCCGAGCGGGGTGAGGACCCGTTCGGTGAGGATCTGCTCCCAGGTGCCGCCGCGGACCTTCGCCACCGCCTGGCCGAGCACCGCGAGACCGAGGTTGGAGTAGTGGAAGCGGCGGGCGTTGGGCAGCACCCGCTCGGCCCGGTCCAGCTCCGCGAGCATCCGGGCCGCGTCCGGGGCGATCAACGTGTCCCAGACGTCGCCGTACGGCTCGCGCTGGAAGCCCGCGGTGTGCGAGAGCAGCCGGCGGACGGTGGCGTCGCCGTGTGCGGGCACGTCGAGGTACGCCGAGATCGGCGCGTCGAGGTCGATCAGGCCTTCGTCACGGGCCTGCATGACGAGCACCGCGGTGAAGGTCTTGGTGACCGAGCCGATCCGGAACCGGCTGCCCGCGCCGAGCGGGTGCTCCGGGTTGCCGGAGTCGCCGACGGTGCAGACCCAGGGCTCCCGGTCGGCACGGTGCAGGGCCACCGACAGCGCCGGGATGCGCCCGTCGGCCTGCGCCTTGCGGGCCGCCCGTTCGTAGCGTGCGGCGGGCGCGGGGGTGGGGACGCTGGTCACTTGCCGGCCAGCATCGGGCCGAGCGGGGCGCCGCCGACCACGTGCGCGTGGACGTGGAAGACCTCCTGGCCGCCGTGCCTCCCGGTGTTGAAGATCACCCGGAATCCCCCCGCCAGGCCCTCCAGCTCGGCTACCTTCGCGGCGGTGGCCAGCACGTCCGCGGCGGCGGCCGGGTCGGCGGCCAGCGCGGTCACGTCGGCGTGGTGTGCCAGCGGAATCACCAGGACGTGGGTGGGCGCCTTCGGGTCGATGTCGCGAAAGGCCAGGGTGGTCCCGGTGCGGTGTACGACGGTCGCCGGGATCTCGCCGGCCACGATCCGGCAGAAGAGGCAGGAGTTTTCCACCTGTCGGATCTTAGGTGTTGCGGATTGAATGGTCGGCGGATCCTCGTACCTGATTGTGGGAGCGCTCTCATGCCTGATTTAGATCACCTTCTCCAGAAATTGACTCTGGCCGAGAAGGTGTCCCTGCTGACCGGACAGGACTTCTGGTCACTGCCGGCCGTCCCCCGGATCGGCCTGCAGTCGCTGATCATGTCGGACGGCCCGGTCGGGGTCCGTGGCACCGGCTACACCCCCGACGACCCGTCCGTGGCGCTGCCCAGCCCCACCGCACTCGCCGCCACCTGGGACGTCGCACTTGCCGAACGGGCCGGGCGGCTGCTCGGCCAGGAGTCCCGGCGCAAGGGTGTACACCTGCTGCTCGGCCCGACAGTGAACCTGCACCGCACCCCCCTCGGCGGCCGGCACTTCGAGTGCTACTCGGAGGACCCACTGCTCACCGGCGAGATCGCGGCCGGTTTCGTGGCGGGCGTCCAGGCGCACGGCGTCGGCACCACCGTGAAGCACCTGGTCGGCAACGACTTCGAGACCGACCGGATGACGGTGGACGTGCGTATCCCGGAACGGGCCCTGCGCGAGCTGTACCTGGCGCCGTTCGAGCGGGTCGCCGCCGCCGGCGGGTGGGGCGTGATGAGCGCCTACAACGGGGTCAACGGGACGACGATGTCCGCGAACGGCCGCATCCAGGAGGAGATCCTGAAGCGTGAGTGGGGCTTCGACGGGATCGTGGTGTCCGACTGGCGGGCCGCCCGGGACACCGTGGCGACGGCCCTCGGCGGGCTCGACATCGCCATGCCGGCGATGGACAACCCGTGGGGACCGGCGCTGGTCGAGGCGGTCGAGTCCGGCGCCGTGCCGATCGAGGTCATCGACGAGAAGGTACGGCGGGTGCTCCTGCTGGCGGCGCGGACCGGCGCCCTGGAGGGCTTCCTGTCGAAGGACCAGGACCCGCTCGACGAGGACGGGCCGGCGGTCGCCCACGAGGTCGCCGTCCGCTCCTTCGTGCTGGCCCGCAACGCCGGCGACACCCTGCCCCTGAACCCCGGCACGGTCTCCCGGGTCGCGGTGATCGGCGCGCTCGCCACCGACGCCCGGGTGCTCGGTGGCGGCAGCGCGCAGGTCACCCCGCAGCACGTCATCTCGCCGCTGGACGGGATCCGCCGGGCGCTGCCGGGCGTCGACGTCGCGTACGCGGTCGGCGCCGACCCGCGCCCGTTCCTGCCCGCCGCGCAGGGCCCGGAATGGGCGCCGTTCCGGTTCCGCGTGGAGGACCACGAGTTCGGCGTGGAGACGGCCACCGTCCGGTGGCTCGGTGACCCGCCCGGCGGCCTCGACGTCGCCCACATCACCAGCCTGGAGCTGCGCACCGAACTCACCCCGACGACCGGCGGCGAGCACGTGCTGGCGATCTCCGGGTTCGGCGCCTTCGAGCTGACCGTCGGCGGCGAGACGCTCTACCAGGGCTCGCTGCACCCGCCCGGCACCGGCCGCGCGGACCTGCTGCTGCACCCGCGCGAGCAGCGGTTCACGCTCGACCTGTCGGCCGGCGTGCCGGTACCCGTCGTGTTGCGTCAGATTTTCGAGCCCGGGATGGCGCACTCGGCCTCCACCACGCTGGGTCACCGGCCGCCCGGTCCCGACGAGGACGGCCTGATCGCGGAGGCCGCCGAGTTGGCGGCGCGCTCCGACATGGCGGTGATCGTCGTCGGCACCACCGAGCAGGTCGAGTCGGAAGGCTTCGACCGGGCGTCGCTGGCCCTGCCGGGACGGCAGGACGAGCTGGTCTCCCGGGTGGCGGCGGCCAACCCGCGCACCGTCGTGGTGGTCAACGCCGGCTCGCCGGTGCTGCTGCCGTGGGTCGACGAAGTGGCGTCGGTGCTGCTCACCTGGTTCCCCGGGCAGGAGGCGGGTGCCGCGCTCGCCGACGTGCTGACCGGGGCGGCCGAGCCCGGCGGCCGGCTGCCGACCACCTGGCCGCGCACCGAGCAGGACTGCCCGGTGCTCGAGGTCCGCCCCTCCGGCGGCGCCCTCGGCTATGACGAGGACGTCTTCATCGGCTATCGGGGATGGTTGCGCTCATCGTCTCGCCCGCTGTTCGCTTTCGGTCACGGCCTCGGATACACCACCTTCGGGTACGGGGAACTGACCGTGACCGGAAACGTGGCGACGGTCACTCTCACGAACACTGGAGAGCGCACGGGGAGTGAGGTGGTGCAGGTGTACCTCTCCTCCGCGGACCCGGCACCGGTCGAGCGGCCGCAGCTCTGGCTGGCCGGCTTCACCACGGTCACCGCCCAGCCGGGCGAGACGGTGACCGTGCGGATCCCGCTTCCGGAACGCGCCTTCCAGGTGTGGGACGGCGGCTGGAAGACGGTGCCCGGCACCTACACGGTCACCGCGGCGCACGCTCTCGACGACCCCCGCCTCACCGCCGGCCTGACCCTCCCCTGAGTCGAGGGACCGGCTCCGGGCGTGACCCCCTCACACCCGGAGCCGGCCCACCAGCGTGTGAACTTCGGGTCCGCCCGTGGGCGCAACTTCACACACACCCACACGCAGCCCCGCCAGCGTGTGAAGTTCGGGCGCCCCCGTGAGCGCAGGCCCCGCCCGACTGTGTGAAGTTCGGGTGCCCCCGTGAGCGCAGGCCCCGCCCGACTGTGTGAAGTTCGGGTGCGCCTGTGGGCGCAACTTCACACACAGGTTGGGGGTTACCAGCGGCCGAGGCGGGTGGCGAGCACGGAGAGGGCGGCGACCCCGGCGGTCGACGTTCGCAGCACCGTGTCGCCCAGTTTCACGGCTGCGGCTCCGGCCCCGCGGAAAGCCTCCAGCTCGGCGTCGCTGATCCCACCCTCCGGGCCGACGACCAGCACGATGTCCCCGGACTCGGGCAGCGGTGTCACGGTCAGCCGCTCGGTCGCCTCCTCGTGCAGCACGAACGCTGCCGCCGCGCCGGACAGCCGGGTCAGCACCTGCTTCGTGGAGCAGTCCGGTTCGCCGGCGACGGTCGGCAGCCAGGAACGCCGGGCCTGCTTGGCGGCCTCCCGGGCGGTCGCCGTCCACTTCTCGCGGGCCTTGAACCCGCGGTCACCCCGCCACTGCGTCACCGACCGGGACGCCGCCCACGGCAAGATCTCGTCCACGCCGGTCTCGGTCATCGCCTGCACAGCCAGTTCGCCCCGGTCACCCTTGGCGATGCCCTGGACCACGACGAGGCGCGGATCGGCGGCCGGCTCCTCGGCCGTGCTCAGGATCATCAGGTCGACGCTGCCCCGGCCCACCCCGGTCACCTCGGCCCGGGCGGTGCGGCCGCGCCCGTCCGCGAGGATCAGCGTCTCCCCCGCGCGCAGCCGCTGCACCGTGGCAGCGTGATGCCCTTCCGGCCCGTCCAGCGTGAACGACGAACCGGTGGGCAGGCTATCGACCAGAAACAGCGGTGCGGACACTCCCGCAACCTACCGAAGCCGCCGCCCCACACCAACGAACCCTCACCCGCACGGGCACACCTGGGGCCAGTCGCAGTAACCGGGTGGGCGCGCAGGGCTGCCACGAGGGCGCCCTGACAACACTGGCGGCCTGCCGCACCCACTCGGCCGGCGCGCAGGGCCGCCGTGAGCGCGCCGGCCAGCGCGGGGAGCAAGCCGGGCGTGCGGCGGGTGGGCGTAGCGGGGTTGGGCGCAACCACTCACGCACGTCGCCGGGTGGCGGTGAGCGTTCTGGACGCGCAGCGGCCAGCTCGCCGCCGCGCGGCCCTCGGCGGGAGCAGCGGTCTGTACCCACCACCCCGCTACGACATCGAACTTCTGATCGTGAGCGGAAGCGGCGCGACAAGGGCGAGCAGCTGATCGCGGCGTCAGTGGCCGTTGAAGGCGTCTCGCATCCGGCTGAAGAAGCCGCCCTGCTTGCTCAGCTCGGCCACGTCCTCACCGCGGGTCTTGGCGAAGTCGCGCAGCATGCGCTCCTGGTCGGCGGTGAGCTTGGTCGGGGTCTTGACGTCCAGGTGGACGAAGAGCTCGCCGCGCCCCTGGCCGCGCAGGTGCGGCACGCCTTTGCCACGGATGCGCAGCGTGCTGGCCGGCTGGGTGCCGGGCTTGACCTCGATGTTCTCCTCGCCGTCGAGGGTCTTGATGGTCATCCGGGTGCCCAGCGCGGCGGCGGTCATCGGGAGGGTGACGCGGCAGTGCAGGTCGTCGCCCTTGCGGGAGTAGACGTCGTGGGGCCGTTCGTGGATCTCCACGTAGAGGTCGCCGGCGGTGCCGCCGCCGGGGCCGACCTCGCCCTGCTGGGCCAGGCGGATGCGCATGCCGTCCTCGACGCCGGCCGGGATCTTCACGGTGAGCGAGCGGCGGGTGCGGATGCGGCCGTCGCCGGCGCAGGTGGGGCAGGGGCTGGGAATGACGGTGCCGTGGCCCTGGCAGTTCTGGCAGGGGCGCGACGAGACGACTTGGCCGAGGAAGGTGCGCTGCACCGACTGCACCTCGCCGCGGCCGGCGCAGACCTCGCAGGTGGCCAGGTGGGTGCCGGGTGCGGTGCCGGCACCGGAGCACTGGGTGCAGAGGACCGCGGTGTCGACCGTGATCGGCGCTTCCACGCCGAAGGCGGTCTCCACCAGGTCGAGTTCGAGGCGCAGGATGGCGTCGGCGCCGGGCCGGGTGCGCGGGCGCGGTCCGCGCGAGCCGCCGCCGGCCGCGGTGCCGAAGAACGCGTCCATGATGTCCTGGAAGCCGACGAACGGTCCGGCGCCGCCGGGGCCGCCGCCCGCGCCGCCGCCGGGCGCCAGGGGGTCACCGCCCAGGTCGACGATCTGCCGCTTCTGGTCGTCGGAGAGGACCTCGTACGCCGCGTTGATCTCTTTGAACTTCTCGTGCGCCTCGGGGTCCGGGTTGATGTCCGGGTGGTACTGCCGAGCCAGTTTGCGGTAGGCGCGCTTGATCTCGTCGTCGGTGGCTTCCCGGCTGACGCCGAGAATTCCGTAGTAGTCCTTGGCCACGGGGTTTGGAGTCCTCAATGTCTGCGCGAATCCGTCAATTCTGTGCCAACAGGTCGCCAACGTACCGTGCCACTGCACGAACAGTAGCGATGGTGCCCGGGTAGTCCATGCGGGTGGGGCCCAGTACACCGAGCCCACCAACGATCGTCGCACCCGGTCCGTAACCGCTGCTGACCACGGATGCCGAACGCAGGTTGTCGATCTCGTTCTCGTCGCCGATCCGGACCCGGGTGGTGCTGGGTTCCAGATCGCCGATGAGCTTGAGCAGGATGACCTCTTCCTCGAGGGCTTCGAGGACGGGGCGCAACGTGCCCTGGAAGTCCAGCACACCCCCGCGTGTCAAGTTGGCTGTACCGGCGAGCGCGAGCCGTTCCTCACTGCGCTCGACCAGTGTCTCGAGGAGCACGGTGGCGAGACAGGCCATCTCCCCACGGCGCTCGGCCGCGCACTCCTCCACCAGTTTCTGCACCAGCGGCGGGGTGTCGGCGAGCTTCTGACCTGCGAGTCTCTCGTTGCACCGGCGGCGCAGCTCCCAGACCACGTCGGGCTCCACCGGCGCCGGCATCTCGACCAGGCGCTGCTCGACACGGCCGGTATCGGTGATCATCACGAGCGTCAGCCGGGTCGTGGAGATCGGCACGAGTTCCAGATGGCGAACAGCGGAGCGGGACAGGCTCGGGTACTGCACGACGGCGACCTGCCGGGTCAGCTGGGCCAGCAGGCGGACCGTGCGATGGACCACATCGTCGAGGTCGACCACGCCGATCATGAACCGCTCGATCGCGCGGCGCTCGGCCGGGCTGAGCGGCTTGATCCGGGTGAGGCGGTCGACGAACAGCCGGTAACCGGCGTCGGTGGGCACCCGGCCGGCACTGGTGTGCGGCTGCCGGATGTAGCCCTCCTCCTCCAGCACGGCCATGTCGTTGCGGACGGTGGCCGGAGAGACGCCGAGCTGGTGGCGCTCGACGAGGGATTTGCTGCCGACGGGCTCGCGGGTCTCGACGTAGTCCTCGACGATGGCGCGCAGCACTTCGAGCTTGCGGTCATCGAGACTCATTCGACCCCTCCCCGGCGTTGGCTTCCGCTGGCACTCCCGCTAATAGAGTGCCAGTCTACGTCGCTGGTGGCGGCTGCGCGATGATCGAAAGGGTCAGAGCACGTCTCGAATCACCGCGTCGGCCAGCAGACGGCCACGCAGCGTGAGCACCAGGTTGCCCTCCTCATAGGCGCCGCGCTCCAGCAGGCCACCGGCGAGGGCCTGGGCGGCCCCGGCCGGGTCGACCCTGGTCAGCGGGATGCCGTCGCGCAGGCGGACGCGCAGCATCACGTCCTCCATGTGCCGGTCCTCCTCGGTAAGGAACTCCCGGGCCAGTCCCGGCGACTCGGCGGCGGCGAGGCGTTTGGCGTACGTCGTCGGATGTTTGACGTTCCACCAGCGGACGCCGCCGACGTGGGAGTGCGCGCCCGGCCCCAGGCCCCACCAGTCGGCGCCGGTCCAGTAGAGCTCGTTGTGCCGGCAGTTCCCGCCCGGTTTCGCCCAGTTCGACACCTCGTACCACTCGAAGCCGGCGGCGGTGAGCGCCTCCTCGGCGGCCAGATAGCGGTCGGCGGCGACGTCGTCCGACGGGTAGGGCAGCTCGCCGCGGCGCATCCGGGTGGCCATCCGGGTGCCGTCCTCGACGATCAGGGCGTACGCGCTGACGTGGTCGACCCCCGCGGCGATCACCGTCTCGAGGGAGCGGGCGAAGTCGGCGGGGGTCTCGCCCGGAGTCCCGTAGATCAGGTCGAGGTTGACGTGGTCGAAGCCGGCGTCGCGGGCCTCCTGCGCCGCCTGGGGGGCACGACCGGCGGTGTGCCGGCGGTCCAGCACCCTCAGGACGTTCTCCGCGGCGGACTGCATGCCGAGGGAGATGCGGGTGAAGCCGGCACTTCTCAGCCTCTTGAGATAGGCGAGGTCGACCGACTCCGGGTTCGCCTCCGTGGTGATCTCGGCGCCGGGGGCCAGCCCCCAGGTCCGATCGATGCCGTCGAGGATGCGCGCCAGGTCGTCGGCGTCGAGCAGGGTCGGCGTGCCACCCCCCACGAACACCGTGTCCACTCTTTCGGGATTTATAACCTTTGAAGCTAATGAAAGCTCTTGGAGTACGGTCTCCGCGTACTCGTCGCGGCTGGCGCCTCCACCCAGCTCACTCGCGGTGTAGGTGTTGAAGTCGCAGTACCCGCAGCGGCTGGCACAGAACGGGACGTGGACGTAGACCGCGAAGCCCTGCGCACCCACGTCACGGGTGGCTTCGTCGGGGAGCGAACCGTCGGCGGGGACGGGTTCGCCGTCGGGGAGTGTGCCGGCCATCGGTCAAGCGTAGTTAAGGTCTGCGGCATGGAACTGGTCCGTACCGTCACCGCCGCCGGGGTGACCACCATGACACTGGACAGCCCGTCGAACCGCAACGCGCTCTCCACCACCCTGCTGCGGCAACTCCTCGAAGCCCTCGGCGCCGCGAGCGCCGACCCCACCTCCCGCGTCGTCGTCCTCTCGCACGCCGGCCCGGTCTTCTCCTCCGGCGTCGATCTGAAGGAGACCGCCGCCGCCCGGCCCGGCGACCGGCTGCCCGCCGAGATGCTCGCTGACGTGCTCGCCGTGCTCTGGGAGTTCCCCAAGCCGGTCGTCGCGCGGATCGGCGGTCCGGCGCGGGCCGGCGGCCTCGGCCTGATCGGCGCCGCCGACATCGCGGTCTGCACCCGGTCGGCGACGTTCGCGTTCACCGAGGTGCGGCTCGGCGTCATTCCCGCGGTGATCAGCTCGACCGTGCTGCCGCGGCTGGCACCCCGCGCGGCGGCCGAGCTCTATCTCACCGGCGACGTCTTCGACGGGGCACGGGCGGCCGAGATCGGCCTGGTGACGGCGGCGGTCGAGGAGGACCGCCTGGACGCGGCGGTGGAGGCTTTCTGCGCGTCGCTCACCCGCGGCGGCCCGCTTGCGCTTGCCGGCACCAAACAACTTCTCCGGCGTACGCGCCACGACTCGATCCGGGTCGAGCTGAGCGATCTGGCGCAGCGTTCGGCCGGATACTTCAAGTCGGCGGAGGGCCGTGAGGGAGTGGCCGCGGCCAGGGAGAAGCGTGATCCTTCCTGGATTTCGTCGGCTTGATCATCTCGGTCGGGTGGCCGGTGGCAGTCACGCCGGCCCATGAGCGTTCGTTGTCTAGGCTTGGCGTGGCGACGAAGAGGAGGTGAGGGTGCGAGCGAAGCCGCTTGTGGGCGTCATCACCCTGCTCGCCCTGGTCGGTGTGGTCGGTGTGGTGGTGCTGGTCAACAATCTGGCGGGCAACCTCACCCTGCCCCACCTCGGCCCCGAGTGCACGGTCAGCGCCGACGGTGAGGTCACCCTCGACGCGGTGCAGATGGCCAACGCGGCGACGATCGCCGCGGTCGGCGTCCGCCGCGGGATGCCCGAGCAGGCCGTGGTCGTGGCGCTGGCCACCGCCTTCCAGGAGTCCAAGCTGGAGAACCTCGACGACGGCGACCGCGACTCGGTCGGCCTCTTCCAGCAGCGCCCCAGCCAGGGCTGGGGCACGGTCGAGGAGATCAAGGACCCGAGGTACGCGGCCGGCCGCTTCTACGCCGCCCTGAAGAAGGTCAACGGTTGGCAGGAGATGCGGGTCACCGACGCGGCGCAGATCGTGCAGCGCTCGGCTTACCCGGAGGCGTACGAGAAGTGGGCCGACGAGTCGAAGGTACTGGCCGCCGCGCTGACCGGCCGGGCCACCGGCGCGGTCGAGTGCACGGTCCGCGGCACCCCGCAGGTGCGCGGCGCCGAGGCGGCCACCGCCCTGCTGGCGAGCCTCAAGCTGGACTGGGGCAAGAAGCTGCCGCGCACCGCCGCCGCTGCTCGGGCGGCCGCGCTGACCGTCGACGTGACGAACGTCAACACCGGCTGGCGGTACGCGCATTGGCTCGTTTCGCACGCCTCGGCCACCGGTCTCGAACGGGTACGTTTCGGCGATCTGGAATGGCACGCGCCCGAGGGCAAGTGGCAGCCCGTCACCGACCGCAACAGCGCGAACACGGACCAGGTGGTGGCGGAGGTCTTCCGTTAGAGCAGGTCCGGAATTATCGGTGACCAGCCGTGATGTTTCGGCACGGCCAACCCGGATTGCGCTGCGTATATCGGCTCATGGACAGTGCGCTACCGCCCTGGTACTAAGTAGGGCGTGCTGATGGCGATCGAATGGATCCTGCTCGGGGCGGGAAGCGTCATCGCGATCCTTCTCGGCGTCCATCGGCATCGCCCAGCCCGCAAGTCGCCCTGGTTCCTGCTGGCCGGCGCGGTGACCGCGCTCACCGGCGGCGACGTCTTCTACGACCACGGGCTCATGGGCCTGGCCGAGGCCTGCTATCTGGCCATGTTCCCGCTGGTCGTGTTCAGCCTGATGATTTTCACGCGGGTCGGTGCGGTGCTCGTCGACCGGGCCCGGCTGATCGACCTGCTCGCGTTCGGCTGCTCGGCCCTGCTCGTCATCTGGGTCTTCGTGATCGGCTCCGGCGGCCAGCTCGGTGCGGTCGATCCCGCCAACGTGATCGGCGGGCTGCTGCTGATCGGCGTCGCCATCCGCCTGGTCGCCGCGGACCGCCGCAACGTCTCGGCACGACTGCTGCTCACCGGCGCGATCGGCCTGCTGGTCGGCAACATCGCCTATCCGCTGGCGCCCAACCCGTTCACCGAGTCCGCCTTCGCGGTGCTCTACGCCGCCTGGGGTCTCGCGGCAGTGCACCCGTCGATGGTGGGGCTGACCGAGCGGCGCACGCCCGACACGGCCCCGGGGCACTTCCAGTGGAACGTGCTGCTGGCCGCCTCCGCGGTGACGCCCCCTACAGTCCTGGTGATCGAGGCGTTGTCCGGGGACCTGCGCGACGGTCCGGTGATCGCCGTCACCACCGTGATCACGATGCTGCTCGTCATCACGCGGCTCGCCGACGTGATCCATCAGCACAGTCGGGCGCTCACCCGGGAACACGGGTTGCGGACCGCCAACACGGCTCTGGTCGCGGCCGCGGAACCGCCGGAGGTCGAGGCCGCGGTCCGCACGGCGGTCGAACGGCTGCTGCCCCCGAACACCGTGCACCGCGTCGTCCTCGCCACCGACGACGAGCAGGTCGCGCGCGCCGGCGTGCCCTCCGCCCCGCCGGGCGCCGAGTCGAGTTGGTGGGCGCCGGCCGGCCATCCGGACGACCGGATCCTGGTCTGCCCGCTGCGGCTGGAGCCGCTCGCCGTGGCCCGGCCGAGCGGCGGCGCGCTGATCCTTACCGGGCGCCGGGAAGCCCTGGTCACCTGCCGGGACTCGCTCGAGGTGCTGGCCGGTGAGGCCGCCATGGCCCTGGACCGGATCACCCTGGTCGAGGCGATGGGCCGCCGGGACAGCGACAACTACCTGCGGACGGTCGTCCCGAACAGCGCGGAGATGATGGCGGTCATCGACTCCGACCGGCGCATCCGGTACGCGAGTCCGGCGCTGCGGCGTCTGCTGGGCGGCGAGGACGAGCTGCCGCCGCTGACCGCGCTGGACGATCTGGTCCACTCCGACGACCGGTTCCGGGTCCGCCAGGTGCTCAACGCCCAGGGCGACGGGATGGTGCACTGTGCCCTGCACCGGCCGGACGAGACCCAGGTGCTGGTCGAGCTGACGTACCGCGACCTACGCGAGGACCGGCTCGTCCAGGGGCTCGTGGTGACTGTGCGGGACGTCACCGACCGGCGCAATCCGTTCGAGCAGGCGCCGCCGCAGGAGTTCCTCGGCGAGCAGCCGGCCCGGGTCAATCGGCGGAGCGCGCAACACAAGTTCCGGTTCTGAGGTCGGCCCTCTCGGGCCAGCTTCTCCCGGCGCTCACCGCTTCCCCCGCGCTCTCCCCCGGCGCTCACTGTCTCCCCGCGCTCTCCCCCGGCGCTCACCGCTTCCCCCGCGCTCCCTACTTCCCGGGCGCTTTGCTGTTTGCGGTGTCGCGCGGAAACGGCAAAGCGCCGGACCCCGGGGGTGGGTCCGGCGCTTTGCCGTTCTTACTGACCAGTCAATTACCGGGTCAGGCTGTGTTCTGACCGATTACCGGGTCAGGCGACGACGACCGCCGACGCCCGCGACCAGGGCCACACCGATGGCGGCGAGAACGACCTGGAACAGGAGCTCGATCCAGTCGAAGCCGGCCGTGTCAGCAACACCGGCGGCCCGGGCGATCACGGTGCCCAGCAGCGCGGCGACTACACCGACGACCATGGTCAGCCAGAGCGGGATGTTCTGCCGGCCCGGGACCACGAGCCGGCCGAGCGCGCCGATGATGAGGCCGACGATCAGGGCCACGATGATTCCGGTGAGGGTCAGTTCCATTTTAGTTCCTCCTCGGGGGGTGGAGCAGTTGTTGCGTCCGTCGAGCCCCAGAGTTCCCGACCCTTCGAAAACTCAAACCGCCCTATTTTATTTTTGGAACCGCTCCCATCGACTACTTCTTGCCGGAGCCCTTCGCGTCGCCCGCCTCGCTGGTCGACAACGCGGCGATGAAGGCCTCCTGCGGGACCTCCACGCGGCCGACCATCTTCATCCGCTTCTTGCCTTCCTTCTGCTTCTCCAGCAGCTTCCGCTTCCGGCTGATGTCACCGCCGTAGCACTTCGCGAGCACGTCCTTGCGGATCGCGCGGATCGTCTCGCGGGCGATGATCCGGCTGCCGATGGCGGCCTGGATGGGCACCTCGAACTGCTGCCGGGGGATGAGTTTCTGCAGCTTGGCGGCGATCGTCGTGCCGTACGAGTAGGCCTTGTCCTTGTGCACGATGGCGCTGAACGCGTCGACCGGCTCGCCGTGCAGCAGGATGTCCACCTTCACCAGGTCGGCCACCTGCTCGCCGGAGGGCTCGTAGTCGAGGGAGGCATAGCCCTTGGTCTTGCTCTTCAACTGGTCGAAGAAGTCGAAGATGATCTCGGCGAGCGGCAGCGTGTAGCGCAGTTCCACCCGTTCGGCTGACAGGTACTCCATGCCGAGCAGGTTGCCGCGGCGGCTCTGGCACAGCTCCATGACCGCGCCGACGTACTCGTTCGGCACCAGGACTGTGGCGCGGACCACCGGCTCGTGGATCTCCGCGATCTTCCCGGCCGGGAACTCGCTCGGGTTGGTGACCACCTTCTCGACGGCGTCCTCGGTGAAGACCCGGTACACCACGTTCGGCGCTGTCGAGATCAGGTCCAGGTTGAACTCCCGCTCCAGCCGCTCCCCGATGATCTCCAGGTGCAGCAGGCCCAGGTACCCGACGCGGAACCCGAAGCCGAGCGCCGCCGACGTCTCGGGCTCATAGGTGAGCGCGGCGTCGTTGAGCTTCAGCTTGTCGAGCGCGTCCCGCAGTGCCGGGTAGTCCGAGCCGTCGATCGGGTAGAGGCCCGAATAGACCATCGGCTTCGGGTCCTTGTAACCGCCGAGCGCCTCCTTGGCCGGCCGGTTGTTGCCGGTGACGGTGTCACCGACCCGGGACTGACGGACGTCCTTCACGCCGGTGATCAGATAACCCACCTCGCCGACGCCGAGCGCTCCGGCCTTCTCCATCTCCGGCGAGACCACACCGATCTCGAGCAGCTCGTGCACCGCGCCGGTCGACATCATCTTGATCCGGTCACGGGCCTCGATCCGGCCGTCGATGACCCGGACATAGGTGACGACGCCGCGGTACACGTCGTACACCGAGTCGAAGATCATCGCCCGGGCCGGAGCGTCCGCGTCGCCGACCGGCGGCTGGAACTCCCGGACGATCTCGTCGAGCAGGTGACCGACGCCGACGCCGGTCTTGCCGGAGACCCGCAGCACGTCGCTCGGCTCCACGCCGATCAGCTTGGCCAGCTCCTCGGCGTACTTCTCCGGCTGCGCCGCCGGCAGATCGATCTTGTTGAGCACCGGGATGATGCGGAGGTCGTTCTCCATCGCCAGGTACAGGTTGGCGAGAGTCTGCGCCTCGATCCCCTGCGCGGCGTCGACCAGCAGGACCGCACCCTCACACGCGGCGAGGCTCCGGGACACCTCGTACGTGAAGTCGACGTGCCCCGGGGTGTCGATCATGTTGAGGACGGCGGTCTCACCCTGCCTGTCGCCCTCGCGGACCGTCCAGGGCATCCGCACGGCCTGCGACTTGATGGTGATGCCGCGCTCGCGTTCGATGTCCATCCGGTCGAGGTACTGCGCACGCATCTGGCGCGGGTCGACCACCCCGGTGATCTGCAGCATCCGGTCGGCCAGCGTCGACTTGCCGTGGTCGATGTGGGCGATGATGCAGAAGTTGCGGATGCGGCCGGGATCGGTCGATCCGATCACGTTCACGCCGGGGTCGAGCGGTCCAGGCACGGTCTTCCGTTCTTCTCGAGCTGGTTTTCGCGGGCTGGCTCTCCGGCCGCACGGGGCCGGCCACCGGCCCGTGCGCCGCCCGGGCCGCCGCCCCCGCGGGGACCGGCTCGTCCGGGCCGGCAGTGAGGCCGACGGAGCCGGCGGTGAAGCCGGCACTCCCTATCGTCCCACGCCCGCGCGGACCGGTCCGATCACACCCGCTCCAGCGCCTCCCCACGGACGTGACCGACCCGCCGCGAGTGGCCGCGTTCACCTCGACCGCCCAGCTCCAGCGGCTCACTCTCCCGGTCCACCCGGCCCACGCACGACAGAAAAGTCCGCTCACACCGGCTCCAGCCGCTCCCCCGGACCCGGAGGTGACTCCACCGTGACCGGGTCGCCCGGCCGGACCGGGCCGCCGCGCAGCACCACAGCCATCACCCCGGCCTTGCGAACGACGTTCCCCGCACCGTCCTGGCCGATCATCTCCTTCAAAAGGCCCGGCCGGAACTTGTTGATCTGTGCACACGGACTGCGCAGCCCCGCCACCACGATCGCCGGCCGCTCGTCACACCCGCTCGCATCCCGCTCGGCGGCCGCCGCCACCGCCTCCACGGCCCGGGCCGTCGCCTCGTTCAGCGTCGCCCTCCGAGCCGCAGCCAGCACCCCCGCAACAGCGGACCCGGCCGCCTCCGTAACAGCGTGCCCGGCCGCCCTTGCCTCAGCGTGCCCGGCCGCCCCCGCCTGCCCGGCCGCCCCCGCCTGCCCGGCCGCCCTTGCCTCAGCCTGCCTGGCCGCCCCCGCCTGCCCGGCCGCCCTTGCCTCCGCCTGCCCGGCCGCCCCCGCCTCAGCCCGCGCCACGTTCCCGTCCGGCCCGTCCGCGGACGCACCGCCGGACATCTCCGGTCGGCCGAAGCGCAGGATCGTCCCGCGCGGCAGCCCGAGCAGATCGATCCCCCGGGTAGTGACGTTCTCCCCGATACCGCCCGGCGGAACCTCGTAGCCCTTCCCCGCCACCTCCTCCAGCAACTCCGCGTGGATCAGATGCACCTGCCGCAGGTTGGGCTGCGCCGGATCCGCCACCACCCGGCCGCGGTGCCGAACCCTCGCCCCCGCATGCGCATCTCCCTCCACACCGACCCCCGCCACCAGCACGATCTCGTCCCGGTTCGGCTTGGTGAACGTGTAGGCGTCGTTACCGCTGACCGCGGCCACACTCCCCTGCTCAGCACTCATGCCGCCGAGTCTGGTGAACCACCGCACCCGCCCACGACCCTGTTTCCCGCACTTCGGCCGGCCGGCCGAAGTGCGGCGGCTCAGTCCGGCGGCTCCAGGAAGAGCGACGACAGCCTCGGCAACCGCCGCCTCATCTCGTCCTCATTGTCGAAATCCCACAGGTCACCAGCCTCAGGCCGGGTCCGCGGCCGGTCCGCCGGCTGCGGCAGCGGCTGCCCCGTCGCCTTCTCATAGGCCCGGTCGGCGATCGTCAGCACCTCCTCCGCACCGAACACCGCCCCGCTGTCCGCCGCGGTTTTCACCGCCGGCATGCCGGCCAGCACATCGGGCGACTTCACCGCGCTCGCGACCGCCGCCCGGCCGTGCGCGACGAGCCAGCCCCGGAAACTGTCGAAGTCATCCCCCGAGGCGCCTCCGTTGATCAGGTAGGCCGCGGCCCACAGGTCCTCGGTGCCGGACGCGGCGAGGACCTTGTCAAGGTGACGGCCCCAGGCGACGATCTCCTCCGGATCGCGCTCGGCCAGGTCGGCGACGGCGCGCTCGGCCACCTCGGCGGGCGAGGCGGGCCGATCAGCGGTGGCGCGGTCGATGACCGCCCAGAAATCGTCGGTTCTCATGCCTGCGATCCTCCCAGTGGGGTACGACAATCCCGTCGGCGCCAGGATGGATGCATGCGGCCGATCTCGTTGCCCGACGTACCGTACGACGCCACAGCCGTACGCCCGGAATGGTGGGATCTTCCGAAAAAGGTGCGGGAAGCGATAGCGGTGCGCCTCGGCGGGCCGATCACCACCGCCCGCAGCGCCGGCGGCGGCTTCACCCGCGCCTTCGCCGCGGTGCTCAGCACAGCGGACGGCCTCAGCGCTTTCGTCAAGGCCGCACCGCTCAGGGAGCCGACTTCGCAGTGGTACGCACGAGAGGCGGCGATCACCTCTGCCCTCCCACCGGCGGTCACCGCCGCGCGGCCCCGCTGGACCTTGACCGAGGCCGGGTGGTTCGTGTTGTGCCTGGAAGCGGTCGACGGCCGGATCCCGGCCCTGCCCTGGACGCAGACGGACCTCGACGCCGCGCTGACGAGCTGGTCCGCCGCCGCGACAGCCCTGCACGACCCCGCACCCGAGCTGCTCGCCGTGGGGTTGCCGCAGCTGCCCGAGATCCTGCGGGCCGAGATGTCCTGGTGGTCCCTGATCGAGTCCGGTCACGAGCGGATGCCCGTCACCGCACACGGCACCGTCGCCCCGACCCGGCCGGCGGAGCTGGCCGAACTCGAGCGGGCCCTCCCCGCGCTGGCCGCCGGCACCTCGATGTCCCACGGTGACCTGCGCGTGGACAACGTGCTGATCGACCGCTCCGGCCGGGCCTGGCTCTGCGACTGGACCTGGCCCTGCCTGGGCGCACCGTGGTTCGACACCGTCACGTTGCTGGTCAGCGCGTACGCCAGCGGCCTCGACACCGACGCCGCCCTCCGTGAGTGGGGCGCCCCCGACGCCGGGGTGGACGGCGCCCTGGCCGCGCTCGCCGGCTACTGGCTGACGAGCGCCGCCGGCGGCCCCAGCAGCGCCTCCCCGCACAGCCGTCAGCACCAGCGCTTCAGCGGCACCCAGGCCCTGGCCTGGCTCGCCGAACGCCGCGGCTGGCACAGGTGAGCACCGCGCCCGGCACAGCTCAGCGCAACCAATGGTCAGCATCGCCGCAGGCACAGGCCAGGGGCCGCGGCCGGTACAGCTCAGCGCGGGAGTCGCCGAGACCGCCGCACGCCGGGCGGCGACCGGTTGAACGTCCGCTGAACCGTTTGCCACCGCCCCGCTGACCGGAGCCGTTTTGGCGGCCCGCAGCCGTGCTGGTAGTCTGGCTCATCGCGTGTGGTGACACGATGCTGTTGGCTGCACCGGCTCCCAGCCGGGACAGGTGATGGCGGTGACCACCGCTTGAGACCAGTTTCCGAACCTAGTCAGGACAAGGCTGTCGCGTGGCGAACATCAAGTCCCAGATCAAGCGCAACCGGCAGAACGAGAAGGCCCGTCTGCGCAACAAGTCGGTCAAGTCGTCGCTGAAGACCGTGATCCGCAAGCTGCACGAGGCGAGCGACTCGGGCAACGTCGAGACGGCCACCACTCTGCTGCGTGACGCCTCGCGTCAGCTCGACAAGGCTGTCAGCAAGGGCGTCATCCACAAGAACCAGGCGGCCAACCGCAAGTCGGCCATCGCCAAGAAGATCGCCTCGCTGTCAGCCTGATCTGCTCGTTCCGGATCAGGTCACGACCGCACGGACGCGGTCGGTGACACGCCTGCCGTAACAGGTGGGCAGACTCTTTGAAACCGGGCTCCGCCGGACCTTTCAGGTCCGCGACGGTGCCCGGTTTCATTGTGTCCGAGCACGGTCCCCGCGCGCCGGACCGAGCACGGTCCCCGCGCGCCGGCAAGAGCGTCCAGCGCGCCGGCAAGAGCGTCCGGCACGCCGCAGGCGACGAAGGCTGCTTGAAGCCCGGCGGGGCATCACCCGGCCCGGCCAGGCCCGCCAGGAGCCCAGGATGAGACGGGCGTAGATCGCGGGATGCAACCGGCGCAGTCCGACGACGGGGCCGGTGTAGTCAGATCCTCAGTGACCCGAACTCACTCGTAGCGGCGCGCAGCCGCCTGGCGCGCCACCTGCTGCCGCACGTCCAGCTGATCCGCCCAAGGACGCCGCACCACGCCGCCCCCGGCACCAGGCCGAGCCGTCTCCGCTCCGGTGACCCGCTGCCCACGCTCCGCCACGTGCCCGCGCCCCGCCACGTCACCGTCCCGGCTCGCACCCTGTGGCCGGCCATAGACGACACCCGGCGCATAGCCACCGGCCGGCACAGTGCCGGACGCCGCGCGCACCTGCGCGGCCACATCCTGACGAAGCTCACGGTCAACGGCACCGTGCCCCTCAGCCCCAGCGGGATGAGCACCGCCCGGGTGACCGGTGGAAGACCGGCTCGCAACGGGCATGCCCGTCCCGGCAGCCGAACGACTTTCATCAGCGGAAGGCGCTCCGGAGAACCAGGAGGAGCCGGAGAATTCAGAAGACCCGAAGGACCCCGAGGGCTCGGAGGACCAGCTCCCGTCGGCGAAGGACCGCTCATCCACACCGGGCGGCATCGTGGCCGACCGCAGCACGGTGGCCCGCGCCGTGGCCGGCTCGGCAGCGATCGACCCCATGGCGAACGTGCCCGCCACCAGGTCGTTGAACTTGACCATCAGGGCGACCGTGATCGGCAGCACCAGCACACCCCACCAGCTGACCAGCTCGGCCAGGGCCAGCAGGATGCCCAGGACCACGGCACCCTCGAGGAAGACGAAGCAGAGCAGGCCGCTGGGGGCGAGGTGCCGCAGGTGCAGGACCCGCGCGTAGAGCGGCTGGGAGGCCATCTCGGCGCGCCGGGACCGCACTGTCCGGGTCATCGGGCACCGCCGTCCCGGCGGGCGGCGGCCACCGCGAAGACCGCCCGCTCCAGCGCGTAGCCACGGTCCTCCGCTCCGCCCTTGACAGCGGCGTTGCAGTCGGCGGCGGCACGCATCGCGTCGATCAGGCCTTCCGGTGTCCAGCCGCGGCTGCGCTCCTGAGCGCGCTGGATCTTCCAGGCGGGCATGCCGAGGGTGCTCGCCAGCTGGTAGGCGTTGCCGCGACCGGCGGACGCCACCCGGGCCACGGTGCGCACGCCGTCGGCGAGCGCGTCGGCGATCGGCACCGGGTCCACGCCGACGTGCAGGGCCCAGCGGAGCGCCTCGAGGGCTCCCGGCAGGTCCCCGACGACCGCGGCATCGGCCACCGTGAAGCCGCTGACCTCGGCCCGGCCCTTGTAGTAGCGGGCCACCACCGCCTCGGTGACCTTGCCCTCGGTGTCGGCGAGCAGCTGCGAGCAGGCGGCCGCGATCTCACGCAGGTCGTTGCCGACGGCCGCCAGCAGGGCGGCGGCGGCAGCCTCGTCACATCGGGCGCCGTGGCGGCGGAACTCGTCACGGACGAACGCGACCCGCTCCCGGTCGTTCTTCAGTTTCGCCGCCGGCTCGACCACCGCCCCGGCGGCGCGCAGGCCGTCGGCGAAGGCCTTGCCTTTCGCGCCACCCGGATGCGTGACGATCAGGGTCACGTCAGGATCCGGGCCCTTCGCGTAGGCGAGCAGTGCGGTCACCAGGTCCTTGCGGGCATCCTGACCGTTACGGATCACCAGCACCCGCCGCCCGCCGAACAGCGAAGGGCTCAGCATCTCGGCCACTTCGCCGGCCGAGAGCGCGCCCGCCTCGTATTCCCGGACGTCGGCGCCGGGCTCGGCCGCGCGGGCAGCCTCCACCGCCGCGGCGACAGCGCGGGCGGAGAGCAGTTCCTCATCACCTTGGACGAGCAGCAACGAGGGAGGTGGCGCGGCATTCACGCCCGATATCGTCGCACGGTGGTCTGACAACCCGGCACGCCTCACTCCTTAGCGCATGGACGCCGATCACCGAACGCGAAAGCCGACATATCGCCGCTCAGGCATGCCTTGTCACCCGTAAAGTCGCCTGCTCAGGCCAAACGTCGTCACACCCCATGCATCCGGTTTCATCCGCTATATCACCTAACGGCCGCGTCCGCTGCCGTTACCCGGATCCCTCATCCGCGCGTGTCGTCGACAGGCCGGCCTCTAAGCGGGCGGGTCACCGCGAGCCGCCACCGCCAATCCGTCTCCCGCCGCGACCGCTGCCACGTCTCCCGACTCGTCGGTGCGGACGATCCGCGCTCCACCCCGCCCCAACCTGCCCAGCACCCCGGGATTCGGGTGACCGTAATCGTTGTCCCTGCCCACCGACACCAACGCCACCGCGGGCCGCACCGCGTCGAGCATCTCCACCGACTGCAGAGCACTGCCGTGATGAGAGACCTTCAAGACATCCGCTCGTACGCCCTCCGCGCCCACCACCGCCATCAGGTCGTCCTGCTGCTCCGTCTCCGCGTCGCCGGGCAGCAGCACCGTCCGGCCGCCGATCGTGGCCAGCAGGATCAGCGAGTTGTTGTTCGGGTCGGAGTTGGTGCCGCGCAGCGGTTCGAGCGGCCCGAGCACCTGCAGGCGGAGCGCACCCACCGTGGCGGACCATCCCGGCCGCACCGCCCGCACCGCGATCCCGGCTCCGGCCGCCGCACGCTCGACGTCGGCCCGGCCGCCCACCGGCTCCGGCCAGTCCGGGCCGATCACCGCGGCCACCCGGCGGCCGCGGAACACTCCGGCGACGCCGCCGACGTGGTCGGCGTGGAAGTGACTGACCGCCAGGAACACCACCTCCCGTACGCCCAGGCGGCGCAAGCAATGATCGACGGCGTGCGGCTCCGGACCGGCGTCGATCACGACTGCCCGGCCGTCCCCCGCGGGCAGCACCACAGCGTCACCCTGACCGACCGCGCAGGCGATCACCAGCCAGCCCGGCGGCGGCCACCCCGGGGCGAGCATCCGCACCGGCAGCGAGCCGAGCATGGCCGCCAGAGCAACGACCAGGGCGATCCGGCGTACGACAACCCGGCGCGCCGCCACCAGAAAGGCAATCGTGAGGCCCGCGAGCAGCAGCCCACCGGCCGCACCCTCGGGCCACGGCAGCGCGCCGGCCGGAACCCGCGCGCCGGTGTGCGCGACCAGCACCAGCCACCGGGCCGGCCAGTGCCCCAGCCAGGCGAGGAACTCGGCCCCCGCCGGCCACACCGGGGACACCACCGCCGCGCCCACGCCGAGCAGCGTGGCCGGGGCGATCGCCGGGACCGCGACCAGGTTGGCCGGCACCGAGACCAGGCTCACCGTCCCGGAGATGGCGGCCACCACCGGACCGCAGGCCACCTGCGCCGCGGCGGGCACCGCGAGGGCTTCGGCGGCACCGGCCGGCCAACCGTGCCGGCGGAGTCCGTCCCGCCAGGCCGGTGCGAGCAGCAGCAGTCCCGAGGTGGCCAGCACGGACAGGGCGAAACCGGGGTCGGCCGCGAGCTCGGGATCCGCGACCAGAAGCACCGCGGCACCGGCCGCGAGGGCCGGCACCGCCGCCCGGGGCCGCCCGGCGGCCAGGCCGAGCAGCCCGATGGCGCCCATCGCGGCCGCCCGGACCACGCTCGGTGACGGCCGCGCCAGAATGACGAACCCCACCAGCGCCACCCCGCACACCACCGCGCAGAGCAACGGTCCGGCCCGCGCCCGCCGCACCAGGAACAGCACCACGCCCACCACGATCGCCACGTTGGTGCCACTGACGGCCGTCAGGTGCGTCATCCCGGTGGTCCGGAAGTCCTCCTCCAGGGCCGGGTCCAGCCGGCTGGTGTCGCCGACCACCAGGCCGGGCAGCAGGCCGCCGGGCTCGTCCGGCAGCGGGGCGCAGGCGCGCTGCAGGCCGGCGCGCAGCACGTCCGCCGCCCGCTGCGCCCAGGACGGCCGCCCGATCGGGGCCGGGGGCTTGCGCGCCGAGATCACTGCCGCCCGCAGGTCACCGGGGCGAGGCTCCTGAAGCCGGCCGCTGACGGCGACGCGCTGGCCCGGCAGCAGGCCGCGCCAGCCCGGGTGCGCGCCGAGGACGAGCGCCCGCGCGGAGAGCCGCACCAGCGGACCCTCCTCAGGCTGCACGGACCGCAGTTCGACGGCGACCAGATAGGTGGGCGGCCCGGCGGTGCGGGGCAGCAGCCGCGGGTCGTCCCGGACGATCACCTCGACCCGCACCGGCTCCCTGGCTTCCAGCAGCGCCACCAGGGCCGGCGCTTCGCGAACCGACACCCGGGCCGCGGTGGCGATCGCCCCGCACCCGACGCCGAGCGCCACCGCCACCCCGATCCACCGCACGCCCGCCGCCGAAACGCCCGCCAGAAAACCGGCAGGCGCCACCCGGCCACTCCGCACCCCCACCGCCGAAGAAGCGGCCGGCGCCGCCCCACGACGGCGCCGGCGCAAAGGTCTGCCACCACCTGCGAGGAAGGCAAAAGGGCTACGCCGGACGGCGTGACCGCCGGCCACGGAGGCGTCGGCACCGAGGTGGGCGGCGGCGCCGACGTGAGAGGCGGCGCCGGGGTGGGATGCGGCGCGAGGGCGGTACAGCAGGAGGCTGATCGCGACGACTAAGGCCACCACACCGACCACCGTCCCGGCAGCGGCGGGCAGGTGGAGGGCAGCCAGTGCGGAGAGCCACGTCCCGACGGTGAAGCCGCCCAGCCGCAGGTCCGGCACACGGCGTTGACCAGGCTCGGTCATCCGACCGTCACCAGGTCCTTCAACTGCTCGTACCGCGCGTCACCGATGCCGTCGACCTTGCGGAGGTCACCGACCGCGCGGAAGCCGCCCTGGGCGGTGCGGGCGTCCAGGATCCGTTGCGCCAGGACCGGCCCGACGCCCGGCAACTGATCGAGGTCAGCCATCGTGGCGGTGTTCAGGTTGACCAGCGCCCCGGGCGTCGCGGGCGGCGGCGCTCCCGGGACGGCTCCGGCCATCGGGCCGGCACCCGGCGCCACGGAGACCCCTACCATGATCAGCTCGCCGTCGACGACCTTGCGCGCCAGGTTCAGCATCGCGACGTCCACACCCGGCTGGGCGCCACCGGCAGCGGTCAGCGCGTCGGCCACCCGGGCACCCGGCGCGAGGCGGACCAGGCCGGGCTTGCGCACCTTCCCGCCCACCGCGACCACGACCTCGCCCACATCCGCAGCAGAACCAGCGCTCGGCACCGGGCCCGCGCCGGGAACGGCGCCCGCACCGCCCGAGACAGGGCCCACCTCGACCGCATCGGCGCCCGCGATCGCCGGAGACGTGACCTCGTCGACTCTCGGCCGCGCCCGCCACGCCAGGAAGGCAGCGACGACGACCACGACCAGCGCGACAAGAGCCAACGCCCGCACACCCCGCCGGCCGGGATCAAAGGCATGCAGCCAGGACCGCCGGTCCCCGCCGAACGCGCCCGCCCCGCTCAGGCCCGCGGACGCAGGCCGCACCCGAGGAGCCGCCGGGTCGAGGAACACGGCGTTGGCGGGCCCCTCGGAAGCGGACAACCGCTTCCCGTCCCACGCATAAGCCGGCCCGGCGTCATCCCGCCCGCCCGGAGACGACCCCGGCGAGCCGCCGCCGGACCCGCCATCCTCCGCCCGCCCACCCGCGGGCGATCCCCCGAAAGGGCGACCATCCCCCGCCAGGTCCTCCTCGGACCACCCCGGCAACAGGTCGTCCCAGCTGACCGGCCCGCCGTCGGCCGGCACCGACTCGTCCGCGTCCGCGTCGAGCACCGCCCGGAGCCGCGCCCCGACGGCGTCACCGTTATCCTTCGCCTCTCGCACGCTTGGAGAAGGTAGGAACTCAGCCGGCCCGCTGCCCGCGTCCCTGTGGACAGCGCGTCATTGTGGATAACCGCCCAGCCCGCCGTCATCGTGCTAAAGGACTGCCCGTGAAGTCGACCGACGCCCTGGCCACGACCGTTTCCCGGCTGCGGGCGGCGGGCTGTGTGTTCGCCGAGGACGAGGCGGCCGTGCTGATCGAGGCAGCGGCGGACGACGTGGCGCTCGCCGCGCTGGTGGAGCGGCGCGCCGCCGGTGAGCCCCTCGAACAGGTGGTCGGGCACGCGGATTTCTGCGGGGTGCGGGTCCGGCTGCGTCCCGGCGTCTTCGTGCCCCGGGTGCGCAGCGAGCTGCTGGTCCGGCTCGGCGCTGCCGCGGTCCCGCCGGACGGCCTGGTGGTGGATCTGTGCTGCGGCTCCGGCGCGCTCGGGCTGGCGGTCCGGCATCGGGTTCCCGGCATCACCCTGCACGCCTGCGATCTGGATCCGGTCGCCGTGGCCTGCGCCCGGGACAATCTGGCACGGCCGGGCAACGAGACAGCCGCCGTACATCAGGGAGATCTCTTCGAAGCGCTTCCGCCGGGGCTGCGCGGCCGCGTCGACCTGCTTCTCGCCAACGTCCCTTACGTGGCGACCCGGCATCTGCCGTTCCTGCCCGCCGAGGCCCGTGACCACGAGCCCCGCACCGCCCTGGACGGCGGCGACGACGGGCTGACGATCTTCCGGGCCGTCGCTGCCGGGGCCGGCGACTGGCTCTCCCCCACCGGCCTGCTGCTGTCCGAGATCACCGAGACCCAGATCGACACCGCTCTCGCGATCGCCGGCGGGAACCTCTTGACCGCGACCGTCGAGAGAGACGACGATCTCGACGCCTTCGTGATCACCGCACGGCAGAAGGACGCCACCGTGAGCACCGCACGGCAGAACGACACCGCCGTGAGCACCGCACGGCAGAACGACGCCACCGTGAGCACCGCGCGGCGGAAGTAGGACGGACCCATGGGCCTCATGCGAAGGATCGCCCGAGCCAGACTGGCCGGCCGGGTCCTGCGGCGTCTGCGCCGTGCCGGTGTCAAGGACGCCCGCTATCACGCCCGCGCCTTCGAGATCCGGTTCACCGCGCCCAGCGACCTGGAGACGGCCATCGTCCAGCTCGAGCCGCTGCTGACCGGGCGGTACCGGCGCCGGCAGCTGGACGGCTTCATCACCGGCCTGCTGCAGAGCCCCGGCCTGCCGGGCGAGTGGTCGCAGGCCGCGCCGCTGCTGCGGCCGGTGCTGCGCGGCGTCACGCCGGGCGCGCCGCTGCGTCGCCCGGCCATGCCGTTCCTGTCCGAGTTCGTCGTGGTCGATCAGCCGGACACCATGACGTACGTGACTGCGGCCCAGTTGGCCGCCTGGCGGGTGTCGGCCGCCCGGGTCCATGCGACCGCCCGCGCCAACCTCACCGGCGCGGTGCTGCACGGCGTGGCGAAGGGTCCGACGGTGGTGCGGTTCGTCGACGACGGTGACGCCTACTGGACCTCGCATCTGCTGCTGGAGGGCTGGCTGGGCCGGCTTGCCGAGCAGGTCGGCGGGGTGCCCGTCGCATTCGCCCCGGATCGGGGCACCCTGCTGGTCACCGCCGACGGCAGCGATCACCTGCCGGGCCTGTTCGCCCAGGCCGAGGAGTTCTTCCTGCGCTCGGCGCGGGGGCTCAGCCCGATGGCGTACACGGGTGACGCGCAGGGCTGCACGGTCCCTTATCCGGCGCCGCCCGGCCATCCGCTGCACCACCTGGTCCAGCGCGCCGAACGCGTCCTGGCCGTCAGTGAGTACGCCCGTCAGGCCGTCGACTCCACCGAGCCGCTGGCACCGCTGGTGCTGACCGGCTCACCGGCGGAGGGGTGGCGCACGTGCGCGGTGTGGGAGCAGAACAAGCCCGTGCTGCTGCCGCGGGCGGACGAGGTGCAGATCGGGGACCGGGTGGTGCCGTGGCCGGAGATCGAACGCCATCTGCGCCGGGTCGAGGGCATCGAACCGGCACGCTGGTCGGCAAGCGCCTGGCCGAAGGCCTGACGCCGCACACGGGCGGCGAAGGCCGGCCGTTCAGCGCCGGTGCACGACCACGCCGGCCAGGCCCGGCCCGGTGTGCGCGGCGACCACCGCGCCCACCTCGGTCAGATAGCAGTCCCGCAGCCGCTCGCCGAGCCGCGTGCTGATCGCGTCGACCAGCGCCGACGCCCGGTCCGGCGTGCCGAGGTGGTGCACCGCGACGTCGGCCTCACCGTCGCCCGCCGCCTCCACCGCGAGATCGACGAGCCGGGTCAGCGCGCGCCCCGCCGTGCGCACCTTGTCCCGGACGACGACTTCGCCGCCGAGCACGTGCAGGATCGGCTTCACCGACAGGGCGGTGCCGAGCAGGGCCTCGCCCGCGCCGATCCGGCCGCCGCGCCGCAGGAACTCCAGCGTGTCCACGTAGAAGAAGGTCGTCACTCTGCGCGCATGGTCGAGCGCGACAGCGCGTACCGCATCGAGATCGTCTCCGTTGGCCGCCGCGGTGGCCGCCGCCAGGGCGGGGAAGCCCAGCCCCATCGCTGCCGTCCCGCTGTCGACGACCCGCACCCGGTCGCCGATCTCGGCCGCAGCCAGCTCGGCCGCCTCGAACGTGCCGGACAGCTTCGCGGACAGGTGCACCGAGACGATGCCGTCGGCGCCGGCGTCGAGCAGCCGCCGGTAGACGGCGGCGAACTGGGACGGCGCGGGCCGGGACGTGCTGACGGCGACCCGCCGGGTGCCGAGCGCTCGGGCGATCTCGGCGGGCGAGATCTCCAGGCCCTCCAGGCCGTCCCAGCCGTTGACAACCACGGTGAGCGGCACGATGGTCAGGTCATATGTGCCGCTCAGTTCGGCCGGCAGGTACGCCGTGGAGTCGGTCACGACCGCGATGGTCATGCACGCAAGGTACTTGATGAACCTGCGGATCAGTTGGTGGCCACGGAGGAGACCACGAACGGCTCGCCCTGCATGCAGGTGGTCATCAGGCCGCTCTCGGCCTTGCCGACGACGGTGATCTCGCTGCCGGCCTTCACCGACGACTCCATCGCCTTGTCCTGGAAGATCAGCAGATGGTCGCCGGCGCCGTCCTTGAGGAGCAGACAGCCGGGCTCGACGCCCTGGCGGACAGTGCCGGTGATGGTGGTCGCCCCGGCCGGCGCGGAGGCCGCCGGCGACTCACCGGTGGGCTCGGGCGAGGCCGAGGGGAGATCGGCGGAGGGTGCCGGTGCGGGCGCGCCCGCGTCGGTGGTGTTGTTCGCGCAGCCGGCGGCCAGCGCCAGGAACAGCGCGGCGGGGAGAACGCTTCGACGGATCAACATGGTCCTTGGACGTTACCGGATCACCGGTGGTTCCCCGCCGCCGGAGGGGAACCTCAGACCGGCGGCGGAACCGGGCGGTCGGTGAAGACCCCCACGTTGTACGCCCCGAGCTGCCAGCCTCGGACCGGGTCGTCGGTGAGCTCCACCCAGTGGCAGTTCTGCAGGGCCCGCAGGGTGCGCAGCTGTTCCTGCCGCCAGCCGAGCAGATGCCCGACGCCCTGCCGGGCCGCGGCGCCGTGGGTGGCCACCACGACTGTGCCGCCGGGCGCCAGCAGAGCCGCGTCCTGGATCGCGTCGCAGACCCGTTTACCCAGTTCGTCCAGGGTTTCCACGTCGCCGCCGACGACGTCCTCGCCGGCCGTCCAGCGGGCGTGCTCGTCGGGCCGGCGCGCGGCCACCTCGGTCATGGTCAGACCCTGCCAGGCGCCGAAGTAGCGCTCCCGCAGCCGCTTGTCGGCGCTGACCGGCAGCTCGGTCAGCGCGGCGAGCGCTGCGGCGGTGTCGGCGGCCCGGCTCAGGTCGCTGGAGACGATCGCGTCCGGACGGGTCCGGGCGATCAGTTCCGCGGCCTCGGCCGCCTGCCGCCGGCCCAGGTCGTTGAGCGGCACGTCGGTCTGCCCCTGCACGCGGTGGCCGGCGTTCCAGTCGGTGTTGCCGTGCCGCCAGACGATGACCCGGGTCACGGCGCCTCGGTGGCCGGGGCCCCGGCGTCGACCATGTCCCGGTCCACGAACGGGATGCTCGGGCAGTCCTTCCAGAGCTTGTCGAGCGCGTAGAACTCGCGCTCCTCGACGTGCTGGACGTGGACCACGATGTCGACGTAGTCCAGCAGGACCCATCGGCCCTGCCGCTCACCCTCACGCCGGGCCGGCTTGGCCTTCTCCGGCAGGTTGAGGAGCGCTTCCTCGATGGCGTCGACGACCGAGACCACCTGACGCTCGTTCGACGCCGAAGCGATGACGAACGCGTCCGTGAGGTAGATCTGATCGGCGACGTCGATGATGGAGATGTCCTGCGCCTTCTTGTCGGCGGCGGCCTGAGCGGCCGTCAGCGCGAGTTCCAGAGCGCGTTCGGTGACGGGCAAAAGAGTCCCCTCGGTCGGGTGTCAGTGCTTCAAGCGTCTCACATCGGAGCGGCAACGCCCGAGTCCCGATAGAGGCCCCGCTTGTTGATGTACTGCACGACACCGTCCGGCACGAGGTACCAGACCGGCAGCCCCTCGGCGACCCGTTCCCGGCAGTCGCTGGACGAGATGGCCAGGGCCGGCACCTCGACCAGAGTCACGCTCTCCGCCGGCAGATGCGCCTTGGAGAGCTCGAAGCCCGGACGGGTCACACCGATGAAGTGCGCCAGCCGGAGCATGGTCAGCGCGTCCTTCCACGACAGGATCCGGGAGAGCGCGTCGGCGCCGGTGATGAAGTAAAGCTCGGCGGACTGGCCGTAGACCGCGCGCATGTCCCGCAGCGTGTCGACGGTGTAGGTGGGGCCGTCCCGGTCGATGTCGGCGCGGCTGACGTGGAACCGCGGGTTCGAGGCGGTGGCCACCACCGTCATCAGGTACCGGTCCTCGGCCGGCGAGACGCGGCCCTTCTCGTACGGCTGGCCGGTGGGGACGAACATCACCTCGTCCAGGTCGAAGCGGGCCTGCACCTCGCTCGCCGCGACCAGGTGACCGTGGTGGATGGGGTCGAAGGTGCCACCCATGATTCCCACGCGCCGTCCGGACATCGCAGAAGAATATCGTTTGATTCCGGTCAGGGGCGGTGGCGGGGCGGTCGGATGGGGAGATCAACCGTCCAGGCGGGCTCGGACGGCGGCCAGCAGGTCGTCGGCGGTGAACGGCTTACCCAGCAGCGCCACGCCGGGGTCCAGGGTGCCCTGCGAGGCCAGCACCGGCTGGGCGTACCCGGACATGTAGAGCACCCGGGTCGTCGGGCGGGCCGTCACCAGCCGCTCGGCCAGCTCCTTGCCCAGCATTCCGGGCATCACCACGTCGCTGACCAGCAGATCGATCTCGCCCTCGTGCCGGGCGGCCAGCTCCAGCGCCTGCGCGCCGCCCTCCGCCGAGAGCACGTGATATCCCGCGCCGGACAGGATCCGCCCGGCCACGTCCCGCAGGGCGTCCTCGTCCTCGACGACCAGCAGCGTCTCGCCGTGCCCACCGGTCGCGGCCGGCTCGGCGGCCGCCTCCTCCGGCGCCTCGGCGGCGCCGACCGGCAGCAGCACGGTCACCGTGGTGCCGAGGCCGACCTCACTGGCGATGGTGACGTCGCCACCGGCCTGGGTGACGATCCCGTAGACCGTGGCCAGGCCGAGACCGGTGCTCTCACCGTTGCCCTTGGTGGTGAAGAACGGCTCGAAGGCGCGGTCCAGCACGTCGGCGGGCATGCCGGAGCCGGAGTCGCAGACCCGCAGCCGGACCCGGTCGTCCAGGGCCCCGGTGTCGATCACCAGGTTGCCGCCGGACGGCATCGCGTCCCGGGCGTTCAGCGCGAGGTTGACCAGCATCTGCTCGATCTGGCTGGGGTCGCAGGTCACCGTCGGCAGATGCGGGGCGGACCGGAAGATCAGCGTGATGTGCTCCCCGAGTGTGCGGCGGAGCAGGTCCTGCACCTCGGCGATCAGCGCGTTGAGGTCGACCGGCTGGGGGCGCACCACCTCCCGGCGGGCGAAGGCGAGCAGCTGGTGGGTGAGGTCGGTGCCGCGCTTGCCGGCGCGGACCACCTGCTGCGCGTCGGCCACGATCATCGAGACGTCCGGCTCCGGCGACTCCGCCTCCTCGATCACGAAACTGGCGTAGTTGAGGATCACGCCGAGCATGTTGTTGAAGTCGTGGGCGATGCCGCCGGCCAGCTGGCCGAGGCTCTCCAGGCGCCGGCTGCGGTGGGTGTGCGCCTCGGCGCGCAGCCGTTCCCGCTCCTGCTCGGCGTGCACCCGCTCGCTGATGTCGCGCACCACGGCGACAGCCAGCCGGCCCTGCGGGGTCTCCACGATCGTGGTGGAGGACTCGCACGGGAACTCGGTGCCGTCCCGGCGCCGGGCGGTGGTCGTCACCGTGCCGATCGAGCCGGGCGGGCTCTCCGCGAACAACCGGTGCCGTTCCGACCGGATCACCCGGGAGGCGTCGGTCAGCAGCACCTCGACGGGCTGCCCGATCAGCTCGGACCGCGGCCACCCGTACATCTGCTCGGCCCGGTCGTTGATCAGCACGACCCGTTCGCCGTCGATGACCAGGATCGCGTCCGGCGCGGCCTGCAGCAGACCGCTGGACAACTCCGCCGACCACTCCACGCATACACCCCCGTAGCCTCAGGCTACGAAATCGGAAGGGTGAAGGCGGGGCGAATCGGGTCAACCGCGGGCGTTGAGCGCCCGGCGCATGTCGTCGTCGGCGTCCTGCACCACGCGGCGCAGGATGGGGTTCAGGTCCGGGCGGGCCAGCAGCCCGGCGGCCAGCTGCCGGGTCCGTGCCGAGACCGCCACGTCGGGGTACGCCGCGATAGCGGTCCGCTCGGCGCTCATGCCGCTGCGCACGCGCATCATCTCCGGCATCTCGGCGAAGTACCGCTCGGCGTACCCGATCAGCAGGTCGAGCTGCTCCGGGTGCCAGAACCCGGCCGCGGTGAGTTCGGCCAGCCGGTTCGACAGCGAGGCGTCGCCGACCACGGCCGACCAGGCGGTCTCCTTGGCCACGGCGTCCGGCAGCGCGGCACGGCAGCGGGCCGCCCACTGCTCGCCGCTGGCGCTGCGGTCGGTGTCCAGCTCGGCGTCGATGGTGTCGTGGCCGGCCCCGCCGAGCACGCAGAGCCGGTACAGGATCAGCCAGCGCAGGTCGGCGTCGACGGCCAGGCCCTCGGGCACGTACTCGCCGTCGAGCCAGCCGCGCAGGCGGGCGGTCTCGGCGGTGGCGCCGATCAGGCCGCGTGCCGCCGCCAGCTGCCGGGAGCTGCCGGCCGGCGATGCGACGAGCAGCCGGTCGGCGGCCTGGGCGAGCAACTCCAGGACGGCGGGCCGGGTCTCCGGGGTGGCGTACCGGTCGACCAGCCCCCGGGTGGCGCGCAGCACGTCCTCGACGATCACCACCTCGGTCTCCGCCGGCAGCGCCGCGAGCACCAGGGTGACCAGCTCGGCGACCGGCCGTTCGCCGTCCACCACGGCGTCCAGCCCGGCGGCCCAGATCACCGCACGGGCCAGCGAGTCGTCGAGCAGGGGCAGCAGCAGCGGCACGCCGGCGGCCGACTCCTCGTCGAGGCGGACCTTCGCATAGGTCAGGTCACCGTCGTTGAGCAGCAGCAGGTCGGCCGCCGGCTCACCGGTGAGTTCGGTGATCACGGTACGACCGGACGCGTCCAGCTCGGCCTCCACGTGCTTACGGCGTACCACCGCGCCGCCCGGCCCCGCGTCGAACAGCCCGATGCCGATCCGGTGCGGCCGCAGCGTCGGATGCTCGTCCGGCGCGGTCTGCACCACCGCGACCTCGGCGTAGTTGCCGCCGTCGGTGGTCACCTCGGCGCGCAGCGTGTTGACCTGCGCGCGCCGCAGCCACACCTCGGCCCAGGCGGAGAGGTCCCGGCCGCTGGCCGCGGAGAGGGCGCCGAGCAGGTCGGCCAGGGTCGCGTTGCCGTACGCGTGCGCCGCGAAGTGTGCGTTCAGCCCGGACAGGAACGCGTCGTCACCGAGCCAGGCGACCAGCTGCTTGAGCACGGCGGCGCCCTTGGCGTACGAGATGCCGTCGAAGTTCAGCAGCGCCTCGTCGGTGTCGGACACCTGCGACGGCGCCACCGGGTGGGTGGAGGGCCGCTGGTCGGCGCGCAGCCCCCAGGCCTTGCGGTGCATGGCGAACGTGGTCCAGGTCCCCCGGTAACGGGTGGCCTCGGCGGTGACCCGGGTGCCCAGGTACTCCGCGAACGACTCGTTGAGCCACAGGTCGTCCCACCACTTCATGGTCACCAGGTCGCCGAACCACATGTGCGCCATCTCGTGGGCGATCACGTTGGCCCGGTGTTCCCGCTCGCTCTCGGTGACCGCGGACCGCGGGATCATCTCGTCCCGGAACACGACCAGGCCGGGGTACTCCATCGCGCCGAAGTTGAACTCCGGCGCGAACGCCTGCTGGTAGTGGCCGAACGGGTAGCGGATCGCGAACATCTCGTGGAACCGGTCCAGGCACTGCTTGGTGATCTCGAAGATCTCCGGCGCCTCGGCGTCCAGCTGCTCGGCGAGCGCGGCGCGGACGTAGAGCGCGAGCGGCACCCCGTCGTGGGAGTCGGTGAGCGCGTAATAGCGGCCGGCGATCAGCGTGGCCAGGTAGGTGGAGATCCGCTGGGTCGGGGCGAACTCCCAGCGCCCGCCGTCCCGGGACAGCAGGGGGCCGTTCGTCGCCACCAGCCACTCCGGCGGCGCGGTGACGCTCACCCGGAACGACGCCTTCAGGTCGGGCTGGTCGAAGCTGGGCAGCACCCGGCCGGCGTTGTTGATGAACAGGTGCTGGTACAGGTAGACGTTGCCGTCCGCCGGGTCCACGTAGCGGTGCAGGCCCTCGCCGTTGTTCGAGTACCGCATCTGGGCGTCCACGACGAGCTCGTTGCGCTCGGCCAGGCCGGTCAGCAGCAGCCGCTCGCCGGTCGCCGCGGCGGCCGGCACCGGCTCGCCGTTCACCGTCATCGCGTTGATCTCAGCCGGCTCGAACTCGAGGAACGTCGCGGCGCCGGCCCGGGCGCGGAAGCGGACCACAGTCCGGGAGCGGAACGTGTCGCCGTCCCCGGTGAGGTCCAGGTCTACGTGGTACTCCTCGACGTCGACGAGGGACGCTCGCTCGGCGGCCTCGGCACGGGTCAGGGTCGGCATGACGACCATCATGCCTGCCGGTGGAGCGCTACCTGCGCAAGCGCGCGCCACTGAGGCACCGATCGTCTCTGCTAGCCTGGGCGCTCTGCGCCCGTGATGGACCTGGCCGGCCTCATCACCAAGATGAGCAAGACCACCGGCACCGGCCGGATCGGCCTGCTCGACCCGCCCGACGTGCGGAAGGTCCTGGCCGAGGGCGCCGACCGGGTGCGGCCCACCGCCGCGGCGACGGTCGGCCGGGCCCGGCGGGCCATCGGCCTACTGGACCAGCGCGGGCAGCCGTTTCTCGAAGCAGAGGCGGTGCGGGTGCCCGGCGTGGTCGCCGAAGGCCGGGATCTGGTCGTACCCCGAGGACTGGTAGAGGGCGATCGCCGCGGCCAGGTGGATGCCGGCGCTGAGCCGGATCACCGGACGTCCCGCGGCGAGCGCCTCCTCCTCGATCGCGACGATCATCTGCCGGGCCAGACCTCGGCCCCGGTACGCCGGGCGCACGTACATGCGCTGCAGTTCGGCGGCGCCGATGCCGAGGGCACGCCAGCCGCCGCAGGCGACAGCCCGGCCGTTGACGAGACCGACCAGATAGGCGACGTCGTCCTGCGGCTCGAACATCCGGTCCCCGGACCCGGCGCCGGCCCCCGACACCTCCCGCTGCTGGGCGGTGACGAGGGTGGCCAGTTCGGGGTCCAACGAGGGACGGGATTCGATCAGCACACAGGTGACTCTAGGTGACGACCGTTTCTAGAGGGTTGCGACGATCTGGCCGATTCCCTATTCGCCGGTGTCCTCGTCGTCGTCATCGTCGTCCGTGACCAGCACCGGCATGTGCGTGTTCGACACCGTGGACACCGTGCCGTCCGCGGACATCTGCAGGACCTCGTCGTCCTTGCGGACCCGGCGGGCCTTGCGCGCGGCCAGGCGCTGCGCGGCGCTGGCACGGCCGGTGAGCTCCTCCAGGCGGGCGTCGGTGCCACGCGGACCGGTCACGTACTCGCCCGCGCTGGGCTGCCAGTCGAACTCGCGCTCGCCGATCCGGACCGGGTCGCCGGGCTGTGCGCCCTTCTTGGCCAGCTCCGCCTCCACGCCGAGACGCTCCAGGCGGTCGGCCAGGTAACCCACGGCCTCGTCGTTGTCGAAGTTGGTCTGCCGGACCCAGCGCTCCACCTGGGTGCCGCGGACCACGAACACGCCCTCCGCGTCCTGCTCCACGGTGAACCCGGCGTCGTCGACCGCCCGCGGGCGGATCACGATGCGGGTGGCCTCCTCGACCGGCTTGGCGGCGCGGTTCTCGGCGACCAGCTTCGCCAGCGCGAAGGAGAACTCCTTGAGGCCCTCGCGGGTCACCGCGCTGATCTCGAACACCCGGTAGCCGCGGGCCTCCAGATCGGGCCGGACCATCTCGGCGAGGTCCCGGCCGTCCGGGATGTCGATCTTGTTGAGCACCACGAGACGGGGGCGGTCCTCCAGCCCGCCGTACGCCGACAACTCGGCCTCGATCGCGTCCAGGTCGGCCAGCGGGTCGCGCTCGATCTCCGGCGCCGCCGCGTCCAGTACGTGCACCAGCACCGAGGTGCGCTCGATGTGCCGCAGGAACTGCATGCCCAGGCCCTTGCCGGTGGCCGCGCCGGGGATCAGGCCGGGCACGTCGGCGATGGTGAACGTCTCGTCACCCGCCTGCACGACGCCGAGGTTCGGCACCAGCGTGGTGAACGGGTAGTCGGCGATCTTCGGCTTGGCCGCGGACATCACCGAGATCAGCGACGACTTGCCGGCCGACGGGAAACCCACCAGACCGACGTCGGCGACGCTCTTCAGTTCCAGCACCACGTCCAGCCGGTCGCCCGGCTCACCCAGCTCGGCGAAGCCGGGCACCTTGCGCCGGGTGTTCGCCAGCGAGGCGTTGCCGCGGCCGCCGCGGCCGCCGCGGGCCACGGTGAACTCGGTCCCGGCGCCGACCAGGTCGGCCAGCACCTCGCCGTCCTCGGCCTGCACGACGGTGCCGTTCGGCACCTTGAGGATCAGGTCCTTGCCGTTCGCGCCGTCGCGGTTGGAGCCGGCGCCACCGCCGCCGTTGGTCGCCTTGACGTGCGGGTGGAAGTGGAAGTCCAGCAGGGTGTGCTGCTGCGGGTCCACCACCAGGGTGATGCTGCCGCCGTGCCCACCGTTGCCGCCGTCCGGCCCGCCGAGCGGCTTGAACTTCTCCCGGTGCACGGAGACGCAGCCGTGCCCACCGTCACCTGCCTGGAGATGCAGTACTACCCGGTCGACGAACGTGGTCACTTCGACTCCTACTGAGATTCCGTGTGGTGACGTGGGGTGCGCTGGGCACCTGAAGTCACCACACAGCGAACCGAGACTTCGTGTGGTGACGTGGGGTGCACCGGGCGCCCCGAGTCACCACACGGTGAACCGAGAAACGACAGCGGGCCGCGGACCCGAGGGTCCACGGCCCGCTGTAGAGGAAATCTACTCCGCGACCGGCACGATGCTGACGGTCTTGCGACCGCGGGACGTGCCGAACAGCACGTTGCCGGCCGCCAGCGCGAACAGCGTGTCGTCGCCGCCGCGGCCGACCAGGTCGCCCGGGTGGAACTTGGTCCCACGCTGACGGATCAGGATCTCGCCGGCGCTGACCAGCTGGCCACCGAACCGCTTCACACCCAGCCGCTGGGCGGCGGAGTCACGGCCGTTACGCGAGCTGGAAGCACCCTTTTTGTGAGCCATGGCTGCGCCTACTTCCCGCTGGAGATGCCGGTCACCTTGACGCGGGTCAGCGGCTGGCGGTGCCCCTGGCGCTTGTGGTAGCCGGTCTTGTTCTTGAACTTGTGAATCCGGATCTTCGGACCCTTGGTGTGCTCGGCGATCTCGCCGGACACCGTCACGTTGGCAAGCTTGGCCGCATCGGTCACCAGGTTGTCACCGTCGACGAGGAGGACTGCGGCGAGCTTGAGGGCATCGCCGGGCGCACCCGCGAGCTTCTCGACCTCGATCACGTCGCCCTCGGCAACCTTGTACTGCTTGCCGCCGGTCTTGACGATCGCGTACATCGACGCGGACTCCCTGAGACTTACGCAGCCGGAAGACTGCTGGCGGATACTGCTTGGGGATCCGGCGGCGCGGTTGGGCGCGCACGGAACAGGCGCCGAAAAAGCGCCGTCGGCAAGCCTACTTCATCGGCGGGCCCAGACCCAAACCGGCCTGGTCTAGCTCCGGCCGCAGGCCTTGTCCAGCGTGGCCCGCAGCTTGGCGAGCCTCTTGTCAGTGATCTTGTCGAGATCACCCTTCAGCGCCTCCACCTGGTCACCCATCGTGGCCAGCGCCTTCTTCACCTGGGCGTCGGCAGCCAGTCCGGACATGTCGAGCAGGGCGTAGGAGTAGTTCTCCACGTCACGGGAGGCCTTCTGCTTCGCCTCGGCCTCGGCCTGACCACCCTGCTTGGCGGCCTTCGCGAGCAGCCGGGAGTCCTCGGCGAAGGTCTTGCCGAAGGCGATGCTGGTCCGCGACGCCTGCTCGCAGATGGCGTCGGTGTCCTTGGACAGTGCGGCGTCACCGGCAGCGGCGTCCGCGGCGGCCGGAGCGCCGGCGTCGGCCGTGGCGCCGCCCTCGGCGTCGGCCGTGGGGGCGGCGGCATCGGCGGCGGCCGGCGACGCCGGAGCCGGCGCGGACGCGGCCTTCGGCTCGTCGCTGGAGCAGCCGGTCAGGAGCAGGGCAGACAGCCCTACAGCGGCGACAAGGGTGCGGCGCATGGCTTCGCTCTCCTCGGGGGACGGGGATCGATCCCGGAGAGAGTAACGGATCACACGGCCCCGTAGTTAACTTTCTTTACAGCTAACTACGGTGCCGTGTCCGCGGAGGTCAGGGCCGGGTACGCCGCCGCGTACCGCCCCGCCGGGAGCGACGCCGGGCGCCCGTCCCGGCACCCACCGGCTCGTCGTCCTCGTCCTCGTCGTCCTCGGCCGCGTCCGGGTCGTCGGAGCTCACCAACTGCATCGGCTCGGCCGGGTCGTGGCCGGCGCTGTTCGCCACCGGCGCTTCGTAGCGGGACAGGTCGTACCCGCTGATGTCGTAGTCGTCCTCGTCATCCGCGGCATTGACCGCCGGCTTGGCGGCCACGCGCACGATGCCGGAGCCGGTGACCGGCTCACCGGTCTCGGCGACCGCCTGCGCGGCCGGCGGCGCCTCGGCAACCTCGGCCACCGGACCCGCCTCAGCCACCGGAACCGGCTCGGCCACCGACTCGGTCACCGGCGCGGCCTGGGTCACCGGGCCGGCCTCGGCCACCGGCGTCTCCTCGGCGACCGGCGTCTCCTCGACGACCGGGGCGCTCTCGCCACCGCCACCACCGCGGCGGCGCCGCTGCTTGCCGGACGGCTGCTGGGGTTGCACCGCCGGCGCCTCGGTCCGCGGCGCCGACGCCACCTGCTTCAGGGTGGCCGCCCCGCTGCCGCCGCTCCGCTTCTCCGGCACCGGCTCGGGGTGGATCAGCAGGCCCCGGCCCTTGCAGTGGTCACAGGTCTCGCTGAACGCCTCGAGCAGGCCCGCACCGATCCGCTTGCGGGTCATCTGCACCAGACCCAGCGAGGTGATCTCGGTGACCTGATGCTTGGTCCGGTCCCGGCCCAGGCACTCGGTGAGCCGCCGCAGCACCAGCTCGCGGTTGCTCTCCAGCACCATGTCGATGAAGTCGATCACCACGATGCCACCGAGGTCGCGCAGCCGCAGCTGGCGCACGATCTCCTCGGCCGCCTCGAGGTTGTTGCGGGTGACCGTCTCCTCCAGGTTGCCGCCGGCGCCGGTGTACTTACCGGTGTTGACGTCGACGACGGTCATCGCCTCGGTCCGGTCGATCACCAGGTGACCACCGGAGGGCAGGAAGACCTTGCGGTCCAGCGCCTTGAGGATCTGCTCGTCGATGCGCCACTCGGCGAAGGCGTCCGCCGTGCCGGTGTGCCGGCGCAGCCGCTCCACCAGGTCCGGGGAGACCGAGTCGAGGTAGTTCTCCACCTCGGCGTACGCCTGCTCGCCCTGCACGACAAGCTCGCGGAAGTCCTCGTTGAACAGATCCCGCACGACCCGGATGACCAGGTCCGGCTCCTCGGACAGGGCCCGCGGGGCGTTGCCCTCGGCAGCCCTGGCCTGGATGTCCTCCCACTGTGCCTGCAGCCGCTTGACGTCGCGGGCCAGCTCGTCCTCGCTGGCGCCCTCGGCCGCGGTCCGGACGATCACGCCGGCGCCGTCAGGCACCAGCTTCTTCAGGATGTCCCGCAGACGCTTGCGCTCGTTGTCCGGCAGCTTGCGGCTGATCCCGGAGGCGTTGCCGTTCGGCACATAGACCAGGTGCCGGCCGGAGAGCGCGATGTGGCTGGTGAGCCGGGCGCCCTTGTGGCCGATCGGGTCCTTGGTGACCTGCACCAGCACCGAGTCACCGGAACGCAGCGCCTGCTCGATCGAGCGGGCCCGGCCCTCGAGACCGGTGGCGTCCCAGTTGACCTCACCGGCGTAGAGCACGGCGTTGCGGCCCCGGCCCACGTCGACGAAGGCGGCCTCCATGCTCGGCAGCACGTTCTGCACCTTGCCGAGATAGACGTTGCCGACCATGGTGCCCGAGGTGGCCCGGGACACGTAGTGCTCGACCAGGATGCCGTCCTCGAGAACAGCGATCTGGGTGCGGTCCTGCTTCTGGCGGACCACCATGACGCGGTCCACGGCCTCCCGGCGGGCCAGGAACTCCGACTCGCTGAGGATCGGCGGGCGGGTCCGGCGCTGCTCCCGGCCGTCCCGGCGGCGCTGGCGCTTGGCCTCGAGCCGGGTCGAGCCGGAGACGCCCTGCACCTCGTCGCTGCGGCGCGGCTCGCGCACCCGCACCACGGTGTGCACGCCGTCCTCGATGCCGCCGGCCTCGCCGTCCCCGCTGGAGCCCTTGCGACGGCGGCGGCGCCGGCGGCGGGTGACACCCTCGGCGTCGCCCTCGGTGTCGTCGGCCTCGTCGTCCTCGTCCTCGCCGTCGGCCGATGCCTCGGCACCCTCCTCGGACTCCGGGTCGCCGTCGGCGTCGTCGGCCTCGTCGGACGGGCCCTTGCCCCGGCCCCGGCCACGGCGGCCGCGGCGGCGCCGGCGGCGGGCGCCGGCCTCGTCATCGTCGTCGCCCTCGTCGTCGACGCCGTCCTCGACGTCGTCGGAGCTCTCGTCGGGCTCCTCGAGCACCGGTTGCGGCGCGATCGTCTCGGTGGCCTCGACCTCGGCGGGCTCCTCGGCCGCGCTCCGGCGGCGACGCCGGCTGCGGCGGGCGCCCTCGACGGGCTCCTCCTCGGCCACGACCTCCGCCGGCTCGGCGGGAGCGGGCGTCTCGACGGGCTCGGCGGCGGCCGCGGCCCCGCGGCGGCGCCGGCTCACCGGCGGCGCGGGCTCGGTCTCGGTCGCCTCCGGCGGCATGAAGAGCACTGCCGGGGGAAGCGCGGCACGACGCGTCCGGGGGGCGCGGACGGGCTCCTCCTCGATGAAGTCGTCGTCGAGCGGCAGGATCCCGACGACCGGGACACCGGCGGCGCGGGCCGCGGCCTCCGCGATCAGGGCGGCCTCGTCCTCGTCGTCGGTCTCGTCGATGGCCTCGGTCACGGCCTCCGGCGCGGCGGCCGGGGGCACCTCGGCGGCCGGCACCTCGACCGGAGCCGGCTCCGGCTCGGGTTCGACCTTCTTGCGGCGGGCCCGGGTGGCCTTCTTCACCGGCGCGGGAGCCGCCTCGGTGGCCTCGACCGGCGGGGAAGCCGCCTCGGCGGGCGCCGGGGTGTCCACGGCCGGGGTCTCGGCGGCCGGCGAAGGGGCCGGCTCGGCGGCAGCAGCCGGGGCGGCTGCCTTACGCCGGGCGCGCGTCGCCTTCTTCACCGGCGGGGGAGGCGCCTCGGCGACGGCCTCCGACGCCGCGGCGGCCTCGATGCCGGCGCCCGGTTCGGCGCCGGCTTCCGGACCGCCGGGCTCCGGCGGTGGCGCGGCGGCCTTGCGGCGCGGTGCCCGCGTCCGGCGTGCCGGGGTGGTGCCGGTGGCGGCATCTGCGGGCGGCGTGACTGCACCGTCCCGTTCACCGCCCTGATCTCCCAGGTTGACTGGGGGCTCGTTATCGAGCATGGGGCGCTCTCCAGTTCTAGCGACCCCGGGCGCGGGTAAGCGCTGCCACGCAGGATCGCTGCAAGTGTTCCGGGCCCGGCCGTGTCCGGCCGAGCTTCCGAAGTCTGCCAACGAACGCCGACCGGAACCGGTCAGCGCCCTCCGATGCCGACATCCTCGCGATCCGCGTCCAACGGATCGACGATCTCCCCCTGCGCGGTAAGGGAGCCCTGGGCCAGCCGGGTCACCCTGGGGGGCACCGGCGGCTCCAGGCCAGCCACCACGCGCAGGCCGGAAAGGACGTCATCGGGCCGCACGGCGGGCGTTACCTGCCGTACGACAAGGTCGATTATCGCACACGGTACTCCCGTGGCCCCGGAAGGTAGGTCGGGCTCGCCCTCAACCGTGAGGCTCTTCACTGCCACACGCGCGTCGAAGGTGCGCTTTCCCTGCTTCGTCATGCGCTCCACCAGGACTTCCGGCGCCGCCAGGAAAGCAGCGACGGCGTCCTTGGCGGTTGCCGGCTCGACCTCCGGCAGCTCCAGCCGCCAGTGCGACGCGTCGATCCGGTCGGCCAGCCCCCCACCGCCCTCGGTGGCGATCACCGCCTCGAGGATGTCCAGGCCGGGCGAGAGAGCAGCGTCCAGCGCGACCCGCAACTGCTCCGGGTCGACCGGCGCCTGCAGGCCGATCTCCAGGTACTCCGCCTCGCTGCCGACGCCGGTCGGTGCCGCGCTGGCGTACGAGATCTTGGGGTGCGGGGTGAAGCCCTGGGAGAACGCGATCGGCACAGCGGCACGCCGCAACGCCCGCTCGAAGGCGCGAGCGAAGTCACGGTGTGAGGTGAAGCGCAGCGGACCGCGTTTGGCGTACCGCAGGCGGATCCGCTGCACGACCGGGGCCTGACCGCCCACGGGTTGGTTCTTGGGGGGAATGGTCCTTCTCCTATGCAGGAACCCGCAGGTTGTTTACGGGTGTGAGAGGGAGCAGCTTCTTGCCGGTCGGGCCGATCTGGATCTCGGTGTCCATGGACGGGCAGACACCACAGTCGAAGCAGGGGGTCCAGCGGCAGTCGTCCTGCTCGTACTCGCTCTTCGAGTCCTGCCAGTCCTGCCAGAGCCAGTCCTTGTCCAGACCGGAGTCCAGGTGGTCCCAGGGCAGCACCTCGAGCTCGTCGCGCTCCCGGGTGGTGAACCAGTCCAGGTCCACCCCGAACTCCGGGAGCACCTCGGCGCAGGCCTCCACCCAGCGGGAGTACGAGAAGTGCTCGGACCAGCCGTCGAACCGGCCGCCCTTCTCCCAGACCCGGCGGATGACCTTGCCGACCCGGCGGTCGCCGCGCGAGAGCAGGCCCTCGATCAGCGACGGCTCGCCGTCGTGGTAGCGGAAACCGATCGCCCGGCCCAGCGAACGGTCGCTGTTGATCTCCTGCTTGAGCATCTTGAGGCGGGCGTCGATGACCTCGGGGCGCTCCATCGAGGCCCACTGGAACGGGGTGTGCGGCTTGGGCACGAAGCCACCGATCGACACCGTGCAGCGGATGTCCTTGGTGCCGGCGGCCTCCCGGCCGGCCCGGATCACCTCGTGCGCCATGTGCGCGATCTCGAGGACGTCCTCGTCGGTCTCGGTGGGCAGGCCGCACATGAAGTACAGCTTCACCTGCCGCCAGCCGTTCGAGTACGCCGTGACGACCGTCCGGATCAGGTCTTCCTTGCTGACCATCTTGTTGATGACCTTGCGGATCCGCTCCGACCCGCCCTCGGGGGCGAAGGTCAGTCCGGTGCGCCGGCCGTTGCGGGACAGCTCCTGGGCCAGGTCGATGTTGAAGGCGTCCACCCGGGTGGAGGGCAGCGACAGCGAGACGTTGGTGTCCGCGTACTGCTCGGCCAGGCCGGAGCACATGTCGCCGATCTCCGAGTGGTCGGCGCTGGAGAGCGAGAGCAGGCCGACCTCGGAGAAGCCCGAGAACTCCAGGCCCTCCTTGACCATCTGGCCGACCGTGGTGATCGACCGCTCCCGCACCGGGCGGGTGATCATGCCGGCCTGGCAGAACCGGCAACCCCGGGTGCAGCCCCGGAAGATCTCCACCGCGTACCGCTCGTGGACCGTCTCAGCCAGCGGGACGAGGGGCTTCTTCGGGTACGGCCAGGCGTCCAGATCCATGGTGGTGCGCTTGGCCACCCGGAACGGCACGTCCGGCCGGTTCGGCACAACGCGCTGGATCCGGCCGTCGGGCAGGTAGTCCACGTCGTAGAAACGCGGCACATAGATGCTCTCGGTCCGGGCGAGACGCAGCAGCAGCTCGTCACGTCCGCCCGGGCGGCCCTCGGCCTTCCAGTCCCGGATGATCCCGGTGATCTCCAGGACCGCTTCCTCGCCGTCACCGAGCACGGCGGCGTCGATGAAGTCGGCGATCGGCTCCGGGTTGAAGCTGGCGTGCCCGCCCGCCAGCACGATCGGGTGGCTCTCGTCCCGGTCCGCGCTGTTCAGCGGGATCTGGGCGAGGTCCAGCGCGCTGAGCATGTTGGTGTAACCCAACTCGGTGGCGAACGACAGCCCGAGCACGTCGAACGCCTTGACCGGGCGGTGCGCGTCGACGGTGAACTGCGGGACGCCGTTCTCCTTCATCAGCGCCTCGAGGTCCGGCCAGACCGCGTAGGTGCGCTCGGCGAGCACGTCCTCCTGCTCGTTGAGCACCTCGTACAAAATCTGGACGCCCTGGTTGGGCAGGCCGACCTCGTACGCGTCGGGGTACATCAGCGCCCACCGCACCGTGGTGGCGTCCCAGTCCTTGACGACGGCGCCGAGCTCGCCGCCCACGTACTGGATCGGTTTGCTGACCCTGGGCAGCAGCTGCTCGAGCTGCGGGAAGACGGAACTCACGCTCATGGGTCTCCAGGGTACGCGGGTCAGGAGCCGAGTTCCGCCGCGGCCCTTTCCAGATCGGTGGCCAGCAGGTCGGTGCGGAACGCGCACAGCTGCAGGGTCATCCGGGCGGCGCCCCGTTCCCCGACCACCAGCTTGATCGGCTTCCCCCGGTCGTCCAGGTCTCCGACGATCAGGTCGAGCAGCCGCACCCCCGCGCTGTCCAGGAACGAGACCGCGGTCAGGTCGATCACCACCGCGTCCGCGTCGCTGATCCCGGCCACGATCGCCCGGCCGATGTCGTTGGCGTTCGCCAGGTCGATCTCGCCCCTGAGATGAACGAGTTCCGCGACACCCCGCTGAGAAAAACTGACCCCATGGTCGGTCATTGCCGATCTCCTCCCCGGTGCCGGCGCATGGTGACCGTCGTCCCCTCGCCACGGTCGATGAAGACCTCGTCCATCGAGTCCTCGATCAACTGCAATCCCCGGCCGGGTACGACCTCACCACCCTGCCCACGCCAGGTGCCACGGTCGCTGACCCGGATCTCCACGGCATCCTCGCTGATCGTGGCCGCGACGTCGACCACCCCGAACGGGTCGTCCCGATAACCGTGCTCGATCGCGTTGGCCACCGCCTCCGAGCAGGCCAGCAGCACCGCGTTCACGCAGTCGCTGTCCACCGCGTGCCCGATCAGCCAGCCGCGCAGGTCGGCCCGGAGCAGCGCGATCTGCAGCGGGTCGGCGCCGATCGAGCGTTCCAGCCGTTCCTCGGCGCCCAGCGTCAGGCAGAGCAGGCAGACGTCGTCGGCGTGGTCCCGGCCGACCATGGTGTCGGCGAGGCCGGCGGTCAGGCCCTTGAGCGGGGCGTCGCGCCGCCGGGCGTACTCCCGGGCCAGCACCTCGAAGCCGCGGTCGATGGGCCGGGTGCGGCGTTCCACCAGGCCGTCGGTGTAGAGCAGCAGGCGGCTGCCGGGCGCCAGGCGGATCCGCTGCTCGGTGCGTCGCCGGTCGCCGGCCCGGGAACCGAGCGGTGCGGACCGTGCCTGCAGAAGGTATTGCGGGGAGCCGGCCGGCTCGTGCAGCAGCGGGGGCAGGTGACCGGCGCACGCGTACGCCAGCTCCCCGCTGAGCAGGTCCACCTCGGCGTAGACGACGGTGGCCATCCGCGCCGACTCGACCCGCTCGCAGAACCGGTCCAGTTGCTCGATCACCAGGGCCGGCCCGTGCTCGGCCGAGGCGAGTGCCCGGATCGCGCTGCGCAGCTGCCCCATCGTGGTGGCCGCCTCGATGCCCCGGCCCACCACGTCGCCGACCACCACGGCCAGTTTGTTCGAGGTGATCATGAAGGCGTCGAACCAGTCGCCGCCGACCTCGAGATCCTGCGCCGCGGCCTGGTAATACGTCTCCACCGCGAACCGCGAGTCGCCGCCCGGCACGTCGGCGGCCAGCAGGCTGCGCTGCAGGGTACGCGCGATGGCGCGCTCCTGCTCGTAGAGCCGGCCGTTCTCCAGCGCCAGGCCGGCCCGGTCGCCCAGGTCGGTGAGGAAGAGCTTCTCCGCCTCCGCGTACCGCGGATCCGGCGTCATCCGCATGGCGAGGGTGCCCAGCACCCGGCCACGGGCGGTGAGCGGCAGGATCGTGCAGCCCAGCCCGTCACCGTCGGTGGCGAAGATCGGCGTGGTCGACGCGATCGCCTCGGCGACCCGGGCGGCGAGCAGCTCGGTGTCGGGCGCCGGACCGCCGGCGTCCTCCAGCAGGCCGGCCGGGCCGACCTGGAGCCGCACGGCGGCCCAGTCGGCGATCTCCGGCACCATCCGGTCGACCAGGCGGCGGGCGCGCTGCAGCAGGCGGTGCTCCTCGTCCAGCGCACCGGACAGCCCGGCCAGGAAGAGCGCCCGCTCCTCGCGGCGGCGGGTGTCGTCGTAGAGGCGTGCCCGGTCCAGCGCCTGACCGGCCTGCTGGCCGAGCAGGCGGATCACTCGCAGCTCACCGTCACTGAGCGTCCGCTCCTCGCGGAAGCTGAACGCCAGCACGCCGAGCACGACAAGGCCGTGGGAGTCGTCGGACGGGCCGGTGGTCAGCGGCAGCAGCACCACCGTGTTCCGGCCGGATCGGCGCATCGTCACGGCCAGGTCCGGGAAGTGCTCGTCGGCCTCGGCCAGCGAGGCGACCACGTGCAGGTCGCCGCGGCGGGCCACCTCCGCGACCGCCCGGTGCGAGGAGCGCGGCATGTCGTCCCAGTTGCCGGTGGTCGGGTCGGTGGAGGCGACCGCGACGAGCTGTTCGCGTTCCACGTCGACCAGATAGATGCTGCTGCTCGCCGCCCCGAAGGCGGGCTCGGGCGCCCGGACCACCGCCTCGGCGACCTCGGCCTGGGTCGGCGCGGCCGACAGGTCGGCCACTATCTGCTGGAGCACCCGGACGCGCTGCTCCGAGGCCTCGGCCGCACGGCGGGCGGCGAGCAGCTCCTTCTCGTAGCTGCGGCGTTCGGTCGCGTTGAACACCATGGTCCGGATGATCCGGGGCGACGAGTTGGGGCCACGCTCGAGCACCGAGTTGACCAGCGTCGGCAGCCGGCGACCGTCCTCCCGGACCAGCTCCAGCGCGATCTCGTGCACCTCGCCCTGCATGGTGAGCAGCGGCGCGTAATGGGTCTCGTGGTAGATCTGGTCGCCCGGAGTGAGCAGGTCACGGAACCGCCGGTGCCCGATCAGCTCCGCCCGCGAATATCCGGTCCAGGTCAGAAAGGTCTCGTTGACCCGAACGATCGTGCCGTCCGGGAGAGTCGTGAGATATCCGCACGGCGCGTGCTCGTACAAATCCTCAGGATCGTCGTCCCAGGGCAGTCGTAACTCTTGTGTCACGTCCGGCCCACCAGTCTCACTCACGCCACTGCTCCGCCGATCATGCCCGCTGTCTACAACCAGGACTTGATCGCGTCAACCGTCTCCCCCGGGGCGCTCAGGTTGGGGCAGTGCCCGGTCGCGTTCAGCGACACGAACGTGCTCCCCGGAATGTTCTTGTGGACGTACTCCCCGACCGCTGTGGGCGCGATCACATCGTCCGAGCATTGCAGAATCAGCACCGGGACGCGGGACCGGGACAGATCGTCCCGGTTGTCCGAGAGGAAGGTGACCCGGGCGAACTTCTTGGCGATCGCCGGGTCGGTGCGGCAGAAGCTGTTCGTCAGCTCGTCACCCAGCTCGGGCCGGTCCGGATTGCCCATGATCACCGGAGCCATCGCGCTGGACCAGCCGAGGTAGTTGCTGTCCAGGGACTCCAGCATCTCCTCGATGTCGGCATGGCCGAAGCCGCCGACATAGCCGTCCGCGTCGTCGTTGATGTACCGCGGCGAGGGGCCGATCATGACCAGGCCGGCGAAACGCTCCGGTTCCTCGTTGGCGGCCAGCAGGCCGATCATCGAGCTCACCGAGTGCCCGACGAAGATCACGTCGCGCAGGTCGTGCTCGTGAATGATCTCCAGAACGTCGTCGGCGTATCCCTGGAGGCTGGCATAGCGGTCGTCACGGTAGGCCGACAGGTCGGACCGGCCGTTGCCGACGTGGTCGAAGAGCACGATGCGGTGGGTGTCCGCGAAGGCGGACGTGACGTGACGCCACATGTTCTGATCGCAGCCGTACCCGTGCGCGAACATCATCGGCCGGCCGGCCGGGTTCCCGGACATGGTGACGGCGTTCCGCTGGGTGGTTCTCATCTCAGTCCTCCGAGGGCGGCGGCGAGGGGATCCGGGCACTACGGCCGCTGAGTCGCGTAGCGCCGGGTCCGGGTAACCATACGACTCCGGAGCGTCTCGCACATCGCCCTGGTTGTCCGGCATTCGCGTTCGGTGTCCCGTTCCGGCCCGGCCGTCCCGCTGGCGCAGCGACCTTAACCTGGGAGAAGACGTTCGTCTCCAGGCGTGCGGGAGGGAGCAGAGAAACCATGGCCGACCAGGAACCGGTCGACCCGACCACGGTCGCGGGCACTCCCGGACCGGCGCGCGCCGAGGACCCCGGCGACCCCGCCACGCTGGACCTGCCGGCCCGGTGGAGCGGCGCCGCCCCGGTGCGCCTCGCGGCGCCGCGACGGTCGAGGTGGGCGCGCCTGCGCGACCGCGTGAGCGGGACGCGGCCGGGCCCCGCGGAGCCGGACGACTGGGCCACCATGCCGGCCGTCGACCCTTGGGCGGACCAGGACACCCCGCTCTGGCCGGATACGTACGCGACGCAATCCCTCCAGCCGGACGCGACAGCCGTTCCGGGCGTCGATCTGCCGGCCACACGCTTCGACGCCGCCCCGCCGCCCACCCGGCTCGACGCGGCGGCCGCATCGCACCCCGGTGCTGCGTCCCCGGCGGCGGCGAAGGCGGCGGACGTCGCGGAGAAGGCGATGGCCGACGCTCTCGCGGCCGGCGCCAAGGTCGTCGAAGCCGCCCGGACAGCCGCCGCCATCGCCGCCGCGAAGGCCGCGGAACAGGCGGTGAAGGCCGCCACCCCGCGCATCCCTCCGCCCGGCACCTATCCGCCGCCCGCCGCCGGGACCGGCCTGCCGCCGGCCCGCACGCCGAAACTGCGCCCGTGGCGGCGGATCGCCCGCGCCGGGACCGCCGACCAGCCACGGATCCCGGTCCAGCCGCGCCCGGCGCCCGGCCACCCGGATGCGCTGACCCGCCCGGCCCCCGGCCGCCCGGTGCCCAGCCGCCCGGCCCCGCCACCATGGGCGGCCCGCCCGCCCCGGCGCCGCGGCCGGATCCGCCGCTGGATGCGCCGGATGACCCTGCTCGGCGTGCTCGGGCTGGTGCTCTGCTGCGGCGGCCCGCTGGCCTACTGGCAGTTCCCGGCGGCACGCCAGTTCCCGGTGACCGCCGTCCTGCCGTCCTCGTTCGCCGACCTCGACCTGCGCGACACCGCCGCCGGCCAGCGCGCCGCCGAACGGCTCGCCGGCCAACTGCAGGACACCGGTTCGGCGGGGGACGCGTTCGCCGGGATCTATGCCGACAAGCGCGGCAAACGCGTCACCCTCTTCGGCGTCACCGGCTGGCGGCTGACCCCCGGATCCGACGTGGACGCCCAGCTCGAACGGCTCACGGACGAGCTGAAACTCAAGGACGTGCAGTCGTTCGACCTGGGTGAGTTCGGCGCGCACGAGCGCTGCGGCGTCGGCCGGCTCGACGGCAACGCGGTGGTCGCCTGCGCCTGGGCCGACCACGGCAGCCTGGCCACCGCCGTGCTGACCCGCCGGTCGCTCACCGAGAGCGCCGAGCTGGTGGCCGAGCTGCGCGACGTCGTCCTGACCCCGGCGTTCTGAAGCGGGAGCGGGCAGCTCCGCCCGGCGGCCGCGGCACAGGCCGGACCCACCGCTCAGCTCGCGGTGTAGTCCGGGACCTGTCGTCGACCCGTACCCTCTAAGAAGTCTGATCCGCGCGTTTGGGCGCATAGCGCGGCACGTACTCCTGGCCGGTCAATTTCTGGATCTCGGCCATCACCTGATCGGTGAGCTCGCGCAACGCGCTCCGGTCCTCGGACCGGCCGATCGTGTCGATCGGCTTGCCGAACTTGATCGTGATGGTGTCCCGCATCAGCTTCGGGTACATCCGGCCGATCGGCTGCACCTTGTCGGTGCCGAGCGAGCCGACCGGGATGATCGGCACGCCGGCGGCCACCGCCAGGCGGGCCACGCCGGTGCGCCCGCGATAGAGGCGGCCGTCGGGCGAGCGGGTGCCCTCGGGGTAGACGGCGACCAGGTCACCGCCGCGCAGCGCCGGGATGGCGGCGTCGAACGCGGTGAGCGCGGCGCGCCCGCCGGCCCGCTCGACGCGGATGGCGCCGAGACCCTCCATCAGCTTGCGGTTGAGGAGGCCTTTGACACCGGTGCCGGTGAAGTAGTCCGATTTCGCCCAGAACGCCAGGTGGCGGGGCACGACCGCGCCGAGGAACAACTCGTCGGCGACGGACAGGTGGTTGCCGGCGAAGATCGCTCCACCGGTACGCGGTATGTGCTCGAGGCCTTCGACGCGCGGCCGCCAGCCAGTCATCAGCACGTTGCCGACCGTGACTTTGCCGATCGAGTAGAGCAGCGGCAACTCGTCCTCCGGGAACACCTGGGTAGGTCGTACAGGAAAGGGGTGCTGTGAGGTTATCGGACGACGAGGCTGAAGTATCTAACTGTTCTCGCGCCGCGGCCCGGACATTCGCCCACACCGGGCGAACATCCGGGCCAATCGGTTGTTCAGCCCGCTGTGACCTTGACCGCGACCTGCTCGCCGTCGCCGACCTCACCGGCGAAACCGCCGTCGAGATCACTGAACGACAGAGACGTGGCCAGGGTTTCGCCGGCGACGAACTCCCGGTGCGCCTCGACCGCCTCGCGCACCGCCGGCGATGCCGACAGCTCGAGCGAGATGCGGTCGCTGACGTCCAGGCCGGCGTCGCGACGGGCCTGCTGCACGACCCGGATCACGTCGCGGGCCAGGCCCTCGGCCGCGAGGGCCGGGGTGACGACGGTGTCCAGCACCACGACGCCTCCGCCGTCCGGCAGCGGCGCGGAGTTCTCCACGTCGGCCGCGACCAGCTTCAGCTCGTACTCCCCCTCGGCGAGCGTGACACCGGCCGCGACCGGAGCGCCCTCGACCAGCTGCCAGTCGCCGGACTTGACCGCCTTGATCACCTGCTGCACCTGCTTGCCGACCCGGGGGCCGAGCGCGCGGGGCACGACGGTCAGCACCTGCCGGCAGTACGCCGCGACGTCGTCGGTGAAGACCACGTCCTTCACGTTGATCTCGTCCTTGAGCAGATCCCCGAGACCCGCCAGGGCCGCGCCGGACGAGGTCGCCACGGTCGCCGACGCGAGCGGCAGCCGGACCCGCAGGCCCTTCGCCTTGCGCAGCGACAGCGCCGCCGAGGCCACGTCCCGGATCGCGTCCATCGACGCGACCAGCTCGTGGTCGGCCGGGAACTGCTCGGCCGAGGGCCAGTCGGTCAGGTGCACCGACCGGCCGCCGGTCAGGCCGCGCCAGATCTCCTCGGTGGTCAGCGGCGCGAGCGGCGCCACCACCCGGCAGAGGGTCTCCAGCACGGTCGCGAGGGTGTCGAACGCGTCCTCGTCACCGGCCCAGAAGCGGTCCCGGGAACGGCGGACGTACCAGTTGGTCAGGGCGTCCAGGTACGAGCGGACCGAGGCCGCCGCACCGGAGATGTCGTAGTCGTCCATCTGGCGCTGCACGTCGGTGACCAGCTCACGGGTCTTCGCGAGCACATAACGGTCGAGCAGATGCGTGGAGTCGGTCCGGAACTTCGCCTCATAGCCGGAAGCGTTGGCGTAGAGGCTGAAGAAGTACCAGACGTTCCAGAGCGGCAGCAGCACCTGCCGCACCGAGTCGCGGATCGCCGGCTCGGTGACCGGCATGTCCCCACCGCGCAGCACCGGCGACGACATCAGCATCCAGCGCATGGCGTCCGAGCCGTACGTGTCGAAGACCCGGTACACGTCCGGATAGTTGCGCAGCGACTTCGACATCTTCCGGCCGTCCTCGCCCAGCAGGATGCCGTGGCTCAGGCAGTTCCGGAACGCCGGCCGGTCGAACAGCGCCGTCGCCAGCACGTGCATGGTGTAGAACCAGCCACGCGTCTGCCCGATGTACTCGACGATGAAGTCGCCCGGGTAGTGGTGCTCGAACCAGTCCTTGTTCTCGAACGGGTAGTGCACCTGGGCGAACGGCATCGACCCGGACTCGAACCAGCAGTCCAGCACCTCGGGCACGCGCCGCATCGTGGACTTCCCGGTCGGGTCGTCCGGGTTCGGCCGGGTCAGCTCGTCGACGTACGGCCGGTGCAGGTCGGTGACCTTCACCCCGAAGTCGCGCTCCATCTCCGCGAAGGAGCCGTAGACGTCGACCCGTGGGTAGTTCGGGTCGTCCGACTTCCACACCGGGATCGGCGAACCCCAGAACCGGTTCCGGGAGATCGACCAGTCACGCGCGTTGGACAGCCACTTGCCGAACGAGCCGTCCTTGATGTGCCCTGGCGTCCAGTTGATCTCCTGGTTCAGCTCGACCATCCGGTCCCGGAACTGCGTCACCGCCACGAACCACGAGGACACGGCCTTGTAGACGAGCGGGGTGTCACAGCGCCAGCAGTGCGGGTACGAGTGCGTGTACCCGTCGTGGCGCAGCACCACGCCGCGCTCCTTCAGCGTGGCGATCACCGGCTTGTTGGCGTCGAAGACCTGCAGGCCCTGGAAGTCCGGGACCAGCGCGGTGAACCGGGTGTGGTCGTCGACGGTCACCACGGTCGGGATGCCGGCCGCGTTGCAGGTGTTCTGGTCGTCCTCACCGAAGGCGGGCGCCATGTGCACCACCCCGGTGCCGTCCTCGGTGGTGACGAACTCGGCGCCGAGCACCTGGAAGGCGTTCTCCCCGCCGGCCTCGACCAGGAAGTCGAACAGCGGCGTGTAACGGCGCCCGACCAGCTCTTCGCCGAGCACTGTGCCGACCTGCTCGTAGCCCTCCAGCTCCTTCGCGTAAGCCGCGACACGCGACGCACCCAGCAGCAGCTTCTGACCGTTCTCGTCGGAGAGGACGGCATATTCGATCGAGGGGCCCACTGCCAGCGCGAGGTTCGACGGCAGCGTCCACGGCGTCGTCGTCCACACCGCGATGTCCTCGCCGGAATCCAGCCGGAACTTCACCGTCAGCGCCGGATCCGTCCGATCCCGATAGACGTCGTCCATCCGCGTCTCGGTGTTCGACAACGGCGTCTCGCACCGGAAGCAGTAGGCCAGAACGCGGAAGCCCTCATAGACCAGGCCCTTGTCATGCAGCGTCTTGAACGCCCACATGACCGACTCCATGTAATTCGGGTCCAGCGTCTTGTAGTCGTCCGCGAAATCCACCCACCGGGCCTGGCGCGTGACGTAACGCTCCCAGTCCTTGGTGTACGCGAGCACCGACGTCCGGCAGGCCTCGTTGAACTTGTCGATACCCAGATCGACGATCTGCGCCTTCGTCGTGATGCCGAGCTGCTTCTCCGCCTCCACCTCGGCGGGCAGGCCGTGCGTGTCCCAGCCGAACCGCCGCTCCACCCGCTTGCCGCGCATCGTCTGATAGCGCGGGACCAGGTCCTTCACATAACCGGTGAAGAGGTGCCCGTAGTGCGGCAGCCCGTTCGCGAACGGCGGGCCGTCGTAGAACACGTACTCGTTGGTGCCGTTGTCCCCGGCCGGCCGCTGCGCGACGGAGGCCTCGAACGTCTTGTCGGACGCCCAGTGGTCGAGGACCCCGCGTTCGACCGCCGGCAGGTCCGGCGACGCCGGCACGCCGGTCGCATCACTGTGCTTCGGATAGGCCATCGGTAGTTCTCCTCAAGCAGTTCACATGTCGTGACTGCGAGGACGAGCGTTGTGCGCCCGCGGTACCACCTCGCTTGACGGGTCGCCCCGCCCGCTCATTCGCCGGATCTGCACGCGGTCCGGTCCGCCCGGTTCTACTAGGGCCGCCGGAGCGGAACCCGTTCTTCCGGAGGCTCCCCGGTGATGGCCGGTTCAATGCCTGCGTGCCGACAACGATACCGGGCGGCCCGCCATTCCCTCATCCGCATCACCCCCACCCCCATGTAGTACGACCTACGCAAGCACCCGTGGCTCCCCCGCGACCTACGTCGCTGGTCACGCCTTTGCCGCCACCGCCGGGCGGAGCTGCCAACCCCAGCGTGCCGACTTGGGGTCCCGTGCGAACCCCAAGTCACCACACTCGCCGTGAGTTACGGGTGCAGGGTGGTGGACCAGAGGCTCGCGCCGTCCCGGTCACGCAGGTGCACCGTGAACGCGCCCGACTCCCCGTCGATCGACACCTCGCCGAAATGCTGGAAGCCGCCCGCCGGGGATGTGTTCGCCACCGGCGGCGCGTTCACGAAGACCGCCTCGGGACCGAACGTGCCGTCCAGCGCGTTCGGCCCGAAGGCGCCGGCGTGCGCCGGCCCCGAGACGAACTCCCAGAACGGCGTGAAGTCCCGCACGGCGGCCCGCGCCGGGTCGTAGTGGTGCGCCGCGGTGTAGTGCACGTCTGCGGTGAGGAAGACGATGCCCTCCACCCGGTGCCGGTGCGCCGCCCGCAGCACCTCGGCGAACTCCAGCTCCCGGCCCAGCGGCGCGCCCGGGTCACCCTGCGCGACCCCTTCCTGGGCGGTCGCGCCGTCCGGCACCACGAGACCGAGCGGCAGGTCCGCGGCGATCACCTTCCAGGTGGCACGGCTGCGGCGGAGACCGTCGATCAGCCACTGCCGCTGCAGCGTGCCGAGCAGGCCGCGCTGCGGGTCGGCGTATGTGTTGCCGTCGTTGGGATCCTTGCGGGTGCGCATGTCCAGCACGAACACGTCGAGCAGTGGCCCGTACGAGATCTTCCGGTAGATCGGCGCGGTGCTGCCCGGCAGCGGCAGCCACTCCAGGTACGCCTGCCGCGCCCGGGTGGCGAGCACGTCCACCCGCTTCTCGGTGTACCGGGCGTCGGTCAGGATCTCGCCGGGGTACCAGTTGTTGGTGACCTCGTGGTCGTCCCACTGGTTGATCTGCGGCACCTCGGCCGCGAACCGGCGGTAGTGCTCGTCCAGCAGGTTGTACGCGTACTGCCCGCGGAACTCGTCGAGGGTCTCGGCCACCTTCGCCTTGGCGTCGGTCATCAGGTTCCGCCAGACGCGGCCGTCCGGGAGCGCGACAGTCTCGGTGAGCGGGCCGTCGGCGTACACCGTGTCGCCGCTGTGCAGCAGGAAGTCCGGCCGCCGGCGCCGCATCGACTCGAAGATCCGCATCCCGCCGAAGGCGGGGTCGATCCCCCAGCCCTGCCCCACCACGTCACCGGTCCAGACGAACCGGACATCCTGCCGGCGCGTGGGCGCGGTGGCCAGCCGGCCGGTGACCGGGGCACTGAACAGTCCCGGCCGGTCCAGGCTCTCCACCTTCACCCGGTAGAAGATCCGCTCGCCGTCCGGGAGGCCACGCAGCCGCACCTTGCCGGTGAAGTCGGTCGCCGGGGTGACCACCGGGCCGCGGATCACCCGGGACCCGCGGAAGTCGGGCCGCCGGCTGGTCTGCACCCAGAGCCGTCCGGGCCGGTCCGCCCGGCCCCACACGACCGCCGAGTTGCTGGTCGCGTCGCCGCTCTGCACGCCGTGGGTGAGCCGCGGCCGGGCCGCGCCGGCGGAGAACGCCGGCGCCTCGAACACGGCGCCGGCGACGCCACCCGCCAGGCCGGCGCGCAACAGGTCACGTCGTGAGATCGAAGACATACCGAGGTGTCTATCGATCCGATCTGGCCGCCGGGTGGCCGTCGCCTGAACCGTTCGTCAGAGCTTGGGGAACCAGAGGGCCAGCTCGCGCTGGGCGCTCTCCGGGGAGTCGGAGGCGTGCACCAGGTTCTCCCGGTTGGAGAGGGCCAGGTCGCCGCGGATCGTCCCGGCAGCCGCCTTCCGCCCGTCGGTGGCGCCGATCATCGCGCGCACCACCTCGATCACCGAGCCGCCGGAGAGCACCAGGGCGGCCAGCGGCCCGCTCGTCATGAAGTCCTTCAGCGGCGGGTAGAAGGCCTTGTCGACGTGCTCGGCGTAGTGCTCGTCGGCCAGGGAGGAGTCCATCGTGCGCAATTCCAGCGCCTCGATGACCAGACCCTTACGCTCGAAGCGGGACAGAATCTCGCCGAGCAGGCCGCGGCGGACCGCATCCGGCTTGACGAGGACGAGCGAACGCTCGGTGGTGCTGGACACGCGGTTCCTCCGTAAAGACGACTGCCGCGACACGCGGGAGGTTCAGCCTATCGGTACCACGAACGGGGCGAGCGGCGATGCCCGGAACGGCGTACTTTCGCGGAGCCACCGGCGGGCAATAACCTGACGGGAACAACCGGGAGGTCCACAGTGGCGAACCAGACCGGCCGGCCCATCGCACCCGCCCGCAAACTGGTGGCGGCGGTCATGGGCACGCTCGCGGTCTTCGTGATCGTTTTCGGGCTCGGCATGTCGAGCGGAGCGGTCGCCTTCTTCGGCGTCGCGGTCCTGCTCGTGGCCATAGCCCTGGCGCTGGTGCCGGTCTCCGGCCGCCGGGGTGGTCGCGCCACCGTGGCCGGCAACGCGGAGGTCGTCTCGATACCGCCGCCCCCGGTCTCCGCCGCGTACGGTCGCGCCGACATCGAGGCGATCGTGGTGGCCCCCGGCCTCGGCACCTTCGACACGGTGATCCGCGAGTCCCGCATCCCGGTCCCGAAATGGCCGGTCCCCGGCGCCACCGTGCCGATCACCGTGGACGTCGACGACACCCGGCGCGTCCGCGTGAACTGGAACGACGCCAGCCTGCGCGACGAGAGCGCCGAACCGCCGCTGCCGCCACCACCGGCCGCCGCCGACCAGGACGAGTTCGACGACGACGTGCTCGGCGCCGTCGGCCCCACGCCGTGGGAGGGCCGCGACCGGGACTGGGTCTTCGACCCCGAAGACCCGGCGTCGCCGCCCCCACCGCCGCCGCCCGGCCCGCGCCCCGCGGCCGGCTTCGACGACGGCCGGGTCACCGCGCCGGTGGTGGTCCGCGACACACCCACCGGCACGATAGTGGAGGGCCAGCTGGTCAGCGGGGCCGAAGAGCCCACGCCCCTCCCCCGCCGTGCGCCCGGCGCCAGCCATTTCACCCCCGCCGAACCGGCGCCCGGTGAGGCGGCCGACGACTTCCCGCCCCCGCCACCACCTGGCTCCTACTCCGCCTCCTACACCCCCACCTCCGGGGGCGGTTCCTACGCCTCCGGCGCCGCTCCCAGCGGTTCTTACACCGCCGGCCGCGCTCCCGGCACCCGGCCCAGCCCCAAGCGCCGCAGCAGCGGGGCCACCGCGACCGCGGAGCGGGCGGACCCGACGTCGGGCGCCCCCGGCGAGCCCACGCCCGAGCCGGACGCACCCACGGCCACCACCACCACCACCGCTGCTGCCGCCACCCCTGCTGCCGCCACGGCCACCACCGGTCGCCCTCCGACGCAGCGCCCGCCGGCCGAGTCGGAGTCCACCCACTTCGCAGCCGCCGAGCCCGGCTCGACCCGAACCGGAGCCGGCCGGCCCGAGGCGACCCGGCCTGAGTACGCCCGGCTCGAGTCCCTCCGGCGCGAATCCGCCCAGCCCGAGTCCGACCAGTCCGAGACCGTCCAGTCCGAATCCGACCAGTCCGAGTCCGACCGGTCCGAGACTGCCCCGTCCGAGACTGCCCGGTCTGACGCCGACCTCCTGCTCGACATCCCGCTGGACGAGCCCGACCGCCCCGCCCGCCCGGCCGACGCCACAACCGCCTGGGCGCCCACCGGCGCCCCCGCGGAACCTCCCGCAGCGGAGGCACCCAGCGCTCCGCCCGCGACCCGGGCAACCGACACCGTGAGCTCGTCCGCTGCCCAGCCCCACACAGCCGATGCCCCCGAGCCGCGCGCGGACGACAAGCCCGACTCGCCCACCGGCCGGTCAGCAGCCGGCGTCACCGGCGCCTTCGTCGCGGGCGCCGCGGCGGCAACCGTCGCGGCGGCCAAGAGCATCTGGGACCGGCGACCGGCCGCCAAGAGTTCCCCCAAGGACCCGGCCGCCGAAGCCGACACGGTCGCGTGGCCCGCCACCCGCACCGGCCCTGGCCCGGGCCCTGACACCGGCACCGGCACCGGCACCGGCACCGGCGCCGGCACCGGCACCGGCGCCGGCACCGGAGACCCTGCTCCCCCCGCAGACCGGGACGCGCTCCCGGACGACAGCGAACCGGCACACCAGCCGGAGACGCCCCCCGGCCGGACCCGCTTCTACTCCCAGCCCGACGAGGTCACCGAACAGTTCCTCGCCGACCAGGCCGGCCGCCCGGAGCCCACGCCGACCGCGGTCCGTCCCACGCCCCGCCCCGAGCCCGTGTCCTCGCCGGTGCCCGCTCCGGTCACCACCCCGCCCGTCGCCCCGGAGCCGGACCGGCCCTTCCCCACCGCACCACCGCCGGAGATCCCGCGACCGGCCACCCCGATCGACGAGATCGACATCCCCCTCGACGAGCCCGCGCCGGCAACCACCCGTGCCGCAGCCGACGACCCCGTCGACATCCCCCTGACCGACAACCCGGACCAGGCGCCCGAAGCCGAGCTTCCCGCGACCCGGGCCATGGCCGACGGTGTCATCGCGCCCCCGGCCGCCGAGGTGCCCGGCGATCTTCCGGCTGACCCACCGTCCGACGTCACGGAGCCGCTGCCACCCCCGGACACAGGCACCGCGCCCGACCGCATCACCACGTTCTCGGAGGACGCGATCCCCGCCGCCGCCGTCCCGCTGACCGCGCCCACCGCAAGCGCGGCCCCGCCGCAAGCGCCCGCCGCAAACACGCCCCCGCCGCAAGCGCCCACCGCAAGCGCGGCCACGCCGGAAGCACCCACCGCAAGCGCGGCCCCGCCGGAAGCACCCGCTCCGCCGGTCATCACACCGTTGATGAGCACAGGCACGCCGGCTTCCAGCGCCTCAGCCGGCGAGACGGAACCGGCTGCCCCGGCCCGGACCGGCAGCCCGTGGGGAGACTTCGGCGGTGCCTCGGAGCCGGACGACCAGGTGGGCGAGGTCATCACCGCCTATCCGAGCGCCCGCCCCGGGCCGGCCGGCGCGATCCACGGTGTGGGCATCACCGTCCTGGTCACCGACCTCGATCGGTCGGTCACGTTCTACCGGGACATCCTCGGCTTCTTCGAGATCGACAACGGCGACGAGAGTGCGGTGCTCGCGTCCGGCGACACCCGGATCGTGCTGCGTACCGTGCACAACCTCGCCGCCGAAGCCGGCCGCCTGATCCATCTGAACCTCGAGGTCGGCGACGTTCAGGCCGTCTACGACGAGCTGCGCGAGAAGGGCGTCAAGTTCGTTCACACCCCGCGCTCGATGAACCGTGGCGACAAGCTGGAGCTGTGGTCCGCCACCTTCCGGGACCCGGACAACCACAACATCGCCATCACCCAGTGGCGGGCCGTCCGCTGACGCGCTGACGAACCGGCACCCATCGTGGGTTTCCGCCGGCAGCACTCAGGAACCGGACGCGACGCTGGGCCGCCCTTACACCGGCGCGGCGCTGGGCCGCGCCCTTCCACCCGAAGCGGGATGAAGGGCGCGGATCAGCCGAGGATCGACCGGCGAACGTAGGCGGCGTAACCCCAGGCCGCACCGAACAGGAGCCCGATGACCGCAAGCGACCAGTGCAGCAGCCCGCAGGCGATGAGCAGCCCCTGGAGCACCGCGCCGGCCGTCCACGCCCAGCTGTGGCGCATCATCCCGGCCAGCAGGGCCGCCAGGACGGCCAGCGCGATCACCGCCGCCACACCCCAGCCGCTGAGGTCGCCGCCCAGGATGCGGATCGGCTGGATGGCCAGGAGCAGCACGATCGCCTCCAGCGCCAACGTGCCGGCGCCGAGTCCTCGTACAGCCGCCTGGGGGTTGCGAAGGCCGGAAGGCCGCGCCGCGGCAGTGGGCTCGCCCTCCGCCGGCATCGTGCCTTCCTCGGGGCCGGTCATCGTTTGAGCAGCTTCCGCGCGTCGGCGACGGTGACCACCGAGCCGGTGACCAGCACACCGACGCCGCTCATCTCACCGGACGCGTCCTCCTCGGCCAGCACCACGGCTTCCTCGATGGCGTCCGGCATGTTCGCCGCGACCGTGACCCGGTCCTCCCCGAAGACCGCGACCGCATGCTGCCCCAGCTCTTCAGCGGTCATCGAGCGGTTCGAGCTGTTCTGCGTGACGACGATCCGGGCGACCACCGGCTCCAGCAGGTCGAGCAGGCCGGTGACGTCCTTGTCGGCGAACACCGCGAGCACCGCGACGAGGTGGCGGAAGCTGAACTCCTCCTCCAGCGCGGCCACCGTGGCGGCCATGCCGTGCGGGTTGTGCGCGCCGTCGAGCAGGATGGCCGGCGCGCTGCGGACGCGTTCCAGGCGTCCCGGCGAGTCGACCTCGGCGAAGCCCTCACGGACCAGGTCGATCTCCAGCTGCTTGCCGGGGCCGGCGCCGAGGAACGCCTCGACCGCGGCGAGCGCCAGCGCCGCGTTCTGCGCCTGGTGGGCGCCGAAGAGAGGCAGGAAGACCTCCTCGTACACCCCGCCGAGCCCTTGCAGGGTGAGCACCTGGCCGCCGACCGCCTGGGTCCGCTCGACGATGCCGAATTCGCTGCCCTCGCGGGCGAGGGTCGCGCCCATGTCCGCGCAGCGTTCGAGGATGGGCCGCATGGCCTCCTCGGTCTGCAGCGCGGTGATCACGGTGGCACCCTGGTGGATGATGCCGACCTTGTGCCAGGCGATGTCCTCGATGGTGTCGCCGAGCCACTCGGTGTGGTCCAGCCCGATCGGCGTGAGCACGCACACCCCCGCCTCGATGACGTTGGTGGCGTCCTCCTCGCCGCCGAGTCCGACTTCGACCACCGCGATGTCGACCGGCGCGTCCGCGAACGTCGCGTATGCCATCGCGGTCGTCATGTCGAAGTAGGTCAGCGGTTCCGGGTTGCGCGCGTCGATCAGGTCGGCGAGCGGGGCCACCTCGTTGTACGTGGTGACCAGCCGCTCCTCGGACACCGGCTCGCCGTCGAGGCTGATCCGTTCCCGGACCGTCTCCAGGTGCGGGCTGGTGTAGCGGCCGGTGTGCAGACCGTGCGCCCGGAGCAACGCGTCGATCATGCGGGCCGTGCTGGTCTTGCCGTTGGTGCCGGTCAGGTGGACGGCCGGGTACGCCCGTTGAGGGCTGCCCAGCACGTCCATCAGATCCCGGATCTTCTGCATGTCGAAGACCATGCGGGTGAAGCCGCGCTCGTTGAGTGCGGCCTCGACCTCGGTGTACTCGCTCATGCTCAGCTTTCTTCAAGCCCTACTCAGGCGGACGGAAGTGCTTCCAGGGCGGCGGCGATCCGGACCAGGTCGGCCTCGGCCGTCGCCAGACGGTCCTTGATCTTCGCGACGACCTGCTCGGGGGCCTTGCCGACGAACGCCTCGTTGCCGAGCTTGGCACGGCACTGGGTGGCCTCCTTCTCGGCGGCCGCCCGGTCCTTCTCCAGCCGGGCCCGCTCGGCCGCGACGTCGATCGCGCCCCGGGTGTCCAGGTCGACCGTGATGCCCCCGGTCACCGCGAGCGTGGCGGTGGCCGCGAAGTCGGCGCCGGGCGCGTCGAGCCGGGCCAGCGAGCGGATCAGCGGCTCGTGCGTGTCGATGCCGACGTTGCCCAGGCCGGTGAGTGCCGCGGTGACCCGCTGGCTCGGCTTGAGTCCCTGATCGGACCGGAACCGCCGCACCTCGGTGACGACCTTCTGCAGGGCAGCCACCTCCTCCTCGGCCGCGTCGTCGACGAGGGCGTGGTCGACGGCCGGCCAGGCGGCCCGCCCGACGGTCTCGCCGCCGGTGAGTGCGATCCACAGCTCCTCGGTGACGAACGGGATCACCGGGTGCAGCAGCCGGAGCAGCTGGTCGAGCACGTGACCCAGCACCCGCCGGGTGGCCGCGCCACCCTCGGCCAGCACCGGCTTGCTCAGCTCGAGGTACCAGTCGCAGACGTCGTCCCACGCGAAGTGGTAGAGCGTGTCGCAGACCTTCGCGTACTCGTACGAGTCGAACTGCTCGTTGACCTCGGCGATGGTGTGCTGCAGGCGGGACAGCACCCACTTGTCGACCGCGGACAGCTCGGCGGCTTCCGGCAGCGGCCCGTCCACGGTCGCGCCGTTCATCAGCGCGAACCGGGTGGCGTTCCACAGCTTGTTGCAGAAGTTACGGGAGCCCTGGCACCACTCCTCGCTGACCGGCACGTCGGAGCCGGGGTTGGCGCCGCGGGCCAGCGTGAAGCGGGTGGCGTCGGCGCCGTACCGGTCGATCCAGTCGAGCGGGTCCACGACGTTGCCGAACGACTTCGACATCTTCTTGCCGAACTGGTCTCGGACCATGCCGTGCAGATTGACCACGTCGAACGGCTGCTTCCCGTCCATCGCGTACAGGCCGAACATCATCATCCGGGCGACCCAGAAGAAGAGGATGTCGTACCCGGTGACCAGCACGCTGGTCGGGTAGAACTTCTCCAGCTCGGCGGTCTGCTCCGGCCAGCCCAGCGTGGAGAACGGCCACAGCCCGGAGGAGAACCAGGTGTCGAGGACGTCCTCGTCCTGGCGCCAGCCCGCACCCGACGGCGGCTGCTCGTCCGGCCCGACGCAGACGACTTCACCGTCCGGGCCGTACCAGACCGGGATGCGGTGCCCCCACCACAGCTGACGTGAGATGCACCAGTCGTGCATGTTGTCGACCCAGGCGAAGTACCGCTTCGACAGCTCGACCGGCTCGATCCGCACCCGGCCGTCGCGCACCGCGTCGCCGGCCGCCTTCGCCAGCGGGCCGGTGTTGACGAACCACTGCAGCGACAGCCGCGGCTCAACCGTGGTCTTGCAACGCGAGCAGTGCCCGACGGAGTGCACATAGGGACGCTTCTCGGCGACGATCCGGCCCTGCTCACGAAGGGCGGCCACGATGGCCGGTCGCGCTTCGTACCGATCAAGACCTTCGAACGGCCCGGGTACGGTGATGACCGCGCGCTCGTTCATGATGGCGGGACTGGGCAGCCCGTGCCGCTGGCCGATCTCGAAGTCGTTCGGGTCGTGTGCCGGGGTCACCTTCACCGCGCCGGTGCCGAACGACGGGTCGACGTGCTCGTCGGCCACGATCGGGATGCGCCGGCCGGTCAGCGGCAGCTCCACCTCGGTGCCGACGAGGTGCTGGTAACGCTCGTCGTCGGGGTGCACGGCCACCGCGGTGTCACCGAGCATCGTCTCGGCCCGGGTGGTGGCGACGACGATCGCGTTCTCCCCCTCGCCGTAGCGGATGGAGACCAGCTCGCCCTCGTCGTCGGTGTGCTCGACCTCGATGTCGCTGAGCGCGGTGAGACAGCGCGGGCACCAGTTGATGATGCGGTTGGCCCGGTAGATGAGCTCGTCGTCGTACAGCCGCTTGAAGATCGTCTGCACTGCGCGGGACAGGCCCTCGTCCATGGTGAAGCGCTCACGGGACCAGTCGACCGAGTCGCCGAGCCGCCGCATCTGCCCGAGGATCGCGCCGCCGGACTCGGCCTTCCACTCCCAGACCCGCTCGACGAACTTCTCCCGGCCCAGGTCGTGCCGGGACAGCTGCTGCTCGGCAAGCTTGCGCTCGACCACGTTCTGCGTCGCGATGCCGGCGTGGTCCATGCCCGGCAGCCAGAGCACCTCGTAACCCTGCATCCGCTTCAACCGGATCAGCGTGTCCTGGATGGTGTGGTCCAGGGCGTGCCCGACGTGCAGCGAGCCGGTCACGTTGGGCGGCGGGATGACGATGGTGAACGGCGGCTTGTCGCTCTTCGGGTCGGCGGTGAAGTAGCCCTCCGATACCCAACGCTCGTACCGCCGCTGCTCTACCTCGCCCGGCTGGTACTGGGCGGAGAGGCCACCGGTGGGCCGGCTGTCGGGGGTACGGGCTTCGGTTGCATCGGTCACCCGACAAGTCTACGGAGCCCCGCCGAGGGACTGGTATTGGCACCTCCTTCCGAGGGGGGACGGTAGGCTCGCCGGATGTCGGACCGTGGCCAGCACATCCCTTCATCCGCGGACCCTTCTTCGCCGGCGGCTCCGCCCGCGTCCTCGCCGGCGTCCTTGCCTGATCCCGAGCCTGGACCGGAGGAGAGCGCGCCGATCGAGATCGACGAGGCCCCGTTCCGGCTCGGCACCGGGGCCGAGGGCGAGGAGCCGGAGACCGACGAGTCCCGCAGCAAGGTCCGGACCGTCGTCCTGAGCGCCCTGCTCGTCGTGTCCCTCGCCGGTGTGGCCACCCTCGGCTGGTTCGCCTTCAAGGTCAACTCGCAACGGGACACGACGCTCTCCGCACCGCCCCAGGTCGGCCAGCTCAAGATAAACAGCAGCGAAGACGCCTCCGCCACCGCGGACTACCTGCAGGGCGCCCTCTCGGCCGAGATCACGATGGACAAGACGGTCGGTGCCGTCTACTCCGCACCGGACGGCAAGAGCGTGCTGTTCTTCGGCGGCACGACGCTGCTGTGGTCGCCCGAGACGGACCTGGACACCTCGTTCGAGCTCATCTCCGACGAGGAGGGTGCGGTGACCGACCTGCGGGAGGTCGAGGCCGGCGAGCTCGGCGGCGTGATGAAGTGCGGCGTCACGCACTCCGAGGGCACTGATCTCACCGTCTGCGGCTGGGCGGACCACGGGAGCCTCGCGCTGGCGATGTTCCCCGACCAGACCGAGTCCGCCGCGGCGCCGCTCATGCTCGAGATCCGCAAAGCCGCCCAGACCCGAGACTGACAAACCCCTGTCGTCGCCGCCTCAAACCAGTGTGTGAAGTTGTGGTCGGATTCGCACCTCAACTTCACACACAGGGTTGGCGCCTGGGGAATGCAGAAAGGCCCACCCGAATGTTCGGGTGGGCCTTTCTGTTCACGTTGAGTCCGGCGGCGTCCTACTCTCCCACACCCTCCCGAGTGCAGTACCATCGGCGCTGGCGGGCTTAGCTACCGGGTTCGGAATGAGACCGGGCGTTTCCCCACCGCTATGACCACCGAAACAACCATCAGCACCACAAACATCCAACAACCTTAGGGTACGACCGGTTACCGGCCACACCACCAAAGGGTGGTTGTTCGTTTGCTGTGAATCACACAGTGGACGCAAGCGCAATGTTTAGGGTGGTTAAGCCCTCGGCCTATT